>NZ_LSRN01000031.1 GCF_001885615.1 Alkalibacterium sp. 20 | reverse complement strand
GTATTATATTTAAGTATAAGTCAAAGTCAGTAAAAATATATTTATTAGGAGAGTTTAATTATGAAAGCAATGCTCACAGGTATGAACGGAACAGTTGCCCCCTTCATTTATGAGGAATTAAAAAAACAGAATATTGATGTCATGATTTGGAACCGTGAAGAAGTAGGCATCGATAGTGAGGACGTTGTTTTTAATTTTATCAAAGAGACACAACCTGACTTATTCTTCCATATTGCAACCGGTCCAGTGGAATGGGTAGAGTATATTGCAAAAGCCACGAACGAATTGGATGTAAAACTATTATTCACAAGTACGGTTTCGGTTTTTTCTGAGAAAGGCACAGGTCCGTATGATATTCAAAGTGTTCCAAATTCAGAAGAAGACTATGGCCGTTACAAGATTGCCGCTGAGAATAGTGTGAGAGAACATAATCCGAATGCAGTCATTACCAGATTGGGCTGGCAAATAGGATCCAGAACTGGATCGAATGATATGTTCGACTTTTTAGTAAAAGAACAAGAAAAAAATGGATTCATTGAGGCTAGTTCGAAATGGTATCCTTCTTGTAGTTTCTTGGGAGAAACAGCTAAGACAATTGTTAATGTCGCGCTGGAATATAAACCGGATACCTATCTGGTAAACTCCAATAAAAATTATAGTTTTTATGATATCGTTAACCACCTAAAAGAAATACATCAAACAGATTGGGAAATACATAAAATAACTTCTTTTGTCCGTGACGACCGAATGTATGATGATCGTATTAGAATCAAGGATTTATTTTAATTTAAACACACACACTTAAAACGATTGTATAACTTGTCTTCAATATGTAAGATCTATTCGAAGAAAAATAGCAGTAAGCTTTCGATTCTCTTAACGAAATATATCTTCAAGTTTTTTTGTTCCGCTTTATGGATTTCTACTGATTTTTTTATTTATTTCTACAAAAAACTTATAGGGCAGACAATTCCGCTGTCTATCCTATAGGTTTTTTGTGCTGATTACTAAATAGATTGTTATTCAATGGCTATGTCAAAATGAAACACTTCTTCTCGAATACCAAGAGATTCATATAGCCTTATAGCAGGCGTGTCTTCAGGATTCGCTTGTATAAATACTACCCACGCACCAAATATAACCGCCTCATCTTTCAAAAAAAGAATAATATTTGTTGCTACCTGTTTCCTGCGATAGTCCTCCTCGACAGCTAAGTCGTAGATATATACCTCACCTCGCTCTTGCTCGAATTTTTCCATCACGTACCCCACAAGACCCGCAACCACTTTTTGATTGACTGTCGCAACACAGACAATGATATGCTTCTTAGACAGCAAAGATAATAGATACTCATCCGAAGGCTTTCCACCTAAATAAGTATCCGGTTCGTTGAATGCCTCAGCAAAAAGTTTATTTAAGTCTCTTAATGCCATCAAAGACTCCTTGCCTTCATTCAATCGTATAAATTGAATATCCTGAACTTGACCTTTCGTTTCCATTTCCTCTTCTCTTGACTATCAGCACATTTTTTTTACTCAACTAGTGTGACGTCATTTTTTAACGAGAGGTGATTTCTGTGTATTCTTTAAAATGATCCAAAATAGACTGCCAGCCCTGCTGTTGATGTTCGAAGGAATACATCTTCTCTCCTTCAAAAGTTTCGATTATTTCTGTTTGATCATCTTTTGATATGAATACGATGTTTACTTTTCTACCATCATCCAGTGTATACGAAATTCGTTTAAAGGTTTCTACCTCGTCATAGGTCCCAGAAAAATTAAAGCCATCGCTTTTGTCTTTCGCTTCCATTCTATATAAAAATTTCCCTCCTGCTGTCAAATTATTTTCTACAAAAGTTGTGCACCAGTCATCGGATGCCTGATTCCATTTAGTGATATGTTGCGGCTCCGTCCAATTTCCCCATACTTCTTTTACATTTTCATTTATAGTAGTCTTCACCATTATTTTTCCATTGATTTCTTTATCCACTTTACTCTCTCCTTTCTCCACAAAGATATCGCTAATAAATCCCTCATGATAAGCTTTACTTCATGTGAATTATACTAAATTTATATGAGTTGTTTAGCGATACGTCTTGCTAATTTCCGTCAATTTCCAGTCTTATTCACGCTAAAAAAGTAGGTCCCATCATAAAGACAGACGAAACCTACTTCCCTATTTTATTAACTATTTAAGGAATGAGACTGTTCAATCTCTTCTGTAAAGTTCGCATATTCTTCCTTGAAATAGTCTAATAGTACACGAACGTCATTTGTTGTTTTAGTTTCCATTAACTGACTTCTTAAGTTGCTTGCACCGCGTATACCATGGACATAATTTCAAAGATGAATCGAAGTTAAAATAACGTTTAAGGTAGCAGAATATTTTGACTGATTTGCGAAGAAAAGACAGCTTCTAATTATACTATTAGAGCTGCCTCTTCTTTATTTTTTAGAATCTATCTTTTTTTGTTGTCATATCGAAGGGCCGCTGTTCCCTCTTCACCAGTACTTATTCTGATGGCATTTTCAACTGAATGAATAAAAATCTTTCCATCTCCTGCTTTTCCAGTAGATAACACTTTACGCAAAGTAGAAATGATCTCCTCTACAGGTACTTCACTAACTACAGTCTCAACTCTTAATTTTTCCAGTAAGTTCGGTTCTACTTGAACGCCGCGATAGTATGAGGTCTTTCCTTTTTGTATTCCATAACCATATACTTTCGTTACGGTCATACCGGTTATTCCAATTGAATTCAATTCAGACTTAACATCTTCAAACTTTTCTTTATTCATGATAATTTCCACTTTAGTCATTTTTGACTGTCTATCTAATTTTGAAACAGATGTTTTGGCGACAGTATGTTTATCTTCTTCTTTCTCTGATACAGTAACAGATGCAGATGACCCAGCAAAAGCCAGCTCAGGACTTTCATTTTTAAGTGCCAAGTTTTGTAATAACTCTCTTTTCTCAAATGGAACAGTCACAAAGTCACCATAACTACTTGTCAATCCATGCTCACTGATATCCAGTCCTAAAATTTCTTCTTCTTCAGTAACACGTAACCCTACAGTAACTGAAATGATTTTAAATGTTGCAAACATCGTGAGAGTTACCCATAATGCAACAACAAAGACACCAAATGCCTGTACCCCCAACAATGCGAAACCTCCACCATAGAATAACCCCGCTTCTGTTGAAAAAAGACCCACTAGAATGGTTCCTAATGCTCCTGAAATGCCGTGTACTCCAAAAGCACCGACTGGATCATCTATTTTTAACCGTTGTTCAACAAACTCAATAGCATAAACCATGGCTGTTGATGACAGTATTCCGATTGCCACTGCCCCAAATGGACTAACTACCGCACAGCCGGCTGTGATACCGACCAGACCTGCAAGAGTACCATTCAAAGTAACCGATACGTCGGGTTTGCCGAAACGTACCCACGTTAATGTCATCGCTACCAAAGTACCGGAAACAGCTGCAAGGTTTGTATTCAAAAAAATTGTGCCGATAAGCGATAATGTATCGTCGCCAGTCGCAGATAAGGTTGAAGCCCCATTGAAACCAAACCACGCAAACCATAATATGAATACTCCAAGTGCAGCTAGAGTCAAATTATGTCCGGGTATCGCTCTTGCTTTCCCTTCTTTATCAAATTTCCCTAATCTGGGACCTACGACTATTGCACCGACCAGAGCACTTACTCCCCCTACCATATGCACAGCCACTGAACCGGCAAAATCTACGAAACCCAATTCAGCTAGCCAGCCTCCTCCCCAAATCCAGTGACCTGATATAGGGTAGATGAGACCCGAAATGACTACAGTGTAGATAAGATAAGAACTGAATTTAGTTCGCTCAGCCATTGCCCCGGAAACGATTGTTGCCGCCGTAGCTGCAAATACTGTTTGAAACATGAGGAAAACCGGACCCGGAATAGTTGTATCATAAATACCCTGAACGAAAAAATCAGGACTACCAATAATACCTCCGATACTCGGACCAAACATAATACCAAACCCTATAAACCAATATAATAATGACCCGGTCACAAAATCCATCACATTCTTCATAATAATATTTCCTGAATTCTTTGATTGTGTCAAACCTGTTTCTAATGACGCAAATCCTGCCTGCATAAAAAACACAAGCACTGTTCCTATTAAAACCCAAAGTGTATCGACTGATGACATTTTAAATCCCCCCTTTTTTTAATAAAAACAAATCTTATTTTATATAGATTGGTCTACTTTCAAAATCTTTAAATCATGATTCATTTATATAAATATTCATAGTTATTTGAAATAACCATTTGCATTCCCCCTTTATTGGTATGTTCGTATTTTTTGAAAAAATGATTATTATGTGTTTTTGATAAGAAATCATAAATACAGGTAGACTCTTCTCACAGTTCTTATACAGTTAATACGGACGGTAAGGTTGTTTTACCCATCAGAAATCTGTCAACTTCACAAGCGACTTCCCGTCCTTCATTTATAGCCCATACAATCAAACTTTGCCCTCTTCTTGCATCTCCAGCAGCATACACACAATTTTTACTTGTTTTGAATTTTCCATAGTCTGCTCTGATTAAATCTTCTTCCATATCTATACCAAATGACTTCAACACATTTTTCTCAGGACCATTAAATCCAATAGCAAGCAGGATCAGATCGGCTTCCCATTCCTCTTCTGAATCAGGTATGTCTTCATAAACAAAGATTCGGCGTGCTTTGTCTGGTATTTTTTTTGCTCTTTTAGTGTGAAGCCCTTTTACATGTCCATCGTTTGTTCCGATAAAGTCTAGTGTATGAATTTGGTACTCCCGGATATCTTTACCATATAATTCATTTGCTTCTTCGTGTCCGTATTCTAAGGTAAAGACTTTCGGGTATGCAGGCCATTCATTCAATTCTTCTCTCTTGAAGGGAAACTGCAAACTTCTAGCAAATTGCCGAACAGTTTTTGCTCCTTGTCTTAAAGCTGTTGCTACGCAATCTGCACCAGTATCTCCGCTGCCAATGATTATCACATTTTTTCCTTTTGCATCCAAGTCTGGGCTTCCCGGAAAATCATCCAAAACTTTTTTTGTTGCATTCGTTAAATAATCCATGGCAAAATGGATACCTTTTAACCGTCTACCTGGAAGTGGAAAATCAATTGGTTTCGTAGAACCTGTACAGATAATGACAGAGTCGAACTCATTTTCAATATCCTTTGCAAGGATGTCTACCCCGATCTCTGTATTTAAGACAAAAGAAATACCACTTTTTTCTAGTAAATCAATCCTACGCTGAACGACTGATTTATCTAGTTTCATCGTTGGAATGCCGTATGTCAGCAATCCGCCAGCACGATCACTACGTTCATATATGGTTACACTATGCCCTGCCTGGTTCAACTGATCTGCCGCTGCTAAACCCGCGGGACCCGATCCAATAACAGCTACTTTCTTGCCCGTTCTTTTTACAGGTATGACTGGTTTGATCCAACCATTCTCAAATCCTTTGTCGATAATAGTTCGTTCAATATTCTTTATAGAGACTGCATCACTTGAGATAGCCACTGTACAAGATCCTTCGCAAGGGGCAGGACATACTCTACCAGTGAACTCAGGGAAATTATTTGTTTTTAACAAACGCTCAAGAGCTTCTTTCCATTGTCCTCTATAGACTAAATCATTCCATTCTGGGATCAGATTATATACAGGACACCCCGTAGTTTCACCTTCGATAGACATACCCATAGAGCAGTAGGGAATGGAACAGTCCATACAACGAGCACCTTGCAACTGAACCTGAGCATCCGGTAACCGGTCTTTGTATTCGTCCCAGTCTTTTATTCGGTCCTCTGGGTTTCGCTCTATCATATTTTTACGGTCATATTCCATAAAACCCGTCTTCTTTCCCATATCCTTTTCTCCTTCCCTTATCTATTTCAGAGTATATTCTGTCTTTCATTTAACTGCTGTTCTCTTTTGTTGTTATGAATACTTTCATTTTTGCTTCTTCTTCAGAATAACCTTGTGACACATAGTCGCCTATAAATGTCGTTATTTGTTTATACTCGCGTGGAATCACTATAGTGAATTGTTTCACTGCAGTTCCCCAGTTAGATAGAAGAGTATTGGCGTGGATCGAATCAGTGTGTTTTATATGATTCTCAATCATTTTTTTCAATTCATTTTTGTTTTCTTCTCTTTCTAATGGTTCGATATCGACCAGTTCAAGGTTCACGTGTTCCTTAAACGTTTTGTGGTCCTCGCTCCAGACGTAGGCAATCCCTCCAGACATACCCGCAGCGAAATTTTTTCCAATATCACCAAGAACAGCCACGCGCCCTCCTGTCATGTATTCACAGCCATGATCGCCTATTCCTTCTACAACTAGACTAGCTCCACTGTTCCTTACTGCAAAACGTTCTCCGGCACAGCCATTCAGATACCCTTCACCGGCTGTTGCACCATAAAAAGCAACATTTCCTGCGATAACATTATCCATTGCATTAAAGTCAGCACTAGAGGGTTTTTTCAAAATCACTTTCCCTCCTGACAATCCTTTTCCAACGTAATCATTAGCATCCCCGTCAATATTTATCGTTATTCCTTTAGGAAGAAACGCTCCTACACTTTGTCCTGCTGAACCCGTACAGTTTAAAACAATTGTGTTTTCTGGCAATCCGACTTCTCCATATACTTTAGATACCTCACTTCCGACAATGGTCCCTATTACTCTATTCGTATTTGAGATCTGCAAATCAAGACTCACTGGATCACCTGTTTTAATTGAGTCTTTTACACGAGGTAGAATAGTCTTTATATCAAGCGATTGTTCTATTTTATGGTTCTGTGTGACTTTCTTGATTCGTTCTTTGCCTTTGGGTTGATAGGTTATTTTGGTTAAATCTAGTTGGGAAGCTTTCCAATGGTTTTTTCCTTTTTCACCAATTTCTAGAAGATCGGTCCTTCCTACTAGATCCTCTAGTCTTTTGAACCCTAACTCTGCCAATATCTCTCTTACTTCTTGGGCAATATACATCATAAAGTTGACCACATGTTCCGGGGTCCCCATAAATTTTTTCCTTAGTTCAGGGTTTTGCGTAGCTATCCCGACAGGACACGTATCCAAATGACATACTCGCATCATCACACAACCTAAAGTAACTAAAGGTGCAGTAGCGAACCCGAACTCTTCTGCTCCCATTAAAGCAGCCATCACTACATCGCGGCCGGTCATTAACTTCCCATCCGTTTCAAGAGTGACCCGTCCACGCAATCCGTTCAATAATAATGTTTGATGTGTTTCAGACAACCCTAATTCCCAAGGCAATCCTGCATGCTGTATGCTTGTTCTGGGTGAGGCACCTGTTCCCCCATCGTATCCAGCGATCGATATGACATCAGCATTTCCTTTGGCCACACCGGAGGCAATGGTTCCCACTCCGGCTCTTGCTGTAAGTTTCACACTGATTCTTGCATTTCGGTTAGCATTTTTCAAATCATGGATAAGCTGTGCTAAATCTTCTATTGAATATATATCATGATGCGGTGGTGGCGAAATGAGTCCTACTCCAGTGGTTGAATTTCTTACATTAGCAATCCATGGATACACTTTTTGACCAGGCAACTGGCCCCCTTCTCCAGGCTTGGCTCCTTGAGCCATTTTTATCTGCAGTTCTTCTGCATTTACTAGATAATGACTGTTGACTCCAAAGCGGCCAGAAGCCACTTGTTTTATCGCGCTTCTTCTCCAGTCGCCGTTTTCGTCCGGTTCAAATCTAGAAGGATCTTCCCCGCCTTCGCCAGAATTAGACTTTCCTCCAATACGGTTCATTGCGATCGCTAAAGTTTCGTGAGCTTCAGCGCTAATAGATCCAAAAGACATGGCACCTGTTTTAAATCTTTTTAATATCGTTTCTATTGATTCTACTTCTTCAATCTTTAGGGGCGCTTTATCTGACTTATATTCAAATAAATTACGTATAAAACCCATATGACCTTCATTGATTGCTGCAGAATATTCTTTAAACAAACTATAGTCACCTCTTCTGCACGCCCACTGTAATTTATGCAGGGTCAGAGGATTATACGCATGACGTTCTCCCCCTTTTCTCCACTGCATTTCACTTCCTGAATCCAATGATTTATAAGGTTCTTCTTGATATCCTTGTTCATGACGAAGTTTTGCTTCTAAAGCGATCGTATTCAAATCTATCCCGCTTAATTGTGATGCGGTTCCAGTAAAATGTTCATCGATAACGGTCTGACTTATTCCAACAGCTTCATATATTTGAGCACCCCTATAACTTTGAATGGTAGAGATCCCCATTTTAGACATTACTTTCACAATACCTTCAGTCACTGACTTAATGTATTGTTCGATCGTTTCAGAATAACCAGAGGGAAAATTCTCTTTATCGATTTCATTCCCAATTGTTTCATAAGCTAAATACGGATAAATAGCATCAGCACCATAACCGATCAATGCTGCAAAGTGATGGACCTCCCTAGCTTCTCCACACGATGCAATCAGACTAACTTGTGTTCGAACGCCTTTTCGGACAAGGTATTGATGCAGGCTGCTTATAACCAGCAAAAAGGGAATGGCTATTTCATTTTCAGTCATATGTCTGTCTGTCAGTAGAACCAGTGAAACGCCTGACTTGATCGCTTCTTCCACTTGCTTGTGTAGTTTTCTCAAACTCATATTCATATCTTCTGAAAATAAAACATTGAATTCCCGGGCTTTAAATCTTTCTTTATGCATTTCTTTCAACTCATCATATTGCTGATGACCTAATATAGGCGTCTTTAATTGTATTCTATGACTTTCTGTTTCGGTTGGCTGAAGTATGTTTCCTTCAGGCCCAATCCACGTCAAAGTCGATGTAACCATCTTTTCTCTATAAGCATCTATCGGTGGATTTGTGACTTGTGCGAATAACTGTTTGAAATACAGAAATAGTGACTGCGGACGATTCGACATAACCGCTAAAGGCGTATCAATCCCCATAGCCCCGATAGGGTCTTTCCCGTTCTCAATCATCGGCTTCAAGTATTTTTCAATAAATTCTGTAGTGTAACCAAATGCTTTCTGCCGCTCTATTAAATTAGACAAGGGCCTCCTTTTATTCTCTGCTGAACTATTTTGTAAAGATAGAACATTTTCATTCATCCATTTTTTATAAGGCTCCTGTCTGACAAGCCGGTTTTTAAGTTCATAGTCTGGAATGATTCGTCCCTGCTCCAAATCGATCAGCAACATTTTCCCTGGACTTAACCGTTCTTTAGAAGTAACGTCTTCTTCATTAACATCGATTACACCAGTTTCGGAAGCATATATGATAGTATCATCTTTCATTACGTAGTACCTTGCAGGTCTTAAACCGTTTCTATCTAGTAATGCGGCTATTTGTTTTCCGTTCGTAAAAGTGATCGATGTTGGACCATCCCATGGTTCCATCAAGGTACTATGATAGTGGTAAAAAGAACGTTTTTCTTCACTCATATCCGGATTGTTTTCCCATGGCTCAGGAATAAGCATCATGGCTGAATGCGCTAAAGAACGGCCCGCTAATGTGAAAAATTCCAACGCATTATCCAGTACAGACGAATCACTTCCTGTCTCGTCTAATATCGGAAGAACTTTATCCAGATCATCTCCGAATGCTTCAGAAACAAATTGTTTCTCCCTTGCTTTCATCCAATTAATATTTCCTCTTAAAGTGTTGATTTCTCCGTTATGGATCAAGTAGCGATTAGGGTGTGCCCGTTCCCAGTTTGGCAGTGTATTCGTACTGAAGCGTGAATGAACCAAAGCAAAAGCTGATGTGAAATCTTTATCCTTCAGATCGGGATAAAACCGATCGACTTGACCAGACGTCAGTAATCCCTTATAGACAATCGTTTGACTTGAAAAACTTGGAAAATAGAAGGCTTCTTGATGAGTAGAAGCTATCTTTTCAGCCTGTTTTCTTATAACAAATAATTTTCTCTCAAATGATAATGTATCGCACAAACTATTATGCGCTTCAATAAATATTTGCTTTATGAATGGTGCAGACGCTTGCGCTTTTAATCCGATCTGATTTAAGTTTGTTGGCACTAATCTCCATCCGATAACTCTCTGTCCTTCCGCTTCAACCAGCGTTTCGATTTGTTTCTCCCATTCGTTTTGAGAAGGATCATTTTGATGGAAAAACACCATTCCAACACCATACAGACCCGATTCGGGCAATTGGAAGTGAGAAAGTACTTTTCTGAAAAATGCATCTGGTATTTGTGTCATAATTCCAGAACCGTCCCCCGTATCAGGATCGCTACCTTGACCTCCACGATGATCTAGATGCTTTAATAACTCCATACCTTTTTTTACTATTTCATGACTTTTTTTACCTTTCATATGAGCAAATAATCCGATACCACAGTTATCTCTTTCAAATTGTGGTGAGTACATTCCTCGGCTTTCATGGACGGGATTAAACTTGTTCATATCCTTTTTCTCCTCTCAAAATACATTAGCCACTTATATAAATCGTATTGGACTCTGTTTCAGCTCTAAGTCAGTTATTTATAATGTGTTTTTATTGTAATCGTTTCGAATTATACATACAATATATATATTCAATCATTCTAATCTAATTTCGATATGATTAAGACTATACTACTGGAGGTTTTCACATTGGAAATAAGACAGCTTATGTATTTTATTGAAGTAGCTGAACGCGAACATATGTCGAATGCCGCAGAACATTTGAACGTAGCACAATCCGCTATAAGTAGACAAATAAGCAACCTGGAAGATGAATTGGGAGTTCTGTTATTTGAAAGAGCAGGCAGAAATGTAAAAATTTTACCCGCTGGAGAAATCCTGTTGTCTCACGCAAAAACCATCATTGAGCAACTAGACCAGACAAAGAAACATCTTGCAGAATACACTTCTCCAGATTCAGGAATAATTAATATTGGCTTCCCTACCAGTCTTGCAACAACACTGCTTCCAAATATAATCAATGCATTCAGTAAAGAATATCCAAAAATAAAATTTCATTTACGGCAAGGTTCTTATCTCTTTTTACACGAATCGATTAAATCAAGAAAATTTAATCTTGCCTTTCTGGGACCAGTTATTTTAGATGACCCTTCTATCAAAGGAGATATTCTTTTTGTTGAAAAACTGCTTCTATTAGTACCACGCAGTCACAGATTAGTAGAAAGAGAGCATGTAAGTATGAGAACTCTCCGGAAAGAAGAATTTATATTATTTCCAAAAGGATATATCCTGGAGAAAATGGTAACAGATGCTTGCCATAATGAAGATTTTGAACCGACGATCACTGGTGAAGGAGAAGATTTAGATGCCATAAAAGGAATGGTGGCTGCAGGTATAGGTATTACAGTTCTACCGGAAAGTGCGATTACGGGTCACGAAAACATTTTTTTGAAATGTATTCCTATACAAAACCCTCTCATAGAGAGAAGCGTTGGAATGATCACACCCCAAAATCGTATTCTCACTCCTTCTGAAAAAGCCTTTTATCAATTTGTGCTGGATTATTTTAAGTAAGACGCTGTTCTTTTATAATAAATATTTTGGACAGATCTTTCCGGAATTCTAACTTTACGTCTTAACGCAATCTAAGCCTTCAATTATTTATTAAAAATATGTAAAAAAAAAACACTAAGATTCGTAAGTGAAATCCTCAATGGGGATTTATGCCTACTAACCTTAGTATATTTTTTTAAAATTATTCTTCTATAGATAAAGAACTTCCAATGTCCTCTATTTCTCTTTCATAATTACCTTCAAATTCATCTAGCAACGTTCGCACGTCATCAGTTGTTTTAGTTTCCATTAACTGACTTCTTAAGTTACTTGCCCCGCGGATGCCACGGACATAAATTTTAAAGAAGCGACGCAGCGGTTTGAATGACTGTTGCATTTCTGAAGAAAACTCATATTCATCAAAGAAATCCAAATGTAGTCTCAACAGATCCAACATCTCACTGCTCGTGTGATCTTTCGGCTCTTCTTCAAAGGCAAAGGGATTCGTAAAGACACCTCGCCCGATCATGATTCCATCGACACCATATTTTTCAAACAATTTCATTCCTGTTTCGCGGTCAGGGATGTCTCCATTAATTGTAATCAGCGTATCCGGTGCGACTTCGTCACGCAACTTCATGATATCCGGAATCAGTTCCCAGTGAGCATCATACTTACTCATTTCCTTTTTCGTACGTAAATGGATAGATAAGTTTACAATATCCTGTTTCAATAAATGTGTGATCCAGTCACGCCATTCATCCAGTTTGGTGTAGCCGAGTCTCGTTTTCACGCTTACCGGTAATCCGCCCGCTTTGGCTGCTTCGATTAACTCAGAAGCGACTTCCGGACGACGGATAAGCCCACTGCCTTTTCCTTTTCCCGATACATTCGGTACAGGGCAGCCCATATTGATATCTATCCCTTTGAATCCTTCTTTCGTCAGCCCAACACTCATTTCTCGGAAGTGCTCAGGCTGATCCCCCCAAATATGAGCGACAAGCGGCTGTTCGTCCTCTGTAAAGGTCAAACGCCCGCGTACACTATTGCGCCCTTCAGGATGACAATAACTTACTGTATTTGTAAACTCAGTAAAAAACACATCCGGACGTCCCGCTTCACTTATGACATGACGAAATACAACATTCGTCACATCTTCCATGGGTGCCAGAACGAAAAACGGTTTAGGCAAATCTTTCCAAAAGTTTTCTTTCATGTTTAAATAAATCCTTTCACTATTAAAGTTTCTTTTTAAGTTATAAGAGTTTTCTGATTGATTACGTGCTCTAGTTATTGAAAGTTTCTATTATAAGAAATTTCCATACGTCTAACTTTATCTATTTTAACTGTTATAGCCGTTTTGTCAAATGCAGGATATACAAAGACATTAGTTCATCTGGTTTTCCGATAACTTTAGTAAGGGTTAAACCAAAAATACGCCCAAACACCAATAGCTATTATTAACGCTAGTACAGATATTGTTATAAAAAGTTTATTCTTCGTTTTTACTCCGTAAACTATACCACTAATTGATAATATCAAGATGGAAATAAATAGCGCCATAATATTTACCTCCTATCCCAGTATTTTATTCTTGCGTGATTTTAAATTTTTTTCCGTATCTGTACCCCTTATACAAAGCAGACACAGATTCACCAATAGTAACGATGATGATAACTACTGTTGTTAAAAATATCATCCTTTCAAAGGATATTGGCATGTACTGTTCGAATCTCTGCACGAATTCGCTACTCCAAATATTCATATTGGAGATGACATCGATAAATAGCGCCGCAGATATTACATTTAGCATCGTGATTATGGTAGCTATTTTAAGTGTCCATCTGCCTTTTATAATCTTAATTAATTCCACCAAGATGTTGATAGTGAATATCAGAAAAACAATGAGCTTAAACGGAGTAACTCCTTCTATATTAAAAAGGGGAATAAAACTAAACTCGCTGTCCACTCTATAATAAATACCAATTTTCTCATACAGGAAGAAAAAAAATAGCAATAATAGTGTACTGATAATAATAGCAAAGATAGATTCTCCTCTTGATATTAGAGCCTTTTCATTTCTTAATGCTGCTAATTGAGAAGGCTCCCAAGCACCCTGTTCTTTTTTAGTTTCCACGGATACTTCATTGTATTCCAATAAAGCAAAGATTCCGGTCACCCAAGCCGCTCCTTGTAAGACAGCAGAAAACAAGGTAAATAGATAACCGCCAGTTACTTCAGCGATGCTCTCAGTGGAAAATATTGCTCCCACTCCTGATACCACTGATATCCCGATGATAATAGATATAATAACAATCTTCATGACGAAGAGATATTTGTAGAAGTATTTAGGTCCAATAAGATACCTTTCTTTTCCTCTATAACGATTTGCCAATTCTTTTGGCTCTCCGAGTTCTCGCAATACTTGGTCTATTTTTTCATCTTCGGTGAGAGTATCTTCCTTTCCTTCTATCTTTCCATTGATTAATTCCCTTAGTTCCAGCGCAACTTCTTGTCTTGATTTTTCCGGCATTTCCCTGGTAACTGCATATATATATCTGTCAATCACTATTATCCCTCCTTAGTTTAAGCGATTCACACAATTCTGTTATTTTCCTTGACAGGTGAACTCTTTTCTTATGTATATCACGTTACGCTGAATCTTTATATATTTGACTTATTTATCTAATCTCTTTCTCTTAGTATACTCTTCGATTCATCCTTGTACCAAAGCGAACCCTTGATGGTTCATGCTCGAAAAGTATGACTGTCACTTACTTCTGAAAACGTTCTCTTAAGAGTGTTTGTTGTATGCTTGGGTGATTTAATATAAAATAAAAGTTTGGACATATATAAATTTTATAAAGATTTAAAAGGAGGGACTATCATGTCTCCAAATAGAATTGGTTTTAGCTTTTTACTGATTGGTATTTTTCTTCTTGTCGGAAAAACTTTTCGGTACCGTACTAAATGGCTGCACAACTTATTTCTGCCAAGTTCAATCATTGCCGGCTTCGTCGCGTTAATGTTAGGACCAGATGTTTTGGGAAAATTGACTTCCACCTTGCTGGATGAATCATCCTTATTTCATACTGGATTGATCCCCAATTTTGTGTTAGACGTTTGGCGTCCACTTCCTGGGATGTTCATTAATATTGTCTTTGCCTCACTTTTTATAGGTAAAGCCATTCCTAGCCTGAAGAAGGTCTGGCATACTGCTGGACCACAGATTGTCATGGGTCAAGTTGTATCCTGGGGGCAATACGTAGTCGGCTTACTGTTAACGTTATTTGTATTGACTCCTGTATTCGGGATGAATCCACTTGCCGGGGGACTGATTGAGATTGCTTTTGTCGGTGGACACGGAACTGCCGCCGGCTTGACGAATACATTTACTGATCTTGGATTTCCTGAAGGACTTGATTTGGCTCTCGGACTGGCAACAGTCGGAATATTGAGTGGTGTTCTTGTCGGTATTCTGATCATCAACATTGCTTTTCGCAAAGGGGTAGCCAAACACGTCGGAGGTCGGCCTTACTTTACTGAGGAGGAACGTGAAGCCATTGGCGAAACGCACGGGTACGACTTTGAACCTGACGTAAAGGAAGCAAAAGCAATTGAACCGCTGGCCTTTCATTTTTCTCTCATTGCCCTGGCGATTGTCATCGGCTACATTTTTCAGCAGGGGCTGATTGTTCTTGAAGCCTCAACCTGGGGAGTATGGTCAGACATCTATCTCCTCAGTTATATCCCACTCTTCCCGCTTGCAATGATCGGCGGTATAGTGGTTCAGCTTGTCTCGGAGAAACTGAAAATAGATAACTATATCGATCTTATCTTAATTAGTAAAATAGCCGGATTTGCATTGGACATTTTACTCTTCTCTGCACTGGCGACTATATCATTGGCAGTCATTGGTGATAATATCATCCCGTTCTTTTTGATATCCATCACGGCAGTTATATGGAACGTCTTTGCCTTCCTGGTTATTGGTCCTCGTCTGATACCGGATTATTGGTTTGAAAGAGGTCTGGGGGATTTCGGTCAGGCAACAGGAATGGCTGCGACAGGTATACTCTTAATGAAAATAGCCGATCCTGAGCATCAGACGCCTGCGCTGGAAGGTTATGGATACAAACAGATTTTGTTCGAACCCTTTGTCGGCGGAGGTATCGTTACCGCTGCTTCTCTTCCGTTTATCTATCAATTCGGGCCCGTGGCCTTTCTGATACTATCAATCATTGTGACAATAGCCTTTTTAATCTTTGGCATCGTATATTTTGGCAGAAAAAAAAGTGGTTGACTAACAAGATTCACATACACAAACTATCCCCTGATTATTTTCAGGGGATAGTTTTTTATTATAAAACGCAATAAACGTGTTTATGAGGTGTTCTTATATTTGATATAGTATAAGAACACCTCATGAAATTCACTTGTTATTATTATTGGAATCCATCAGCATACCAACTACCATGCCGAAAAGCATTCCTACTCCTGCTCTTACGGGTATCCCGAAAATCATCCCATTTTGAATTCCATTTGTTAAGGCAGTGAATATCACTCCCAAACCAGTACCTGCTATAAGACCAAAACTTATTCCATAACTAAGATAGTAGTTCATTTCATTCTTCTTTTTATCAGACATAATTTCTAGCCCCCCTATGATCTAATGATATATATTGATCTCATCATACCACTTTATTCTACTGAACAAACAGAGCAATAAGCTAAATACTTTTACACATTATATCCAAAGTTGAATGATGAAATTCTGAACTTACTGGAATTTGGCAGTGACCTAATGTAACTTTATTAAAACTAATTCGGGTTTTTGCAAAGTTAGAGCCTTAAATTATATTAAGTACATTAAGTAAATTATACTGATTTATAAATGGAATTATTTAGGAGGGATAATAATGGAGTTAGGCGCATTTTCAGTTAGTCTCAATGTCAAGGATTTAAATGCTTCCGAAGAATTTTACGTAAAGATAGGGTTGAAGGTTTTCGCTGGAGAAATTGATCAAAACTATTTGATTATGAAAAATGGTGATGCTGTGATCGGTCTTTTTCAAAACATGATCGATGAAAATATTTTGACTTTTAATCCAGGATGGGACCAGTCAAGTAAAAAACTCACAGACTATTCTGATGTTCGCGAAATTTATGAAGATGTTAAAGTACAAAAAATACCCACAGAACAAGAGTTACTGGATGGAGAAAAGGGTCCTGGAAGTTTCTTCATGACAGATCCGGATGGCAACTCAATATTGATAGACCAGCATATTTAGACCAGTGACTTCGAAAGATAAGTACCCGCTAATGAAATCATGAAATAGCACTCACTTGTAGCTTATATTTTACTCTGTAAATTATTACCCTTAGCATTAAAGTATATTTTCAGTTCTGTCATAATCAAACACAAGACTAGCCGTGCCTACCTCTATTGATGAGAATCAACAGAAGACATCCTGTAGATATTCCTAAAAGCTCTGAAAACCCAGTACTTAAAAGACTTTTCCGGTACGTTTGATGCGATGAATGCCATGTGGAAGGTTTTGCTGACTAAGTCATTTGCCGCATCTACATCTCTTTAGAGACTTAAGGCATATAGATACAGTTCTTTATGATGTTTTTTTTACGCTCTGTCCATGGCATCAGACTTCATCGGAAACCTCCTTTCACTCCATATATGTTTCAACCTGGAAAAGGTTACACTTTTTCACTAAATCCTTTTCTAATATAATTTACAATAGCATTAGTCTAAACGTCAAAAATAAGCACCACAGTTTTCAGGCGCTTATCGAATATCTAATTAAGTCGTTTCTTTGAAGCTCTGATGATTTGTTTATTCAAAAAAATTCAAATCCTATAGTTATCATATCTTGTATGAGTCAGAATGCACGACACATTTCAGGCATAAAAAAGCAGGCCTTATTCAAGACCTGCTTTTCTAAGCCTAATAGCCTAAGATCCGGCTTATTAACTGCTGAGGGTATTTCCTTCAGCTGCTATAGGATTTTTTTGAGCATTTCTGAATTATCAACTAAATTGTATCCCAGTTTTTTTGCACTATTCATTATGAAATCACTCTTTGTCCCTTCTGCTTCAATATAAAAAGGCCCGGGAACTGCTTCACCTACCCAGTACACGTCGACCTTGGGTGGAATGTTAAACCCTAAGTGTGAGAGCCCGAAAATAGTAGAGCGGGAAGCGTTCTCCCACTTCCTGTTCTTTAGTATCATTGACAACTTCCAATCGTGTTTCCAAATTAGTAAGCCTCCCAAACCAATCATTGATGTTTAAAGGATAGCTAATCTGTTTTGGTAAGCTAGATATGATATTTCATAACTTTTCAATCAATAAGATGAAATTCATATCTGGAGTTCTTCTCTTGCAAAATAAATCTTATCTTGATTCAAGGATTACAATACTGACAATTACCCGGATCCGCTTGTTCTATTCCATTTGGATACAATTTTTCTTCATTGTGTCCACATTTATTGCAGCTGTATTGATACGATAAAGTCAGTTCGGTCGGTTGTTTACACCATTCACAGAGCAGTCCCTTTTTTCTTTCTGTCGCTTTAAAACCCGGCCATTCGCAATTCGGGCAGAGACTACGTATGTTTTTGACAAGGTCCCTAGTTGCAGCCTCGATGTTTTTCATACGCTTTGGATTGTACAATGCTCTCATATCAGTTTCTAAGAAAACTTCGCTGTTAGTTGATTTTCCTAAAGCAAACGTAACTGCTTTCTCCAGTTCTTCTTTTGTTGTAATCCCCTTGATCATTTCGCTTGAATCTTTTGAACGCTCACTTAATTTAACTACCATGCCTGTCTCGGGAAAACCAACGGATAAAGAAAATTCATAGGCTTCCGTAAAGCTATTTACCACTTTGTGTTTAAAATCAGTTTCAGTAGTCGTTGCAATTCCGCTAATCTCAATATCATTCTCTTTATCAACTAATAATACGACTTCTCGGTTGAAAGGAATAAAAGGGACAAAGGGATGAGGACCAAATGTTCCTTCACTGGCAATTGCCAAGGTTTCTCCATATAATGCCATCGCACCTTCAGCTTTACTTCGTGCCGCTTCAAACTGACCTCCAGTACGTTCAACATCACCGGTAAAAGTACCAAACTTATCCGAATCAAACCCTTCTGGTACAATAATTTTAATCTCTAACTCTTTCTCCAATATAGGTGAAATGACTTTTTCCTTTTTGTGCATCGTTGCCAGAATACCGATCCTATTTTGAAACAGCGACTGCACGACTTCCTTTTGACTCATCATATATGCTCCTTTTTCGTTCATCATAAATATTTAAAACTTAATAGTGTGATAAAAACTTTATTTTCACACTCTTATATCATATCAGGTTGACGCTTTAAATGCATTTATTCTTAAATCTCAGTTATACCTTCAGTACCGAGCCGCGCTTTACTTGAGAAAAATTTAATACATCCTCTTGATTATCCTCTTTTTGCACTAGCTTCTTAGCTGTGGTGTGAGCAATACTGCCGCAACCAATGTAAACCTACCCAAATTTCTCCATAAGTAAATAATTCCGTTTTAATTTATCGGGTATGACACTTCTTAATTCTATTACAGTATAGCCCTGTATTAACAGATGTATAAATCACTGACAAAATCTTAACAGCTACAAATTAGATTTCCAGCTTTTAGTAGTCTATGTATGGTAAAATTAAATCAAAATTAATGTTGAAAAGATAGATTATATCAGATATATAACTGAAGAAATTCAATTATATAAAGTGTGATTTATTTAAAGGAGGATATTTAAATGAGATCTGCTAAAATAGTTGCATGGATTGGTTTGCTAGCAATGACAGTCGGATTGGTTAATGGATTCGTCAATGGGGATTTCCTTGCTGACGGAAGAGCGTTACTCGAAAATCCGTGGGGAATCATGTCCTTGATCGATTTATACGTAGGATTCGCCCTGTTTTCCATATGGATTGTTTACCGGGAAAAAACAATGTGGAAAATCATCGTCTGGGTTGTCACGATGATGATTTTTGGTTTTTTGACAGGTTGTATTTACGTCTTAAAAGCGCTGTACGAATCAAAAGGAGATTGGACAGTCGTTTTTCAGGGCATAGACAGGAGTGTAAATAATGGAAAAAGTTAGAGAATGGGGAGAACAACTAGCCCTTGTGTTTCAGAAGAAAACGATTGATGCCATATTTCCACCTTTGATCTTTTTTCTAACGAATCAATTGGGGTCTCTAGAGTTTGCCAGTGGCATAACGCTCCTTTATCTTCTTCTCCTCATCATTTATAGAATAGTCAGAGGGCATACAAAAAGATATGCTTTAGTTGGTGTAGGTGGTGTGCTCCTTTCTATCGGCTTCAGTTTATTATCAGGCGATGCAATCAATTATTATCTTCCTGGTATAATTTCAACAGGACTGATTGCCACCGCCTGTGTAGTATCGCTTATCGCTCACCGACCGTTAGCATCTTTGTTAAGTCATATAAGTAGAGGATGGCCAATCGACTGGTACATGCGAGACGATATTCGTCCAGCGTATAGAAACGTCACGCTCCTATGGGCTGGTTACTTTCTGCTCAAACTGTTTATACAAACCTCTCTTTTTTTAAGGGGAAACTTCTCTGTTTACTTCTACATCAATACTATTATGGGTTGGCCGATGAACATTATCCTACTTATTTCAACTTATGTATTAGGAATCAAAGGTCTCAAAAAATTATCAGGGCCCAGTGTCGATGAATTTTTAAATGAAGAAAACCCACCTTATGAAGGCCAGCAAAAAGGCTTTTAGCATAAGGCACCGTCTTAAAAGCATGTGTTTATTAATAAACACGTGCTTTTATTGTTGAGGCCAGCACTAGTTTTAATTATCAAACTGCTATATAGTAATTTTTCAATAGACATAGCATGCATCTCCGTTTCAGTGATGTCCTTTATACATATTTATGATAGTTTTTAGGCAGTGTTTTTTCTTTTATTTTCATTTCTTTTGCCTCTATATCTCTATCAACTTTAGTGAAGAGCTGTTACTAATAGCTCTAATCAAAAAAATACCAGAGCTCACTTTTATATGAGTTCTGGTATTTTTTGATATAATAACCGGTAACGCTTGAATACATTCCTACAATTCTATGTCTATTCGCTTTAAATATTAGTTCGACAAGCTTATTTTCTATTTGGCATCACTCTGTTCCATCTGATCTATCTGGCATGATTTTATACTGATTTTTATAAAACTGGATTGCTGCAATACCAATTAAGAGTACTATCCCTATTAATGCAACATTTTGCAAGAAGTTGTATTGCCCTTGATACCCTTCCGGTGCTAATAAATAATTATAGATGCCAAAGTATGCCCATGCTAAAGGGATTGGGAATATTGCGTTTTCGGTACTTAATAAGACTAATAAAGTCAATCCTACTGCAACCAGAAGAATAATGGCACTCCAAGTCTCAGCAGCTATTCCGAATCTATCCCATTCAATTTTAACAAGCCAAGCAGCTATATTTACAACCGTTGCGATAAAAAGCCATCCTGAATATAAGCCGAATGTTATGGGTAGCAGCCAGCGTCTTTTCGTTTGTATTTTCCCAACTTTTTTTACAATTAAAACCATAACAATGAGAAAAGCAAAAATGAATAATGTCGACAGACCGATCAAGTTATAAGAAAAGCTTATAATCCAAACAATATTTAAAATACATGAAACCCAGAAGAGGTAACTGATTTCGTCAATCGCACGTCCATAGTATAACTCTTCATTTTTAATGATCATAACTACTATAGAGATAATCAAAAACGTGTATATCACACTCCAAATGCTAAAGGTGGAGGGTGCTGGTGTGATTAAAGTCGGATACATATCTGATACTTCTTTTTGCGAAAGCCCATTGATTAAACCAAAAGCCCCCATACCATTGACGATCAATGTGAGAATTAATAAAATTGCGTTGACATATGCTTTAGTTTTACGTGTCATTTCCACTGCTCCTTTTATGTTTTTTGAAGTTCCTTATCACTATAACGTTTATTTTCAAACTTCAAAAACTGCTGTATTTTCTCTAACTTATTAACTATTAACTAATAAGCTCTCTAGCTTACTTTATCAAACGAAATGATTTAAAAGATACATGTCTGAAACCCTTAAATCTTTTCAGCATAAGAAACAATCGCTCCAATATGCTTTTTATCAACATAATTAGTCGGATGATAATAACTATCGAGGATCGCTTCTTCATCCTCCGTTTTTTTCTTCTTTCTTTCCACGATTTTTATAAATACATTTAGCATCATTTTAATAATGCCTTTCACCTTAGAAAAATCAACACCCCCAGGCAAATAAAAAAATGTATGAAAGGCTAATTGCTCTTCACTAAAATTATTATTTTTGATGTCAGTGATATCTTCCTCAACATTATTGTTGCCGGCACAGGCAACAATAATGATAGGTTTATCTTTAAACCATTCAAGGACTTTTTTAATTTTGTTCATTTTGCCCATATAAACGCCACTTCCAAAAATAATAGTGTCGTAGTCTTTTATTTCTGCTTTTTTAAATTTGGAAAGATCTCTTATTTCCCAACCTAAGTCTTCCGCAATCCAAGTTGCATACTGAAAAGTGTGCCCATATTTGCTTTTATATAGAACAATATTTTTCATTTACCTTTTCCTTTCTTCAAGGTCCGAACTGCTTTGTCAGCTGGAATCTTTCCGGTCAAAACACTTATGGGTAACCCTGAAGGACTGAATGTCCACTGACCCGCTTGTAATATATCTGGAATTGGTATGTAACTGGTTTTTTTTATTTTAGTCATCTTTGTTATCGCTGGTATGACATCATTTGTAAAAGCCCAGCCGGTTATCCCACCTTCGAGATTGCCACTTAGTCTTTCGATGGTGAGTGGTGTAGAACTGAATTGGTGGATCACTTTTTCCTTTATGCTTCCGTAAATACTGTTGTCAAGGACAGTAATCATCTTATCTTCAGCGAAATGCTTAAACTCCTCATAAAAACCTAGAGATTCAATATTACTGATATAATTATAATCCATTAAAACACTGACAATTAAACCCGTTTTCCCTTTTGGGGCCAGTTCTTCATTCCGCAATGAAGGGATGGCGATTTCATAAGTAGTATACTCCAGATACTCACTCATCCAAGCAAAATTTTTTTTTGGTTGCTTGACTTACTGTTTTTAGTTTTTTAAAAATTTTGGATTGACCTGTTTTATCAGGTGTATAGAAAAAATGACCACTCGATATTTTTTGGATATAATGTTTGTCCAAATCAACGGCTAAATATAAGGAATAAATTGAATCGCCTGCTCTTTTTCCTCTGAGAATTTTTTTCTGTCCCTCAATTTCTTGCTTGATTTTATTGTCATTAATGGTTTCCAGTTCGATTACTTTATATAGCTGATTAGTATCAGCCGCCCAAATCAGTTGATCATATTCATAATACTGATTATTCTGGTCAAGAAGAGATTTATTATTGCTATCAATTTTTTTGATTTCTGTACAGGTGTTTATAACACCTTCTGATTTGATGATATACTCCTTTAGATTCTCCGCCAAATCAAGGGTTCCCTTAACTGGGTATTCATAATCTAAGTATAGGCTGAAATAGCTCAACGCAAATGAAGCAGGTGTCTTTTGAAAAAAGTGCTGACTTATTATATCGATCAAGGATTGATTATCGGTTAACTGGCTCAGATAATCATAAACAGGTACATTGAACTTTTTGATCTTGCCTGATTTTGCAGCAAACTTAAATAACCAGGGAAACATTGTTTTAAAGAGATATTCTTTATCTTTCTTTAAATCTTTGAATAAAGGATTCTCAATTCCATATAATCCATAACTTTTTTAATTTCACGAAGGATAACATCAATATCATTTTCACTATCGGGATAAAGTTTTACAAGCATTTCCCGATAATCATTCAGACTGTCAATTTTTTCAACTCGTATCACTTCTTTTTCGATTCCGATCGTTACAACACTTTTGACAAATTCAACGTTTATATCAAGTTACTTCAGCATCGGCTTAACAATTCCGGAATCTATGATCCCTCTAGCACCCGAATCAAACAAAAAACCGTCATAATAGAATGAGCTCGCTAAACCACCGACAATAACTGCATCATATCTCATTCTATCATCCCTCCTTTTTTGTTAAGCCGGTCATTTTCAAACTTAGCTCCCAGATTTTTTCTTGTTTTTTCGGATCCATAGCATGTTTTGCCGGTATTTCTTCGATTGTTAGATTAAAAAAGGCGCCACTGACATTGCTTAATTCACTCGATGAAGCTAAATAATAAATAGCTTCACCGGATATCTTCGGTTCTTTTAAAAAATGCCAAGTTACATGATGTAAAAACCATCGATATAATCTGCCGTTGTTGTTCCCAATGTTAGTTCTCACAGCACCCGGGTGCATTGCGTTGATAGTAACACCAGTTCCTTTTAACTCTTCTGCTAACTGCCAAACAGTTAATAATTGTGCCGTCTTGGAAGCTCCGTAACTTCTCAAGCCAATATATATTCGTTTTTCCCAGTTCAGATCATTTACTCTCAGTCCGTTAAAGCGATGTCCTTCAGAATTGACCTGAATAATTCGTGAAGGCGAAGATTCAATCAGTTTATTCAATAACAGTTTAGTAATCAAAAAGGGTGCTAAATGATTGACACAAAAAACTATTTCATAACCGTCTTTATTCAATATTCTTTTAGTTGAATGAAGACCAACACTATTTATCAGGACATCCACTCTTGGGTATTTACCCATAATTGCCATGACCGCTTTTTCAACTTGCTTCAAATCGGAAAAATCCGCGATAAAATAATCGATAAAAACTGAATGCTTTTTCTCGATTTCTTCTTTGACGTCTTTAGCTTTATTTTCGTTTCTCACTAGCATCACAATGGTTGCTTTGCCGGCAGCTAATTTTTTTACAGCTTCATACCCCACACCGGATGTTGCACCGGTTACGACACAAACTTTCCCATCCATCGATTCATCGCTCTGCTTTTGAACAGCTCTACTATTTTTCATGAACATAAATTGTTCCGGAAATTTAACTTTCACTTTACGTCTCCTCATCCAAAAAGAACTCTCATAAACTAGCGGTAGATGGGTCTGATGATCGGAATGCCATCCATTATATCGCCCCACAGATCGTAATAATCTCTCTGTTCAATAATCAGACCTTCTCTATCAAACGTTAATCTCGTGGTACCATAAATCGGTTTTTGGGGAAAAACACGAAAAGACATTGTCATCTTCCATTCCAACATTTCAATATTATCAGTTTTAATAATGGTGTAGATATCCATTCTCAAGCTTTTACAGCGCTTAGCCAAGCGATTACACATTGCTTCAAATTTAACTTTACCTTCTATTCTCTGGATTGAATCCTGAAAGATAATATCTTCATGATAAAACGGAAAAATATGTGACCAGTCTGGTTTTCCTTCTGCACTATAGGTTTTCGACCATAACTCTTCGATTTCTTCAATGGTCAACATTTTGTTTTCTAATGAGCCTTTTTTCATAAAAAAACTCCATCTTGATTTCTTGTTAATACTATTGTAACAAATCACTAGAGAAATCGCTTACGATATAAATACTGATTTTTAAGTATCTTTAAGATGAAAATGACTTCGGGGACTGCTCTGTCATGAATGAGCAAAGCTTATGGGAACAGAGCACACTTACATGACCCAGTTTAGAAACATCACCGTCCCCTGTTGTTTATAATCGATGTAGCATATCTTAAATCTCTGATTTGATGATCTTCAAAATTGCTTTTAGGACAGCAGAATGTCCTGCACCATTTATCTGATTCGTAGTACCAGTAAAATACAAATCCGTATCAGGATTGTACCATGCAAAGGAACCCGTTTGTCCCCAAAAACCTATAATCTCTGTTATGGGTTTGAAAGGAGAGATTATTCTTGGAACGAAAAGTTTTTCCAAGCCTATTCCATAGGAAAACAGACTAGGTGGTGGCAATATTATATTCCACTTTTTCATGTCTTCTATCTTCTCCTTTGGGAAAAAGCGACCCTCGAAAAATCCTTTCAAGAAAATCATTACTTCCTCAGCTGTAGAAACAATACCCCCTTCAGGTGTGATTGATACTAAGTAGTTGGGAAGCCAAAGTTTATTAGATTTATAATAGAAGGGAACTGGTTTAATGTCAGTAATGTCCTTATATGCATAAGTTTGCTTCAAATTAAGCTCATCAAAAATAAACTCCTGAAACACTTCACCAATATCCTTCCCGGTAATGTTTTCAATGATTCTGCCGAGCAGCTGATAGTTGGCGTCGGAATATTTCGCTTTGCCCTTTTTCCCCGGCACAAAATCAGGAGTAAGTTCTTTTACTAATTTTATTGTTTTCTCTAAATGCCATGACCCATCTTTCCCGTCAATAAGTTCAGAAGCAGAGGTTTTTCCATCGGGTTGTTTATGAAAAAAATAATCCGGTATTCCTGACGTATTGGATATAAGATGTTTTACGGTTATTTCATTGGAATAATCAACTGCCTTTAAAACATGGAGCCCTTCCATGAGTTCCTTAGATAAATATGTCGAAATTTTATCATCCGGCTCTATTCGCCCTTCTTCTATAAGGCACATAACAACTGTCGTCACATATAATTTCGTAACACTAGCAATGAAGTACTGGCTATCCTTTTGCATATCTCCAGCGGCTCCTGTCCAGGAAAAACTGTTATCCCCGCTTTCAACGCTGAGTACCGCACTGAAAACACCCTTTTTGTTACCAATCTTTTCAACAACTTTTTCAAGGAATTCTTCTTTTATTCTGGTCCCCATCATTGCTCCCCCTTAACATACCTAGAGTTTTAGATTTGTACATCTCCCCTAAGACGTTAAATTCCAGGTGACTGATTGTCCTAACTTTAGTTTTTATTTACTATGAATTGTCTCCTTCTAAATCTTTAGACTGTTCCTGAGGATACACAAGCCCCATCTGTCTGCGGCATTCATCCAAGAGTGCCATCACTTCGATTGTACTTTTGGCAGAAATCTTCTCGCCTTCTTTTCTTCCAGCACGGATCTCAGCTGCTACATTGGAAAATTGAGTGCCGTATAAAAGTCCCTCCATCTCGAATACCTCTTCTTTTCCATCAGTTTTTAATCTTGCCTGTTTTGATGAATTAAATTTCGGAACAGAAATAGAACCCTTTGTTCCTTTTATTTCAAAGAAGTTTCCAGCATCTTCTTTCATTGAAATATGCATCTTAGCCTGAAAGCCTGGGTACTGAAATTCGATTTTTTCCGCGTAATCCACCTCATGCATATCCCCTTCACATTTGATCTGTTCTGGTATACCAAAAAGTTCATAGCAATATCTGACTGCATAGACGCCAAGATCCAAGAGTGCTCCACCTAGCATAAAGGGTGTTGTGAGTCGCGGGTTATCGGAATGTTTGAGCAACGGAACGGCGAATGCACAGTTAACCGATTTTATATCTCCGATGACACCAGACGTTACCCACTCTTTTACCTGCAAGGCTGTCTCATTGTGCCAGGTCCACATTGCTTCTGAGACGTAAATATCATTTTCTGCGGCGTAATCAAATATTTTCTTTGACTCTTTTTCATTGACAGTAAATGGTTTCTCACAAAGTACAGGTTTCTTGTTCTTTATGGAAAGTTTTGTATATTCTGCGTGCTTATCTCCGTTTACGTTGACGTATACTCCTTCTACACCGGCAGCATTGATCGCCTCTTCGGCAGTATCATAGACGGTTCCACCATATTCTTTTGCAAAGTCTTCAGCTTTTGATTTTGTTCTGTTCCAAACAGCCACGATTTGATTATCATCTGTCTTCACCAGCTCGTTTGCTGTTGTGTGAGCAATACTTCCACAACCAATGTAAGCCCATCCAAATTTATCCATAAGTACGTTCCTCCGTTTTTTATTTATCGTTTAGGATACTTCTTAATTCTATTATAGATGGTAATTCATTAAAAGATATACCAATCTTTGAAAGTGACCTTTATTATATAATATTCATCCGCTTTTCTATCTAACCTGAATCAACTTAGTGTTCTCTCATCATCTTCGGTAGCTAATGCTTACAAAAATACCAAAGCCCATATTTATATGAGCTTTGGTATTTATTTTTACTTTAATAGGCACCACTTGAATATGTTACTTCGTAGCTATGTGTATAAATTTCAAAAACAATTCCGAACGGGTCTTCTACGTAACACATTTTATAGGGTTTTTCACCTGGATAATAGGCTCTGATCGGCATTCTTTGCTTTCCACCATTTTCAACGATTTTATTAACTAATCCTTCAATATCCGGGTCCTGGACACTGAAATGAAACATACCGGTTGGAACATGATTAAAAACTGGAGCATTTTGATCGTTTTGCTTGAATTCAAAAAGCTCGATACCTATACCATCTGACGTTACCATATGAGCAATTTTAAAATCTTCATACCCCTCTCCAAATACATCTTGGCACATAATACCGATTGCCGTATCAACTTCTTCTTTAACTTCTGATGGTTCCATAACTAGGTACCATCCCATAACCTCACTATAGAATTTAACCGCATTTTCAATGTCTGGAACGGATAATCCAATGTGTGAAAAACTTCTAGGATAACTCATGATATACCTCCAAAATATAGTCTTCTTTTATTTATTTTCTGTCGACATTATGAGTATATCAATCGATGATGCTTCCGTAAATCACTTACTTTTTTGTACGTACTTGATTGGATCTTTTAATCATTCACTATTATATTATTTTTCTCACCATATAGTTTAGAGAAATCACACAGAGAATCAACAAGTATATTTAATTGAGGGTATTGTTCAGATATAGCGTAATGTACATTCAAAGGTTTCTCACAAATAACCGTGCGATAAATCAATCCTGTGAGTTCCATTTCCCTTAATTGAGTTGTCAGCATTTTTTCAGTAATATCGGGAATTCCTTTTTGCAATAATGAAAATCGATTATCCCCATGCATAATATGCCACAAAATAAGCAACTTCCATTTCCCACCAACCAGATCCATTGTTAATAACAAAGAGCAGGTATACTCTCTTTTAAGTTTCGCCATATTCCTCACCTCCATAAAATAAAATTTACAGACACTTCATTTTAATCGAACTTTCTATTTTCATTATTAGGTTCGATCTACTTTTAATATGATATCTCTTTTAGCTAGATCGCCATTCAATTACAGTGTTGAACATTAAAGATAATTCATCAAGCATTATTTATCTGAATTAGATATACCTCATCCAGTCGCATTTCTATTTTCCAGTTTGACTGAGCCAACCTTCCAACAGAACACCATAAACAATACCAGCCACAAAACTGATAGGATCTTGAAATCCGGTGGAACTGTAGAATGCAAAAGAAACTAAAAGGCCTAATAGAGCTCCACGAAGTAATGCCTTTTTTCTAACGGTCTCGCCCCAAGGAGCGCCAACGATTAGCCCAAGGATAACCCGGTTATACCACAATGAAAACACAAAAATAGGTGTAGCCGTAAAACCAGAACGTACATATGCTCCTACTATACAAACAATACCTAACAAAGCTCCACCAATAAGAGCTACTTTCATCCTCTCTTTCATCTCTCCACTCCTCATATTATAAGTTTATGATCCATGACTTTTAGTTTAGCATCCACTTCTTCTTGAGCTTTTTATCTTTCGTTCTATTATAATACTCATAACTTTAATAGTTTAACTGAAATGGTTACTTTTCAAGATAAAGCTAAGATACTAAAAGATATGTAATTTCTACCATTTAAACTTTTTAATTACTTGAAATTTATTTGTTCTAAAG
>NZ_LSRN01000030.1 GCF_001885615.1 Alkalibacterium sp. 20 | reverse complement strand
CCTGAGCATGCCGAAGTTTGACCTTCTTAGCATCACTCACTGGGAGTTTCACCTGAGCATGCCGAAGTTTGACCTTCTTAGCATCACTCGCTTGGGTTTCCACTTTTAGCATGCCTAACCCTTATTAACCAATTCCCTCGAGCCTTATTCTATAGTAAGTCCTGTTATTTTTACTTCTCTATCATTCGATTATTCAATTTTTTATATTAATCTAAAAAAGCTACTCTAAGGTTAAGAGTAGCTCTTTAAATATCGGTTTTATAATAGTGTTGCGTCCAGGTAACCTAGTTTACGCGCTTCAATGATGCGTTTTTGATCTTCTTCTGAAACATCCAGCAAAGCCGGATTATCTAAGATAGCTTGATAACCATGTTCTCTGACACCATCCTGAATAACTTTTTTATTGATTCCTGTTACAATAGCTAATATTTCTGCCGGTTTTTTATCTTTTGCATGCTCATCAGTTACTTCTGTAAATAACATCATACATCCTCCTTCCCCATATCTCTACCTATTTTCATTTTTAGTATAGCATACGCGTAAGCGTTTTAACAGAAATAGCTGTTGTGTATAATTGAATATTTAAAACAAAAAAAGACTGATATTTTAGCCTTTTTTTGTATATATACATCATTTTAGATGAATACCTTATATTTAATTTATTACTTCAGGCGGTCGTACAATCAACGTTAAACCAAGACCGACAACCGCAAGCAGGCTGGCAACGAAAAAAGCCTGGGTATCTTGACTTGTTAAACCAAGTAAAAACGGTCCCGCTAAGGACGCCAAGCCGTAAGCTTGGTAAATCAAGCCATAATTCGACCCGAAATAAAAAGTGCCAAAGTAGTCACTGGTAATGGCTGGAAATGTCGCTAGGAAGCCACCAAAACTACTGACTATCAAACCCAAAACAATGAAGTAGACGATAGCCTGATGTGTCCAAAAACTTAGTGTCAGCATCGATAAAGCTGTGATTAAGAACAACCAACTGAAAACTCTTAGCCTGCCAAAAACATCGGATAAATCACCCCAGCCAAGTCGCCCCAATGCATTCGCTACCGCAGCAATGGCAATAGAATAACCAGCAATTCGAGGAGTGAGACCCACAACGTCACGCGCAATATCCTGGGCTAATCCAATCACAACCAGCCCGCTCAAGCTGCCAAAAAAATAGATGATACATAAAAGATAAAAGGCTCTGGTCTTCAGCATAGATTTAGGCTCGAAGTCGTTCTCATTCACTAGGATTTTTGTATTGCTCTCTGATTCTTCAGGTACCTTCAACATTTGCGCACCAATCAGGCACACTACGCCGTAGACTAACCCCTGTACCAGAAAGGTTTGGGATACGCCGATGCTTTGAATCAAATAACTTAAATGGCTTTCCTGCATACACCATTTCAATATTTCTATAATAGGGATACAACAGCCCATTAGATTTGTGTTAAATTATAACTTCATAAGGTAGTGTACACAAAAGCGAGAGATCCTCTAAATCAGAAGATCTCTCGCTTTTATTTTTCAAAATGTTCTCTCCTTAGCACTTGAACATCTGACACATAGACAACACCAGAATAGGTTTCGAATAAATCCTGAATCCCCTCTATGATTTCTAGGGCTGTCTCTTCTTTTACAACGGAAATGATCATAGCATTTTGTATTACATCCAGCATTGTCACTGACTCTTCCCTTAATCCATGGGTCCCTTTACCATCAACACTATTGATTACCGTGTAGCCAACGGCCCCAGCAGAATCTAATAGCTTGATTGCTTTTTTTAACTGAAACCTTTCGATGATAATCTCAATCTTCTTCATTGGAAAAAATGATACAGTCATTAATTTCAACTCCTATAGGATTGCGTTAATTATTATTGATAAAGAAATTCACTCAATGGCAATAGCACAAAGGGAATATTCACAACCACATTTAGCGGAAAGATAATTGCTAAGGATTGTCCTACATATAAAGAAGGATTAGCCTTTGGCAAAGCGGCTCTACACGCTGCTGGTGCAGACACATAGGAGGATGATGCGCCCAATATCGCAATGAATGTTGCCATGTACGGATCAAAATTTAACAACCATCCAATCACAAGCAATAATGGTCCAACTATAAAGGGATACATAATTGCATAGACAACAACCTTCCCGACTTGTTTACGATTATTCCATAACTCTCCTAAGCGCGAAGCAGCTATCATTCCCATTTCCATTAAGTATAGACATAAAACACCAACAAATAGCCCGTCAAAAAAAACCATCACGTCAGTAATTGATTTAGTAGAGTATAAACCTGAAATCAGCCCTATCGCAACACCTGCAATAATTAACAGGACACCTTTACCTACTAAGCTCTCAAGCACAATTTGTTTTATCGAACTTGCTTCTGAATTTGTTGCCTTTCTTTTCTCTGCTGTCATCGATTGATTCTTCCCGTCATTATTAGCCTTGCGAGCTTTTTCCCGAGCTAAAAAAACATTTCCCAAGGCTATGCCCGTTACCAAGGCAGGTACATCCATAATAGGATACAATACAACAGCAAAGGAGAATTCTTCAAAGGGCATTTCAGATAAAAAAGCAATACCAATGATCATCGTAGCCGTACTTACAGCCCCATTATGAGCAGCAATAGCACCTGCATTCGATGCGTCTAATCCGACAACTTTATAAACAACAAAAAAGGCAACAACGGTAAGTAGTACACCTATAATAAATGTAAACATCATACTTGAAAATAATATTTGCAAATTGGCAGAATCGTTTTTGATAGCCGCTGCTACCTTAACACCACCACCAAGCCCAATCGCTAGCAATAGAAAAATTTGCATTCCTTGACTCATCGCAGGTGGAAATCGAATATCTGATTTAAACCAAATGACTAAATAACCTAATAGGAAAAACAGAATAAATGGTGATAAAATAGCTGCAATAATAATTGATTGATCCACGGCGTCCTCCTTGATAATTACCTAAATTCCACGTCAAATCAAAAATTCCTTTTTTTGAGCATTTTTTATGAGGAATCCAGGTAACTTTTTCTATATCGTACCATCTAAAACAATATACCCTAAATAAAGTACGGGCAACGAGCGTGCCATCGAGGCCACAATTAAACCAACACTGAAAAAAAGTATCCCAATGGTCGCAACTTTTCTTGGTCCAATCTTATCCTGCAGCCGACCAGAATAAATGGTCACCAAGGCAAGTATGAAAACAATTAAAGAAAAAGCTGTGAAAACTTCCGTGCGTTCACAGCCGTAGGCATCGACGAGGGGTTGATTGAATAAACTCCACGTATAAACACCTCCAATACAGAGCTGCATTAAAACGCCCCCGAACAACACCCGCCACCTTTTTGTTTCATCTTAATTCCTTTGCATTTCCATCTCCCCTTTTTTGAAAGTATAAAGTAGCCTCGTCTAAAAGTAAAGAGGCTAATGTAATTAAATACGATTGTTGTCATTAATAAATGATAATGTCTCAGTAGTTAGTAAATGAAAATGTCCCATTCATGCGTTACTCTAATCGTACTAGGATTGGAGTGATCAGATGGGAGTAGAATTGACGATGTTCGAAAATTAGAAATATCTTACAATAAAAAAAGGTTGTCTTGACCATTTAATAAGCATCACATATTGAGTATCGTTTTTTTTGCTGCTTGACGTTATGAATATGAAACTATGATTGATAACGTATTTAGAAAAAAGCGTATTGAACCAGTCTGGATTATTATGATTTATATCTGGTCCGCTTAATTGCTTTATCCAACTTCTAATCAAAAGGATAGTTTGATTCTCTTTTACTTTAAATTAAGTGAGCCAAAAAATTACAGTATCAGTCATTCGGCTAAAGTGGGTACCGACATTTACGGCTAACCCAGAAAATAAAAATGCGTACCAGAGCTGATAGTTAAACAGCTTTGATACGCATTTATTTAATACATTTAACTCAAAAATAAACTATCTTAAAGACTAACACTCTTATTCGGTCTCTCTAAATATCAATACTGACTGATCAGATCAAGGATTTCTTCCTTCGTCTTTAAATAGTCCTTATCCATTTCTATGCGATGCGTATCTGATTGGAACGCAGAGAACGTATAGTCCAGTTCAATTTCTTTCAAGATCCTACCTGGCTGTTTGGACATGACGACTACTCGCGTCCCTAAAGCCATGGCTTCATCTACGTCATGGGTGATCATCAATACGGTGTTGTTATTTTCTTTCCATAAATTCCTGATGAATCCCTGCATGTTTAGCCGAGTCAAAGCATCCAAGGCGCCTAAAGGTTCGTCCATCAGGATCATTTCCGGCTCATTCGCCAAGACTCTAGCTAAAGCCACTCGCTGCTTCATTCCTCCAGACAGTTCGAAAATACTTTTTCCAGCTTCAGCAGATAAGTCGATTTGTTTCAATATGTGATCGGCTTTTTCTTTTATTTTCTCACGGTCCATCCCTCTTACCCTCGGTCCAAACGTTATATTTTCTTCGACCGATAACCAGGGATAAAGCGTTGGCGATTGAAAAACGACGCCTTTATGCCAGTCCGGTCCTTTGATCAGCTTATCTTGAAAAAAAGCTTTTCCTTTTGTTGGAAATTGATATCCGGCGATGATTTTAAGCAATGTACTCTTGCCACATCCCGATGGTCCAAGCACACAGATAAATTCACCTTTATTCACTTCCAGATTTATATTGTCCAGAGCCGTTGTTCGCTGGGGACCTTCGCCATAAACCATATAAATATTTTCTAATTTTACAAGTTGCTTATTTTCACTCATAGGAATTATTTACCTTTCCAAAACTATTTCGATAAATCGGGGATTAATAAAATCCTCGTATACGTCTTGCTCAGGAGACGTTGTGATCGAACCTTGTTCTTGTAAGAAATCTCCCGTTTCTTTCATAACTTTAGAAAAATCGCCGGGCAGATCACTGGTGCCTAAATATTCCTGAGTTATTTGATCAGCAGGCGAAAGCCAAAGCGATCCTTCCATCTGAGTCAGTGCGTCTTCAGTATCGATTTCTAGTGCCTCTGATACTATTTTTGCTGCTTCTTCTGGATCTTGACGATAAACATCTCCTCCAGCTATGGTCGCTTCGATAAAATCAGCGACTATTTCCGGATGCTGTTCAGAAAACGCTTTTCTTGTCAGTAGAACATTCGCCGTTTTATGCCCCATCTCTGCTACTTCAGCAGAAGATAAAATCATTTTTCCGTCTTCTAGTAATTTGCCAAGAGAAGGTTGCCAAGTATAAGCGGCATCGATATCGCCTCTTTCCCAAGCCGCTACAATATCCATCGTCTGCATATCTAGCAGTTCAACGTCATCGGCAATGCCTTCGTCATTCAAAGCCTGAAGCAGACTATAATGTGCTGTCGAAGCAAAGGTCGTTCCGATTTTTTTGCTTTTAAGATCTGAAATTTCTTCAATCCCCGAATCTTCTCTTACTGCCAGGCCCTCGATTTCTCCTAAAATTTCATGGAGCCAAATCAATTCAGTACCAATGTCCGTGGCTAAAGCGATAACCCCATTGGTATTGCCCATTGAAGCAAAATCGATACTTCCAGAAGCTAACGCCTTGTTTGCATCCACTCCAGAGTCAAATACGATAAAATTCGTTTCAATTCCTTTTTCTTTAAAATAATCCTCATACAATCCCGAAGACAAAGCAACCATCTCGTCATTCGGTACGCGTAAGTAACCTATATTGATTTTCTCCGGTTGGTTAGCTTCCGCATCATTTTGGTTTGAACAGCCCATTAAACTCAAAGCCGCCATGCTTGTCATCAAAAACAAACTTCTTTTTATTATTCTTTTTTTAAACATTCTCATTCTTTTCCTTTCCAAAAAATAAATTTTCTTTCCAATAAGATAAACATTCCATCCATTACGATACCAGTCAGTCCCATCAAAATTATGCCAACAAACATGACATCTGATTTGAGGTATCTCGAGGCGTCAATAACCATCCAACCGATTCCAGATGTAGCAGCAGTCATTTCGGCCGCTACTAAAGTGGTATACGCAAAGCCGCTTGCCGTTCGAACTCCGGTAAATATATCAGGCATGGCAGCTGGTAAAATGATTTTAAGGAAAACATCCTTATGTGAAGCGCCTAGCGATTGCGCGCTTAAAATGTAATCGCGATTGATACTGCTCACTGCAGATACACAGGCGATATATATAGGCGCAAAGGCTGCTAAAAATAATAACGTGATTTTTGAGCCGTCTTCAATTCCCATCCATAAAATCAGTAAAGCATAATAAGCTAAGGGTGGAATGGGACGGTAAAACTGAACGAGAGAATCGATTACCGCTCTGAATTTAGGGAAAAAACCACTTAATAGTCCTAAGGGAATCGCTGTGAGCATTGCTAAAAACAGCGAACCGAATAGCCTTCTAAAACTATCGCCTAAATGCTGCCACAAACTGATCCGGTTATACCCCTCTTGCAGGATTTGAATAAACGCTCTCCATACTTGTTGAGGTGAAGGCAAAATATGCGATGAAAGACCTTCCGCTTGAGTAGCTATTACCCAAACCAGCAAGATGACCAGCCATGTTCCTATTGTTAAAGCACGTTCAAAACGAGTGTGCATTTTTTGCTGATTCATTGTTTCCTCCATAATAAAAAATTTACTGGTGCATAGCACTAAAAAGAAGAAAAATTCTTACAGAATTTTTCTTCTTTTTATTATTTTTAAGCGAAATTATAATCGGTAACGATCGGTGCTCTGTTTAGTTGGGTATCATTGAAATATTCATACTCACTTACTCCAAGGAATGAACCATCCATATTATAAATGTTTGGAAAACCTAATTGCCCTAAGGCACGAACCATATTATAACTACGCTGACTTGAACGGCAGTGGACATAAACCGGTTGGTCTTTAGGTATCTCATCCAAACGATCACGGAATTGACTTAAAGGAATATTGACTGCACCTTTAATATGACTCAGTGCATGTTCATCTTCCTCTCGGGCATCGATGATCATTGCCTCGTTTTCGACCAGTTCTCTTACTTTTGTTACCGGCACTTTCTTGAATTCGCCATTGAGAATATTCAAGCCTACCAGCACTGCGTGATTGACAACATCTTTGGCCGTTGAAAAATGAGGAGAATAACTAAGTTCAAGTTCTTTTAATTGTTCCAGATTCGCATTTAACATAATAGCTGTTGCTATAACATCGATCCGTTTATCGACATTACCTTTGCCAACTGCTTGTGCTCCCAAAATCTGACCAGATGGCACAGCGAAAATCAGCTTAAAGAATAAATTTTCCGCATCTGGCATAAGACCGACTTTATCTTTTGGAATGACATAAGCAAAATCATAGTCGATACCGGCATCTTTTAATTGTTTTTCATTCAGGCCTGTGTTAGCGCCATTAATATCGAACATTTTTATACTTGAAGATCCTATCACGCCTGTATTTAGATAAGTCCTACCATATACGTGATCGGCTGCTGCACGTGCTTGTCGCTGAGCAGGACCTGCCAATGTCAGCACCATTTTTTTGCGTGTAAAGAAACACGTGCTTTCAATTGCGTCACCAACAGCATAGATAGCTGGATCAGTTGTTTGATAATGATGATTGACTTTTATTGCTCCCGTCATACCCAACTCTAAACCGGCATCAACAGCTAACGTCGTTTCAGGACGCACACCGATGGCCATCACAACTGCCTGAGCCTTGACTTCTTTTCCTGATTGAAGGAAAACACGGTCAGAACCTATTTCTGTAACGGCATCTTCTAAAATCAAATCTATCCCATTTTTCATGATCTCTCTGTTAATCATTTGAACCATGTCATAATCCATTGGTGCCATTACTTGATTTTGAGCCTCAATTATCGTGACTGCAAACCCAGCTTTTTTAAGGTTTTCTGCTACTTCCAAGCCAATGTAGCCTCCACCAACAACGGCAACTTCTTTTACATTATTTGCTTTTGTGTAATTTGTCAATGCTTCTACATCAGGCACAGTCTTCATCACGAAAACATGTGCTTCATTAATCCCTTTTATGCTTTGTGGCAAAATCGCTTTAGCTCCGGGAGATAAAAAGAGTACATCGTATGATTCGACATAGGATTCTCCAGTTTCATGATTTTTCACTTCAATTGTTTTATCTTCGCGGTTGATACTCATCACTTCATTGTGCACACGAGCATCGATATTGTATTGTGTTTCAAATCCATTTGGGCACATCAACACCAAATCTTGTGAATCTTCAATGTCACCACTTATATGAAACGGAATACTGCAGTTTGAAAATGATACATAAGGTCCTTTTTCAAACATAATTATTTCAGCCTGTTCATCTAATCTTCTAACGCGAGCAGCAACGGATGCTCCTCCGGCAACGCCACCAACAATCAATACTTTTTTACTCATTATTAAATTTCCTCCTGTGTTTTACTTATTTTCTCATGCGATGTGGTAATATGCTAACTTTTCCAGCATATACTTTCATTCCGACAATACCACCTAATGTCATAGCCACTAAGAAGAACCAGCCTGAGATGGAAAAACTGGAAATCGAAGCATACATCGCTCCGATATTACATCCCAATCCAAATCGTGAGCCAAATCCCAGCATCAATCCACCAAGTGCGAAATATCCCGCATCTTTTTTATTGATATTAAAATCAAATTTAAAGCGGTTTGCTAACAAGAATGCGATCGTGCATCCGAAAATCAATCCAATATTGCGAATGGTTCCTCCATCATTGAGAAGACCTGCTTGAACTTTATCGATGTGCGAGCCAAAATACTCGGCTGGCAGTTGAATGCCTAATTGTTCAAATATAGCTACATTCCAGGTCAATAAGGCAGTAGACACTCCCCAGTTTTTATTGGTTGTGACTAAAACGAACAACGCGCCAAAAGCCAAAACCAAAGCCCCTAAAGTAAAACTCCATCTCTGTATGAACAGCTTATGATACGTTTGGTGACTAAAGAACGGTGTTTGCTCATCAGAAATTAAAGGTTTTTCAAATTCCTCATAATCTCCTTTGGGATCCATGTATGTTCCTTCAGCTTTACGTTTATTTTCGTATTTCACAATAATCCAATACAATACTCCCAATAAACTGACAACAAGTAATAGTGAACCAAAATATCCCAGTACTTGCGGAAGGTGTAATTGAATACCTATTTTACCAACAGCCGTAGTGTCGACGACTTGTCTCATGAAATGTCCAGGTGCGGTACCAAAAACAAAGAAGATAAAGGCTATCAACGCTCTTCCTGAACCTTCTCCAAAGTCAGCAAGCGTACCCGATCCACAACCTCCAGCTAACATCATGCCCATACCGAAAATAAATCCACCAATAATGGTTGCAATATTAGTGAAAAAAACGTTACCTGTTCCCGGTATGACAGATGCGCCCTCGGCTGCAAGATACGCAGGTACCGCTCCATTTTGAGCTGCCTGCCATTGAATACCCATGGTCACTAACGCTGTAACGAACAGCAAGACAAGCAAAGCTTTAGACAAACTGCCCTCACCTCGCATATAGATTCGCTTTATTCCTCCGGCAAAACCAAATCTTGCTCGGGTCAACGTGTACCCTAAAATAAGCCCGGCAAATAAATACACAGGTAGACTAGCTGATAAAGAATTTAGATACCCACTAAATAAAGCCATTGTTATAACTAATCCAAAACCAAGAAATGGTTGAACATATGAAGCTGTCTTTCTTTTTACTAATACACTTGATTGAGCCATATCCTTACCTCCAAATAATATTTAGAAAACTGCAGAAAAGATATTAATAAAACAATAACTATTAAAATATAGTGAATGTTTTCACTAATGTTCCCGTGGTTCTCTTCGCATCTATAACTATACGCAATACATCAAACGTTGTACAATAGCGTTTTAGAATGCTTCTATACCATAAAAGAATAGCGACGCATTCAATCCTACCTTAAAAACGCTTACTTTATTTTTTGTTTCACAATAAATAATCGTCACATTGTGATTGATTTAACAATGCTGACAAGTTGTTCATACATATTTGTCATGTTATAATTAACGTACGAACGACTATGTATAAAGAAAGTAGGAGTAACTCGAGATGCTGGATTACCGTTATCAAACTTTTTTAATGGTTGCAAACGAACTCAATTACACTAAAGCAGCAAAAAAATTATCGCTTAGTCAACCAGCCGTTACAAAACATATTCAACATATCGAACAGCAACTGAATATTAAACTTTTCAATTATCAAGATAGACACTTAACGTTGACCCAAAACGGAACATATTTAAAAACAAAAATAGAAGAGTTAACTGCTAAAATTGAAGATATAAAGTCTCACCTCTCAGGAGAAATTCCCACTTATCAGTTAACATTAGGAGCTAGCCGAACGATCGGAGAGTACTATATCCCTTTCTATACAGAACTCCTGAACATTCCTGATTTGAAAATCGATTTGGTCGTTGACAACACGACCCAGTTGTTAAAACTGCTCGAAGAAAATAAAATAAAGTATGCTTTCATTTCGGGACCTGTTGATACAGACAAATACTATACGCGCACCTTTTATCGCGACAGTGTGGTCCTAGCTTGCTCGTCTGAACATCCACTAGCCGGTAAAACAGTGGCATTAGCAGATTTATTTTCCGAGAATTTATTATCTCGCGAACAAGGTTCTGGTGTGTGTGATAGTGTCGAAAATTTTATGCATAAGCAAGGACTGTCCTGTAACCAGTTCAAGCAAAAAACGCGGATCGGTAATATTGCTCTGTTAAAAAATTATATCGCAGAAAACAAAGGCATCGGTTTTCTTTATGCTATATCTGTTATCGAAGAACTTAAGAATCAGACCCTTGAAACGATTACGATCAAAGACGCTTACCTCTATCAAGATTTTTATTTGGTGTGTGACAAGACGAATTACAAAAAAAGCGAAGTGGAAAAAACCATTCATTTATTCACAAAAAATTTAGATTCATGCATCTAATTAAAAATCCGTCAAGTTGAATAGAGTTCAACCCTTCTGATCTCACCTTCTACGGAAGCTTATCCGTACGGAAGCTTATCCGAACTCGATTATTTTTTCATAAAATAACTGGTAGAATATAAATAAAAAAATGCGTTCACTAGCTGTTCATAAACCAGCCGGTGAACGCATTTTCTATTATTCCTAGTCTTTCAGGTAAAACTATCATGAAACACCTTTGAAGAAATCTTCGTGTTTCACTTATTTCCGATCAATATTCATCATAATCTTCGGGCATAATAATCGCAAGAATAATATAGAGAATTAAATTGGATGGGATTATTATAAATAAAAGTCTCACTGCTAGTGACGAAATGCCAAAGAATTCGGCAACCCCTCCACATACTCCTGATATGATGCGATCTGTCGATTATTTCCTTAATTTTTTACCGTTCATATATAAACCTCCTTAATTTTTTTGTTAACATTAGTTAACCGGAAAGTCGTTCGATATTCTAATTTGACCCTTTATTTGAATTCTTTTTTCTTAAGCCACCAGGCGGTCACTGCACCTAATAGTACTGCAATCAATATTACTACCCAAGACTGGTGTGGCGTTTCTCTCCCAATTAGCCCCCCGGTATTGATACCATATAAACTAAAAATCAATGTCGGAATCGAAATAACTAGTGCCCAAGTCTGCAGATACTCCATAATCGTATTAAGCTTGTTGTCGATACTATCCGAAAGTAGTCCGCTCGTCGATTCAACGAGATCTTTATATAAGTGAATCCGGAAATGGGCTTTCTTTATTGCTAACCGAATATCTTCTCTGTAATTTACACTTAAACTCCTTTTTACCAAGAGATGATTCAAAAAACGATTTAAACTTTCTTCATAATCATCCAATCGACTCGACACGATAACAACTTCTTGTTCCAAAGTTGTTAACTGCAACAGCACATCCCGATTCGCTTTTATTTTAGTCTGACTTTCCATATCTACAATACGTTTCTGAAGCTTATCCAGGACAATTGAGAGCTTCCGATATTCTTTCATGATTTCATCATAAATATAATTTATCGGTGCTATAGCTCTTTCTACTGCTGATACGGCTTGTTCGTGCTGATTTTTTTCAGTCCAAATCAATATCCCTTTAGGTGTGAAATAACTGGTCAGCGAGTGAGAGGCCATAGTCAAACGAGAGAAATCTTCACCTTCCCAAAGAGGAATATGCAAAACAAATCCCTCTTCATTTAGATGAGTATAATACGAGTGAAAACTCGCCATCTCTTTTTCCTGTTTTCGTTCAAAAAATGGCGAAGGCAAACCCAATTCAGTCATCAGTGTTTGATGTTCCAAAGACGTTGGGTTGCTCAAAACCATCCAGTCAACTTGGGTATGCTCTCCCATTCTTTGTCCTTTAGTAAGCATCTTTTATCCTCACTTTCTCAAACTGAAATCCATTTTAACGTTCCCCGGTATTATTGATTATGTAAAATCATCTTTTCGAGAAGTTTTCTTTAGTTATAGCATACTCTTTAGAAAGCAAAACGTCATCTTTTTTGTATGTATTTATGCAACAACGGACGATAGTCGTTTTTTCAGTGAAAATAAGGTACACTCTAGGTAACTTTACATTATATAGACGAAAGGTGGGAAGTGTCAGCGTTGTCTGACGCGACTTTATGCTTTTATCAGGCTTAATTATGCTAGCTTTTGTACTGATTCATTTTTTCTCTATTCATTTGAAATTTCAAAAAATCGGCCTGCGCCGTTTCATTTCTTTTTCTGCTGGTGTCGGGATTTCCTACGTGTTTCTGCATTTATGGCCTCAAGTCGCGCATTCTCAAAAAATCGCCGAACAGGAGATACACTGGCTAGAAGGACACGTCATGCATTATGCCTTATATATAGTGGCGCTTAGTGGTTTGGTGCTTGTTTATACATTGGACCGTCTCATTGCGCGTGCATATGAAGTCGAAGAAATCACAAAGCCTAACGTGATCGAATCTACTCTCTTTTGGGCACATATCGGCTTCTTCTCACTCTATAACATGATGATCGGGTACTTGCTTACGCACCTCGAAGATATGGATACCTCTCTTCTCATATTCTTCATTGCGTTCTCCCTTCATTTCATCACCAATGACTGGGGACTCCGTCTTCACCATGAGGAAGCCTATGATCATTACGGCAGGCATTTCCTTTCTTTAAGCATTTTTGCCGGGTTCATTATTGGCCAATGGACCGATTTCCCAGAATACTTTATTGGAAGCGTGGAAGCTTTTGTGACAGGAGCCATGACCCTGAACGTAGTGAAACACGAACTTCCTTCTGAACGGGAAGGTGATCTGAAAGGTTTCCTGGTTGGGGTCGTAAGTGCAGGATTCCTCTTTGTGCTAATTTAAAAGGCATAATCAGAATAAAAATCTGATCATGCCTTTTCCATTAAAGATACTTTTCAAGTTCACTTATATCCTCAATCAAGATATCTGCTTGTTTGAGTTCTTCTGCTTGACCAAACCCGTAGGAACAACCGATCGCGTAGGTTGCGTCCAGCTCTCCCACTTTTAGATCCTGATGTCTGTCTCCGACAACCACATAATCGGCCGGATACTTATCTTTCAAGCCTGCGACTATTTCCTTCTTGGACTTTTTAAACTCATACATTTCTGTACAGTACATAGCCGTAAAATACTCTTTCAAATTAAACATGTCCGCATGAGATTCCATGTAGTCAATGGAGCAGTTACTCAAAAAGATCAGCGTGTATTTTTCCTTTAAATACGCCAGTGTGTCTATAGCATTCGGATATAAATACGCTTCACGCCTGCTGATTTTTTCCACCATTGTCTGTCCGATGATCGTCGATGCGTCTGTTTTATAAGGTTCTTCTAAATTGGGCATAAAAAGCTCCCACATTGCTTTTTTACTGTAGCCTAGCCATTGTGTGATTTCATTATCCTGAAATTTCTTTTCAGGGGCTTTGTCATGGTCCACAAGATAGTCGTACGCCTTCATAAAGGCCGGAATATAGATCTTGCTGCTGTCGTGAAGGGTGCCATCATAATCAAAAATGATGGTCTTTACATTTTCCAAGTCTTTCATTAAGAAAGCTTCTTCAACAAGTTTGCCATTTCTATAGCTCCAACGGCTACATCTGAGCCTTTATTGCCGGCTTTTGTTCCGGCACGTTCGATAGCCTGTTCGATCGTGTCGGTTGTCAACACTCCAAACATCACTGGTACGCCCGTACTGTCTGACGCTGAAGCGACGCCTTTAGCTACCTCTGAACACACGATGTCGTAATGTGAGGTTGCACCTCTTATGACTGCACCCAAAGTTATGATGGCATCGTAACGATTGGAACCCGCCATTTTTTTAGCAACCAGCGGAATTTCGTATGCGCCGGGGACCCAGGCGACGTCGATATCTGATTCGTCTACACCATGTCTTCTCAGTGTATCAACGGCTCCTTCAAGTAATCTCGATCCGATAAAAGCATTGAACCTCGCTACAACTATTCCTATTTTCAAATCTTTTGCGATCAACTGTCCTTCGATTGTATTCATTATTGTCATCCATTCCTTCCAATTTAGGTTTATATTTTGTATTTAAACTCTTGTTCATCTTATTTTAAAGATCTAAATAATGACCAAATTTTTCTTTTTTGGTAGTGAGATAATATCTATCCTCATCATTTATTTTACTTTGAATAGGGATTCTTTTTTCTATTTTCATCCCATATTTATCCAGCGTAGCTACTTTCAAAGGGTTGTTCGTCATCAGGTTTAAACGATTGACACCTAGATCATCAAAGATTTGTTTGCATTCATAATACTCTCTAGAATCTACAGGTAACCCGAGCAACAAGTTGGCATCGATCGTGTCGTGTCCTTGGTCCTGTAATGCATAAGCTTTGATCTTATTGACCAGGCCAATGCCTCGTCCTTCCTGACGCATATAAACTAAAACACCCCGACCTTCTTCAGCGATTTTGGTCAAAGCAGTATCGAGCTGCTGTCCGCAGTCACATTTTTTCGAACCGAAGACGTCGCCAGTCAAACATTCTGAATGAATTCGGCATAGTACCGGTTCGCCGTCGGACACATCACCTTTAACTAAAGCGACATGATGTTCACCTGTGAATTTATGCTGATAGGCATAAATATCAAAGTCGCCGTATTTAGTAGGTAATTTAGCTTTTGATTCTCTAAAAATGAGCTGTTCGTTTGCTTTTCTGTACTCGACCAAGTCAGTAATCGTTCCGATTTTCAACTGGTGTTCTTTGGCAAGTTCGATCAAGTCGTCTCTTCGAGCCATTGAACCATCGACTTTCATGATTTCACAACATAGTCCTGCGGGTTTCAGACCTGCCAATCGCATCAAGTCGACCGTCGCTTCAGTATGACCGATTCTTTTTAATACCCCACCATCCACTGCTTCCAGTGGAAACATGTGTCCCGGTCTTTTGAAGTCTTCAGGTCGACTGCTCTCTTCAACTGCTTTTATGGCTGTCATTGAACGTTCCATTGCCGATATGCCTGTCAGGGTATCTTTATAATCAATAGAAACGGTGAAAGCTGTCGTATGATCATCGGTGTTGTATAAGCTCATTTGAGAAAGTCCCAGTTTTTTTGTGTAATCTTTCGTCATGGGCATACAAATCAATCCGCGCGCATATAATGTCATGAAGTTGACATTTTCAGGTGTCGCAAATTCAGCGGCACAAACGATGTCTCCTTCGTTTTCTCTATCCTCATTATCGACGATGATCACATTTTTCCCTTGTTTCAAATCTTCTAATAGGTCTTCGATTTTATCAAACATCTATTCACTCCTGTCTTTATTATGAAAAGCCGTTGTTTTTTAAAAGTGCTTCGGTTAATGTATTTTTTTTGACATCTTTTTCAGAAGATAAACCTAATAATTTCTCGACATATTTCCCTATTAAATCAACTTCTAGATTGACTTTATCCCCGGTTTTATGCTTAAGTAGTGTCGTCTCTTCAGCGGTATGCGGGATGATTGAAACTTTGAAGTCCGTATCGGATACTGCCGCTACGGTCAAACTGATGCCGTCAATGGCGATCGAACCTTTTTCGATAACATAGCGCAGCACATCCGGACTCGCCTGAATGGTGACCCAAACCGCATTATCATCTTTTCTATATTCAGAGATGACGCCTGTGCCATCTATGTGGCCACTGACCATATGTCCGCCTAAGCGGGTTTGTAAATTCAGTGCACGTTCAAGATTGATTTTGCTGCCGCTGGACATGCTGCCTAAAGACGTCCGGTTCAGTGTTTCCGACATCACGTCAACGGTAAATGCATGAGCCGTCATGCTGGTGACGGTCAGACAGATACCATTCGTCATGATGCTGTCTCCGATTTTAGTGTCTTCCAGCACCTTGTTGGCTTTGATCGTCAATGTGCTTGATCGGGCACCTTGATTTATGTTTTTCAGTTCTCCAATTTCTTCTACAATACCTGTAAACATTTAGTTTCCCTCCTGTATATAGCCTTCTATAAATATATCTTCATTTAATTGTGTGACTTGCATTGATGTAATAGCAAATGCCTCTTTCATTGTTTCCACACCTTGACCCATGATCGGAGCGATGGCATGTGTGCCCCCTATTATTTTTGGGGCGATATAAATGTTTACTTTGTTTACGATCCCCGCTTCCAAAGCAGCCGCATTCAGTGTGCCTCCGCCTTCAAGCAGGATGCTGTCGATTTCTTTTTCCCCGAGTAGGGCCAGAGCCTTTTTCAAGTCCACTTTCCCTTTGCGTAAAGGAACGATGAGAATCTCGACGCCCAAATCTTTCAGTTGCTTTCGTTTACTCGTCGACGCTTTTTCGGTCGTAATAACAAGCGTTGGTGCCTCATCCTGATTCATTAAAATCTTGGATTCAAGTGGGATGCGCAGCTGACTGTCCAGTACGATTCGGATCGGATCAGAGTAACCGGGTACGCGGCAAGTGAGTAACGGATCGTCTTTCAATACGGTTCCTATCCCCACCATAATTCCCGAGAGATAGCCCCTTAACTGATGCGCGTGTTCTCTCGACTGTTCGGAAGAGATCCATTTGGACTCTCCTGTTGCCGTGGCGATCTTTCCATCTAAAGACATGGCATATTTCATCAAGACAAAGGGCATTCTCGTTGTGATGTATTGATTGAATATTTCATTTAATTGATTGCTCTTTTCTTCCAGTACTCCTTCGATGACTTCGACACCTGCTTTTCTCAGACGCGCGAGTCCTCTACCGGATACGAGCGGATTGGGATCCGTCGCCGCAACCACTACTTTTTTAAGTTTCTTTTCAATGATCAAATTTGAGCAAGGCGGCGTCTTGCCATAGTGCGAACACGGTTCAAGCGTGACATAAATGGTGGCTCCTTCGACAGATTCTGTGGCCGACTGGATCGCATTGACTTCAGCATGTGCCTCGCCCACTTTTTCATGGTAACCTTCCCCAATGATCCTGCCATCTTTGACGATGACGGCTCCGACCATGGGATTGGGTGACGTAAACCCTCTGCCTTTTCCAGCTAATTCTAAAGCACGTTCCATATAGTTGATATCCATCATAAAATCCTTTCACGGCATAAAAAAAGCCCTCAATCTTTTCAGATTCAGGGCAACACAAATATATTTCCTGCCACACTTATGAGACACTCCCTATTTATCAGTAGAGGAGTGCTGCTATATAAAAATGCCCTGGAATATAAATTCCAGGGCATTCAAAATACAACGTCAGTTTGACTAAAAAAATCCGCTTGGATCATTTAGACTCATAGTTGTGTCATTTATACTGTCTTCTTTCATCCAGACTATACTGTCGGCTTCGGAATTTAACCGAATCTGCTTTGCGGCTCGTGGGCTTTACCACCGGTAGGGACTTACACCCTGCCCTGAAGACTATTTAGTTTTCTCAACTCAATAATATATCGGGGCTGACCACTTGTCAACATTTTTATTCTGAATCCGTATTTTTAACGAGTACTGCGACACCCATTCCGCCACCAATACAGAGCGAAGCCAGACCATATTTCAATCCGCGCTGTTTCAAAGCATGAATCAGTGTCACTAGAATACGGTTCCCACTGGCACCAACGGGATGGCCTAAGGCAATCGCTCCCCCGTTTAGATTCGTACGTTCGAGCATGTAGTCTTTGCTGACGTCAAAGGCATCGGTAATTTCTTTCAAGACGCCCAAGCTTTGTGAAGCGAACGCTTCGTTCAACTCGAAAATATCGATATCTTTGAAGTCGATGCCGGCTTTTTTCATCGCCTGCTTGATCGCCGGTGTCGGACCGAGTCCCATAACAGAGGGATCGACACCACCCTGGCCAATAGCTACAATTTCAACCAGTGGTTTCAAACCGTTCGCTTCCATGTATTCTTCACCGACAACTAAGCTGGCACTGGCGCCATCGTTGATGCCGGATGCATTTCCAGCCGTCACGGAACCGTCTTTTTTGAAAGCCGGACGCAGGCTGTTCAGCTTGTCTATCGTTGTTTTACGGTTAGGGAATTCATCCGTGTCAACTACGACTGTTTCGCGACTTACGCTGGTTTCGACCGGGACGATTTCGTCCTTGAATGAGCCGTTATCTATCGCTTCGATCGCGCGTTTTTGAGACGTGATTGCAAAGTTGTCCTGCTCTTCACGCGTGATACCGTAGCGTTCGACAATATTTTCAGCCGTTACCCCCATATGATACCCTTCAAACGCATCGGTCAAGGCATCATCCAGCATGTGGTCACCCACTTTGTACCCAGCCATCTTGTGTCCCGAACGCGTGCTGCCGGGAATAAGATAAGGCGCCTGACTCATCGATTCTGTTCCGCCGGCAATGATTGCCTGGTACTCTCCCGATTTAACACCCATATACGCGTTGATCACGGTTTTCAGACCACTGCCGCAGACCATGTTCAACGAATAAGCGGGGACTTCGACAGGAATACCTGCCTTGATCGACGCCTGACGGGCAACGCCCTGCCCTTGTCCTGCGGGCAAAACGTTCCCCAGCACCACTTCGTCAATGTCTTCGTGTCTGATGCCGCTTTGTTCAAGCACACCTTTGATAGCGTAGCTACCTAAGTCTGAAGCAGAAACGTCTTTCAAAGCGCCTAGAAATGAACCGATCGGCGTGCGTTTTGCACCTGCGATATATACTTTACTCATCTAATTACTCTTCCCTTCGTTTAGCTCTTACTTTTTTCCTTATCTCCTATTTTAAAGAAGCCAGGAAGGAAGTAAAGATAAGCATCGAATCTTTGGGGAAATTTAATCTTTACCGTTCTATTTATTACTCATCCACTGGAAGGACAGCGCCATCCCATGTTTCCAAGATGAAGTCCTGCGTTTCTTCTGAACGTAACACTTCGACGAGTTTGGCAATGCGTTCATCATTTTCGTCTTCTGAACGAACGGCAATGATATTGGCATAAGGTGATGAAGTGTTTTCCAAGGCAATAGCGTCATCAACCGGGCTGATACCCTGGTCCACTGCGAAGTTGGAGTTGATGAAGAACAAGTCTCCTTCATCTTCTGCATAAAGTGTTGGCAGTAGAGCCGCATCGTATTCATATTCAAATTGCAGATCCAGGTCGTTTGCAGTAATATCATCAAAGCTAGCATCCACCAGTTCAATCGAATCATCGACTTCGATCAGTCCGGCATCCACCAGGACACTCAAGACACGGCCGTGATCGGCGACACTGTTACTGGTCAGAACCGTTGCCCCTTCAGGCAAGTCGCTTAAGTCATCATAGCGGTTAGAATAAGCCCCTAGTGGTTCCAAATGAATACCACCGGCGTTGACGAAATCATAATCATTTTCTGCCACTTGTCCTTCAAAATAAGGCACATGCTGGAAGTAGTTGGCATCCAAGTCGCCATCAGAAAGAGCTAGGTTTGGAATGACATAATCATTGTAGGTCTCGATCGTTAATTCGATCCCTTCTTCTGCCAACAGTGGTTTTGCAAATTCTAAAATTTCGGCATGCGGGACATTGGTTGCACCAACCGTCAATGTCTGTGACTCTTCAACACTTTCTTCTTCTCCGTTACCACATGCTGCTAATAGTAAGGCACTACTTAAAATAACTAACCCTTTAATTTTATTCATCCTCTTTCTCCCCTTAATTCTTATTTTTTAATTTTTATAAAATCATTTATTACCGTTTATCAATTTTTGTGACCCATGTGTCTCCGATAAATTGAATAATGAACACAATGAGTAAGATGATCACTGTCGCAACAAGCGTGACGTTCGGGCGACTGCGTTGGAACCCTTCTAAATAAGCCAGATTTCCTAAGCCGCCTGCACCGATCACACCCGCCATGGCTGTATAGCCTACAAGTGAAATGGCTGTGACTGTAATGCCTGCAACGATACTAGGCAGACTTTCCGGGATGTAAACTTTTTTGATGATTTCCCATTTGGTTGAGCCCATCGCTTCAGCGGCTTCGATGACCCCTTTATCCACTTCTCTCAAACCAGTTTCAACCAGTCGTCCATAAAACGGTGCGGCCGACAAGATGAGCGCAGGTAAGCCCGCAGTCGGTCCTGTCATACTTCCCACTATCGCTTTTGTAAAAGGTATCAGCAAGACAATCAAAATGATAAAAGGAATCGAGCGAAATACATTGACTAAAAAGGCGACAACTTTATATAAAATGACGGCGAATATTGACGAACTGTTTCGGGTCTCATATAACAGTAACCCGAGCAAGATCCCTAAGAAAAAAACAGCGATAACCGAAATACTGGCCATGTAAAGCGTTTCTCTCGTTGCAACCCAGACCCGGTCCCAGGCGATCGATTCAAAATCTAAATAGTCTAGAAAGATATTTCCCGTTTGAATTGAATTAGTCAGCATGTCCGAGCACCTCCACTTCGATTGGATACGTAGCCAGTAAAGTTAACGCGGCCTGACGTTCGTCCTTTGTTCCAAGCAGCTGCACCACTAACGTCCCCATCGGTATTTCGTGCGTGGACTGAATACTGCCTTGGATGATATTAACATCGACCCCGGTCTCGCGACTGACCTGCGTAATGAATGGCACGTTCACGTTCCCGCCTTCAAACAAGAGCTGAACGATATTGCCTTCCGGGTAGAGTCTTTGTAATTCTTTTAGTGCTGTTTGTGTTTCTTTCTTATCTATCTCACGGTCCTGTTTGACGAAACGCTGGGTCACCGGATTTTTTGGATGCTTGAAGACATCTAAAACTGGGCCTTCTTCAACAATGATGCCTGAGTCCATTACGGCGACGCGGTTACAAATTTTTCGAACCACTTCCATCTCATGTGTGATCAAAACGATCGTGACGTTCAGTTCCCGATTGATTTTTTCAAGCAGCTCCAACACTTCATCGGTCGTCTGCGGGTCCAAGGCACTCGTAGCTTCATCACTGAGCAGCACTTTTGGATCATTCGCTAGTGCTCTGGCAATACCGACACGCTGTTTTTCTCCTCCGCTCAGCTGCGCCGGATACGCATTTTCCTTGCCTGACAACCCAACCAGTTGAATCAAGTCTTCCGCTTTTTTGATGCGTTTTGCTTTCTCTACTTTGGCAATTTCCAGTGGAAACATCACATTTTCTAGTACCGTTCGACTCCAGAGAAGATTGAAGTGCTGAAAAATCATACCGATCGAATGACGTTCTTGCCGAATCGCTTTTTTATTTAGTTCGGATAATAGTTTGTCCTCCAATTGCACCGTTCCTGCTGATGGTAATTCCAGGCCGTTTATCAAGCGAAGAAGCGTACTCTTACCTGCGCCTGAGTAACCTACAAAACCAAAAATTTCGCCTTTATTTATGGTTAGATTCACTTCTTTAACCGCTTCAAAACGACCGGCTTTACTTTCATATGTTTTATTAATTCCCTTTAATGTAATCAATCGTCTCACTCCTTCCAATTGTTTCAGACAATAAAAAACGCCCTTTTCGAGTCCTCTGACTCAAAAAGGGCGACTAATTTAGTTAAGTTAGCGCGGTTCCACCTTTGTTTGTTGCTTTATCACTAAAACAACCTCTACCAGTACTTAGAAGTCCAAAACGGCTCCTGCATACTGTGGCACTGTACCGGGTGCAACCGGAAATAGCTCATGACATCACTCACTACTTCTGCTCAAAGACCATTTTCCAAATCGATTATCATGCTCCCTTTCACCCAACGGAAGCTCTCTGAGATGATACTCTGATCTGTACTTATCTTTTCAACGCTCATTTATTTCTCATTATTTTTTTGTTTTCCTTTAATGATTAGAATCTTAACAGATTACTCGATCATCTGTCAACACTTTTATTAAACTTATTTAATGTGCGTCAATGGCACGATTTGAGTGCCATGAAATTGAGTCGCACGAATCTCCACTTCAACCTCATTGAGGTTCTCAAAAGTAATGCCGCCACCGGGCAGAATTTCCATCTGTGACCCGGCTCGTTCGATCAAGGCGTTAATGACTTCTTTGTGCTGTAAGGCAGATCCGGTTGTCCCGCCTCTGGTTAGTAGTCGGGTACACCCGGCCTCGATCAACCAGTCTAATGCTTCGGGTTGTTTTTCTTTTGGGATAGCATCAAAAGCCATATGGAAAACGCTTTGTCTGGATCCGGCAATGCGGATCAGTGTTTCCACAAACGTTTTATCGATAGCTCCCTGCTCAGTTAAACAACCGAAAACAATGCCATCTGAACCATTCTTTATTGCCTGCGTAGCTTGTTCAAGCATTTGACTTTTTTCAGCCTCGCTATAAACGAACGATCCACCACGCGGTCTGATCATGGAAACGACGTCTACGCCACGTGGATGCGCGTACCGTATGGTTTCTAACTGAACAGCGTCTGTTGGTGTTGTTCCACCCACATCCAGCTTGTCGCACAGTTCAATACGGTCGATCCCCAATTCAATCGCTTCGGGTACATTTGTAAAGTTTTCTGCGCAGAACTCTTTCTTGATCACAGCGACAAATCTTCGCTGCTCTTGCCTCTAACACCATACAGATAGCCTAGTACACAGACAGCTCCTGAGAAGAGCAAGAACACTGGACTGTAGACCGGATTGGAGATGACTCCCCCAAGTAAAATGACAAGTGAACCGATGACACCTAGAACGGGTGCAACAGTCCCTAAAAAGGTGCTCTTGATGACGCCAGTTTTTTTCAGTCCCATGACTTTAACGTAAAGTAAAATGTATGCCACGTAACTAAAGACGATTGCAATTTCACTGATGTCTCCGCCCGCTAATACATCAAATCTCATGGTCAAGAAATGCACGACGAGCCAAAAGACGGTGATCAAATAGGCAGATAGCGCAGCATAAGGTGACAGTCCTTCTTTATCACTTATTTGGGCAATCTTCTCACTAAACGGTATCATACTTTTAGATGCCAATGTTTGCGGCAATCGAATGTATCCAAGTGAGATGCCGTTAACTACGCCTAGGATGGCTATCAATACAAAGGTCAAGAGAATTTTCTCTCCGCTTGCGCCAAATATGGAGTAGCCAATTTGACTGATGGCCTGATCCCCTGCGGATAAAATATATTCTGTTCCGACAATGGCAATCATACCTAAGAAAAAGGCCAGATACACAGCGAGTACTATAAGCGGTCCAACCGTCAAGGCGATTGGCATGTTTTTATGATGCTGCTTCACTTCCTGCGTGATGGAAGTTGACACGATCCACCCGTCAAATGAAAAGGCGATCGGTGCCAGTGCAGCCAGGAAACCCCAGCCAACAGCGCTGGATTCTACTACTGCAACACCTTCGGGTAAAGCCGGTGTCCCTTGTGACCAGAATAAACCGATCAATGCGACCCCAATCAAAGGAATCATTTTGACAACAGTCGTGATATTTTGAAAACGACCACCAAGTTTATACGACATATAATTCATTAAGAAGAAAAAGCTTAAATAACCAAATCCCAGTAGTGTTTGTAGTTCCAGCGTAGGAGTCAAATTTAATAAAGAAATGGTATAAATGCCTGAAACCCAACTCACCACAGCCGTAATAGTTGGAAAATACACGAACAGTTGAAACCACCCAAAGGCACTCGCAAAACGGGGTGAAACAAACTCTTCATAATAGGAGATGACTCCTCCTCTTTTTTTGGATCGACTGGCTAATTGAGACATCGTAATACTGCCAAAAATAACACAGAATGCACCAATCAGGAAGACTAAGATGCCTAACCAAACACTCCCACCGGTTGCCTGTAATATATCATCGGATTTGAAAAATATTCCCGAACCGATACTTATTCCGACGATCATCGAAATAGCTGTACTTAATCCATAATGTTCTCTTTTTTCCATCTGGATTCCCTCCTTCAATTTTCTATTTGTTTGACATGTTATTTGTCATTACTCCACTATAGCAAAGAATCAGATTAAAAAGTAGTGTGACTTATCAAATGTTCTAAAAATAAATAAAGCATCCAATATCCTGGATGCTTCAGTCCGTTATTTATAAATGCACTTTATTTTTTCACCATAAAATAGTATGAAGACCGTTCCTATTTACGATCTTCTTTAAAGCCGTATTTCGTGTACAAATACCTAGCACGCGCGTTGTCTTTTAAAACGTATAAACTCAGTTTATTTATTTCAGTATGGTCCTTTTTTAACTACTCGATTTCTTCCATCAGACGGTGACCGATATGCTGATTTCGTCTGGATTCCTTCACGGTAATAAAGTCAATGTAGAGTTCATCTCTGTCTGGGTTACGGCTAGTTTTCAATGCTTCTTTCGCGAAAAGCAGCAACTGCTTCATTTCTAAGGCACGAACGACTGCCAGAACTTTCGCAACAAAAGAAACAGTAGTTTTTTTCCGTTGGTTCAGCGTGACGCCAAAAGTTCCCACCACCTCGTCTGCTTCTTTCAAAACGTAAGGTTGCATCCCAAACATCTCATGTTCTTCTAACCAGAGTAGCTTCATGAGTGTTTTGGCTGTTTCTTTGGATAAGCCCGTCTTTTCCGTAAATTTTTCCGCAAACGCTTTACTTAAAAGCTCAGCAACCTGAGGGATATTTTTTTCCTGCATTTTTTCAAATTTCATCGTATCATGCTCAATCAACGTCTTCACGCATCTCTTCTTCTCTAAAGGCCTCACGTTCTTCCCGCGTTTTTTTCACGCGCTGTTTTTTAAGCTCAGACAAATATTCCACAACCGGCTGTGGTTTTCTTGTATCAAAAGCCTCAATCGGTTCGGGACCTCTCATCGTTTCACGTTTGATGTATAAGAAGCCCCTATCATTGACATATTCTTTCCAACGCACCAAGCGTATCATGCCTTCGGTGAGTTCGATCGCTGTGATACTGGCTGGATAAATCCCGCACCCTGTATTGAAATAAGGGATTTTTTTATCTTTAGGAAATTTAAAACGGTGCGTGTGACCGCAAATCAGCGGTCGCTGATGTTCAATGATCCATTTACTGTAGTTGCGTTCGATTTTATGACGTCTGGAAACATTTTTTACCGGACTTGCCGGATTTTTCATGCCAAAGCGGTGGAAAAACCGCCAGAAATATTTGATTGAAAGCATGGTGAAAAACCAGAATTGATCATTAGGCGCATCGCCCTGATGACCGTGAATGACAAACAACTCCTGACTTGTTAAACGATGTTTCAAGATAATAGCTTCCAGCGGTTCGATGCCTTTCAAGAAATCAAAGAATGTTTCCGTGAATTCATCATAGTTGATGTCCAAGTGTTTTTTAACATATTTCGGATTCTTCAGATAAATGTCATGGTTGCCGAATATCCGAATGTAGCGGTCATCGTCATAAAAATTTTTAATCATTGAATAAACATCTGGATGAGCATTTTTTATGTATTCAAACTCTGAATACTCAAGCAGCTCTTCTCCGTCACCAATTTCAATAAACGTATAATTATTTGCATAATACTCATTTAAAGCGTGCACAAAAATATTGCGGCTTTTCAAAAATTCATCTGAGACACTACCGTCTCCCCTATGCGCATCGCTCATAAATACAATACGTGAGTCGTCATCAAAATAAACATTTTTTGCTTTTTCATACGCTTCAGTCAAGCGTCGATCCGTGAACATACTTAGCCCTCCTTCAAAGCGTTATTCATAGCTTAATTATACGTTATTCAACCCTGTGAACGAAAAGGAATGCACTCACCCTTTTATCTCTTAGAAATCAACTATGGTAAAATGAGCTTACAATACGAGGAGTGATCACATGAAGTTCGGCATCCGCAAACCCAGTCTAAAAAAATCACTTAAAGCACGTACCGCTGGCAAATGGAAACGCCAAGTCAAAAAGCAAATCAATCCCTTCTACGGAAAAAAAGGGATGGGCTACATCCGAGATCCTAAAAAAGCCCTTTATAACAAAGTCTATAACAAAACGACCGTCGGGGTGAACCCGCTGACGGGCATTGGCACCTCTTCGTCATCTAAAAAAAGCCCCGCCAGGCAAACTGCTGACTGGGATGAAATCGTGTACACCAAGCACAGAACGGTTAAAAAAGAGGTAGCGGTTGCCTCTCCTATTGAACGCTTCTTCCGTAAACTAACCGCTAAAGAGTCCCTTGATACAAAAACGATCGAAGAACAACTAGTTGTCGAACAAGCTACTTACGGCGAAGTGATGACTCTCCAGGGGCGCGCTGAACAGGGCATCAAAGACTACAATCAAGCGATGCGTTATGTGGAAGAAACGACTAATCCCGAGACTCTTTTCACTTACTTGACTCAAGCTGAAGAGGCCTTATCCCAAACAGTCGAGCTGTCCCGTAACCATTCATTTCTCGTCGCAGAGGGCGATGATTTGGAGAAAACGCTCGCTGTCTTTATGCAGGATAAAGACGCTCTCGTAAAAGCGTTTGTGAACAGACACTACGACAGCTGTCTGGAGAGTGCGGATGAGCTGAAAACGGACGAGGGCAAACGAAACAGGTACGCCAAAAACTATGAGGAATTAACGCACTACTTCAAGCAGCTCCCTCCCGCTTTAGTTGCTTGCATCAATCATAAATGGCAAGATAAGATCATCAGAACAAAACACCTAAAGGAGGAATCGTGATGGTCGGCATTGAACTGGATATGGTCGTTCCTGATAGTCTTGCAGCCTTAGAACTCTATGAACAAATCTTTGAACTAGAGCGTTTAGAAGTCACTGAGTTCGACAGAGGACAAAATGAGGTCATCTTCAAACTTTATGATCTGAAAATTCACATGCTGGATGAAAATACTGAAATAGGTCTGAAAGCACCGAGTGACAACAGCTATCTCCCGATGTGGCTTAACGTGACTGTTCCAAATATCGCAGAAACATTCAGCCAAGCCTTGGACGCTGGGTGTACGGCTATTCAACCCATCACTGAGATTCCAGACTTTGGCGTGTCTAATGCCCTTTTCGTCGATCCGTACGGCTATCAGTGGCTGCTGCACCAGGTGCATAAAGAGGTCTCATTTGAAGAACGCAATGCACTATGGGAAGAAAAACTAAAAGAAGACTAATCGTTAAAAGAGAGCTGAACCAAAATCTGGTTCAGCTCTCTTTTGATTATCTGATCAAGGATTTAAAATAATCACACTGCATTCTATTTGCTTCCTTCGCCTCGTCAAGACCCAGATTACAATGGAATATGTGGACATACTGCTTCTGACCAGGCTCTCCGTATTTTTTATATGTGACATTTACACCTTGTTGTTTTAACACCTCAACCATCGGTAATGTTTCTTTTCTCAAGAAATCATATTCAGCTGTCATCAAATAAACGGGCGGAAAGGCTGCTGTGATATAGTCATGTGTCGCTAACTGCTCTTCATATTGTCGCCAGTCTTTGCCTAAGTAAGCTTTAAGCAAAAGAGCCAGCTCTATGTCAGCATGTCCATTATTCTCTTTATCTAATGAGGCCAGCTTGTTGTATATATTATACATACCGCAGTTTAAAGCCACTCCTTTAAGAGTGAAATTCTCAGGCGGATCAAAGGCAAACAATTCAGCATAGTGTGGATTGGAATACAGCGTACTGTACTGAAGGGCCAACTGTGCTCCGGCAGAATCACCGACAATGAATAGATTGGATACGTCCATGTGGTACGTCTCATGGTTGGCCACTACCCATTCCATCACCTGGTTCAGTTCTTCCAGCTGTGTCGGGTATTTTTTCTTAGGTGCCAGTTGGTAACTGGCGTTTACAAACACGAAACCTTGTTTGGCTAAAAACATACCGTAATATAAGTACGTCTTTTTTGTGCCGTACGCATAGCCGCCACCGTGAAAATTGACGATGACAGGTAATTGTTCATTTGTCCCTTTGGGATAGTAGACATCCAGACTATTATATTTTTTTGATATTCCGTACTCTATATCATAATGAGCCTGAATCTCTGGATCCACCTCTAAATCTTTGTCTCGTAAAGTGTTGTGAAGGGTAGCTCCTATTTTAAGACCTAATGACGCAATAGACATTTACTCTCACCTCCCCAGCAGATTTTATTTGTTTGCCACGACTCTCGGAATATCCCAGGGCGTGATGATGCCGATCAAATCGCTTTTCCTCTTGATTTTTTCACCTTTAGCAATGAGTAAGATATACGTCGTTCGCCCTTGCTTGATACGCTCGGAAAAAATTTCTTCGATATCAAAGATGGATTTATCAGCAGAGATGACTTCGTAAAAATTCTGTTCATCTTCAACTTCTAAAATATGTTTAACCGTTGTATTTTTTATGGAGCGAATATCCTGGTCCATCGCTTTCGCTAAATATTTCGTTACTCCTATGGAAGATAAAATACCGACCAGGTTATCCCCATCAAATACGGGGAATTGTGTATAACGGACATGATTAATGACCTCCAGCACTTTTTCAAGCGGATCATTGACGTCAAAGGTACGAACACGTTTTAAAAAGACATCTTTCACACGTTTACTGTACTTGATCTTTTCTGTAACCATTTCGATTTGCTCAACAAGAGAATCACTCGGTTGCGCGACCGCCTCATCTCCGTTTATCGTATTGTGCGTGAGTAAATTCCTGAATTCACGGTAAAAATCAATTTCATCTACATATTTTTCAATGACCTTATCTCGATTTTTTGCGGCTACGCCCATAAGTTCTCCAAAGTTAGTCTCCGGATCTCTGTTCACTTTTTTTGCAATCACATCGTGTAACTCATTGAATGCGTGCATAAAACGTTGATAATTAGTTCCCATGTGTTTTCATCCTTTTCTATCACCGTATTTTGTTCAAATTCATCTATATCATGATATTAATTATATCATTCAGCATGCTCAGCAGGAATAATGACATCCTATATGCAAAAAGAACCCCAAGGACTATCGCTTGGAGTTCTTCGGTAACTATTCATCTATCATTAAATTTTTTGATTGGCCGACCTTCTAAATCAAACACATACTGGTGTAATTTCTTACTGTCATTCATTGCCAGCATCAAGCGATCACGGTAAGGTTCGGCTAGTTCCTCATATAGTAAAGCTTCATCATGAAAGCCGTATTTTTCTCTGATTGAAGTAACTTCGTTTTTATTTCTTGGTTTTGCTTTTGCTTTGGGTAAAGGATTTTCTGTTTTCCTTTTCTCTATGCGGTAAATATAATTATCATCGTTATAAATAATTTCCAGAGCGCCTGAATTAGTCCGTTTGTATTCAGCGTGCGGGTAGTATTCGTTGTGCAGTTCCCACCAGGCTTTGATTCCATTTATCGCTTCTTCTTCAGTTGCGTAACTACCATGTTTCTTTTTCACGCCTGTCAGTCGATTTTGCCAATAATTGGTATACACTGTCTGTTCCATTCACTACACTCCTTTAATTTATATTACCTCTAGTGTAAAGTATTTCTAAACGTTTTCAAATGATATCGGATTGAAAACAACATTTGTTAGAACCTTGTAATTATATTCAATTCCATAACGTATCTTAACTATATACACTTGTTTTTTTTAGCCGTTCTACATCCTGTGCGATCATAGCTTCTTCGTCAGTAGGAATAAGCAATACTTTTACTTTTGATGTTTCAGATGAGATTATTCTCTCTTCTCCTCGGCAATCGTTTTTCTCGTCATCTAATTCAATACCGAGAAAGGATAATTCTTCACTAATTTCTTTTCTCAACGTGATATCGTTCTCGCCGATCCCTGCTGTGAAAACGATGGCATCAACTCCATTCAACGTGGCAGCATACGAACCAATATATTTTTTTATTCGATCTTTAAAAATTTCCAGAGCTAGAGAGGCTTTTTCGTCAGTTGCTTGCACGGCTTTAAGGTCTCTCATATCATTGGAAATGCCAGATATACCTTTCAATCCTGACTCACTATTCAATATTTCAATCATTTCTGCTATGGTTTTTATGTTTTCCTTTTCCATGATAAAAGGCAACAAGGATACATCGACATCACCTGAACGTGTCCCCATCGTCAAACCGGCTAAAGGCGTGAAGCCCATTGATGTATCCAGAGAAAAACCCTTTTTAATGGCACAGATCGAAGCGCCGTTACCTAAATGGCAGGAGATGATTTTCAAATCTTCTATCGGTCTATCGAGCATTTCAGCTGCTCTATGAGACACATATTTGTGACTAGTCCCATGGTACCCATATTTTCTTGCATTATGTTTCTGGTAATACTCATAAGGGATACTATATAAAAAGTGAACTTTATCCATTGTCTGATGGAAAGAAGTATCAAATACAGCAACGCTCATTATATCAGGTAATATTTTTTTAAAGGCTTTGATCCCCGTAGCATTGGCCGGGTTATGTAAAGGAGCTAATTCAGACAACCATTCAATCTTCTGAAGCACGTCGGCTGTAACAACGACCGAATCACTGAAATACTCTCCACCCGCCGCTACTCTATGTCCGACGCCACTAATTTCATCGTAACCAGTCAGAACTGAAAGTTCTATCAACTGCTTGAGTAACATTTGAACTGCTTCTTCATGATCCGTGATAGAAACACTGCTTTTCAACTGTTTGTCTTCATTGTAATTAATGCTGAAAATAGAATCTTTTTCTCCAATACGTTCAATAATTCCAGAAGCAACTACTACCTCTTCAGGCATGTCATATAATTTCCACTTCAAACTGGAACTACCAGCATTGATTGCCATCGTCTTCACCATTATTATCCCCTTTTATATCGTTTATTTTTATTTTCGGAACTTTACCTTTTAGAATTTCGTTTTCGCTATTTTTTTGTTAACGTTTTCATTAACTAAATCCAGTTTGTCATGTAATGACCTGTTTGTCAATCCTATTTACAACCAGGTCACCTTTTGATAGATTGTGTCATCAAAAAAATTATACAGCCTGACAAAGCTGATCCGTTATGCTTTGTCGGCTGTATACTAAATCTTTTATTTGATTTTACTCATGAATTTTTCTCTATCCACAATCGCTCTTTTATGTGTCGCTTTTCCGATCAATTCTTCATCCACATAGGCTTCTATCTCATAGGTAAAGACTTTGCCGCTTTTATCCGTTTGTTTGGCTTCAACTGAAACCACTTTGTTTACTGCCGTTGGTGCCAGGTGCTTGACGTTGATCTCCATCCCAACAGACGTGTCATTTTCATTCAATTCGGACGCCAGCAGAGTCATGGCCGTATTTTCCATGTAGGCAATCATGTGTGGTGTCGATAATACGGGCACCCCCCCCCGATCCCACTGCTTCAGCTGTTTCTGCTTCTTTGACTGTGAATATTTTTTCGAATGCGTTGAACATTGAAATCCCTCCATCAAATTTATCTAATTAAGAATCTCTTCTTGATTTAATAATAACGAAAGAAACCCTCTTTACAAAGTAGTATAACCTATTCTCTCTTTTTTATGAATACAATGATCTGTCTTAAAACCAAAGCCAAGAGTGTCGAAGAAAAGCCTAAAAAACCTAGATTCATAAGAAAACTACCCAGCGGATAATTAATGGCTAATTCTTTTTGAACGTCTCTTAACTCTTGAGGGGAATAAGTTCCAACATCTTGAAGAGGCACGAGATTTGTCCACAGAAAGAAGCCCACAATCATTACTACCGCACTTATGATCAAGCCCCTGACCAACCATTTATTTGTTTTGTCCTTCATACAGGTCTCCTTACTCAGGCATTTCAATTCACGCCTATTCAATCTTAGCTCTACCAGTCTATTATCTAAGTTTATATGTGAAAATTCAAGGTCAATTTTTTATCATGTCGTCTTAAAATGTAATGTCTTTAATAATTAGCGTAATACTAGTAAGTAGAAAACTAAGCTGTCATATAAGTGATCTTAGGAGGACATTGAATGAATCAAACAATATAAATTATAGGTGCTAACAAAACAATCTAAAAAACAAATCCTTAATGCTTCCTCGTGATCAGATAAATCAACCTTAACTTTTGATGTGCTGGAAAGATAATGGAAAAAAGAAAGGGCCGGCGCTCTTTCCTTTTTGTCCATCTATCCTGGAATGAAAGCAATCGCTTGACGATTACTCACATTATCAGGAATTTTAATCGTATAGGAGACGAAGTGACTCGTTGCGTGACCTTCGTCTCTTTTTCACTTCTGCCAAGGGCACCCAAGTTCGATTAATTACTCTTTCAAATCAACTTCAATAATAAAATCATCAATAAAAGGTGAACAGGACGATCCTGTTCACCTTCAAATCATATTAAATTAAGCACGAATCGATTTTAAGCCTTTGCTCCAGGCAACGGTTGTTTCAAGTACTGCTTGGATCGTTGGGTTGTGAATTTCTGATGGACGGAAGGTCGACATCTCTTCAAAATCTGTAAACAAGCTGAATCCGCCGACCGGTGCGACTGTTGCCACGTTGATGTTGGATAAAATCGCACGCAGGTTTAAGGTTGCCGCCACTCCTAAAGTTGAACCGTATCCGACGATACCGGCTGCCTTGTTTCCCCATTCAGGGCCGATGTAATCAATGGCATTTTTCAGCGAAGGCGTGATCGCATTGTTGTATTCCGGTGTAACAAAAACAAAGCCGTCCAATGAATCGATTTTTTCAGACCAGCGAGTGGTTTCATCTTTGTCATAATTCATGTTAGCCATAGCCGGTGGCATTGCTTCGTTGAACATTGGCAAGTCGTACTCTTTGATATCAACGAGCTCGAACTCTGCCCCTTCGACATGCTTAGCTTTTTCCAAAATATATTCTGAGACTTGTTTGTTGACACGTGCGTCACGTGTGCTTCCAGTAATAACTCCTATTTTCACCATATTGATATTCCTCCTAGATTCTATGCGTTCATTAACTAACTCTTAGTAAATCAACTACTTTACTTATTATAAGTTAGCTTGACTAATAATTAAACCAACAGTATAGTGGAAGTGTTGCTTAAGTGACACTTTCAGGAAATTGTATACTAGTTTAAGGCTTTTTAGAAGGAGGAAGAAGTGCCCGATGCAGACAAAAACGGATCCTCGTGTATTGCGCACACACAAGTTGATTACTGACGCTTTTATTATACTGTCTCAGTCAAAATCATTTTCGGATATTTCAGTCAAAGATATTACGGAAAAAGCTATGATCAACCGTGCAACTTTTTATAATCATTTTTTAGATAAATATGACCTGCTCGAAAAAGTCGTTGAAGAAAAATTATCCTTGAATTTAGGCTGTGACAAACAAAAATCATTACTGACGCTTGAACAAACGATCAAAGAAATCTTCTTATCACTGACTCGTTTTGAAACATCCCTTCAAGCCCATTCAGCCAATCAGGAAGAAAACGAAACGATCGATTCCATCATCAGAATAGAATTAGTCAATATCTTTTCAAAAAAGCTGACGCAGACTAACCCTTCTATCGAATCAAGGTTATTGGAAAAATTCGCTAAATGGTTGACTGCAACTGTCAGAGGCATGAGTCATGACTGGGCAGAATCCGACCACAGTGAGCGTCCTGAGGAATACATTGCCCCTTTGCTTCCGTTTGTTATGTGCGGCATTAAAACGCTATAATCAGTAAAAACACTAAGACATATGTCTTAGTGTTTTTTTGCTTCATTAAATTGAATCCTCAGCTTTTAATCATCGTCAACAATCCATTCAGCTGATAATCTGGCCCCTCACGTCTGGCAGAATGCAATCTTTCATCAGTATAGGTGGACGTCCAATCAATTTCCATATTTTCTTCTTTAATACCTGCTTCGATAAGAATCGCTACATTTGCATCAGTCATGCTCATTTTATATTTTTCGCCGAACGGTTTAAAAAAACTGTCTCTGTTTTCAAAATCTTCAAAGGCTTCGTAAACTTCTGGACCGACTTCATAATTTTCCTGATCAATCGACGGTCCGACGTAAACGAGCATGTCTTCTCTTTTACAGCCAAATCCTGTCTCCATTTTCTCGATAGCTTTTAGTGCGATTTTTTTCGTGGTGCCGCGCCAGCCGGAATGAACGATAGCCTGTACGCTTTTTAAGTGATCGAACAATATAATCGGGGTACAATCGGCGTATTTAATAACTAAGGCGACATTGGGTTGACTGGTGATCAGCCCGTCCGTTTTTTTGAATGTCTTGCCATAAATGAAGTCTTCCCCGTTCTCATTATCTACCACCACAACATGATCAGTATGCATCTGCTGGCCGGTATATATATCTGTGGGCTTGATATTCATTTCGGTTAACAGACGGTCAACATCATCAACGATTTTGTTCCCAGTTTTTTGATATCTGAAGTTGTAGTCAGAGCCGGCAACTTTGTTTATTAATCCGTTTTTTTCAAGTAATTTTGAATGCAATTTAAGTCTCCTTATTATATAAGTTTATCTTCAGTTTTATTATTTATAGATTCAATTTTTCTAGCTTTTTATCTTCCAGTTCTTCGATATAGCCGGCAGTAATGATACTTGTCGGTAAGGCTATAATGATCACACCCACTACATTCGAAAGCATTGAAATCAGCTGTCCCAAAGTTGACGTTGGGTAAACGTCTCCGTATGTGACCGTTGTTAACGAACTCGTTGCCCAGTTGAGAGCCTCTAGGAAAGTTGGAAAAGTTTGCGGTTCAACATTAAAGACTAAGAGCGCTGCAACGAAAATATAAATAACGATCAGCCCGCCTACCAGCATCAATGAATCTTTCTGTTTTCTAATGGCCTGAACCAATAGTTCAAAGCTTTTGGAATAACGAAAGAGCTTGAACGTTCTAAACACACGCAAAGATCGCGACAATCGCAATAATCTGAATAACCGAAACGATTGGTTTAGAAATGTGAGTGATGGCAGGATCGACAACAGATCGATAATCGCAAAGGGTGCAAAAGGAAAACTGACAAAAGCCGTCAGCGAATTTTTTTCAGGAAACTTAAAGTCCGCTGTTAAAAAACGAAAGATATAATCCAATGAGAAAAAAACAACCGCAATGATTTCTAATCTCAGAAGGGTTATTGTCTGTTCTTTAAATAGCAAAGGAATCACGCTGATCACAATCATCAAAATATTGACAACATTATATGTTTTACTTTGTATACTGACATCATCTTCAACATCTAAAATACGGTACAGCTCTTTCCTCATCCCAGTCGCTCCTTTCTTCCAGTATTTAAATGCTTAACTTAAATTATAGCATATGAAGTTTCATCATAAACATTTAATACTTAAAACGAAATAATTAACGTTTATCGATAATTAATTGTTGACTTGTATTAATTATCGATATATACTTTACTTAAATAGAACAAAGGAGTGAGTTAAATGAACGTCAAACAATTTCGTGCTGCGAGTAGATTATTATCCGGGTTACTTATAATACTAGGTGCTTTTAGTATCGCGATTCTTATTTTGGGATTAGTATTAATTATTTTCACAGATATGGGTTCATCTTTCACTGTTAATTTGCCAGAAAATCCAATCATATCATTTAATGATTCACGCGTAACGGATGCAGATCATGCATTCACTTCACTAATTGTAGCTCCACTGTTTCTAGCAGTATACAGTTATATCTTATTCAAAGGCAGTTTCTTGTTTGACCGTTTAGCTGACGGTAAGACACCATTTACCTATGACTTTGCTGAATCGGTGAAAGGGATCAGTCTCTTGCTGATTGCTTTTGATATTATACTACCGCTACTCTATTCATTGATTGTCAATATACGTGCTGAAGAGGGTTTTTATTTTAGTTTCGGACTCACTTCTTCGTTCCTCATAGGTCTCATTTTATATATAGTAAGTGGTGTTCTAAAATACGGCATCAGTTTACAGGAGTTATCCGATGATACAGTTTAAAGGAGGACGATTCATATGCCTATCGTAGTAAGGTTGGACCGCGTCATGGCGGACCGAAAAATATCACTCAAAGATTTAGCTGACGACGTTGGCATCTCCAACGTCAACCTTTCAAAATTAAAGACCGGCAAGGCAGTGGCCATTCGTTTCTCTACTTTAGAAGCAATTTGCGAAGCCCTAGACTGTCAACCCGGTGATATACTGGAATACGAAAAACAGAACAGAGCTCTTAAAAGCTGAAAAGGATAGGACAGTTTACACTTGTCCCATCCTTTTTTTTTTCAGTAATTTTGATGCTCATGAACCCTAATTCATTTTTAACTTATACATAAAGACATTTAACTATGGTATATTTTAATTATGATTTAATACATAGAAAGAAGGATTAAGTATGAAAAAAGCAATCTTATTGGGCTATTTAATGATTTTTTTTAAGTTTAATTTAACCATTAATGACATGGGATATATCTATTTAATCTCAATTATGATAGTATCTTTCATTCTTTTATTTGAATTTAAGAACACAGAATAAAAGAATTTTACACTT
>NZ_LSRN01000029.1 GCF_001885615.1 Alkalibacterium sp. 20 | reverse complement strand
CTTCAATTAAATCTTCTAAGATACGAGGCGCTCCATACGTCCCTATGCTTTCATGAAAAAACTGTCTGATTTTTTGTTTAACTTTATCACGATACAGTTCGCGTTTTGTTGGTTCTCTATCTTTTAGTTTTAACCAGTTATAGTACCCACTTTTTGAAACACCAAGCACACTGCACATCCTCACTACCTAGAATTCATTATGGTGAGTTTCAATGAATAGAAAGATTATTCTTGGTTTTTTGTGAAGACATGCATAGCCTTTTTTAAGATCTCGTTTTCCTCTTTCAGTATTTCGATTTCTTTTTTGCGCTGTTTCAATGCTTCTTCATAGTCAGTAGGCGTATGGAATACCGTTTGTTCTCCGTCTTTGTGTTTTTTTCGACGGACTTTGTCCCACTTCTCTTTATCTTTATATTTAGCAAGCCAGTTTTTTATCGTTCCGACAGGAATTCCCAAATCTCGAGATAATTCAGTGACTTTTTTATTTTCTTCCACTACTAACCGACATACATATTCTTTATATTCATGTTCGTAATGCTTTGGCATAATGGACACATCCTTTATTTTATAGGCTAATTATACTCCAATTTATTGTGTCCACTATTAAGACTACCTCAATCCCGACCGCAAAATGACAGACTCATCATTCATTTCACACTGAGTTCGCCGATCCGATCTAGAAAAGGCAATAATGAAACCTCAGATAAAGCTTTGTCTGAGGTTATTGAACGGGTTTTGTCAGTGAACTGCTAAACCATACACTAATCATTCGGGAGACTATTGGCTACGCGTAACAAATAGTCTGACATCTTGAATTTTCGTTCGAGGCCTTTGGCATTCATGTAGCGCACTTTTCCGAAAACAGGACGCTCTTTCCAGCCGTGGTCGTGCTTACCGAAACACCAGGCGATGCCGGTGAAACTATTTGGGTCCCGGCCATCGAGATTGTATTTATTGTTCAGATATAGTGCTCTGGAATAGGCTTCTTCGGGCGACGGACTCCACTCGATGATCTTCTTGCCCCAGTACATTCGCATATAGCCGTGCATTTTACCTGTTTTCATCATTTCCGATTGTGCCGCATTCCAGTAGGGGTCGGCGGTGTCGGACGTTTCGAGTTCCTCAAGATTGTACACCGTTTCTCGCTCATCATCGGTATGGTTGGCCAGTGTTTCTTTGGCCCAGTCCGGTAGGCAGACATAGGAATCGTACTGGTCATTATAATAAACAAAATTCATACTCAATTCTCTGCGCACCACAAATTCCTCAATAAACGCCTTCTTATTCTCCGAAGCAGGCACGTCGGCCAGCTGCTCATACATGTATAAGGGAGAAATTTGACCGAAATGCAAGTATGGACTCATATCTGAAGTGATCGCCAGACCAGGCTGGTTTCTCTTTTCATCGTAATCGGGCAAGTTGTTTTCGATGAAATGGGACAAACGTTTTTTGGCTTGAGGCGTTCCACCTTTGATCCACTCCACTGCCGGGACGCTCTGGTCACAGTCTAACTCATCTATCAATGAAGAGATATCCGAGATATCCACTTTTTCATAAGGCAAGTCCAAATCGAGAGAAGCATGAACAACGTCCGTTTGGGGTAACGGTTCTGTATACGCATCGAGTTGTTTATGGATCTTACTGCGAATCGTACGTGCCGCATATTCTTCTTTATCAGAAGCGACTTCCACAGGGATGATGACATTCGTCTCGACTTGAATGAACGGACAGGAGACTGCATGCGCCACACGGTCACGCCACTCACGTTCGATACGTAAATACCCGCGGTCGACGATCAATAAAGCAGCATCTTCTGCCCAAGCGACCGCGCCTTTTTCTGGAGAAGTGAGCTGTACGATAAACGCTATACCACGTGCACTCAACTCTGCTTTCACGTCCTGCAGACCTTCGAGCATAAACGTGTAATGACGCGCATTCGCTTCAGGGAAATCGGCGGTCAAACCGAAATAAACGAGCAACGGTTTGTCCAGTTCGTTGGCCTGAGCGATAGCATACTCTAATGCGTGATTGTATTCAGTGCGCTGACTAGCTTGCATCCAATAGACGACATAAGGTTTGTCTGCCGTTTCATTCGGGTTTAAATTCTTGATTCGATCACTCATAGCGCTCTCCTTTTCGAATATGTAAGTGGATTTCAATAAATAAACTACTCCTTATTTAATGTCTAGAGACTCAAATAAGAAATAGCCAGGTTTAAATATATAAAATCAAACGTGAGATTCTTCAGGTAATTCTTCCGTAATACCATCCTTTTTGCCTAAACCGAATGTCAAAGCGTAACAGACTAAAGCAATCACCAGGGCGACAAACAGTTTGACAAAGGCATCTTCGATAGTTAAACCGCTCAGTGCATGGGTATTGGCGATCACTGCGATCGGTGAAGCGAGGACAAGGCCTAGAATTGAAGCGTAAGTGAAACTAGGGTAATTTTTAAAGAAGTAATCGATTACTTTGCTGATCAGGATGATCCCAACAACCATGCCGATGGCGTAGGCTAAAAGCAGCAGCGTAAAGGGAATCAATTCCGCAATATCAAAAGCGGCAAGAGAGCTGGTAAAGCCGTTTATCGTATAAACGACTGCGTAGTAATAACCCATGATCAGCATCAACAATGAACCGCTGATACCCGGAATGACCATCGCCGCAGCGGAAACGAGCCCGACAACGAAAAGAGCTAAGAGCGGACCCAAGCCTAGACTGATGGTTTCAGGACCCCCGTTTGAGATGTCGGCTACACCCATCCACGAAACGAGGAGGAAAAAGACGACAAAGAGCATGACATGCAGACTGTTCGCTTTTCGCTGTTCCTGTTTGAAGCTGTTTTTCAGTGACTGTGACAAGATCGGTAAGCCGCCGAGGATAAGTCCGACAAAGGCAAAAGCGGTGTACAGCGTGTGTTCAGCTAATAACCACTCAATGATCATGGAAAAACCAGCCACACCGATCAGTGCACCTACGATCAAGGGACCCAGGATACGCATGCTGACTTTGAATTCTTTTCTTACGTTTGTAAAGGCGTGAATGACATCATCATAGATGCCGAAAGATACGGCCATCGTTCCCCCGGAAACACCGGGAATGATATTTGAAATACCGATAAATAATCCTTTAATTGCTAACCATATATAATGCATAAGAATCTCCTTAAAAAATAATGATGACGTAACTGTTACATAGTTTACCATAGAATCTTGAATTTTTTCGTAAAAAAATGTGACCAGCTTCAGCTTAGTTAAAAACTAAATAAAGAGGTCACATTCCGGTTATTAATTCAATTTGTTTAGGCGTTTCCTTACTTCAGCAACAAAGCCTTTATCGGTTGTAATGATCAGTTCATCACCGGCAAAAAAGACAGTATCCTGGTGAGGCATAAATTCGTTGTCATGTCGTCTGATTTTTATTATGCGTGCACCAAACGGCAGCGTCAATTGTTTGGCCATCATACCGTCTAAATTAGAATCGACTTCAACATGAATCTCGATTTCAGCCACTTCACCTTCAAAGACGCGCGGTTTGCGGTTGACTTTACGGTAAAGTAACTCTTCATAGATCGGTCCGGAACCAACAAAGTCAGTAACGACATAGGAGACTAAACACACAACGGCTAAAGGCATAAGATGGGTCACCGTACCCGTCATTTCAGTGATAAGCATCACCGAGGTCATAGGTGCTTTAGTGACAGACGTTAAGAAACCTCCCATGGCGTAAATGATGAAACTGCGCAGGAAGATATCTTCGATCCCCGTAACCCATAACGCACCGTTACCGTATATGGCTCCGATCAACGCACCGAGACTCAATACGGGAATGAATATGCCACCCGGCAAACCAGAGCCGTAAGAAATTTGTGAAAAAATAAAACGGAAAACGAAGACGCCGATTAAAAACCAGAGCGTCGTGGAGCGGCCATTGATCATATTGATCACAGCGGTTCCGCCACCGAGCATGGTAGGAAAATAGAGTCCCACAGGAATGACCAGTAAAAAGGGAACAAACCCATATAGATACGGAGGTATAGGTAACATGCTGTAAAGCTTAGGCATGACAAGTAACACTTCTTTGTATAACCATCCGCCCAAGGCCAGTACGATGCCCATCAAGACGAGATGTCCATAGTGTTCCAGCGGAAACTGCAGCATCGAGCCTAAATTTAAAGCCGCTTCCACACCAAAGATTTGATAGGCTACAAAATTAGCTGTGATCGATGCAGAAAATGCAGTCAGAAGCAGGACACCCGAAAATTTATGATGCACTTCTTCCAAAATAAACATGATGCCTGAGACCGGCGCATTAAAGGCCGCCGACAAGCCAGCACTGGCTCCGGCGGAAATCAAAATGTTTTCTTGCGATCGATTCCCTTTTAAAAAGTGGTTCACGCCCTGACCGACAGCGCCACCTAACTGAATAGACGGACCTTCACGACCAAGTGCCAGGCCAGAACCGATAGCTAATGTGCCCCCAATAAACTTTCTCCAAATAATGGAAGACCAGTTGAGTTTAAGCGAGCCGTGCAGTTGCCCTTCAATATCCTGGATACCTGAACCACGAATATCCGGTTCATGCTTGATAAGCAAAGCAATAATAAAAGCAAAAAGCATCATCAAGGCAACCCAGCCAATGATCCAAATGGGGTTTTCGTTTAAAAATTGATAAATTTCGATTACCATGTCAAGCAGTATTTCAACCGATAAACGGAACAAACTGATAATAATACCAGCTAAAACACCAACGAGCATTCCTCTGGCAACATATGATATTTTTGACCAGTCAAATAGACGTAATGATTTCATAACACACTCCAACTTCATAAAAAAATTTATAAAGTTCATTTTATAGTATTATGGTGATAAAATATACAAGATTCTTACTTTTCTCATGAAATAATGAAATAAAATACATCTATTTATGAGAAAATAGAATATGGTATACTTGAAAAAACTTAATTGAATTGGTTTAATAGTATTTGATAAACTATATCTAAGTTTGTTCGCGTGACAGTTATCATATATCTGTTAACGATCAGTTTTTTTCGAGGAGGACGAATCTGATGGTATTGATGGGAGTAGAACTGACACTGCTGATATTTGATGCGTATTCATTGAAAGATAAGCGCAGTGTCATACAAAGCATCCTGAGACGCATTGAAAGTCGGCATCACTTATCTGTCGCTGAAGTGGATGAATTGGATATGCACAATAAAGCGGTGATCGGCATAGGGATCGTCGGGAATAACCGACAACTTTGCCGGCAGCGTCTGGAAGCTGCGCTGAAAGAAATCGAAGAAAATTATGAAGTGGAAATTTTGGAATTCGACTGGTTGGAAGTATAACGGAACAGAGTTCAAGCAAGGAATACTATTATATGAAAGGACGTTAGGATGACTAGTACAGAAGCAGACGTTAGTTTTATTAAATGGGACAAAAAAAATACAGAGCTGGTTGATTTGCTGAAAGGGTACACCAAAGCAGAACTCGTGGACCAGGCAGAAAGACAAGCGGTCGCGGTTAAAAAAAGTTGGAATAAAATTCAAATGGTGAATGTTTTAGCTGAAAACACGACCGAGCAGGCGGAAACGATTTATCACCCGATCCTTAAAGATGTACTGATACGTTTACCCGATCTAGAAACCAACATATACCGGGTGAAAACCTTGACCAATATCGAAGGCTTTATGCCATTGATCAAAAAAGGGTTCTTCTTTGTTGCCAAAGATGCTGACAGTATCTTGCTGCTTATACCTGAAGAAATTTTATTCAGTGTGAGAGATCGCCTGCCGTCAGATAATAAACTGGCCGAGGCAGTTTCATCCAGTGACAATAAAAAAGCCCAAATATTAAACAGCTGGAAAGAGAAAGCTATGGCTATATACGGGAACGTTTCACTCGAACACTTGAAAACGACCTGGAATCGTTACTTTGATGAGCCAGTTACAATAGAAGAAATAAAGGATTTACTTAATTAACGACAAACGAGGAGAAAAATTATGACAAGAATATTAATTGATTCAGGGATCGATCAGAACGACTTTATGAAAGAAACATATGATTATGACTTTTTACCATTGAGCGTCATTATCGACGAGCAAGATTACTTAGATCAAGTGGACATTTCACTAGAAGAAGTTCATGCACATATGGAAAAAGGAACCTTGCCTAAAACATCGCAAGTATCGCCTAAAACCATTATTGATGCGCTTAATAAAGCCCGTGACCTGGGAGAAGACGTCATATACATTGCCATTTACAGTCAATTTTCCGGCACGTATCAGGTAGCGCATACGATCGTTGAAAAGTATAAAGAAAAATTCCCTGATATGAACATTGCTGTGATCGATTCCAAAGGCGGTTCCGGAGGTGGCGCACTGCTGGCGCTTCAGGCGATGGAAATGGCAAAACGTGAAGAAGCATTTGGGACTATTGTGGAACAGACAAAATGGAATGCGGAACACATTCAGTATCATTTCACTTTGAATAATTTAATGTGGCTGGTCAAGGGCGGTCGGCTACCAAAAGTGGCGGGCACAGCCGGGGACGTGCTTAGCATCAAGCCCTATTTATCTGTAAATGAAACGGGGATCTATTTAAAGAAACTGGTTCGAGGTCAAGATCGTGTTTACAAACGGATGATCAGAGATATGACAAAAGGTGTCGGCTCGTTTACAAACCAGTTGATTACGATCAGTCACGTGAACGATTATGGTACGGCGCTGAAACTGGAAGCCATGGTGAAAGAAGCCCTGCCCGAAGCGTCTGTTCAGATTTTTGATATCGGAGCGGTACTCGCGACACATTTAGGTATCGGTGGCGTTGCGGTTTTTTATCTCGATCAGAAACCAGAGCATTACGTTTATATAGATGAATAATAGAGAAAACTTCCTGTTGTAAAAAACAGGAAGTTTTTTAATGTACAAAAAAGCATATCAGTTGTCGTTTAATGTTACCTTGGATATACTAAAGATGTTATAAATGTAAAAAAAAAAGAAAAGGAGTAGGATAATTATGGACAACGTAACAGATTCGTTTCAAAATGCACTAGCTAATTTCATTAACTTTTTACCCGAACTGTTAATGGGTTTAGCACTTATTGTTGTAGCTTGGATCGTCGCAACCTTAGTCAAAAAAGCTGTTGTTAAAGGTTTACAAACAATAAACCTGTCAACCAAACTGACGAAGTGGGGTGCAGCTAATGATCAAGAGCAAGGCGACTTCATGATTGAAGCACTTGGTAAAGTGGGTTATTTCTTAGTATGGGTCTTATTCTTACCAGGGATCTTTGCAATATTTGGACTAGATGCAATTGGTGCGCCAATTGAAAATATGCTAGATACTGCATTAGCATTCATACCAAATATCATTTCAGCTATTATTATCTTGGTTCTAGGATTCTATGCCGCTAAATTTGTTAAGAATCTCGTTTATAATATTGCTATTGCAGCAAATTTAGACAGATTTTTGAATAAATTCACTGGAGGGGATACAGATACATCGGCTGTCGAAGAAAACAAGAACACGTTAGCATCAGTACTTGCTAATATTGTTTACTTCCTAGTTATCGTACCGATCGTATTAGTGGCTCTTGATGTATTAAACATTCAAACGATTGCGCAACCTGTGAGTGATGTATTGAATACCATCCTGAGCGCTATACCAAATATTCTAGTAGCGGTCGTATTGCTAGCTGTTGGTATGGTCATAGCTAAATTTGTGGGAGACATGTTGACCGATTTACTCAAAGGAACAGGCTTCAACAAATATTCGTCATACTTGAACAAGTTGAGTAAGATGAATGTTGATTTAGCTAAATTAACTGGGCAAATCGTGGCTGTTTTGATTGGGTTATTCTTCTTAGTCGAAGCATTGAGTGCATTGAACTTAGATATGCTTAACACGATCGTTGCTTCAATTATCGCGTACTTGCCAAATGTATTATTTGCTGCAATTATTATCGGACTTGCATTCGTTGGAGGACAGATGCTAGCTTCAGGTATTAAGAGCGCTACTGGTAGCAAATTTGCTGGAGAACTAGTGAAGTACATTTTAATTGCCTTTGCTCTATTCATGGCATTAGACCAATTAAACTTTGCTTCTAACATCGTGAGTCTTGCTTTCTTATTCATTATTGGTGGTTTATCCGTAGCTTTCGCAATCTCATTTGGTTTAGGTGGACGCGACTTTGCTAGAAAACAATTAGAACGCGTAGACCAAAAAATCGATGAAGAAAGTGCAAAACCAAGTATGCCAAGAGATGATACACCCGCATTATAATAAGTGAACGCAGCAAAATTGAATAAATAAGAGAATCCGGAAGAGTGTGTTCAAACTCTTCCGGATTTTTCTGCATAATCGGGTGTTTTTTTTTCTGAACTGCCTGGAGTGGGTGAAGTTCGGTAAGTTCCTGAGCACAGGCTTTTTGAACTTACCGAACAACGCAAAAGTTCGACACTTTCAAGGACATTTAAGCAAGGAACCTACCGAATCAGCACGTGTTCGACAGGTTCCAGAAGAGTGCTGCAACGTAATAGCCGAAGGCACCCCAACTTCGGCTATTACGTTGCTATTGAAAGCATGTACTTACCGAAGTTGAACAAGTTCAGCACTTTCTAAGCTCAATGAATACGGAACTTACTGAACCACGGATCAACGTTACAAGTCAACCGGTATTCCCAGTACCCTGGACTAATATTCTTAGAAAAAGTAAACTGAATGATTTAAAAAAGAGAGACGAAAAGAAGGGGATATCTCTATCTGCCTATTTTCGTCTTTCTTTATCAATTGAATCTTACTTTTGGGTCACATTGAACATCTTTCTTACAATACTTTAACCAGCACAGCAAGATAATTTGGAAACATTGGTGTCAAATGCCAAGGCAGCTAGTTTTAATCCTTCAGACATCGTTAAATATGGCGCGAGTGTATCTTTTAAGTCGTCTATTGTGAGTCCAAACTTAACGGCTAAGGTTGCTGCATAAATGATTTCTCCTGCATTATCGGCAACCGCGTGAACACCTAATATCTTCAGGGTCTGTTTATCAGCTACAAGCTTAATGACTCCACTAGTATCATGATTGACAATAGCCCTAGGAATAGCGCTTAAAGGTAGAATCGACGTTTTCACTTCGTATCCTTTACTCTTAGCCTTTTTTTCAGTTAGACCGACTGAGGCAAAACCGGGCTGTGTAAATGTTACAGCTGGGACCACAGTTAGATCCATTTTTTTATTTAGTCCACCTATGGCATTATCTGCAGCGATGCCACCTTCGTAAGCAGCAACATAAACGAATTGAGGACCTAATGTGACATCACCAGCTGCATAAATTCTTTCATTACTTGTTTGAGCGAACGCATTTATTCTTATTTCATTACGTGAACCCACTTCAACCTTCGCAGCACTTAAATTCAATGCTTCAGTATTGGGTTTCCTTCCTGTACCGACCAGCAGTTGTTCAGATTCAATCATTCGTTTCTTTCCATCAACAGAAATGTAAACCTTAATTGTTTCCTTGTCTTGTTCCATGCGCTCGTATGTTGCTCCGGAAATGATCTCAATACCTTGTTCCGATAAAGAATTCTCCATTGATTCAGAAATCTCAGGATCATACTCTTTTAGAAGACGTTCGCTTCTCTGGATAAGAGTCACTTCTGTTCCCAAGTTATGAAACAGCTGTCCTAATTCTCTTCCGATATACCCTGATCCAATTACAGTTAGCCTTTTAGGTGATTTTCTTAAATCTAGAAGGGTTGTGCTGGTGAGATAATCTACCTCATCAATACCTTGAATATCGGGTATGAGGGGAGAAGCGCCTGTTGCAATCAAAAAGTGCTGGGCAGAAATTGACTTTCTGTTTACTTCAATGGTACTTTCATTGATAAACTTGGCTTCACCTTTGATTAAAGCAATACCATACTCATCAATTAAATCAAGGTATTTCTGGTTTCTTAAATCACTGACAAGGTGGTTTTTTTGATTCATCAATCGATTTAAATCCACGTCTCTCGCAGAAGTGTGCAAGCCTTCAAAAGGATTTGTGCCAGCTGATCGATTCATTTCTCCCGCTTTAAGGAGTGTTTTAGAAGGTACACACCCTGTATTGACACAAGTCCCGCCAACTGTTCCGCGTTCGATCATACCGACTTTCGCTCCGTAACCGACTGCCTTTATAGCTGCTGAAAAGGCTGCGCCGCCTGAACCGATAATAATAAGATCATAGTCCTCTTTATTTGCTGATGCGGTTGGCTTTTCATCAGATATATTTATTGTTTCACCACGATGATAATTTGTATTCTTGATGGCTTTTATCACATTCTCTATCGGATAATCGTCAGGCAATTCGATCAGCACTTCGCCCTTAGTATAATCAGCTTTGCTATTAATTGCCTCTGTAGTATTGATCGCCTTTTCTATATGGTTTTCACATGCTGAACAAGTCATTCCGGTAATTTGGATTTCAAATTTACTCATTTATTTTCCCCTCCATTTAATTATCTATTAGTGTATCAATTATAGGACAGTCGTATAGTTCTTTTTTATCGGGACATTTACAGCGTAATTCTTTCAGCAACTTTTCTATTTTTTTCAAATCTTCGATTCTTCTAACAATTTCTTCTTCTTTTTTTGAGACAAATTCAAACATATTTTCACAGCGGATAGTATCTTTATCCACAACACCTAGCAATTTGTATATTTCACTCAAAGAAAAATTCAAATCTTGTAGATGTTTAATGAATTTCACCCGTTTCACATTTCTCTCTGAGTAAATACGGTAGCCAGCGTCCGTTCGGTCAGGTTCTGGCAATAAACGTTTTTTTTCGTAATACCTGATTGTTTCCTTATTGACATGACATTTTTCCGAGAATGAACTGATACGGTAACTCATGCTATCACATCCTTTCTCTTATTATAAACCATGTACCTAACTACGTAGTCAAGCAATAAGTAATAAATTAGGAAAAAATTAAATTAGAGTACTTTTTCAAAAAAAAAAAACTTCCGTAAAGACCGCGAGATCCTTACAGAAGTATTGATTATTTGTTTTAATGAGTATTTCCTCTTTGCTTAAACGAACAACCAGTTAAAGACGCCGAAGAATAAAACGACACCAATAGCCAATGGAGCAACATATTTAGATAATCCAATGAAAGAAGGACCCATAGAGCCTTTATCTAAATCAGTGTGTTCCAGGATTTCTTTTTTCGTCCATGTCCAAGCAACGAAGACAACTGAAATCAAGGCACTCAAGGGCAACAGGATATTACCTGTAAACAAGTCCATGAAGTCTAAGAAACTGCTTCCTAACACTGTTATTTCGACAGCTCCTTGACTCAGTGAAGACGGGACACCTAGTAAGAAGATGACCGATCCTACAAGGACTGTGACCTTTTTACGCGACATGTTGAGTTTGCGCATAAAGTAAGCGACCGATACTTCCAATAATGAAATACCCGAGGACAAAGCTGCTAGTGAAAGTAGGATGAAGAATACTAAACCAACTATTGTTCCTGCACCACCTAAGGCTTCAAAAATAACCGGTAAGACGATGAAGACGAGTCCGGCACCTTCAGATGGATCTAGGCCGAAAGCGAAGAGAGCTGGGAAAATCATTAGTCCAGAAATCAACGCAAATCCTGTGTCCAACGCAATAATGATTGCGGCTGAAGAAGTTAAACGTTCTTCTGGTTTCAAATAACTGCTGTACGTCAACATAATACCCATGCCTAAACTTAATGTGAAGAAGGCTTGTCCCATAGCTGCCAGATAAACGCTTGGATCAGCAAATGCAGACCATTCAGGCTGGAACATAAACGCAAAGGCTTCGGCGTTACCACCTAAAGTCAAGCTGTAAATAGCTAACCCGATAACGAGGAAACTCAAGATGGGCATCATCCATTTACTTGAGGATTCGATTCCTTTTTGAACTCCCATGAATACGATCCCAACAGTTAAGGCCATAAACAAGAGCGACCATAAGACTGGTGCATAGGATTGTCCGATAAAGTTTAAGAAAAAGGATTGTGAATCGCCGGTAATTCCTCCTGTTAAATATTCAAAGGTATAACGAAGGGACCAGCCACCGATAACACCGTAAAAGGATAGAATCAAGAAGGCCGCCATGACACCTAAGCCACCGGCAATATACCAGGAAGACTTGGGTGCGATTTTTTTGAAGGCTTCGACCGCATCCGTCTGACCACGTTTACCGATTGAAAATTCGATCAACATGACTGGGAAGCCTAAAAGAATAACGCTGAGTAAATAAATAATTAAGAATGCTGAACCGCCGTTAGACCCCATTGCGTATGAAAATCGCCAAATGTTTCCGAGACCGACTGCCGACCCCATTGTTGCTAAAATGAACCCCCACCGAGAGCCCCACTGTTCTCTTTTCGTTTGCATTGTAATCACTCCTTGTTTTTTACATTAAAATTTGATTAGAATTTAATGATGTCCCCCATTCTATATGATTTATTCAGATAATACAAGAGTTATTTCAAAGAAAATAGATTGATCAAACAGGAGAAAAGGCTTTCTAAACGATAAATAAGAATTATTAACCGAAATACGTTAATTTAGTTACAAAAAAAGTTGGTTAAAAAGAGCGTTGGGCGGAGGAAACTAGTGTGAGTAGTTTTATTGTCACTAATTTTGAGAGAGTGTTGGATGTTAAATGAGTTGCTGAAAACAGCTATTAGATCTGAAAGTTAAATTGATTGGATTCATTCTAACCTTCCTCTAATTTAAAACGTTTCTAAACTAAGTGAAGGTTTCCACAATTTTTTTCTCCCGAATCGTCTTAAATCAGACACAGACAATTACGCTATTCTCTAGTATAATTATCATAATATAAATATATATAACATTTTTTTCTGTAACTTATTGATCAACCGAGGTTTCAGAGAGTAGGGGTACTAATGAAAAAACGTTTTATTTATGTGATTGATACACCGACAGAATCAAAAGAATTACTCGTTCGTGATGATGAATTAATTGAAAATGCCGACGGCGAAATAGATTGTCCATTGGATATAATCTTACACCGTTACCATATGGAATGGGATGACCTCATTAAAATGAATACAGCAACGGTCTCGTTGATGCAGGAAGATTTTCGTGAAAGAAAAATGATCCGCACCATTTCATTTGAAAACTTGTATTATTTTCATGACTAATAAATGAACCAGTATTCATACATAAGCTTTATTGCTTATAATACCTTGATCGCTTCAGTTACGTATCATCTTTCTTCATTTCTTATAACTCATCCACTTTGCAACATCAAATTTCCTATTATCTTCAATTTCCGCATCTTCCAATGGTTCATCTTCGACGTTTTTTCAGAATGAACTTCTTCGGCCTATTTAGTGTGCATAACGTTATCGTTTTGTGACTTGCCTCTTTTATAAATAAATCCGCACAGTATGTTTCTCTATTTATTATTAGAATTTTCATTATTGGTAGACGAATGAATCGTTTCCTTCAACTGAATAGCCAAGCTGATCCGGATCTTAAAGTACCAAATCTGCTTGGTCAGTGGGCGCTATTCTTTCTAACTAGCTATGGTTTATTTGTGTTGGATTGTATCATTCGGCATCATCAACTGACTCATCTTTATTAATTCAAACCCGAGCCGTTTCTTTAAAATGGAAGGTTTTAGCTAAACGATTAGTCCGATTCCTTTGCTCAGTATGTAAGCAGCATCTTTTTGCGCAAGAAACCCTCGAATGTTTAATAAGGTTGACTCATTATCATATCGAAGGAATGAATAAACAACGCTCGCAAGTGGCATTCTGTGTTACAATAAGAGTGGCATTTTTTTTGTACATTATATTATTTTGGAGGAACCATTATGGCCTGGATATTTTTAGTTTTTAGTATTGCGATAGTTGTTTATGTATACATACAGAATTACTTGATAGAAATAACAAATTACGTCTTGACCATCCCCAAGTTGAGTGAAACCATGCAGGGAAAGAAAGTGGTCCACTTAAGTGATCTGCACTTCAATCCTAAAACCAATAAAAGTTTTGTCGAGACGATAATAGATAAAACCAATGAACAGGAGCCGGATTTCATCTTTATCACCGGAGACCTTGTGCAGGCGGGACTTGATGACTTCCTCAACACACCACTCAGACATTTTGTCGAAGAGTGCGCTAAAATAGCACCGACATATGTAGTCACGGGAAATCACGATATCAAAAGTGGCTCATTCGAAGACTTTAAATATATTATGGAAACAGCCAATGTGACCTTGCTTCTAGACGAAGCCGTCATGCTTCCAGATAAATTTGCTGATGGCATTGCGTTAATGGGATTAGCAGAAAGACAAGATCAGACAAATCTGCCTCAGCCAATATTAGGACCTATTGAATTAACGCAGCAAATGGTCAAGAGTCCTAAAATACTCTTGGCACACCGACCGGAATACTTTGTTCATTATATGTTGGATAAAACGAAAATGCCTGACCTGATTTTAAGTGGACACACTCACGGCGGTCAATTTCGTTTACCGATCATTGGAGGCGTGTTTTCGCCTGGTCAAGGCATTTTGCCCGATTATGATTACGGCTTATTCGTTCATCCAGAGGACCCATCTAAACGAATGATCGTTTCTCGCGGTTTAGGCAATTCAACGTTTCCATTTCGTATAAACAATCGTCCTGAGATCGTGGTAATCACCTTTAATAAAATCAATAAAAATAAAGGTTAAACTATATCAATGATCGTTAGATTGAAATTCTAAATAATCATTAAAAAGACTAGAGGAGAGATTTGGATGACAAAATTAGGACTAGGAACAATTGGAACGAGTGGCATCACCGAACAATTTATTGAAGCCGCGCAGTTGAGTGATATGTATGTATATCAGGGCGTATATTCGCGTCACATGGATAAAGCAGATGAATTCAAAAAAAGATACAATGCCGCAACAGCTTACGATGACTTTGATGCTTTTTTAAATGACTCTACCATCGACGTTGTTTACGTTGCTTCACCGAACAGCTTGCATTTCAGCCAGGCAAAAGCAGTAATTGAACACAACAAACATGCGATCGTGGAAAAACCGATGGTCGCTTCACTGGAAAAATGGACGGAACTGACTGAACTGGCTAAAGAAAAAGGCGTGGTCGTGGTTGAAGCCGCCCGCCATATATTTGAACCCAACTTTATAAAAATCACAGATATGATCAAGGGTTTTGAAGGTATATCCGGAGCAACCTTGACTTACAGCAAATATTCCTCGCGTTATGATAACGTCTTAGCCGGAGAAGAACCACCGATCTTCTCACCTAAATTTGCCGGTGGTGCAGCCAATGACTTAGGAATCTACACGGTTTATGCTGCCCTCCGCTGGTTTGGTAAGCCTGAAGCTGTTCACGCTTTTTCGCATACCATAAGCACAGGCGCTGATGGATTAGGAACTGCGATCCTTCGTTATGAGAACTTCGATGTTACTTTACATTATGGGAAAATAGTGACCGCAACCGTGCCTTCAGAAGTCTACAGTTTAGATCAGACACTGGTTCTAGATGCCATTACAGGACTGGAAAAAGCTGAATTAGTGGACGCTAAAACGCGCGAAAGTCAAACGGTTGAACTCGATAAATCAGCAGATAATCCGCTCATATGGGAAGCCAAAGCGTTTGCCAAAGTCATGCAGGACCCAAATGAAAAAGAGAATAAAGAAGCACTAAACGAGTGGTTGAGACTCTCATACAATGTTCATCAGGTCCTGGATCAAATTAGAAGCCAAGCCTGATTTCAATTAATTAAATCTCCGATCGCGCATTGCTAGACACCAAAAGTCCAGAGGTGTATGATTAAATCAAAGAAAGTCTGTAATATTGGGATTGAAAGAGCAAAACGAAAATTATTCTTAGGAGTGGTTTAATTGGCAACGAAAAACATTATGCTTGTTTGCGCAGCAGGAATGAGCACCAGTATCTTGGTTAACAAAATGCAGGAAGTCGCTAAAGAAAAAAACATTGATGCACATATTTTTGCCGTTTCAGGAAGTGAAGCTGCGGAGAAGTTAAAAACCAAACCCGTCGATATCATGTTACTCGGTCCGCAGGTACGCTACATGAAACCTGAGTTTGAAGAATTAGCTGCGGAAAATGATATCGTAGTAGAAGTCATCAACATGCGTGATTACGGAACCATGAACGGGGAAAATGTCTTGAACGCTGCACTAGACCTCGTCTGATAAAAGGAAATCGTTTGAGGGGGATTAACCATGCCTGAACGCAGGGACCAAATGATGGAGATTGCCATGACTTTGATTATGCACGGCGGGGATGCACGAAGCAGCGCGATGGAGGCCATCCATGCAGCCAAAGTTGATAAGTTCAACTTAGCAGAAGAAAAAATCCGAGACGCTGATGCGGCAATCAAAAAAGCCCATAGGGTGCAGACTGATTTATTGACGCAGGAAGCTTCAGGAGAAACTGTTGAAATAAATCTTTTGCTGGTGCACGCTCAAGATCATTTGATGAACGCCATGACTTACCGTGATATGGCAGAAGAAATGATCGATCTATATAAACGCTTATAAACTGATAACTTGAATTCTTAATGGGAGCCATTCACTGCACTTAGTGAAAGCTCCGGTTGAGGGTTCAGGTTTTTTTTGAAAAATGACAGGCTCAGTATTGAATAACCGGGGAGTTGGTCATTCCGCACACCAAAGAATAAAAATAAGAAGTTGAACGTCTGACGTTCAACCACATTATTGTCAATGTTCAAGTTCTTTTAAAGTGATGAACGCTGGGACAACATCCCAGCGTTTTCCAAATAATAGAGATGTTAAAAAAGTCCGAAGAGTTATTGTATTAGAAAGCGTTTCAGTGTATAGTTGTAAGCGAAAAGAGGTTGTAAGATTTTTACATATTTAGGGAGGAGGACCACCGATGATAAGCACAACAAGCCGCAGAACATTAAACAAAGTCACACGACTTGAACAAAAAGTGAATCACGCACATTCCTCCCAGATGATACACTAGAATCAGTTTGTCCAAACGACATGTATAGCCCCATAAATGGGTGATTCAGTCTATTCTCTTAAAGGGGACGGACTGTCTTTTTTTGCCGACTAAAACAAATAGAAAAAACTCGAGTATTAGATAGTGTGGATGCTTTTGGATTCTTCATGATCTGATAAAGGAAGGAAGGCGCTATGTTTGACGTTCTAATAAAACTGAAATTTTTCTTCAAAGAACATAAATGGCAATACATTATTTCGTTTTTTACTCTGGCTGTATCCAATGTCTTTTCAGTATTCATTCCCTTTATTATCGGCCGATTCATTGATGCTATCTTAACTGGAGAAATGGACAGGGACTTGCTCATAACCTATAGTATTCAATTCACAGCGCTCATTTTTATTACGTATGGCCTGGACTTGATTTGGGGCTACGGCTTATTTTCAGGGGCATATAAACTGCAGCAGCACATGCGCAGTACTTTGATGCGTCATTTCTTGCTTATGCGGGCACCTTATTTTGAAAAGTTTCGGACAGGAGATTTGATGGCTCGAGGCACTCAAGACATTTCAGCTTTAGCGGATACAGCCGGTTACGGTATGCTGGTCTTGATGAATGCGACCGGATTTACGACTACCATAGTCGTTATGATGGGCATAACCGTAAGCTGGCCTTTAACCTTTGCCACTGTGATCCCGTTACTTCCCATGGCTTATGTGATCAAAGTGAAAGGTGCACAAGTCGATAAAGCGTATGGCATTGCTCAAAAATCTTTTTCCTCAGTCAATGATGACGTTTTGGAAATGATCGACGGGATGCGAGTCATACGTGCTTATGTAAAAGAAGCGGACTTTATTTCTAAATTCAAAGAACAGACATCCGAGTTACTTAAAAAGAATAACCGTGTTTCTGAGATTTCGGCGATTTTTGCCCCTACGGTTAAAGCCTTTGCCGGGATCAGCACGATGATTGCCTTAAGTTACGGTGCAATCTTAGTTTCACAAGGCGCGCTCAGCGTAGGCGATATTATTGCGTTCCAAATGTACTTGGGCATGATGATCTGGCCAATTATTTCGGTATCTGAACTTATCTTGATCTTGAGACAGGGGAGTGCGTCCATGCGCCGTGTGGAAGAAATTACCCTAGCGACTGACGGGCTGAAGTTCACTGGAAAAGTTGAAGCTGAAAAAGTAGGTGATTTCCTGTTAGACGCTTTCACCTTCCATTACGATTCGAGTGAAATAATTAATTTGGAAGATATTCATCTATCACTGCCCAAAGGAAAAACCTTGGGGATCGTCGGCAAGACGGGTTCAGGCAAGACTACGTTGATTCGTCAACTGCTGAACCAATTTCCGGCTGGATCGGGCACCTTTAAAATGGGGGAACGGGCCTATAGTGATTACCATGATCCTTCTGTCAGACGCCTCATAGGTTACGTGCCGCAAGACCATATTCTGTTCAGCCGAAGCGTGAGAGACAATATTGCTTTTGGAAAACAAGAAGCGACAGATGACGATATTTTAACGAGTATCCGAATGGCTTCATTTGAAGAAGACTTAAAGAATATGGAGTACGGCCTGGACACCATGATCGGTGAAAAAGGGGTCTCCATCTCCGGCGGACAGAAACAGCGAATCTCGATCGCGCGAGCATTGATAAAAAATCCGGAAATTTTGATCTTGGACGACTCGCTTTCTGCGGTGGATGCGATGACGGAGCAGAAGATCATTCATAACATTCAAAATGTGAGAAAAGAAAAAACAACCATTATCTCCACTCATCGTCTCTCTGCCGTTAAAGATGCAGACGAAATCATTGTATTAGACAACGGCCGTATCGTTGAACGCGGAACGCATGACGAACTGATACAACGACACGGGTGGTATTATGACCAGTTTATAAAACAGGAAATCAAAGAAACTACCAGTGGGACAGATGTAACGCGACAAGCAGATGTGAGAGAAAGGGGTGGTGGCAAATGAAAACAGTCAAACGACTCCTTTCATACATGAAGTATTTTAAAGGCTATTTTGCAATCGGTATCGGTTTTGTCATGCTGTCCACGATCACAGATCTAGGGGCACCGATCATTGCCCAGCGTGTCATTGACAATGTCATCACGCCTGCCGCTCAGGAAGGCGAAGCCATCACCGAGACGCTTATTCAGCTGATCGCCATTTACTTTGGCTTGATGGTTTCGACGGTCGTCATGCGTTACGTCTCGTCTATTTACCGGATGCGCGCAGCTAACGGCATCATTAAAATTTTGCGAGATCAACTCTACACCCACGTTCAGGAGCTGCCGATCAATTACTTTGACAACCAGCCTGCCGGGAAAATCGTGGCACGGATAACGAACGATACCGAAAGCCTGCGTCAACAGTTTTATGTTGCAACAGTCGGACAGATCTTAGTCAATATCTTTTATATTATCGGAGCTTATATCGCCATTGCATTCTTCCACCAGGGATTGGCATTGACACTGCTGATACTCATCCCGATCATGTACTTGTGGAATAAATTCTACACAAAATATGCACGCGAGTTTCACCGTAAAGAACGTGAATACAATTCAGATATCAATGGAAAATTGAATGAATCCATCCAGGGCATGCAGATCATCCAGGCGTTTGAACAAGAAGAAAAGATCCAAGCCGAATTCGAAGAAATCAATGATAAATGGTATGACGTGATGCGTAAATACGTTATCCTGGATTCAGCTTTCCAATGGACCTTTGCCGATTTTCTCAGACGGTTTTCGCTGCTGCTACTCATGGTCTATTTCAGTACCCAATACATCAACGGGGTACTGGGTATTTCAGTAGGGATGCTCTTTCTATTCGGGGATTATGTCAGTCGGTTGTATGAGCCAATTAAAGGCACTATTCAACAAATGGCCTTTGTCCAGCAGGCGATCGCAGCCGGTGACCGTGTTTTTGAACTGATGGACATGGAGGCGGAAGATAATCCAGCAGAGACGTTGGAAGTGGGGCAAGGTCATGTCGCGTTCAACAACGTTCACTTCAGCTACACAGAAGACAAGGAAGTATTGACGGATATCGCGTTTGTAGCAGAATCCGGCGAGACAGTTGCGCTAGTTGGACATACCGGTTCCGGAAAAAGTTCCATCATGAATCTGTTGTTTCGTTTTTACGACCCTCAGTCAGGCACGATCACGGTTGATGGTCAAAACACAAAAGAGTTTTCCAGACAGTCGGTACGCCAGGATATGGGGATCGTCCTGCAAGATCCTTTCCTGTTCACAGGCACGATCTATTCCAATATAACGATGGACAATCCGTCTATTTCCAAAGAAACAGCGACTCAAGCCCTCATCGATGTCGGGGGAGAAGACTTGCTCGATAAATTCGAAAAAGGGATCGATGAAGCTGTCGTAGAAAAAGGCAGCACATTGAGTTCCGGTCAGCGCCAGCTTATTTCTTTTGCGCGCGCCCTCGCCTTTAATCCCAAGATCCTTATCCTGGATGAAGCCACATCATCCATCGACACGGAAACGGAAGAAATCATCCAGCACGCGATGAACGTCTTGAAAGAAGGGCGAACGACCTTTATCATCGCCCACCGATTGTCAACGATTCAACATGCCAATCAAATTTTAGTTCTCGATCAAGGGAATATCATTGAACGCGGGACACATAATGAGTTGCTAAGGATAAAAGGCGCTTATTCAGAAATGTACGAAATGCAAAAGAAAGGTCAGACGATCGTGTCTTGATATAACTAAAAACCATTCCGCTCTTAAAATCAGAGCAGAATGGTTTTTTTATGAATTTGATCAAGTGATTTTTTGCTTAATGCGACGGACGTTCATCTGGAACGATACCACTTTTTGTGAGGTATTCATGAAAGATGAGTTCATAAAAGCCAATGCCTAAAGCAAAGTATAAACTAGGTAAAAACGCACCAGTACTGCCACTCATATTGAGAAAGACCCAGGCTACGCTTAGAGTGGCAAGAATATCCATGAGTGTTGCGGGTAGGTTACCGAGTTTTCTTAAAATAAACCAGTCACTAAGAAGATATAAGAGAATTGCTGAGGTGACAGCAATAATAATTGCAGCTGAAAGTGTAAACGAATAAATTAGATGAAAAAATACCCATGCCCACAAGAGCTGGACAGCTAATTTGATCCCAAGAGCTTTGACATGTCTCACATTTCTCACCTCCATGATCCTTACAAATTGAGAGTATAGCGAACGAAGTAAATAAACAAGTTATAACACTTGTTTGTTACGATAAGTTGATGAGAGATGAAAAGGCTAGCAATGGACAGTTTGAGAGCTTTTTAAGGAAGAAAGTCAGTTGGTTACAGGAAAAGTTTTAAGCAAAAAAAGGTTCCCAAGGATCGTCTGTCCTTGAGAACCTTTAAACTAGTTGATTATTCTTTAGCTGAATAACGCAACTCTTTGGTATTTAAATCTTTGTAGAAAATTTCGCGGAAGAACTGAATAAACGGTCCCAAGAAAAAGGCAGTGATGATAGTATTGACACCTAAGCCGGCACCCAGCGAAAAACCTATAATGGTTATCGACACGTCTATAATGACACGAGAAAGACGGTAAGATAAGCCGGATTTTTCAGATAGAATTATTGGCATCGCATCGTATGGTGCAACACCTTCTTTTGCTTCGATATACAACGCAGCACCCATGGATAAGAATAGAATACCAACGACCGATATAATTATGCGAATAAACAATCCTTCAAACGTGCCAAACATATTTGTGATCAATGAGACGAATACATCAGAAAGATTGCCTACTAGAAAGATATTGAAAAGTGTTCCAATACCAATCAATGCTCGGTTAACAAAGTATACATAGATAAGCATAAGCAAACTGGAATACATTAGGAAAATGCCAAAGTCCATATTGAATAACATACTGAAACCTAAGTTAAACGTAGTATAGGGATCTGTTCCTAAACTAGCCAGCCGGAAAAAGGTCACAGCTGAAGCAATAAGAATGGTTCCGATCAATGAATACATAATTTTAATTTTTTTCATATAAATACCTCTTTTTAAATAATTTGGTCCACTATTCATCATACGTGCTGAGATAGTTAAAGTCAATTTAAAAAAGAGAACTCTAAGAAACCAAGCAGTCAATCAAGTCATTCTGCCATATAAGAATTAGTTCACTAGGATTAATCAGGCTCAATTCAATGTTTTTTCCAAATAAAGATGCACGACTATCTAATTCTATTAGTTTCTTGACTGTTCTTGTAGTATAATATGAAAGTATGATAACAGAGCTATAGCTCAATTGAATAGAGCATTTCCCTCCTAAGGAAAAGGTTGTCGGTTTGAATCCGACTAGCTCTATAGAATTTAAAGCAGGCAAGATCTAATTTTAGATCTTACCTGCTTTTTGCATTGTCAAAAGGCTATGTTTGGATGAAAACTTCTCTGAAATGTATACTTATATTAGAAGAATAAAAGACGAAATATCATTAGGAAGGAGCAGATAAAATGAATCAGATACCGGCACTCATTGTTGGGGCTGGACCTTCGGGATTGGCTCTGGCTCTTGAATTAGCTTGTTATAAGGTCCCTTTTAAAATTATTGATAAAGCTCACGGCCCGGGGGAAACTTCGCGTGCCATGCTCGTTGTGCCTAAAGTACTGGAAAGCTATCAGAAGTTCGGTCTGGATAAGACAGTCTGTACCTGGGGCATTATACCGAATTATGCTCACTTTCACAGCATTAATAAGCGCGTGGCCTCTCTTCCGATGGGGATCATGGGGAAAGGGCAAAGTGCTTATCCCTATCTCGTCACGTTACCACAGGATGAACATGAACGGATTCTAATTGATAAACTGTATGATCTTGGTATCAAAGTAGAGTGGGAGACTGAACTATTGACATTAAAGCAGTTTGACGAAAAGTCTGAAGCAACAATGAGTCGTAAAAATGAAATGAAAACTGAAGCATTTAACTATGTGATCGGGTGTGATGGTGCTTCCAGTCAAGTCAGAAAACAGAGTGAAGTAGATTTCGAAGGTGACACGTATGAACAGATATTTTATGTCATGGACGCCGAAGTCGACGGGGAAATAGCAGAAGAAGCTGCCGGAAATTTTTCATTTATCAAAGATTATTTCGCACTCTTTTTCCCTTTAAGAAATAAAAAGACCACGCGAGTCATCGGTATGTTCCCACCTGATTTAACTCGAAAAAAGGACTTAAGTTATGAAAGCCTAAAACCTAGACTGGAAAAAGCATTCAACATAGAAATCAGAAAAATGAACTGGTTTTCAGATTACAAAATTCACGCAAGAACTGCCAGCCACTTTAAAATAGGCAATCATTTTTTGGTGGGCGATTCTGCGCATATTCATAGTCCAATCGGCGGTCAGGGCATGAACTTAGGAATCGGTGACGCCACTAATTTAGGCTGGAAGTTAGCGCAAGTAATCAATCACGATGCTTCTGAAAAATTACTGGACACATATGAAAAAGAACGCAAAGAGATTGCCGAATTTGTCGTTTCAACGACGGATCGCATGTTCAGTCTTATTGTCGGGAACAAATCAGGCAGTCTGCTGACACGTCAGTTGCTTATCCCAATGTTTGCCCGATTAGCAAACACAGTTCAACCATTTCAAAAGCGTCTTTATACATTGTTATCTCAGTTGTATATATCTTATGAAGAAAGCCCTTTAAGTCAAGGAGCAGCCTCTCGATTGAAAGCCGGCCAGCGCCTCCCATACGTGGACAGTGAACCGTTTGAGTTTATCCGGGAGTATGACTGGCAGCTGCATACATTTAAATCATTGGATGAAGAGCTGCAAAGAGAGTTTGAGCATCACGGCATCATGACTGTCCATAGGAAGTGGACGGATCAAACAAGAAAGAAAGGCTTTGAGGAAAAGCAGTGGGTCCTCGTAAGGCCAGACGGTTACATTGGTTGGATAGGCTCAGAAAATCAGACAGATGATCTATTAACCTATATAAAAAAATGGCTGATAAAATAGAGAAGACCGCGTTAAGAAATCAGTATGGCGAATCAGAATTCAAGGGCATCAACTCAACAACTCAATAAATCTTGCTGCGATGAATTCGATACAAAAATTTGGTGCGAAAGCAGCTGCAACAAAAACTAAGTAATACAGGGAAATTTAAGAAGCCCCTTAAAGTCAGCAGTATTGTCTGACTCCAAGGGGCTTCTTTTCTGTTAATTATGATAAGCCGGGCTGAACCTGACTGGTTAAATTATTATAGAACCAATATTCCCAGCACAAGAACGATGGTACCTAGAACGATAGCGATCCAGTTAAGCGTTTTATGAGGGGAACTTAAACCGATAACACCTAATACGATGGCAAAAAAGCCCAAAGGCATCTGAAATGTGAAGTAGCCTAAAACAGCTAGAAAGATACCTACTGCTCCAAGATATAATCCTGTGTTTTTTGATAAACCATTGTTTTCCATATAATAATAATCTCCTTTCTGAAAGTTTCACTGGTTCAACAATATCAGAATTACTGGAAGATTACGACTAAAAGTTATTAACGTAAAACCGATCATTTATTCTGATTTTTCGCCAGGTTCGGTAAGTAGCATCCTTAGTGTTGCTCCAAAGTGTCGAACAGTGTGATATTCGGTAAGTAGCGGCAGCAACTTCTCTGCTAATTACCGAAGTCTATACCACTTCGACACTTAGAAAAAGTTTGTTCGCAGCTAATTACCGAACGAGCCTCCATTCGGTAATTAGCACCATTTTTATATTCTCAAGCAACCGAACCTGCACCAACTTCGACACTTTGAGCAACTAAGTCTCTGCCTACTTACCGAACCTTACTCCGTTCAGCACTTAGCGTAGCGAAAAAGCCTACAAAGTGTCGAACTTGCAAAAAAATACATGAATCAGAACGAAAGAACAGGATCAAAGAAGGACGAAACTGACTTGAGGGTCAGTTTCCACTTCATTGAAAGTTTTAGAAGGACAATACTCGCCAGTCAGCGAGTATTAACAGCCTTAAAGATCTGGTTTCGGTTTCTTGAAAGGAAAATCCGCGAAATTCTGTCAACTGGGTTAGTGGCTTTGTGTGCGCTACTACATTAAATAGTCTCTGTTAAGGAAACGTTATTCATATGTCCTCTCAGGTATACGTATGCTATACTTAAGTAAGCGATTAAATTAGAGAATGGAGATGTATCAGATGGAAGTTTCAACAAAATGGGAAGGCGATATGGCCTACACGATGACAAATACAACAGGTAATATGATGCACTTGGATCCAAATGGAGACGGCGTTTCACCGATGGAAGCTGTCTTAGGCGGACTGGCAGGGTGCATGGGCATCGATGTCGTGATGGTTTTGAAACCTTATGCAGATAAAATTGAACGCCTGGAAATCGATACGGATGGTGACAGAAACGAAGAGGCACCTAAATTCTTTAAATCTGTGGCGATAACGATTCATTTAGATGGAGACGTTCCGGCAAGCCGTGTCTGGCGCGCCGTTAAATTAAGTGATGAGAAATACTGTTCCGTCGCTAATTCATTGAATGCAGACTTGAGTTACAAAGTCATATTAAACGGTGAAGAAGTCGAAGATCCTAAAAAATAAGGAGCAAACCCAATGGCCACACTTACAACGACGTTTCAATCAGAAGAATTAAAGCGTAACGTAACCTTCGCGGCGATCATTCCAACGTCCACTAAGTCACTATACGATTATGAAACCAAGGCGGAAGCAAAGCCGCAGGGATTCAAAACCTTGTATCTGCTGAATGGCTGGAATGGCAACCACGAGGACTGGATAATCAATTCCAGCATCGTGAAGCTGGCTGAACAGTATAATCTGGCTGTGATCATGCCGGCGGGTGAGAACAGCTTTTATGTCGATCTTGAAGATGGTTCGAATTATGGCAAATTCATCGGGGAAGAACTCGTAAATGTCACGCGCAACTTGCTCCCACTTTCGACCAGACGTGAAGATACCTTTATCGGTGGCTTATCCATGGGTGGGTACGGGGCTTTGAGAAACGGCTATGTTTATAATGAGACGTTCAGTAAAATCCTCGGTTTATCGAGCAGCGTCCTGCACAAAAACGATGAGGTACACGATTTATCTGAAAACAATGCCATAAACACAAAACTGAAATTCATCATACAAAGTGATACCTTTGCCGGTATGGATGATTCGATCGATCTATATAAAGTGATTGAAAACGCGAAAACAAAACCTGATTTATTTCTAGCTATCGGGACAGAAGACTTTCTATATGAAGAAAACAGCTTGTTGCGTGAGTGGCTGGAAACAGAAAAAATAGCCCATCATTACGTCGAGTCTCCCGGAGAACACAACTGGAAGTTCTGGGATATGATCATTGAACACGCGATAGAATGGATTTATGAAAACTAAAATACTCGGACCAAAAGCATTCTTGATTTGAAATGCTTTTGGTCTTTTTTTTGTGGTTCAAAATGATCGGTAAACTATTTTGAAAAGATTTAAGAAAGCCCTTGCAAAATAATTTGTTTATGCTTATAATTCAGTTATCGAAACGTTTCGACAAAAAATGTTTCAACTGATGTTTAAGGAGTGATAGCGTGGAGAACAATAAATTGATCGAGTTACTGAATGAGATGACCGTGGAAGAAAAAATAGGCCAATTGTCTCAGATTTCAGGTGAACCGTATACTTCCGAAAATTTTGAAATAACAGGTCCCTTAGCTGAAATGGGTATCCCTAAAATATTAGTGCCAATAGCGGGTTCGATACTCGGAGCCTCAGGAGCGGCAGCAAACAAAAATATTCAGGAGCGTTACTTGAAAGAGAGTCGCTTAAGTATCCCGCTGCTATTTATGGCTGACGTTATTCATGGATACAAAACGATTTTCCCTATCCCATTAGGAATAGGCGCGACTTGGAACACCAACTTAGCTAAAGAGAGTGCCCGCGTGTCTGCGATTGAAGCAGCCGTTTCCGGTTTGCATGTGACATTTTCACCGATGGTCGATTTGGTGCGTGACCCGCGTTGGGGAAGAGTGATGGAAACGACCGGTGAAGACAAACACTTGAATGAACGTTTCGCAGAAGCGTTTGTTCACGGTTATCAAGGCGAAGATTATTCAGATCCATACGCTATCGCTTCCTGTGTGAAACATTTTGCCGCTTACGGAGCACCCGAAGGCGGAAGAGACTATAACACGGTCAATATGTCAGAGCGTCAATTGCGTGAGGACTATCTGTCCGCTTACAAGGCAGCCATAGACGCGGGAACGGAATTGGTCATGACGTCGTTTAATACCGTCGATGGCATCCCGTCCAGCGGAAACAAGTGGTTGCTCAATGATGTTTTAAGAAAAGAATGGGGATTTGATGGGGTCGTTATATCCGACTGGGGTGCGGTCAGAGAACTCATTCCACATGGTGTGGCAGCCGATGAGAAAGAAGTGGCACTGAAGGCAATGACCGCCACACTCGATATCGAAATGATGACGTTTACCTACATTAGACATTTAGAAGAACTTATCAATGAAGGCAAAGTGTCTGCAAAATCCCTTGATGAAGCCGTGCTAAGAATACTTAAATTGAAAAATAAACTGGGATTATTTGAAAACCCCTATCGGGTAGCCGATGCAGAGAAAGAAAAAGAAGTGATCTTTTCAGAGGATCATCGAAAAAAAGCAAACCGTGTAGCCGAAGAGTCGATGGTCCTGCTTAAAAACGACTCAGTTTTGCCACTCGATGCACAAAAGCAAAAAATTGCCTTGATCGGTCCATTTTCAAAAGGAGAAAACATGCTGGGTGAATGGTCAGCAAAAGGTGAACCGGCTAAAGCAAGTCAGATATTGGATGTAATGAAAGAACGTGTTGCACCGGATCAACTGCTTTATGCTAAAGGCAGTGAAATAAAAGAGACATCCGAAGCCTTACTCAAAGAAGCGGAAGAAACCGCGTCTGGAGCCGACGTCATTGTCCTGGCTTTGGGCGAGAGTGCGGACATGAGTGGGGAAGCGGCCAGTCTGACAGATATCAAACTGCCGCCAGCACAGATCGAGCTATTAAAACGCTTGTCCAAACTGGACAAACCTATCGTAACAGTCTTGTTCAATGGCAGACCGCTGGATCTTAATGATGTGGAAAAATACGCTGACGCGATACTGGAAGCCTGGTTCCCCGGAACAGAAGGCGGTCAAGCCGTCACGAATATCCTGTTAGGCAAAACGAATCCTTCCGGTAAACTGCCTATGTCGTTCCCTGAAAATGTTGGTCAGATCCCTGTTTACTACAATCATTTCAGTACAGGCAGACCCGTCGAAACAACGCCAAATAAAAAATATGCCTCAAAATATCTGGATTGTTCCAATTATCCGAAATACGCTTTTGGTTTTGGTTTGAGCTATACGACTTTCGAATACGGTGAGTTGAACCTTTCAAACGAACAAATGACAAAAGACGAAACACTTGAAGTAACGATCACGGTGACGAACAGCGGAACGGTGAAAGGGAAAGAAGTCGTTCAGTTGTATGTCCGTGACCTGGTCGGAGAAGTGGTCAGACCCAAGCGAGAACTCAAGGGGTTTGAAAAAATCACGCTGGAGCCCGGAGAGTCGAAAAAGGTGACGTTTAAGGTTTCCGCAGACATGTTGCATTATGTGCATTCCGATCTATCAGTCTCAGCCGACACTGGCGAATTTGAAGTGTTTGCCGGGGGAAGCAGCCTTGTGACCGAGTCAAAAAAATTCCTGTTAATAGAGCAGTAAGGAGCTTATATATGATTGAAGTAAATACAGAAATGAAAAATACGCACGTCCTGAAGAAGAAAGATACTGAATTTATCTTTCTTCCGACGGGAGATCTACTGAAAGCCAGTGCCAATGGAGTCATGCTGAACCAGGTGATGGGAAACACCCTGGACGGCTCAATGAATAATCTGTTCCTGAGAATACACGAAGGCAGCGAGATCTCGTATGCACCCATGCTGGGCGTCGCTTCAGACAGTCTGTTTTCAGTCGGGGAAGAAAGCGTCAGATGGCAAGGCACCTTTAAAGCGGTCGACTATACGGTAACGTTCCAGTTAGGTGAAGAAAACACATGGTTCTGGTCCATTAATTTAACAGGCCAGGATAAAACCGTTGATGTCGTTTATGGTTGGGACTTAGGACTGAACGATCAGGGAGCCCTGCAGTCGAACGAAGGCTATGTCGCTCAATATGTCGGGCATTCAGTGTATGATGATGAAAACGGGTTTGTCGTCTGTTCGAGACAGAACCAGGCTGAGGAAATTTTTCCTTACGTTCAACAAGGCGGATTGACAAATATGGTTGGCTATTCAACGGATGGCTTTCAGTTTTTCGGTAAATCCTATAAGGAAACCGACAAAATCGAACGCTTGTCCAAAGCGGAACTGGAAAATAAAGTTTACCAATATGAATTTGACTATACTGCTTTGCAGTCAGAAAAAGTCGAATTAAACGGAACACAGGTGTTCGTCTTTTATGGTCTATATAAAGACACTCACCCTGAAGCCATTACAGAATTAGAATACCAGAACGACGTACAGTCCAGCTGGAACAAATTGGCTAAAGACGCTGATTACCGCGACGTACCGAAAATTTCACTGTCGCCTGAGATAGGCGAGCCGCTCAAGGTAGAAAGCATGACCCAGGCAGAACTGGAACACGCTTATCCAGATCGTCTGCAGGAAGAAATGATCGAGGAAAAACTGGTTTCATTCTTTACCGAAGACTATAGTCACATCACGTTGAAAGAAAAAGAAATCGAATTGGAACGTCAGCAGGGCCATATCATCTACACCAAAAATGAGTTGACAGTGGATGAACCGATCATCTCCACAACTTCATGGATGGCAGGCGTGTTCAACTCGCAGATCGTGCTGGGGAACACATCAATGAACAAATTTATAACCAACACACGCAACCATTTAAACATCCTGAAAGCTCAGGGTCAGCGGATCTATGTGAAAACAGATGAGCAATATCACTTGCTTACCATGCCGTCACTGTTTGAAATGGGCTTCAACTATGTGAAATGGGTATACAAGACAGCAGACGAAACGTTTAACGTGACGAACTTTACCGACAGCCGATCTCATACCGTGAAATTGACTGTAAAAGCAGCCAGCGGTAAAAACTATGCATACAAAGTCACAAACCAAGTCGTCCTGCATGACAGCGAGTGTAACGTACCGTATTATTACAAGCAAGAAGACAATCTGGTAACATTCAAGCCCAGTGAAAAGAGTATCGTCAAGCAAGCTTATCCTGAATTGACCTATTATATGAAAGTCGAAGGACCGACCGTTGAATGTTCTGATGGGGCAAGTTTAACAACGGAAGAGAACGGTTCAACGTCTTCTCTCTTCGTCATGGATGTACCGGCGACAGCTACTTTTTCACTGATCATGCAGGGAACGGCAGAAGGGAAGCCTTTTGAATCGGTAACTCTTGATTTTGAAACAGAAAAAGAAGCCTTCAAGGATTTCTATGCGTCGTTGATGAACCATTTGAAATTGGAACACGCTGACAAGCAGGTTTCTTCAGAAGTTGAGAAAATGAACCTGACACTGTGGTGGTATACCCATGACATGTTCGTCCACTATCTGGTCCCTCACGGGCTGGAGCAATACGGCGGGGCTGCCTGGGGCACACGAGACATCGCTCAAGGACCGGCAGAGTATTTCCTGGCTATGAAACAATACGATGTGGTCAAAGATATCATTTTCAAACTGTTCAGTCACCAATTCGTGGAAGACGGGAGCTGGCCGCAGTGGTTCATGTTTGATAAATATACAAGTATTCATTCTGACGAAAGTCACGGCGATATCATTGTCTGGCCGATGAAATTATTGGGCGATTATTTAACTGCAACGCAAGACTACGCTATCTTGAATGAAGAGTTACCTTATTTATCAAGAGAGACAAAAGCGTTGACCGAAGAAACAGAACCGCTATTGAAGCATCTTCATATGGAACTGGATTACATCACAACACACTTTTTAGAAGGAACCACCTTATCTTCTTATGGCGACGGCGACTGGGACGACACCTTGCAGCCTTTCAATCAAAAATTGAAAAAATACATGGCCAGCAGCTGGACGGTCGCGCTCACGTATCAGGCATTGAACACCTTGGCCCGAGGCATCGAGAAAGAAGATCAAAAGCTTCATGCTGAATTAGCTGAGCTAGCTCAGGAAATCAAGGCCGATTATGAAAAAATCATCATGGCTGACGACGTTATTCCAGGATTCATTTATATGGAAGAAGACGAAACGGACTTTATGATCCATCCGACAGATACCAAAACAGGCATCACTTACCGTTTACTGCCAATGATCAGAAGCATGATCAGCGAACTGTTCGACGACGAACAAGTAAACACGCATTTGGATATCATCAAACGGGAGTTGACATTCAATGACGGAATCCGACTGATGAACAGACCTGCCGAGTACAAGGGTGGCGTCAGTTCCAACTTCAAACGTGCAGAACAATCCGCAAACTTTGGCCGAGAAATAGGTCTATTATATATCCATGCACATATCCGTTACGTCGAGGCCATGGCTAAGATCGGTAAAGCAGATGAAACATGGGATAATCTTTTGAAGATCAACCCGATCAACATCAAAGATCATGTGCCGAATGCCCAGATCAGACAAAGCAATGCCTATTTCAGCAGCTCGGATGCAGCGTTTGCTGACCGTTATGAAGCGCAGAACAACTACGATAAACTGCGCAAAGGAGAAGTCGAAGTCAAAGGCGGCTGGCGTGTTTATTCAAGCGGACCGGGAATTTATCTGAACCAGTTGCTGTCTAACGTGCTGGGCATGAGAGAAGACGCCGACAGTCTGATATTTGATCCGGTTATTCCAGAACACTTAAGTGGATTAAAAGTCCATACTCAGATCATGAATAAACCGGTGACGGTCGTCTTTAAGAGTGATCCGGAAAATAGAAGTATCCGTGTCAATGAGAGCACGATTCATACAGAGAAAAATGATAATATTTACCGAACCAACGGATGGGAAATCAAGAAAAATGACCTGGAATCAATATTAAATAACACCAGTAATGTCATATCAATAAATTATTGAATTTATTGATGTTAAAGACTTGAAAACGGTTTCTATATGTTATATAATCAATTTGTCGAAACGTTTCACCAAATAAGGAGGAAATCAAAATGAACAAAAAGTTATCACTGTTATTCAAAGGTAGTGCAACATTAGCTACATTAAGTTTGCTTGGAGCATGTGCAGGCGATACCGCAGATACTGACACAGATTCAGATGCTGGTTCGAATGGGTCAGATGCTTCAGTGGAGGAATTATCTGTCTGGATCATGGGTGACGGCAACGAACAAGCGCAGGAAATTTTTGATGCCTATACCGAAGAAACGGGTATTGATATCAATTTACAAAGTATTCCCTGGGCATCTTCACATGACAGACTATTAACAGCCGTCGCATCCGGTGATGGCCCTGATGTTGTTCAAATGGGCTCATCTTATATGGCAGAATTCACTGACGCTGGCGCACTGGCTGATCTGACAGAACATATCGAGGCAAGTGATTCACTGAATGCTGATAATTTCTATGAAGGTAATATCAATACAACACGCATCGATGACGCCTATTATGGTGTACCGTGGTATACGGAAACACGTGCCTTATACTATAGAACAGATTTACTGGAAGAAGTCGGCTATCCGGACGGACCAAACACTTGGGATGAATTGTCCGATGCAGCTATGCAATTATCTGAAAGAGGAGATGATATGTATGGTTTCGATATCAACTTCGAGGAACAGACCTTTGGTTTCATGTTTGCCAGACAAAACGGATCTGAAATCATAACTGAAGACGGTCAGGCAGTGATCAATGAACCCGAATTTGTTGAAGCGATCGACTATCTGAAAGGTTTTGTCGACAATGGTTCTTCACCTAGTCAAGACTTGGGCTTAGAGCTTTCTCAAACATTCGGTGGTGAAGGCGTGGTACCGATGTTCATCAGTGGACCGTGGACAATGTCCAACATACAAAACGAAACAACAGATATAGAAGGCAAATGGTCTGTCAGAACGTTACCAGAAGGACCAGAAAACAACATGTCTAATACTGGCGGAGCTAACTTGTCTGTATGGAGCAGTTCAGAGAATGTTGAAGAGGCCGTAGACTTGATCGAACATATGACAAGTACGGAAAGCCTGCTGACATACTATGAAAACACAAGTTCACTTCCGGCACGTACTGCAGCCTGGGAAGAAGAACCTTTCCAAGACGAGTTGATCGAAGTATTCGGTGAACAGCTTGAAAGTTCAGAACACATGCCTGTGATCAAAGAATGGGATGCAATATCTCAGGGATATTTATCTACATTTGAATCGATCCTTATAGGTGGAGCGGATACACAAGAAGCACTTGATAACTACAATGCAGAAGTTCAAAGCATGTTAGACTAATAGAATTCAGACTCAGGGAATTTAATACGTCATATTCTCTGAGTCTTTTTCTTTAGAAAGGAAAATAATGTATGAAAAGTAAAAAAGCACCCTATCTATTTCTTGCCCCTGCAATCTTTTTGTTGTTCGTCTTCTCCATTTTACCGATCTTTCTAGCGTTGTTTATCAGTTTCACTGACATGAGTTTGGCTGGTTTAGCTGATTACTCAAGAATCAGTTTCGTAGGAATCGGAAATTATTCCAAGATTTTAGACGACCAAGTATTTATAACCGCTATAAAAAATACACTCTTTTACGTTACCTTGGGTGTTCCTTTAGTCATTGTACTTTCAATGACCATTGCAATACTGATCAAACTCGGAGAAAATCGGTATTTCTCGATGATGAGAGTGGTGTTTTACTCACCTTCGATCACCAACATCGTTGCGGTAGCCTTGGTCTGGACATTCCTTTTTAATCCCAGCCAGAATATTGGTTTACTGAATCAGTTATTAGCCTTGGTTGGCTTAGGTCCAATTGGCTGGTTAACGAATACGGACATCTCTAAAATCTCTTTGATTATACTGGCAGTGTGGAGAGCTATCGGTATCAACATGCTGATTTTCTCAGCCGCTTTACAAAGTATTCCAGATTCCATGTATGAAGCCGCACAGCTTGACGGAGCGAGCAGATGGCAGCAAATATGGAAAATAACGATCCCGCAATTGAAGTTTTCAACCTTTTTTGTCGTTGTAACAACAATTATCGGTTGGTTGCAGTTCTTCGAAGAACCATTCGTCATGACCGATGGAGGCCCACTTAACAGTACGATCAGTGTCGCGCTCTTTATTTATAGGAATGGTTTCCAATTAAATAATTTCGGATATGCCGCAGCTGGATCGCTATTATTATTTGTTGCGATCATCATTGCGACCATTGTACAATTACGTATCCAGAAAGTAGATACCAAATAGGAATCGGAAGAGGTAATCAAAATGATTAATGTTGATAGAAAAACAAAAATAGTAATAGGGATAGTCTTGGCAGTCTGGGGAGCTTTTACCATTATTCCATTTATCTGGATGATTCTTTCGGCATTCAAAACAAATGCTGAAATAGTCTCTCTGGAACAGAATGTATTCCCGGAACAGTGGACCTTTGATAACTTCAGGATCTTGTTTGAACGTCTGAATTTTGATGTCTATTTCATAAACACGGTCATCATTACAGCGCTTAGTTTCATCGGCTTATTTTTAAATGCTATGGCAGGCTTTGCCTTTGCTCACTATGATTTCAAAGGCAAAGAATTTCTGTTCATGCTCGTGTTAGCCACGATGATGATCCCTGGACAAGTAACCATGATCCCGGTTTATCTGATACTGAATCAGCTGAGTCTGACGAACACGTATCTTGGGATAGTCTTGCCTACACTGACAAGTGCGTTTGGCATATTCTTGTTCAGACAATTCTTCTCAAGCATTTCAGAAGAATTCTTTGAAGCAGCCAGGCTGGATGGCGCCAGTGAATTCTATGTATTCTTTAGAGTGGCACTGCCGCTTTCCAAGCCCATCCTTGCTGTACAGGGGATCTTGACGTTTATTGGCGGTTGGAACTCGTTCTTATGGCCTTTAATCATCGCGAACGATCAGAAGTATTATACATTATCGGTTGGACTGCAGCTGCTGCAAGGACAGCACGCATCAAACCATGCCCTGCAAATGGCGGGAGCAGCCTTCATGGTTATTCCGATCCTGATCATGTTCATTGTTCTCCAAAAATACATCTTAACTGGATTTAATATTTCTGGTGAGAAGTGATTTGAACCTGGTGATACAAAAGTGAATGAGCGATCAAAACAATTTATATTGAACAAAAACTCAGTAGAGCTAACTATACTGAGTTTTTTCAATAAAAGCAGAAGTGAAATGAACAAATCACATGATCCAATGTAGTCCCTCCCATACCATCGGTCACCTAGAAAGGTAAATAAAAGACAGACTGATACTTGCAATAAGAGTAGAAGCCGCAGAAAGATTGAAATGAAAGTATCCAAAAGAATTTCAGTAATGGTCATACAATAATAAATGTTTTATAGTATATTAAAGGGACAACTCTAAAATAGAAAAGGTGAATAATTTGGTAGGTATAAGAGATATCGCAAAAGAAGCAAATGTTTCCATTTCCACCGTTTCCTACGCCTTGAATGGCAGCGCACGAGTGAGCGAGGGAACTAGAGAACGAATTTTAGCTATCGCAAATGAAATGAATTATATCCCCAATCTGGCCGGTCAAAACTTGAGAAGACAAAAAACGGATATCATTGCCGTTTACTTAGCTTCTTATCAAGGGACGTTTTACGGTGAACTGCTGGAAGGCATGCATCAGAAAGCGGTCGAACTGGGACTGGAACTGATCGTCTGCTCGGGTAAACGTTCCCGCTTGTTTTTACCGCAGCGATTGATCGACGGCATCCTGGTACTGGATGTAACGTATGAAAAAGAGGAATTATTGAAATATGCCGATCTCGGTTATCCAATCGTCGTCCTTGATAGACAGTTGACGCACGAACATATACGATCCGTTTTACTCGATAATAAAGCAGGATCAAAAAAAGCGGTGCAGTCGCTCGTTGATGAAGGAATCGATAAGCTCTATATCATTTCCGGACCAGTACTTAACCACGATAGTTCAGAGCGTGCAGAGGCGGCAGTTGAAGTTGCAAAAGCCAGCAATATTGAATGTGAAATCATCGAAGGGGATTTCACTGAAGCATCCGGTTATTCAGCAGGAGAAAAAATGGACCTTGAGCAGGATTTGAAATACGGTATCTTTGCCCTGAACGATGAAATGGCACTGGGGATACACAATTATATGATAGAAAAAGCCTATCATGTCGGTAAAGATATCTTGATCAGAGGTTTCGATAAAAATCAGGTCACTGAATACCTTGTGCCTCCCGTTAAAAGTGTGTCGTATTCAAAACATAAGTGGGGAGCTATGGCGGTAGAATCACTTCAAAAAATGATCAAAAAGGAAGAAGTTGAAAATAAAATAGTAGCGACTCGTTTTGAAAATTAAACTTAAAGGGGTTCCACCATGGCTTGGTGGAACAACGCAGTAATGTATCAAAATTATCCTCGGATTTTTTCGAGATTCCAAGGGGGATATCTTGGCTTGAGCGGATAAATAATTATGATTTAACCGAGCTGAAGGCAGACACTTACGGAATATTCATGATCAAGAAGAATAAATAAAAAGCAAAAAAAACAATTTTGATTTTCTCCCCGTAGTGATTGGAATGACAGACTCAGAAAAAATCTCGCGGTGAGTTGGTCATACCCAAGTAAATACCATGATTTGAGGTATACTAGTGTTGAAATTTCAAACAACAACCTCATGAAGATGTGCAGGACGTTTGTGACCACTTACTAAGTTGAACGCCATGGCAGGATGAGTTAACATCAAGGGGGAATTCCCAATGTATTTAATACCCATCGAACAATTAGAGCACAAAGATATCAGAAAGATGAAACGACTCAATAGAGAGGCGTTTCCAAAGGTAGAAAGAATCGCTTTTGATGTGCTGGCTGAGTTATCCAAGACTGATCAGTTTGATTTTCTGGCCTGTAAAGATGACGAACGGTTCATCGGCTTTTTTCTCATAGCAAAGAATAAGGCAGACGCGTATCTGATATTCTTTGCGATAGCTAAACGATATCGTTCAAAAGGATACGGTGGGGCCACATTCATCGCATTACAAGAGTATTATCCAAGCAAGCAGATTGTCCTGGATTTAGAAGAAATGACAGACGAAGCACCAAACATAAAGCAGCGAGAAGTGAAAAAAGAATTTTACAGACGTATTGGTTTTATGGAAACTGGCTATGATTTACAGTATGCCAATAAGCGATTCGAACTATTATGTAATAAAGAAGGGTTCAATAAAGAGAGTTTCAGGACCTTATTGGATGAAATTAAAGATATCGTCAATACCATCAAAGCAGAGAAGTTTGAACCCGTCATTACAGGGAGAAAAGTTTTATAAAATGTAAAAAGCTGCCAACTAAGGCAGCTTTTACTAATTAGTCAGTTTGATTTTTTCGAAATCTATCACAAAGGTTCACCGTTTTTTCCTTTTCAGGGAGAATTGAGTGGTTACATAGATAAAAAACTTCCCCTAAAAGCAATAGAGGAAGTTCACATTATTAATTTTTTTAAAGTTAAATTACTTTTTGCTGAGGTTCTAGTCATTCATGACGTAGAACCTCAGTACGAATCGAGTATAAAGAGATTTGCGACCTGTATTATGCCCAAGCGCCTTTACGGAACACGGGGACGCGAGAACCATCTTTACGGATACCGTCGATATCCATTTGGTCTGAACCGATCATGAAGTCAACGTGAACGTCAGAACGGTTTAAGCCGGCTTCTTTCAGTTTGTCTTCAGACATTTCTGTTCCGCCTTCTAAGTTGAATGCGTAAGCAGAACCCAGCGCCAAGTGATTTGAAGCATTTTCGTCAAACAAAGTGTTGAAGAAAGTCAAACCAGAGCGTGAGATAGGGGAAGCGTCAGGCACTAAAGCAACTTCACCTAGACGTGCTGCACCTTCGTCTGTTTTGATTAATTCTTTGAGCACGTCTTCACCTTTTTCAGCTTTAACGTCAACCACTTTACCATCTTTGAAATGGAATTCCATGCCTTCGATGATGTTACCGGCATAACTTAAGGGTTTGGTGGAAACAACCACACCGTCGACACGGTTAGCATCAGGTGCGCTGAATACTTCTTCAGTAGGCATGTTAGCCATGAAGCGTTCACCGCGAGCATTCAAGCTACCGGCGCCTTCCCAACGGTGACCTACAGGTAATCCAACAGTCAAGTCAGTACCTGGAGCTGTATAATGCAGTGAAACGAATTGTTCTTTGTTCAATTCTTCCGCTTTGGATTCCAAGGTTTTATCTTTGTTTTCCCAAGAGGAGACAGGACTTTCATCGTATAAATGAATGGCTTTAAAAATAGCATCCCATAACGCATCGACACGTTCTTGGGCAGTGTCCAGTTCAGGGAATACTTTTTCAGCCCATTTTTCACCGGATGCTGCAGCAACGACCCAGCTTACTTTGTTTGACTGAGTGGCTTTGCGCATTGCTGAGAATGCACGGCCGTTTGCTTTTTGAGCAGCAGCGATTTTCTTGTTGTCCAGTCCTTTAAGTGAATCAGGGTCAGAAGAACGAACGCTGATACGACTTGCACCTTTTTCGATGAAGTCTAAAGATTCGTCAACTTTATATTCAGGAACAGTAGCCACGACTTCTTCAGCAGCGTGCTTGAACGTGGAACGGGTTACTTGATCGTCCGTCCATTTAACGATGACTTCTTTCGCACCTTTTTGATATGCTGCTTCAGTAATTAAACGTGCCAGCGGAGCTTGATCAACGTCAACGCTTAACACAATAGTATGCCCATCAGAAACGTTTACACCCGTTGTTACTAACAAGTCAGCGTATTTCTTTAAATTCTCTTCAAAATTCGGTAATACCATATTTATTCCTCCTACAATTTTTACATTACTATATAATATTAGCACAGATGACAGGATGTCACAATCTAAAATTGGTGCCACTTATTTTGAATATAAATCTAATCGATAGGATTATTTAAATAGGATTGTCTGATTAAAAATGAAAGGTGTCCGTCTATTTAT
>NZ_LSRN01000028.1 GCF_001885615.1 Alkalibacterium sp. 20 | reverse complement strand
TAATTATACAGTATGGTTATATATTTACTATTGGTTGAAATTCATTTAATTGTATATATATTTAACTGTTTATTTAATGTCGTTATACATACTATTGTCAAATAAAAACAGTTCTAACTATTTTAGTACCATTAAATGAACGCAATAAAAAAAGACCAGCAACTAAATGCTGGTCCATGCTTCAAGAAGTTCTGTCATCAAGCCTCGTGCTTCTGACATCTTTTCTTTGTCTTTATGTAGATTGGCTTGAATCAACTGATTCAAAATAAAAGAATACAGATTTTCCAGTTCACTCGCAATGGCATTTCCCCCGTCTTGGTGATTCAGTGACACCATCAGTTCAGCCACGATATCCTGAGCTTTGATCAAATTGGTATTCACTTTATCGTATTCCTTTTTTTCAACAGCCAGTTCCCCCAAGCGAATAAACTTGATGGCTCCCTCGTAAAGTAAAATAACGAGCTGCTTAGGTGACGCCGTTTCGATCTGATTCTTCTTGTATTGTTTTGCTCCGGATGAATAACCCATAAAATGTTCCTTTCTTACATGTCTCGGTCAATAAACAACGACTTTTCACTGTTCATATAATGATTGACCACATTTGATTTCTGATTCATTTGAGATAATTGCTGCGTTAAATGAATGGATTCATTTTTTAAAGCTGCGTTCAACTGTTTTTGTTTTTCGATTATACTGACCATCGTATCCTGATTATTAAAAGAGAAAAATTTCAGTTCTTCTAAACTCATTTGTTTGTCCAGTTCGCTGATTCTATCCATCGCTTCTTGATTGTGTTCAAGTATAGAACTGGCTTTTTCAATAGCATCTACAGATTCCTGATCCCACTCATTTAATCGTAATAGGATTGAATGAATTTCTTCTTCTTTTAAAAATATAGCTGATTTATGCGTAGAAATCAGAATCTCTCCTGTCTATTAATCTCGTCCCAAACCTAATTGACTATACATCTGGTCAAGTTGTGATTCAGCCATCATCATAGCTGTATCAAGTGCTGTAAACTGTTTGATGTAACGCGCTTTTTTCGCTTCTAATCGGGTTTCAAATTGAGAAATACGATCATTCACATCTTTAATCATTCTATCAAATGTATCGTTCCGTGTCTTTATAATTCCAGAAGAATCTGAGATATATTCATTAACGAATGAACGCATCTCAACTGCGAAACCTTTTTTCTTAGTTGACGCTGGAGTAACTTCACCGTCTTCATCTGTTTTTTTAGGAATAGTGTCAGTCTTAGAAAAGAAATCCGAAACAGCTTGAGGATCATTTTTGATTTTTTCTTCTAATACCTTACGATCAAAACTAGCAGTTCCATCGCGACTTATTTCTACACCCAAATCTTTTAAACCCTGTACTGATGTTCCATTAAAGGATTGTCTTGACATCATCATACGTAAATTGGATTGAAGACGCATCAACGTGCCATCACCAGAAAGCGTGCCCGTTTTGTTACTATCTGCGGATGGATCACCCACGTCCAATTGTGATTTAATATAAGTCTGAGTGGAATTGTACTGATCCACAAATTTTTGAAGCGTATCCACCGCTTTATTCATGTCTTCCGATACCGTAACGATTGTAGCACCAGCACCTTCATGGACATTCGTTAAATTAAAAGTTAATCCTTCAATGACATCACTGATCGTGTTCGTCGGTCTCTCTTCTATTTCTAGACCGTCAATAGTGAATTTTGCATTCTCACCTGCTTTTGATTCGGCATTACTCAGACCTAAACTATCTGTCAATGTACCCTCAACATCGGCTTCTGTCACGGTAATATTCCGTGCACCAAACTCGGAATGAGTCAAAATCAAACGGTTATCGACAATCGATGACCGAATACCTGATTGTTTTGAATGACTATTTATTTTATCACTGACATCACTTAAACTATCCGTTGCTTCAACACTTACCTCAAAATAATCCTCACCATTATTAATGGAAAAAGTCCCACTAAATGTTAGCTCATCATGAATAGATTCAACAGATTCAACTCGAGTACCCGTAAGACGCGTTTGAGTGGCTAGTCGTTCAACCTGAACGCGGTACTCACCTGGTGCAGCCGTTGTTTTAGCCGAAACAGTCATATTCGTATTGTCTGATAATTTTACAGACTTGGAAACATACGTATCAGTTTTTTGTAGATCATCCAAACGTTTATATAATGAATCCAAACGGGTATTCAAATCTTTCCATGCATTTTTAGATTGCGTATACTGCTCTTTTTTTTGAGTAAATTTTACTCCTTTTGAAGATTCAGCTTTAATCAATTGTTCTACAGTACTCATATCAATACCTGAATACGAACCCATTATGCGCATATCACTCATATTATCACTCCGTTCTATCGACAGTAATACCTGACCATTTCCAAATACCTGCAATGACATCAAGCATTTTTTCAGGTGGTATCTCCCGAATCACTTCATTTGTTTCTCTTTCAACTAATTGAACCAGCGTGCGGCCTGTGCCTTCATGTATACGAAACGTTAATTACGCATTCACACGTTGCATCGCTGCCGTTGCTTCCACTGCTGTCTTTTCAAGCTGGTCTTTATTCATTTCAGACTCTAGTCTGTCAGAAGACGTATCAATGGCTTCAACCGGTTTTACGTCACGTTCCTCTGAAAAGAATACCGTATTTTTATTGGAATGTAAAACCCGGTCAATCGTTCGAATCGCATCGACAGAAGTCACACGCTGGCTCATAATCCTATCTCCTTTTTAAAGAAACTAAATTAAAGAAAACCTTTTATTCTATGTAAGACAAAACCGAAGCAGTAAAGGACTGCTTCGATTCTATAATATTTTCAATTCTTATGTTTAGGTTATTATCCCAATAATTGTAGAACGCCTTGAGGCATTTGGTTAGCTTGAGCCAACATAGCCGTTGAAGCTTGAGAAAGGATGTTAGATTTAGTAAAGCTCATCATTTCTTCAGCCATGTCAACGTCACGAATACGTGAGTTAGCTTCTGAAAGGTTTTCTTTAGTTGTAGCTAAGTTAGAAACTGTGTGATCCAAACGGTTTTGGACTGCTCCTAAGTCAGCACGTTGGCTAGAGACTGAGGAAATAGCAGTATCTAATTTGCCTAATATTTCATCAGTGTTACCTTCTACAACATCAATATCTGAAATTCCTAATCCTTTTGTGCTCATATCTTTGATATCAACACTAATTTTTTCTCCTGCATTAGCTCCAATTTGGAATGTGAAAGAAGTTCCTTTTTCAGCTGCAACAGCATCTTTCCCAACATGTACGGTGATATCATCGATATCTCCAGCTTCAGCAGATCCTGAATTATAGGCTTCTAATAATACTGTTTTTTCTGCATTGCTTGCAGCATCAAATTTATCAAGAATAGAAGTTTGATCTGCAGCTAAATCATCAGCTGCTGTACCTGTAGCTGATGGTGTTATTTTATCTGCAGTTTCTGCAGTACTATTATAAGCAGTGATCATAGCCGCTACACCATCTGCATCTGTTATATGAGTAGCTGCTAAAGCAGTTGCTGGAACAACAGCATCAATACCAGCTTTTAGTTCAGTATCTCCATTTAGAAGTCCTTGTGTATTGAATTCAGTATCACTAGATACACGCGTAATTTCAGCACTTAAAGAATCAATTTCTCCTTGGATCGCTTTTTTATCATCTACAGTATTAGTGCCATTACCTGCTTGAACAGTCAAGTCACGCATACGATTTAACATACTGTGAGTTTCTGTTAAAGCTCCTTCAGCTGTTTGGATCAATGAAATACCATCTTGTGCATTACGTGAAGCCTGAGTCATACCTGAAATCTGATTTTTCATTTTTTCTGAGATGGATAAACCTGCTGCGTCGTCTCCGGCTTTGTTGATGCGTAGTCCGGATGATAATTTAGCTAATGAACCGCTTTTTGAAGCGTTAGCTGAAGTAAGGTTAGAGTAAGTGTTCATTGCTGCTGTATTTGTATTAATTCTCATGATATTGTTTCCTCCAATAATTTATATTATTTTTAAGGCTGTCTTGCCTTCTACTCTTAATATCGGCAAGAGCCATACTTAGTTAAGTGCAATTAATACTTTATTTTAAAATAATTCAAAATAAAAATGATAGAAGACATTTAGTCTCCTACCATTAAAAAATGGTTGTACAATAAAGGACGTTGGTGAGAGATTCTCACTAACGTCCTTTATTTGATTATATTAGAAAACAAGTGAGTTCTCCTGTAGAATAATAGTCGACGAAAACATCACCTAAGGAGGAACTCACTTGCCTACTTCAAATGATATGCAAAAAGTGTTAGATATTCAAGATAAAAATATAATTTTTAAAGATAATTGTGTCACCTACGGTGTTTTTAAGGACAGAAAATGTAAATTTATCGATTGTACTTTAAGTTATACACCTATGGAATGCAAGAAATGTCAAATACCGAATCATGATTATACTATCTACAAAAATGGAACCCAAACATCTCGTGTTACGTTCCCCATGAGTGAGATTACACCCACCTTTCTAAGAATAAAAAAACAGCGATTCATGTGTAAAGCGTGCAAAGAAACGTTCACTGCGCAAACGCCTTTAGTTAATAACAACTGCTTTATTTCCACTTACATAAAAGCCCATATTATAACTAAATCAGCTGATGCCTGTTCGATTAAAGACATCGCAAAAGAGACTAACGTCTCCGAAGCAACTGTCCAGCGGGTCATCACTAAAGAAGCGAAGCGTTATCGTCCGTACTATCAGAGTTTACCCAAGCATATGTCTTTCGACGAATTCAAATACGCCAGTGGGCGGATGGCTTTTGAGTACATCAATGCCCAGACGGGAGATATTCTTGATATCCTTCCAGCTAAAGATAGTCGGTTTGTCAAAAAACACTTCACTTCAAATTACAGTTTAAGACAGAGAGAACGGGTGGAAACCGTAACGGTCGATATGAATGCGAGTTATGTTAGCTTTATTCCAGATTTGTTTCCAAAAGCACATATCATTATTGATCGGTTCCATATCGTGCAGTTAGTTAACCAGTCGATGAATAGAACGAGAGTAAAAGTAATGAATCAGTTCAACACCTCTAATGGAGAAGACCTGAAAAAATACCGTCGCTTGAAACATTATTGGAAAAAAATGCTCAAGAAAGAAAGAAAGCGAGTTATCTTATACGACATATAAATATTATAAACTATTCGGTCAGCGACTAGAACCTGCCATCGTCTCTGAAATGTTGGCATACGATGAAGAGTTAGAGACAACTTATAGGGTATATCAATCGATTATAAATGCAGTGGAAGAAAATGATCACAAGTGTCTGGAATCCATTGTGACTCAGTCCTATTCATCAGAACTGTCCTCTTACATGAAAACCAGTTTAAAAACATTAAGAAAGCATCTTAAATTGATTAACAACACCTTCAACTATCCTTACAACAACGGTAGAATCGAAGGTATAAACAACAAGATAAAGGTTCTCAATCGTGTAGCCTACGGTTATCGCAATTTTATTAACTATAAAAACCGAATTATTCTTCACTTTAACCTGAAACCGACCAAAGCTAAAGTAAATAAAAAGAAAAAAGTGAATACCAAGGCAGCATAGGCTCCCTTTGGTATTCACTCTCAAATTTATTGATTATTATTCTTCACCAACGTTAGTTGACGTAGAACCTAAAAAATCATCTGACGTAATCCATAATATTTGTCTGTAAAATTTTCGTTCCCATACTTAGAGATGCTTGATAAGCGGTCATCTCCATCGTGTAGTTCATATAGGTTTCGGCTAAGTCGATGTCTTGGTTAGTTGAAAGTGATGTTTCAAGATTTAAGTATTCAGAATCATTGCGATTAAGCGCTGCGGTGAGACGATTCTGAATAGCACCTATATCAGTTCTTTTGTTTACAGTATTATCGATTTGTGATTCGATACGTCCCAGTAAATTGCCTAAGTCTCCAACATTATCAGAATCTAATGCGGTGAAGATGTCATTAAACAAGTCCCCAATATTTCCAGTTCCATCTTTTAAATTAAATAGGCCCGATCCATCTGTCTTTAATTCTACACTAACACCTCTGGCAATTTCCTTGGAAAGGTTATCGTTACCTGTTTTAGACCCATTATACTCTAGGCTGAACGCTCCGTAATCCTTATTCACAGTAAAAGGTTTGGTCGTACTATTTTGTCCTGCAAAGACATAACGTCCACCAAAATTCGTATTGAGTGAGTCCATCATTGTTTCGACTTCATTTTGGATCTCTGTTTTGATTGCTTGTCTATCCTGGGTATTATAAGTACCGTTTGCTGCCTGCTGCGTTAGAGTATGAATCAGTTGTAATGAATTTGTCGCATTGGCCAGTGCAGAATCTTGTACGTTCGTAAAATCAATGGCATCATTGATTGTATTTTTATACTGTTTGTTTTGTTTGATTTCATTTTTCAGATCCATGATTTTTGAAACTTTCAATGGATCATCACTGGGACGGCTGACTTGTTTTAGTGATGACAACTGTTCCTGGTATTTATAGACATTGTTCATATTGTTATTTAAGTTGGATAGAAAGTTTTGAGACATTAAAGAATTTGTAATTCTCATTTATTACACCCCAGTTCGGTTGATTAGTGTGTCAAGCATTTCAGATATCGTTTGCAACACACGTGAGTTTGCTTGGAAAGCACTTGAGTATTTGATCATATCGACCACTTCTTCATTGATATCGACACCAGAAATTGATTCTCGACGTTGAGTTAAAAGAGACATCAGTCCATTTTGTGTTTTAAGAATGTTATCTTCCTGCTGTTTCACGATACCGATACCTGTCACCATGCTGTTATATTTACCAAAAAGTGTATTCCCAGTTGGGCTACTATTAAAGCTCATATTGTCTTCGTTGTATTCCCAATCACCGTTATCAGAAGCCAGATTTTTATATTGAAGCGTCGCAATCGCCTGAGCACGGCTTCCATCTCCAGAAACTGCATTGCTTGAATCTTTACCAGAAATAATTAAATCCGGATTCTTTTTGATTGCTTGAGATACAGTTAGGTTTTTTGCAGGGTTATCTGAATCAACGCCCGCGAAGAAGTTAAATCCATCTTCACCGCCACCATGAATAGCGTTGACTGCTTTACCAAATGATCCAGCAAAGTCATTTAAATCCTTTTGACTATCACTAATCACTTCCAACCCATCTTGAGTGCCTTTCATTTTACCACTTTCAGGTGTAACGATTTCATTGCCAATAATAATTGTTCCAGGTTCTGTCGAAAGGTCGGTCGTTTCTCCATTAGAGAAAATTCCTTTTCCGTCCACGCTTCCCATAACAACAGTCAGTTCTTTTCTAGAATTACTATCTAAGATCGTTTGTCCTCCGATTTCAACAGAAACACGGTTAAACTTATCACGTTCGACTGAGATATCGATTTTACCTGCTAGATTTGAAAGTAACTGGTCCTGCGTGTCAAGCAAATCATTTGGTGTAAACCCGCGGACTGAAGCCTGCCAGATTTGTTCATTTAATTTTTCAAGTTGTTTTAAATCGGAATTGGCATCTAATGCCGTTTTATCTAATTCATTCAGTGTGTTGTTATGTAATTTTTCCATTGAATTCGCCATGTGATGAATTGTGTCGGTAAATGTTTCTGTCGTTTGAACAAGCATGGTACGTGCGGACGCTTGTTCTGGGTTAGATGCTAAGTATGTCCAGGCATTAAAGACTTCAGATATTTGATTGGATAACCCAGTATCTGACGGCTCATTAAACACAGCTTCCAGTTCACCGATAGTATCAGATAAAGCTTGATGTCCTTTAGTTGTCGAATTGGCATCTCTTAACTGAGTAGTGATATACGTATCGTGAACACGATTGATGCCGTCTACACGGACACCCGTCCCGATTTGACCAATTCCAGGAATACTGGTTGACAGATCTGCCTGCATTGTCACACGTTGACGCGTGTACCCTATTGTATTCGCATTAGCGACGTTATGTCCAATGGTCTGTAAAGCCGTCTGCTGGGCATTTAACCCTTTAGTTGCTGTGTTTAACGTTCCGAATAATCCAGTCATGTGTTTACTCCCTTAAAGTGATTGATCTAGTAACGTACTTTTCTTGGAATCGTCGTACGTTCCTTTTTTAGAATACGTTTTATTCTGATTGGCAGCTTTTTTAATATAATTCAACATCGTTTCAGTAAACTGTATCGATTGTTCCGTTAATACGAGATTCGTTTCCTGTAAGTTTTTGATTTCACGAGAAAGAACGTCGAGCTTTGTCATCTCAACGTCCTCTTGATCAAACGTAGCCAAATATAACATGATATCTTCTTTTTCTTGAATGATTTCGCCTAACTTGGCTCCCTGATTAGCAATCAGCACTTCTTTTTCTCTCAATAACAATGCTTTCAACTTTTCCATTTCGGCTAACACTTGATTTGTTTTAGTCATTACTTCTTATAGCCCCTTTTGATCTTGTAAAGCCTTCACTAATCCCTCAGAAATCTTCTCTGGATCAACGTGATAGTCTCCATTTTGGATGGCTTGCTTGATCGAATCCACGCGTTCTGAAAAAGCAGCTTTATCTGCATCAAGCAATGCTTGAGCTTCTTTAGAAATATTTACTTGAACAGCTTCTTTAGAACTGGATTTACTGATTTCTTTATTCACATCTTTATTTACTTGTTTAGCATTACTGATTGATGACACAACATTATTATATTTATTGATTTTCATAACTTGCACTCTCCTCAAGAGATTTTTACTGTTTAATAGACTAGTTATATATATTGAATGATCCTTACACTTACTATCGGAAATCTTTCTGAATAATTAAGACCTATTTATCCGATTAACAAACTAGCATAAGTATAAACAAAACTGAATAACAAATAAAGCCCCTTTGAAAGTATAAAATATGAACACTACACTTAAATTTATGGAGTGAAAACACAATGACATCTAATTTACAGGAAAAGTAACTTTAGATTTCTGAGTATAAAAGACCAAATGGTTGCTTAAACACCTAGATATTAAGTAGCACGTTTTTATTTCAATAGCCGTGACGCAGGTGGGAAAAGTGATATTAACTAGAATTCATATAATCAATGTATCACAGGTTATTATGATAACCACTTTACCAGCGTGCCCGAAAACCCACTCCGACAGCTCTTTCGTCGGAGTTAGTTGAGGCCGCCCACCGCAAGCATCGGCTATTAAAATAAAAACCGAAGGTTTGCATCTCATAATCTTTAAATCCCTAAATCTCTTAGTTTCTTGATTTTTTTAATCTCTTGATCTATTATTTTAAACAAAATAAAAAGCAGAGATTTCTCTCTGCTTTTTCCATTCTATTTTAAATGTCTCACGCGTTGTTCCTTGCTCAAAATATTTGTAATACGTATACCAAAGCTCTCGTTGATGACAACGACTTCGCCTTCAGCAATCAGCTTGCCATTCACATAAATCTCAAGCGGTTCATCCGTCATCTTATCAAGCTCCACGACAGACCCCGTACTCAAGGATAAAATGTCCTTGATCGTCTTGCGGCTCTTGCCAAGGACGACACTAAAATCAAGCGGCACATCCATGATCAAGTCCAAGTTACGCGGTGACCCTTTTGTATCGTTGCGAGGAAGATCTTGAAACTTAGGTTTTTGGATAGATACAGACTCAGCTTCTTTTTCAGCTTGCACTTGCGGTTTAGGCTCTTTTACCTTTTGAACCACAATACTATCTCGTCCATCCAACACTTCAGCCTTGTCACCCAGCATGATCTCAGAAATTTCAATCACTGTATCAATGGGTAATATCTGCATGATTTCACTGTCAAGCAAACCTTCCACACTCATTTTAAAAGACGTCGTACAAACGACATCCGAACTATTAGGCATAGCTTGCTCTGCTTCTTCAGCTGATTCCCATATTCTTACATCAGGAGGTAAAATATCGACACGTCGATCAAACATCGTTGCCATCGCTGTCGAGGCTGAACCGATCATCTGATTCATCGCTTCTGAGACGGCACTTAATTCCAATTCTGTAAATTCTTTATCTTCTAAATTTGTTCCATCATTTCCCATCATTAAATCTGCAATGATGATGGCATCATCAACATCGATCATCAATATATTTTTGCCCACTAGTCCCTCTTTAAATTCAATTGTCGTAACAACTTTAGGAGTTTCGTATTCTTCAATAATCTCTTTGATTGTGACACCTTTGACTCTAGGTGTCGTAATACTCACTTTTCGATTCAATAATGTGGAAAGAGTAGTTGCGGCCTGAGACATGGAAATGTTTCCGACTTCTCCGATTATATCTTTGATATCCTGACTCAATGGATCTTCGCTAGCTTCAGGTTCTTTGACCATCGTAGCCGTTCCATTAAGCAGCGCATCAATCTCTGCTTGCGTCATCTGTTCACTCATCGTCACTCTCTCCTCCCGTAAATTTTAAAATTTCTACTGCCAGTTTATTTTCAATCTGGCCAGGTTTTACTTTGAAATAAGGTTTATTTTCAACATACATCGTTAAAGGCCTGGATGTCTTATAATCCAATTGAATTATATCCCCTTCTTCCATTCCCAAGAAGTCTGCCACATTCATTTGAGATTTCCCCAAAAGCACTTCAACGTCGACCGGTACTTTATCAAGACTTGAAACCAGGTGCCCACGTTCAGATGCATCAAATTCTTTCCCTGAATGGAACCAGTTTTTAAAGCTCAATTTGTCTAATATATCTTCAAAGAATATGTAAGGGATGCACAAATTTATATAGGTCCGTTGACTTTCCAGCACTACCGAAAGGGTCACTAAAACGACCGGTTCATTTGGTGACATGGTCTGCAATAATTGTGGCTTGGTTTCAGTATCTTCTAAGATTACATCGATTTCCTTAATGTCTTTCCAGGCTAGTTCAAAAGAGTGTAAAAGCGAGCGCATGACGTCTTCTAATATAGCCATTTCTATATCTGTGAAAGTCGCTTTATCTGCCAGCACCTCTTCAGTTGATATGTCCGTATAACCGCAGAGTAGTTCGATTATCTGTAAACTAAACTGTGGGTTTATTTCCATTATTTGCAATCCCTTTAAAGGGTTGCTTTGAAACACGCCCATCAAAGTGAAACTTGGTACAGAATGCACAAATTCATCAAAGGATACCTGCTCGATTGCAGCTATTTTCGCTTCAACGGGTCTTCTCAGTTGTGTTGACAATAAGTTGGAGGCCAGTTTAGAAAAATCTTCAAACACCATTGTGATGGTGGAAAGATATTCCTTGGATAAACGTACAGGACGTCTGAAATCATACGGTTTGACTTTCGGAGAAATACTTTCCTGTTTTTTCTCTTCCGCATCGATTTCTCCGCTATCCATGGCAACCAACAACGCGTCGATTTCTTGTTGTGTTAAGACTTGTTGGCTCAAGACACTTCCTCTTTCTCAATTAAAATAGATTCTAGTTCAATAATACTTACCATCTCATTGTATGCAAAAACGTATCCAGAAACAAGCATATTCATTTCTTCGTTCATCATTTGAATCTGATCCGTATCGATATCCGTTACTCCGATAACTTTTCCGACCATAAATGCAACAGGATTGTCTTCTCTATTCACAATGATTGTATTATTGTACCATATATTTTTGGAAGTGCTAGAACCATTCAGCACTATTTCAAGGTCTATAAGCGTCATGATTTGCCCGCGTAAGTTGACTAAACCTTTAGTCCAAGAAGGTCCTTGGGGGATGACAGTTTCTTTCAAAGTAGTGGTGATTTCTTCTATATTCTCTGTTTCAAAGCCATAAAAATGCTCTTTTAATTTAAATACGATTAGCTGCATACTTGATTCCCCCTTGGTTTATATTGGTACGCTCTATATTGTGACGATTTTTCGAATCTTTCTTTTTAGCGGATTGCTTTGTCCAGTGCTTTGATGACACGCTCTGTATCAAACGGTTTAACAATAAAATCAGTTGCACCAGCACGAATAGCATCCATAACCATTGTTTGCTGGCCCATTGCTGAACACATCAGGACGATAGCATCTTTATCGATTGCTTTGATTTCTGTCAGTGCTTCAACGCCATCTTTTTCGGGCATGGTGATATCCATCGTAACGATATCGGGTTTCACTTCTTTGAATTTCTCAACGGCTTCATTCCCGTTTTGAGCTTCCCCGGCAACTTCATACCCATTCTTTTCTAAAATATCCTTTAATTTGATGCGCATAAATGCAGCGTCATCAACAATCAATACACGTTTACTCATTTTTCTTTTTCCTCCTAATTAAATTCCTAATTCTTGTAATAATGCTTCCAATACTTTTGGCTTCGGTACGAAATACAAGCTGCCTTCAATGATGTGTCCCTCACTATAAAAGTTGTTTTTGATAATCAAAACTTCTTCACTGAACTGGCTCTGCTCCATATAGACACTCGACAAAATCGATCCGAACATATCCATCGTCATCACGGGTACTGAAGCGAATAAAGGCTTATCGATCAACTGCATCACTGCCTGCAGAAAGGATTGGACTAGGATATTGCTTAATTCTTTCAAAGCCGAATCCACCAGGTGTTCACTCAATTCCGCATAATCAGGCAGAACCATATGTGCTAAAGCTTCCGCATCTTTCGGATCGATCACAAATAAGAACACACCATATTCTCCGCCAATCAACTTGGACAAGACAACCTTCACTATTGTATCATCTGACTGGATCGTTTCATACACTTTTTCGTAAGGGAGTAGTTGGACCAAGGGAACATCCATCTCTACTTTCTTACCAATCATTTTTGACAAAGCTGTAGCAGCATGCCCGCCTCCGATGTTTACGACTTCCTGCAAAGCGTCATAACGCAGCAGTGACTTATCCTCAGACATAACTGACAACCTTCCTCGTGGTACAAATAGACGTCACATCAAGGATCAAACTGATGCCTCCATCACCTAAAATAGTGGCGCCTAAATATAGCGACAGGTCATTTAGTTCTGTGCCTAATTTTTTGATGACAATTTCTTTTTGATGGATCAACTCGTCGACGATCAAGCCGTAATATTTATCCCCGATCAGCACAACAATTATATGCTGGTTATCAGATGCTTTTTTTGGTATAGCCAACACTTCGTTCACGCGCACCAGAGGAATCGTTTCACCTTTATACTGATACACTTCTTTTTGATGAACGGAAATGCCTTCTTTTTCTTCGAAGTAGTTCACTTTATCAATGACTGCTTGAGGTATCGCAAAGGTTTCCTGTCCGACTTTCACTAAAAGCGACTGAATAATGGAAAGTGTTAATGGCAGTGTAATCCTAAAGGTAGTGCCTTTATCGACTTCACTAAGGGTTTCAATTTTACCGTTTAAGCTCATGATTTTTTCTCTCACGGCATCCATTCCGACCCCCCGTCCAGAAATCCCTGTCACCGTTTCAGCAGTAGAAAATCCAGGATGGAAGATGAGGTTTCTAAGCTGATCATCCGTCATGCCTTCCGTGGAGATACCTTTTTTCTGTGCGCTGGCTTCAAGCGCTCTCGGATCGAGCCCTTTGCCGTCATCGGTTAATGAAATGATCACGCGGTTTCCTTCGGGATAAGCTGAAAGTTTGATGGTTCCTGTTGCCGGTTTACCTTTGGCCATACGTTCTTCTGGTTGTTCGATCCCATGATCTACTGCATTACGCAGTAGATGGATCAGTGGCTCGCCAATTTCAGAAATAACCGTGCGGTCCAGTTCCGTATCTTCGCCTTCAGTCACAAATTGGATATCTTTACCCAGTTCATTGCATAAGTCCCGCATCATCCGTGGGAAACGCTGGACCACGACATTAAAGGGCTGCATGCGTAATTGCAAGACCAAATCTTGCAGTTCTGTCGTGATACGTCCCACTTGTGTCAGTGATTCATTTAAATCTGACAGATTATTTTTTTCTGACATGTCTTCTAACCGGGTTCTATGAATGACCAGTTCCGACACCAAGTTCATAAACTGATCCAAGCGCGTTAAGTCTACTCGGATGGTTTGTTTAGTAGCAACTGGTTTCTTTTTATCCGTCTGCTTTTCATTTCCAGCGGTCTGTTCTTCTATAGCAGAAGAACCATCTGTTAGATCAACTGATTGACTAGATGCCGCCACTTCAGCATAACTCGTTGCTGTAATCGAGACCTCTTCTATCTCACTACAGTCCTCAGTGTGTTCGAGCAATGTTTCTTTATTTTCTTTACTCAAGTAGTAAACGGTAAACGCCTCGTCTAATTCGCCTCGTTCCAGCGCCTCGGCAGTCGGTTTCATCTGAACAAAGTCACCCAATTGTTCAAGTTTACTTATCAAAAGGAATGCACGGGCGGCTTTCATCATGCTGGTCTCTTCTATTCTGACTCCTATGGCGTAAAGCTTGTAGCCACTATTTTCGGCTGACTCAATAGCCACCCCGTCCGCTTCTTCTAGTTCAGGGAAATCAAAGGTTGCTGAGGTTGCTGCAGTTGAGTCGTTTTCTTCAGTCAGCGAGTGTTCACTCGAAGCAACCTTTTCCAAACGACTGACTAGAGAGGAGATATTGACCTTTTCTTCATCTTCCTGTCTTAAATTCTCTACGATTTCGGTCAACGTATCCAGACTTTCAAAGATTAAACTGATCAAATCTGATTCGATCTTCAGTTGACCGCTTTTCACCAGCTCAAATACATTTTCCACCGTGTGTGTCAATTTCGCCATTGTTTCATAACCCATTGTCGCAGCCATGCCTTTTAGGGTATGCGCAGCCCGGAAGATGATGTCGATGATTTGTTTGTCTTCAGGATTTTCTTCCAAACGCAGGACTTCTTGGTTCAATATTGCTAAATTATCATCTGTTTCTTCAAAGAACAGCTCACGGTAAGCACTATTATCTTCCATATTTTTCCTCCTTACGGTTACTCGATTTTCTCATAAATAAATGAGGCTACTTTTCTTAAGCCATACTGCTCAGGCTGGTAAATCGTTTCCGTCGCCCCTGTAAACAGCAACCCGCCTTTGACAAGCGACTGCCCCATCCGTTTATAAATCTCTTCTTTGATTTCATTTTTAAAGTAAATCGTCACGTTGCGGCAAACAATCACATGAAAGTGTTTTTGATAGGTATCCAGGATCAGGTCATGTTTTTTGAAATCGACTTTATTTTTTATCTTCTCATCCAGGACAAAAGTCCTATCCACTTCTTTAAAATACGTTGATTTATCAATAATCGAGACATTTTTGAGATCTTGGTCTTTAAATATCCCCGTTCTCGCCTTAGCTAAAATCGTCTCATCGATATCAGTGGCTAATATATTTCTCTTCAACGGTAAGTCGTGACGGTCCACGATCATGGCCAGCGAATACGGTTCAGCGCCAATGGAACAAGCCGCACTCCAGATGGAGATGGACTCAAACTTTTTTGACAAATCCGTCGTCAGCAAATGTTCAAAATTATCAAACAAATCCTTGTTTCTAAAGAATTCGGTCACGTTTATCGTGATATAATCCAAAAACTGTTTTTTAACACTCAAACTTCCACCAATCAATTCAGAATACTCTTCCAGTGTCTCGGCACCCGCTTGTCTCATGATCGTTTGGATTCGTCGTTGTAACTGTTTTTCCTTGTAGGCACCGAGTTGAATATTTAAATTTGACTGAACCCACGTATAAAAAAACTCATAATTTAACGTTGTCATAATAGTCACCTCGTCATTTCTTTTATGATATCAGCTATTTGATATAAACTGCCGACTTGATCTGAGAGCCCTCGTTCATAAACAACTCTGGGCATACCGTAAACAATTGACGTGCCTTTATCTTGAGACAAAATGTAACCGCCAGCCTGTTTTATCGCCTGGCAGCCATTGGCCCCGTCGTTCCCCATACCCGTCAAGATAATACCTAACGTATTTTCACCGTATGCCTCTGCGACACTTTCAAATAAATAATCGACCGCTGGTCTGACACCATGAATTTTTGGGTCTTCGTTTAATTTAATATAGTTATTCTTCACAATCATATGTTTACCACCGGGAGCTAAATAGACCATTTTAGGTTTGATCCGCATATTCTCCTGTGCTTCAACTACATTTACTGACGTCAGCGTGTCCAAGCGTTGAGCGAATGACGCGGTAAACCCTTCCGGCATGTGCTGCACGATAAATACCGGTATGTCCAAATGCTCGCTGATCGATTGGATAACATGCACTAATGCTTTTGGTCCGCCGGTTGAAGCACCTATGGCAATGGCTTCCAGTGACTTTTTTTTATCAAGTAACTGCTCGGGCAACAGTTTGTTTTTCTTTTCATTACTGCGTACTGCTTTTTCTTCTGGAAAATGAACACGAATGCGCGCTTCTAAATCATTCTTGAACGTGTCCCAATTTTCTTTTATGGAAATAGGTTTTTCGATAAAATCTTCCGCCCCTAATTCCAGCGCTTCTATCGTTATTTTGTTATTTTTTTTCGAGCTCATCATGATAACCGGAAAACGGTGATTATCTTTTATCGCCTTCAACGTTTCAATGCCGTTCATCATAGGCATTTCAACATCTAATGTCACCAGATCCGGTTGAGCACGTTCGATCACTTTCATGGCTTCCATGCCATTTCGAGCGACGTCCACTACTTCCATACCCTGACAATCATTGATCATATTAGAAAGGATTTTGCGCATCAACGCCGAATCATCTACCACGACTACTTTAATATTCATCCAAAATTCCTCTTCAATCTATTCTATAAGATAAATTCTTCTCTGTTGACCATACGCACTTTAACATTAAAGTCTTTTAAATCAACGAACATGGATCGTCCCATCTTCCCACCAACGTGTTCTGATAAAATGGGGATCTTTAATTCTTCTAAAGTGGCTTTGACTGATTCAATATTACGACTTCCAATCTGCAAGGTGGGCGAATCACTCGTAAACGTGAACATGCTCGCTCCACCAGCGATTTTGGCAAGGATCCTTGTTTCTTTTGTTTGTTCTCTCAGTTCTTCAACGATTTTAGGAATAGCCAAATTTGCGAACTTAGCCCACTTGGAAGTATCCGTAAAGGAAGAACTGTCCGGCAGCATGATGTGACTCAGTGCACCGACTTTTGATTTAGGTGCATACAATGCAATACCTACACAGGAACCTAAGCCAATCGTGGCAAGCTCGTTCGGTGACGTTGTTATTTTAAAATCTGATATACCTACTTTAATTTGTTCCGACATGATTTTCTCCGTTGTGTTGCTGTAGTTTGATCATTAAACTTTTATCGCATGAATGGCAACCAGTTTACGCATCTCTTCTGCCTGGTCGCCTGTGAATAAACTGTGCGGATCTAAAACTGGTATGATTTCATCTTGGGATTGCACAAATGCTGTGATATAAGATGTGGATAATCCGTCTACTTTCTCAGCTTCTTTATCAATCAAATCAGCCGTATCATACGCCTGAACTGTTTTCACTTCATCGACGAGTAACCCCACTTTAGTCTCTTTCCAATTCACCAGAATGATTTCTGTTTCTTCCTGATTTTGATTTGGCTGAGCAAAGAAACGGTCAGCTAAATCAATAATCGCAATTACTTCATCTTCAATATCCTGCACGCCTATAATGTAAGACGAGACATCCGGGATACGCGTAATGTTTTCCAGAGCTATTATTTTATCAGTTTGATCAATGGGTAGGGCAAAGGTTTGATTGCCTGCTTTAAACAAAATATGTTGTGCCATTTTATTTTCTAACTCCTTTAATTACGCAAATTCTGGTTCTAAATTAGCACTAGCCTGTTCTGTTAGTTCATTGTCAGACTCTTCCTGGCTGATTATAAATTGCTCAGCAGATTCTTTCAGTGTTTGAGCAACATTTTCCAAACGATTGATATGCGTTGTAAAGTCTTCCATAGTAGCTAGAATCTCTTCCGCATTAGCAGAGACTTGTTCGGTTCCTGCTGAATTTTCCTGAGCGCCAGCTGCAATACTTTCAAGTTGCGCAACCACTTCTTCTTTTTTCTCATTGATAATGGTTGTCGAATCACTGACCACTAACATGCTTGAGACTAGTCGTTCGAGTGACACCGCTACATTTTCAGATGCTTCGATGGCCTCTTCGATTTTTTTTGTTTGAACCTTGCTGTTATCATTCGTTTCATCTAAATGATTCACCATATCAGAAGACTTAACTTGAATGTCTCCGATAATGGTTTGAATATTCTTTGAAGAGGTCGAGCTTTGTTCAGCCAGTTTTCTGATCTCGTCAGCTACCACGGCAAATCCGCGACCGGCATCTCCTGCGCGTGCCGCTTCGATTGAAGCATTCAAGGCAAGCAAGTTTGTTTTCGAGGCAATGTTCGTGATCGCCTTGACGATACCTTCAATGTTTTGAATATCCCCGTCAACGTCTTCGATTTTCATTTTCAAGGCATTCAGCGTTTCAAGTGTTTCGTTCCATTTCTGGTTCACTTCTTGGGTGGCGTGTGTGTTATCGCCATTCATAATCATGGTCTTGTCGGCATATTGACCCATTTCTCCAACTGCTTGATTGATTTCACCTAAAGCGTGAGCCAGTTCATTCATCTGTGTCACCGTTGCTTCGGTATCTTGCGTCTGCATTGACGTAGATTCAGCCACACCGTTGATTGTATGTGAAACTTCCGCAGTAGAGCGACTTGTTTGATCAGCAATCTCAGTCAATGTGGTTGCCATGCTGGAAACATTCTGACTGTTTCCTTGAATCACTTTAATGGTGTCTTCAAAGTTGGTCAATGTCTTGTTTAAAGCTAAACCAATCTGGTGAATTTCGTTACCTTTTGGATCAAGAGCTTTAGTTATTCCGTTGACCGGTTGTGCTTGTTTTGCTTTGCTTACTGATTTAAATCTCGGTAAATGCATTCTGAATAAGTCTTTTTTAGAAATACGACGCGTTAGATCCCCTTTGCTTACATCATCAAACACATCTAACAATGATTGAGTAATGGAAGTGATCAACCCGGTGATAATGCCCGCAGTGATCAAAGCGATAATAATGATGATGATAGAGATTGTAATGATCATGCTTCTCAACGCATCTGTTTCCTGTGCCATTTCATTGGCTCTCACCATGCCGTATACGTTCAAGCCGAGTTCCGGGATGCGTTCGTAATAAATACCCAGTTGTCCACCATTGACGCTGTTATCATAGAGCATTCCCGACTCGTCATCAGCTAATGAATCTTGGAAGTAAGCTCTCTCAGCCAAACTATCGCCAACTGATTGTGATCTGGAAGAAGCCAGAACCTCTCCATTGTTCGCTACCAGATTCACATAGCCTGTATTGGCCAATTGAATATCTAGAACATCTAAACGTATTGTTTCTATATCCAAATCTATTGCAATGACGCCTTGAACTCCCCCGTCATATACTACAGCTCTGTAAGCCGTCAGACGTGTCCGATTATTGATGGTATATGGCTCGGACCAGCCTAATTGAGTTGAATTCATCGCATCATCTAACCATGGGAAAACATCTTCTGGATTAATGCCGACTTTAATAGCGGCAAATGTTGTGATGTAAGGTATTGATTTATCTACTGGAATATAATGGATATCCGAGATGTTTGGATTACCGGTGGTCGCATAAAGAAAACTACTCTCTAAATTTCTTCGTGCATCATCGAACTCACTCGTCAAGCGTGCTGTTCCCCCACCCAAAATGAACATACGCAGCGTTTCTTCTGCCGCTTCACCTGCATTTGAAATGTTTGCAGCTAAATTGGAAGTAGTTTGTTGTTTCTGTGCTTCAACTCTTTCTTTTAAAAGAGCCGTATTGTTATTATATGTAAAAAACATCGCACCTAAGACTGGGATCAGCATCAATAAAATAAGGCTTACGGCAATTGGAATCCTCAGACTCTTATGTTTTCTTTTGAAACTCACCTTCCCATTGGTGATGAATTTATTTGGCATCTTCAGTTCTGACCATTTGATTGCCTTAACTTTCTCAAGCAGATCATGCCAGTGGTGTTTTATTTTGTCCATTTTTTGTCTCCTCATATTTTTTTATGTATTAGCTTCTTTACCCATTATCGGCAAAAGTATAGAAATGTTTATGCTCTCATTCACAATAAATAAAAGTTCGTATTTCCGTCACAAAAAAGAAGTCTCGATTTTCCCCAGAGACTTTCTTTTTCATCACATGTATCATGTTCCTGCTCCCTTGCCACTGCTAAAGATGAATGATTAGGCGTGAACGCCTAATCAGGACCTTTTTGGTATTACTCAAATCTTTTTCCGTCTGGGTATGCCGAATGTGGTGCTCGTTGGTACCACTCAAATCGTTTTCCGCCTGAGTATGCCGAATGTGGTGCTCGTTCGTACCACTCAAACCATTTCCTGCCTGAGTATGCCGAACGAGAGGCTCGTTGGTACCACTCAAACTCTTTCCCGCCTGAGTATGCCGAACGAGAGGCTCGTTCGTACCACTCAAATCTTTTTCCGCCTGAGTATGCCGAACGAGAGGCTCGTTCGTACTACTCAAATCGTTTTCCGTCTGAGTATGCCGAACGAGAGGCTCGTTCGTACCACTCAAACTGTTTCCCGCCTGAGTATGCCGAAGATGCTGCTCATTCGTACCACTCAAACTCTTTTCCGTCTGAGTATGCCGAACGAGAGGCTCGTTGGTACCACTCAAACCGTTTTCCGCCTGAGTATGCCTAATCAGGACCTCCTTTGTACCATTAAAAATCTTTTTCCATCTATCAAACAGAAAAACCCGGAAGAAACGAAAATAATCGTTTCTTCCGGGTTATATTTATTTAGTGAGCCATTTTGAATCAGGTTTGGCATAGCCTTCCACAAAATAGACTTGTTTATCATCGTCATACAGCTGACGTTGCAGGAGTGTCTGCTGTCTCAGTTCGACGAGCAGATCGCCACGGTGACTCTCTATTTCCATGCGGTACGGTTTCATGATTTTTTTCATTTCCGTTTCCACTCGTTCTTTCAAAGCTTCCATATCTTCACTGTCATACGCCGAAACGGTAATATTCGGATAAAGCGTTGACTTAACGGGTCCGTCCACTAAATCTTTCTTGTTGTAGACGTTCAACGTTGGGATTTCTTCCATATCCAATTCGTGGAGCAAAGACAAGACGGTTTGTTCCTGCATGATCAAGTTGTCGGCCGAGGCATCAATGACGTGCAGGAGTAAATCGACGTCCATTGACTCTTCCAAAGTTGACTTGAACGCTTCGATCAGTTGCGTCGGCAGGTCCTGAATAAAACCAACCGTATCAGTCATGGTCACCTGCATCCCGGACGGTAGTTCAAATTTCCGCGTCAACGGGTCCAGCGTTGCAAACAACTGATCTTTTTCATAGGTCTCTGCATCAGTCAGCTTGTTCAGTAGGGTCGATTTCCCAGTATTGGTGTACCCGATCAAACCGATTTGGAAGACATTACTTTCCTTGCGCTGTTCGCGACTACGTTTTCGATGTGCCGAAATTTTCTTGAGCTCTCTTTTGATATCCGTCATCTGACTTTGGATGTGACGGCGATCGGTCTCCAGTTTCGATTCACCCGGTCCACGTGTCCCGATACCGGCACCGAGTCGTGACATGTTTACACCCTGACCGGCCAGTCTCGGTAAGATATAAGATAATTGGGCTAGTTCCACCTGGAGTTGGCCTTCTTTACTTTTGGCACGCAAGGCGAAGATATCCAGGATCACTTGGATACGGTCAATGACTTTCGCATCGATCGTTTCCTGAATGTTACGCATGTGACTCGGAGAAAGTTCATGGTTAAAGACCACGGTTTGAGCACCCAGTTCTTCAACCAGGCTATTGAGTTCATCCATCTTTCCTTTACCAATAAACGTCTTATGGTCTGGGCGGTCTCGTTTTTGTGAAAGTCTGGCGACCACTTTTCCCCCAGCGTTTTCAACCAGTTGTTCGAGTTCATCGATTGAATAAATAAAGACTTGCTCTTCGTGTTGACCTTCGATACCGACAATGATGACTTTTTCATATTCTTTTTCCTTAACCATTTAATCACCCTCTATAAAATTATTTACGTTTTGTTTTACTGCTTCTATATTAGTTGGATCTGTGACCAGATCGGCCCACGTATGTACCGTGAATCGATTTCTGAACCATGTGAGTTGCCGTTTGGCATAGTTGCGTGAATGCTGCTTCACTTTCTGCACCACTTCTTCCAATGACTCTCGACCGTCTAAATAAGGACTGAATTCTTTATAACCGATGCCTTTTTTACTCTGCACGTCTCCGGGGAAATTGGCATACAGCCACTTCACTTCTTCGAGCAGACCTTGTTCAAGCATGAGACCGACCCGCTTATTGATGCGTTCGTATAACACTTCCCGATCGGTATTCAATCCGATCACAAAAGCATCATAAACCGGTTCTTTTTCCCGTTCGTTTTGATAGTCGGAAAATTTCTGACCGGTTTCATGGATCACTTCAAGGGCTCGGATCACGCGTCTGACATTGTTTTGATGGATGTTTGCGGCAGCTACCGGATCTTTTTCTTCGAGCAGCTGATGCAGCGCTTCGCGTCCGTTTTCATGGGCAAAACTCTCCATTTCTTCCCGAAAAGCTGGGTCAGGTTCTGCAGTTCCGCCATGACTGACATTGAAAAGGAGAGATTCGATATACAACCCGGTTCCCCCAACAACGATCGGCACGGTTCCTTTTGAAATCAACTCGCTTATTTTTCCGGACGCGTCCTTTTTAAAATCAGAGACGGTATACGGCTCATCCGGTGACTTGATATCGATCAAATGATGCGGCACGCCTCTGGTTTCTTCTTGAGTGACCTTGGCTGTTCCGATATCCAGCCCTTTATATACCTGCATGGAATCGCCGTTGATGACCTCACCGTTAACGGTTTGAGCCAACTCGATCCCTAACTGCGTTTTCCCTACAGCTGTAGGTCCTACAATGACTATTATTTTTTCCTTCACGTTATTCCTCCACCTATAGACTCTTCTAATTAGTATAGCACAGACTGACCGGCGGAATAAAAGATGTATCCTTATACTACAGAAAAACTGCTCCATTCGTTTAAGTTTCTTACTCAAACGAATGAAGCAGTTCATATTTATAATTTGATCTTTAAAAACATCCCCAAAACCATCGGCGGCGTTTGCTAGTGTCAAAGTCTGACATTTCAAAAGACCGACAGCTGGTTGGCTCCCTTAATCTTCGTAAAGGAGTTCCAGTATTTCTTCAGTGGAAAGAGTGGTGACGGATTCTTTGTTTCCTTTCGTAATGACCGAATCGATGAGTTCGCGTTTTTTCTCCTGCAAGTCATTGATGCGTTCTTCGATCGTTCCCGTCGTAATGAAACGCGTGATCTGAACGGATTTTTTCTGTCCGAAGCGGTGCACGCGGTCAGCGGCCTGGTCTTCGATCGCCGGGTTCCACCATGAGTCAAAGAGTATCACGGTGTCTCCACCCGTCAGGTTAAGACCTGTGCCACCGGCTTTGAGAGAAATGAGGAACAAGTCTTTTTCGCCCGTGTTGAATCGTGTCGTCAGTTCCAGACGGTTTTCATTCTTGGTTTGACCATCCAGATAGTGGTAATCCACATCTATCGCATCGAGGCGCTCACGGATGATCTTGAGCATGGATGTAAATTGTGAAAACAGCACCACGCGTTTTCCGTTTTCTCTGGCTTCTTCCAAATACTCCATCAAACGTTCAAGTTTGGAAGAGGTTCCTTCATAATCAGGTAAGATGAGTTTTGGATCACAACAGATTTGACGTAACCGGGTCATGCCGGCCAGCACTCTGATGCGGTTGGAACGCAGCGTATCGGAATCGACCAGTTCTTTGAGTTCCTGTTTGATCGCCGCACGCTGGGTTTGATACAAGCGTTTCTGCCCTTCAGAAAGTTCGATATATTCCGTCGTCTCTGTTTTTTCAGGCAAGTCATGCAGCACATCTTTTTTGAGTCGTCTCAAGATGAACGGTTTGATCTTAGCTGCAATACGTTCCTGTTCCATCGCCTGGAAGTCTTTTTTGTTTCTAAACAAGCCGGGCTGAACGATGGAAAAGAGTGACCACAATTCTCCAAGGTGATTTTCGATCGGTGTTCCGGACAAGGCGATCTTGGTTTCCGCCTTCAACTGTTTCACCGCTTTGGTAGTTTTGGCTGCACTGTTTTTCACATTCTGCGATTCATCGAGAACGATGGTCTTAAAGACATCCTCATCATATAGATCAGAATCGCGCTGAATGAGTGGGTAACTGGTGATCCAGACCGAGATATCCTTTTCGATTGCTTCCTGCCTAAGGGCTTGGCGCTCTTCCTTGCTGCCGGAAATAATGATGGTCTCTGTATCTGGAACGAATTTTTCCCATTCACGCTGCCAGTTGAACAAGACACTGGACGGACAGATGATCAGATATCTGCCCTCTTCCGTTTCGATTTTCGACTGAATAAACGCGATCGTTTGAACGGTTTTTCCCAGTCCCATATCATCGGCTAGGACGCCGCCGAAACCATAATGATTCAAGCTTCTCAACCATTTATACCCGGTAACTTGATAAGGTCTCATATCCGCTTCCAGTTTTTTCGGCAGTTCAAAGGTCAATTCTTCAGGCGTTAGAAGCTGTTTCACTAGATCCTTGAATCGTTTCCCTTTTTGAATCGTGTCTTCTTCCAAAGCAGATAGCCCCTGAAAAACAGACACCGTCATGTCCTTGTCGATTTCATCATCGTCAAGATCCAATGAGTTTTTGGCCCGACGCATCGCTTGGAAGGCCGGATCCTTCAAATTCACGATCTGACCACTTGATAAACGGTAGTAGGATTGATTTTTCTCTAATTCTTTCAGCAATTCTCTCAGTTCCTCGGTGGAAATATCTTCCGTATCAAACGAAATATCTAAGAGGTTTGACGACTCGCGCATTTCCATCGTGATCTTCGGTTGACGTGACGGACTGTAAAGTAGGCTGCGTGCCGGCTGGGACAAGAAAATTTCCATATGGTCCGCTAACGCAGGCAAGGCATCATACAGGAAATTGCTGATGGTGTCCGTGTGCGTCAACTCCCACATGTCCCCTTTACGTGCCGGAAGTGGGATCTCTTCAAAAAGCATGCTCAGCACTTTCGATTCTTCCGCCCATTCTCTGACTACAATAGAGGCTTCGCTGTCTGACACGGTTTCTTCAAGGGGATAGATTGTGACGTTCCCATAAGAAAAGACGGGTCTGACAAGCAGATTATCGTCTTTGGTATCCATATAAAGCTGGGCTTCAAATGGTGCCTGGTAAAGTAACGCTTTTACCTCTTCATCCATCGACACATCCACGATTTGTTTAAGCTGACTCAGTGTAACCGACAGGAACGTTTCCAGCTCCTGCCTGCGCATGACCAAGGTATCTGACCCTGATTCTTTCAATCCCTCAATGATCTGTTTGATCAGTTCGTAATGTGGAGACTCAAAGAAGTAAAATGCTTCTTTATATTCGATCATTTTTGCTTGATCATGAAACGTTAAACCTTGAATGTTTGTGGTAGAATCGCTCAACGTGAAATGAAACAAATGCTCTATTTTATTGATGCTGAATGACAAATTAAGTTGGGAAAGATCCTCTTCAATGATCAGCGCTTCGCCTCTGTCGGCTTGAGACAACTGTCTCGGTGGACGACCAAACCTTACAAAAGCGCCCATGGTTTTATCGAGCAACCGCAATAAGCCTTTGATATATGACGGTGGCAAAGTAAAACTGTCTTTATTTAAAAATTGGTTCTCATAACCCATGGGAAGCACAGACTTGATCACAGTCTGAATATCACTTAAATAATCAAACACTTTTCTGTCCTCAGGCATGAGTGCATAATCATCGGTGTTGAACGTGAAGTTCTTGCCAAAAACGATTTCTTCTTCATTGACGATATCATCAATGAGCTGGGAACTGTTTTTGATGACATACAAATAGTCCTTACCCATTTTAAAGTACAAGTCATAGACAGGGTTGATTTTCGTCCCGCTGATGTTCAACATATACTCGACGTAAACCGGTTCTTTGTACAAGATATCGGTTTGACGCGAGATCTCTTTTTTAGAATAGTGAATCAGTGCATTGATGGCTTTTTCGCTCTTTTTGTATGAAAACATGGAAGCCGGAGAGCCGTTTTTCGCCGAATTGGATTCGCCCTCCAGGTCGTTCGCATCCAATTCATTCAGGCGCATCATCGCTGCCATCACATGTCTGCACGCGCCGGTATTCTTCTCGAAAGACTTACACGTACAATGATATTTACGTGCCACACCATTCGGATAAAAACGAAGATGTACGGTCTCGACCTGCTTGTCTTCGACCGAAAATTGAATAGTATTGTTACTTTCATCCACTTTTATATTGGTAGCTTTGCCTTTTTTATAAAGCTCTTTACCCTGTAAAAAAGTCGGATAATTGCTAGCTAAACTCGTCAGAGTCATTTCTGGAAAGGTTTGTTTTTTCATAAGGTTATGTCCATCCTTTAAACCGTAATTTTTTCTAAAACTTTTTTTTATATACATCGTTCTAATTGCTCACATAGGTATTAAAAGTTCATCTGTCCATTATAACAAAGATTTAGCCTAATTTGATAATTCTTTCCATATTCTTTCAATTAAATACGTCGGTCGTGCTATAATTTGAATCAAAGGAGCGGTGTTATATGAAAAAACGCGTGGAGCCTCAGGTACCGAAACATTTAGATAACCAGACATTTGATGAAAGCTTTGATGTAGATGAACCGTATGTCGAATACGTCGAAATCAGCAATTGTGTGGTGCCCTTATATGAAATAAAACGACTGGAATTCAAAACGGTCCGATTTATCAACGTGCAGTTCGAATCCATCAACCTTGAAGAAGGGTATTTCCGAGATGTCATTTTTGAAAAGTGTGAATTCGTAAATGCGGTGTTCTCTCATGCTATCTTCAAAAAAGTAACCTTCAAGGAGTGCCGCTTGAACGGCAGCCTTTTCAATGATTCGAAGCTGGAACACGTCCTTTTTGAAGACTGTGTGATGGACTTAAGTACGTTTGGGTTCAGCAGTTTGAAAATGTGCGAATTCGTTCACTCCAAACTGAATGAAGCCGACTTTTTAGAAACAAAGTGGACAGACATTCTTTTCAAATCATGTCTTCTGAACGGGTCTCGGTTTTCGCGTACCTCTTTGAAGGGAATCGATATCAGTACCTCCACCTTCGATTCACTCTCTGTCGAATTGGACGCTTTAAAAGGAGCGATCGTAAGTCAGTCGCAATCACTGGATTTTCTCGATTTGCTTGGGTTGGAGATCAGAGACGTATAAACGTTGAGTGAATACTACTTTGTTTTGGTGGAACGTCAAACTCACCGGCTCGTTTAGTTCGAGTCGGTCATTTTCCGGTCCGTGTGACCAGCTCAGCGTTGACTATTTTTCGAGTCTGTCATTTTTGTACTGAAATGACAGACTCGTCGTAGAAAAAATTCCGACTTGGTCATTTCCGCATTGAAATGACCAAGTCGCGCTTATAGTTCATCTGAGTTTGCCATTTTCGCATCAAAATGACGAACTCATTTTTTTATATTGACTGAGTTGGTCATCTCAGCCTGGAAATGACCAGCTCACTACTTTTTATTTTTTGAGTCTGTCATCCTCTCGTTTGAATGACGAACTCACTCTTTTATTTCGACTGAGTTGGTCATGCCTTCAACGAAATGACGAACTCGCCAAGTGATTTTCTCCGAGTCTGCTTTTTGCCTATAATATGTCACACTCAGACTAGATTGCACTTTGAGTGTATCCATATTTGATCTCAACAAAAAACCAAGTCATCACTGCCAAACAAATTCAATTGATTTTTATGTGGGTCATACTCGCCCGAATGGCGAGTATGGTCCTCTCAATTTTTTATAATGGAATAGAAAAGACGAGTCTCCTTTCTTTTTACTTAGGCTCGTCTTTTCTTTCTGACTTATTAGTTAGTTTTGATATTTACAGAAACTTTATTCAGCTTCTCTTTTTAGTAAAACGCTTACTTTGTATTTATGTAGACAATATTCGTGTTATAAGAATAAAGCCATTGCTACTTCATTGATGTGTCAGTAATATTATTGACATATTTAGTTAAACAAAGGATGATTTTAATGGAAATTCAAATGGTACAAAATAAAGCAAGTGCAAAAAAATATTTATTCTTAATTACATGGCCAATTTTTATCGAAGTCTTTTTACAGATGCTGATGAAACTGACGGATGTCTTTATGTTGAGTTTCGTATCCGATGAAGCTGTGGCTGCGGTCGGTGTGGTCAATCAGTTGATGACGTTTATGTTCGTGCTCTTTAACTTTACTGCGATGGGTGCGGGTGTCGTTGTCTCACAATATGTCGGAGCGAAAAAGCTCGACTCGGTGAAGAAGACGATCACTACGGCCTTAACGATCAACTTTTTGTTTGGCTTATGCGTGAGTTTGTTTGTCGGTTTTAACAGAGCCTTTCTGATCAATTTGTTTTCATTGGAAGCAAATTTACTTGCGCACGCGAACAACTATATAGCGATCGTCGGTTTTGCATTATTTGCTCAAGCAATGATTTTGACGATCTCTTCTATACTACAAGCCATGGGCTATACGAAAGACGTCATGAAGTCTGTCCTTATCATGAATGTCCTCAATGTCTTTGGTAATTACGTCTTTATCTTTGGAGCTCTTGGCTTCCCGGAACTTGGCGTGACGGGTGTTGCCATCTCAACGGCTGCTGTCAGAATCGTCGTGATGCTGGGCATGTTGGTTATATTATTCAAATGCTCCCCTGTAGCCATCTCATTTAAATCTTTTTTTAAAATGGAAAAAGAGTTTGCCGATAAAATATTAGGGATCGGTATCCCTTCTGCCGGCGAACAGTTATCATATAATATGAGTCAAATCGCATTGACTGTAATGATCACTACGCTCGGCGCAACTGCATTAGCTACTCGTGTTTATATTTTTAGTTTCATGTCGGTACTGACGGTCTTCTCACTGGCCATAACTAAAGGGATGCAAATCTTTATCGGACAACTTGTCGGTGCACAAAAACAGGAAGATGCCTACCACTATATGTTGGCGGGTCTTAAAGTCGCCCTTGTTATCACACTTATTATCGGCAGTTTTTTCGCCGTATTTGGCACACAAATATTCAGTTTATTCAGTTCCAATCCGAATATCGTTGCTTTAGGTTCTGTGATCCTAATCATGGAATTAATCATTCAACCGGCACGAACGGGGAATCTAGTCATCATAAGCGCCTTGAGAGCCGCTGGAGATGCCAAGTTTCCAGTTATGATCGGTATCACAGTCATGTGGGGAGTCCTGGTGCCGCTTGGCTATCTGTTCAGTATTCATCTGGGACTCGGTTTACCCGGCATCTGGATGGCGATGATCATAGATGAATGGATCCGAGCAAGTTTGATGTACCTAAGATGGAAGAACAAGCGGTGGATAGGAAAGTCACTGGTTTTATCACATTAACATCCAAATATCTAAAGGGCTGTGACAGCTGTCATAGCCCTTTTCTTATACCAGCACTCTAACCAATAAAAAAACTGCAGGAAGTCAGATTTGAGCTGATTTCCTGCAGTTTTTATTTACCTTATTACACTTGTGCAAGCGTTGTGACGATATATTGGTTCAAGATAGATTTGATCACTTCAATATTTCCAGATTCATTTTCGATCTTATCGATTCCGAAAGCATAGTCTTGTAATTGCTTGAAGTTGATATTGCCCTCAACGATGTCTTTACCTATTCCCTGGTTGTAAGAGCTGTAACGTTTGTCGACGATAGAATCCAGTGCTTTATCATCGATTAGGCGTTGAGCCACTTTAGCACCGATAGCAAAGCTATCCATACCTACGATGTGCGCTTTGAATAGATCTTCAGGTTTGAATGACGTACGACGAACTTTAGCATCAAAGTTTAATCCACCGCTTTTCAAGCCGCCATTTTTCAAGATCTCATACATTGCCAAGGTTGTCGAATATAAGTCTGATGGGAATTCGTCTGTGTCCCATCCTAAGTGTGGGTGACCCTGGTTGGCATCCACAGATCCCAGCATGCCATTGATACGTGCGTAATTTAATTCATGTTCGAAAGTGTGTCCGGCAAGTGTTGCGTGGTTTGCTTCGATGTTGAATTTAAAGACATCCTGCAAACCGTATTTTTGTAAGAATGCAAAACCATGAGCCACGTCATAATCGTATTGATGTGTGGTTGGTTCTTTTGGTTTAGGTTCGATCAGGAATTGAGCATCGAAACCGATTTCTTTCGCATAGTCGTTTGCCATATGGAAGAAACGTGCCAGGTTGTCCAGTTCAAGACCCATATTGGTATTAAGTAAGCTTTCATACCCTTCACGTCCACCCCAGAATACGTAACTCTCTGCACCTAAACGTTTACCGACTTCCAAACCTTTTTTAACTTTGGCAGCTGAGTAGGCAAATACGTCCGCATTGTTTGAAGTTGACGCCCCGTGAACGAACATCGGATTGGAAAAGTTATTGACTGTGTTCCAAAGTAATTTCACTTTGCTGTCTTTCATGTAATCTTCGATCATATCCACGATAATGTCCTGGTTCTCAAATGTTTCTTTCAAGTTTTTGCCTTCAGGAGCGATATCATGGTCGTGGAAGCAGAAATAAGGAACCCCTAATTTTTCAAAAAATTCAAATGACGCTTCAACACGCGCTTTTGCTTTTTCCATTGGATCAGAATATTTATCCCAAGGACGTTGTGCTGTGCCAACACCAAATGGATCGTTTAAATCTGCCGTAAACGTATGCCAGTAAGCAACGCCGAAACGCATATGCTCCTCCATAGATTTACCGTTGATTTGTTCTTCAGGGTTGTAAAATTTAAAGGCCAATGGATCCTTTGATTGAGCACCAGCGTATTTAATTTTACTTACATTATCAAAATATGCCATTTATATTATCTCCTTTCGTTTACTGAAATCGTTAGTTGGTTTAACTTACTAACAAACTATAACGTATTATGGAAACGGTGTCAACTGCTTGTGGGAATTATTTCGATTAGTTGCATGAAAATACTCTCACAATCATATTGGAAGCGCTCTGTAATTGACTGTGTTATAATTTCACTAGATAAAAGAAAGGAGTTTTTAAATATGAACGATCAACCTTATTCAGCTAGAAACCCTAATCTTCCGGTGGATGCTGCAGCATATAAAAATGTTAAAGGCGGCCTACCTAAAGCTGAAGATGAAGTAGAAAAAACCGAAACTGAAAAAGAACAGGACACTGCGCCTGAGGATAAAAAACCGTTTAATTTAGATAAAGTAGACGCATTAAAAAAAGCGAAAGAAGAAACCAGCGACACTAAAGATAATTAAATACTGATAGCTAAAAAAGCCGTCCCCGTTAAATATAAACGGGGACGGCTTTTTTAGTGTGCCTGAGCTTAACGTTAACCACTCAATGCTGTAATTTTTCTGTTCTATTCTAAAGAAGTGCACGCAACTCTTGACACTGAGTTTTGAACCGGCTTCTCTTTTCTACTTTACTATAGAAATTCAATGGTCTGTTTTCCTAAAATAGGATTAGTATAGGTGCGACAATCAACTTCATAAAGTTCTTTGATGACCGCTTCCGTTAAAACTTCTTCAGGCGTACCTTCTTTAATTATCCTTCCGTCTTTCATAGCATACAAATAATCCGTAAAGCGTGAAGCTAAATTCAAATCATGTAAAGCGGCCAATACACCGATCGGCAGGGCACTGACTGTTTTTAAAATACTCAGTTGGTGTTTGATATCTAAATGGTTGGTGGGTTCATCCAACACCAGGAATTTAGGCTGCTGCACCAAAGTTCGGCCTAAAATCACCCGCTGTTTTTCCCCACCGGACAGTGACAGGAAACTTCTATCCGCCAATTTACCCAAGTCCATTTGACGAATGACTTTTTCAACGATCTCATGATCCACAGCGTTATCTCTTTCCATCAACCCTTTGTGCGGTGATCGCCCAAGCAGCAACATCTGGCGGACGGAAAAGTCAAAATTGACTTGGTTAAACTGTCCCACCACGCCCATTTTTTTTGCGAGCTGTTTGTTTGAAAGTTCCTGAACATTGTCGTCATCCAACATAATGATCCCCCTGTCGGGTTCGAGTATTTTCGAAACGCTTTTCAAGAGCGTTGATTTTCCGCAGCCGTTCGGTCCGATCAAACCGACAAATTGATTCTGACTTACATGCAGGGAAATATCTTGAATGATTTGCTGGGATGCAATAGACACCGAAACATTTTCAACAGTTAAATTCATTGTTACCCTCCAAACTCGTAGCCTTTTTTAACAAAAATATAAATGAACAGCGGTGCACCGATCAGCGATGTCAAGATACCAATGGGTAATTCGACCGTTGGCAGGATGATGCGTGACAGAATGTCGGACCACACCATGAACAAGGAGCCTGAAAAGACAGATAACGGCAAAAAGTATCGATGATTGGATCCGACGATGCCACGGATCATATGCGGGATGATCAAGCCGACAAAGCCGATCATCCCGGTGTTTGCAACAATAATACCGGTCAGGATCGAAGCGATGACTAAATACAGTTTACGGTAAAAACTCAAATTGACCCCGAGCGAGATCGCTGCTTCATCACCCAACAGCATGATATTTAAAATACGTTCTTGTGTTAAAAAGAACAGGAAACAAATCAAGACAACGGTGGCTGTCAAGGGTAGTGTGGACCAGCTTGCTCCAGCTAAGCTCCCCATCATCCAGAAAGTGACCGACCGAATCCCTTCCGCATCGTTAGCTATATAAATAATGAAATTAGAAAATGCTGTAAACAGCGCGTTCAAAACCATTCCGGATAAAACCAGTTTGATGGAATTCACTTGTCCGCCTACATTCGATAAAAGCAGGACAAGAAAGGCAGCCGTCACCGCACCCAGGAATGCCCAAAAAGACAAACCCAACTGAGCGAGTAAGCTGGTTCCACCAAAGCCAATCATTATGGCAAAGGTCGCACCCAGAGATGCGCCAGACGAAATGCCTAAGATGTAAGGATCTGCGAGTGGGTTTTGGACCGTTGTCTGCATGACTGCACCGGCTAATGATAATCCCATCCCCGTTAGCATAGCTAAAAGGACTCTTGGAAAACGGATTTGCCAGATGATATTCTCATAGGCGCCTGATGACAGGTTGGATAGATCGCCGATCAGTCCGCCTGACAGATTTTTAGTCAGTATCTGAAAAGATTCGGTGAGAGGCACCGCGACTTGTCCGACCGTGACGCCAATCCCCACCGATAGAATGATCAATACGGTAAAGAGGAGCAAACTCATATAAAATAATTGGCGTTGTTTGTCGATGCGGTTCATCACTTTCTTCCTTCCCGGCTACGAATTAATTTGTTGAATACACTTGTGTGCTGAGTTTTTCCATTCCGGTTAAAATCTGGTAACCGTAGCTCCAGAATTGATTGTAATCGATGGTATAAACACGGTCTTCCTGGATAGCTGTCAAGCTGGAAAGTGCCTCATTGGCTTTCAGATCAGCCATACTATCTTCTGGCGCACGTCCGCCAGTGTAGTTGACCATTAACAATACATCCGGGTCAGCTTCAAGTAGCGCTTCAACACTGATTTCACCCGCTGCGTCTGCAAAGGTATTGTTCAAGTCCATGTAGCTCAATGCATCGTTTAAGTAAGTGTCTGCTGCCCCGCTGTAAATATCCACGTTAGTGCCTTCTGCCCCAAAGATGTAGGCATAATCAAGCGGCTCTTGATCTTCAGGTACACCCGCAACAAGGGCGTCCATGCGTGTCTGCACATCATCTGAAAATTCTTGTGCGTTCTCTTCAACTGTAAATAATTCCCCTAAATTGTCAATGTCCGCATACAGATCATCGAAGGTTGCACCAGTCGTTGAAGTCGCTTGAATATAGGTTTGAATATCCAGCTCATTCAATTCTTCTACTGTGCCCGTTCCCCATTCTGCATTCGAAAACAGCTGGCCTCGTCCCACGACGATATCCGGATCAGCCCCAACGACCAATTCTTTCCCGACATAGCCTTCTGCCAATACCGGTATACTGGAGAAATCCTCAGCCACTGCTTCATCGCCTGCACCGTATAATGCGGCTACGCCCGTGATGTCATCAGCTAATCCAAGTTGCAGCAGTAATTCCGCTGTTCCCTGGTTATTGGCAACGATCGATTCCGGACGGGATTCGTAGGTTATTTCTTTTTCAGAGAATTCAGCACCTTCTGAAGATACGGTGTAATTGTCCAGTGTCAACGGAAAAGCTGTTTCTTCTGTTTGTTCAGTCGGCTCCTCATTATCTGTTGTATTTGTCTGATCTTCTGTAGAATCTGTCTGCCCACATGCGCCCAGCAACAAGGCTGAAGCCGTTACGAGTCCTAAGTATTTCGTCATTTTTATCTTGTCCATTTTTTGTTCCTCCATTATATTATTTATTTTTTTGTTCGGTTGCATATTGTTCCCAGACTGTCGCCACTTTTGGTTTCAGTTTATCGGCATAGGTCGAGACGGTCCCCATTGCATTAGCCTGTTGATCGATGTACGTTTTGGCAGCATTAACGGCATTGACAGCATCATGAAACGCTCCGGCTATCAAATGGACTTTCCCTGGATATTTTGCAGCGTCGCCTAAGGCAAAGACCCCCGGAATTGCGGTTTCCGTCTGCGGTGAAGCTTTTACATAATAGTCATCATAGACTTCCAGTCCGACATCATTTTGCTCAAACAACTCATTTTTCCGGTTAAAGCCATGACACACGATCACTTCATCCACTGAAAGTGTTTCTTCTCTATTGGTCTCTTTGTCTTGAAGCGTGATCGTCTCGATACTGGAACCATTAGGAGTGAGTTTTTTACTGATCAAATCGGCTTGTAATATACACGTCACCGGTCCACTCAATACTCTTTCCACTTCCGCTTCATGTCCTTTGAATTCTTCCTGTCGATACACCAGAATGACCTCTTTGGCGATCGGTGCTAGGGTATTCGCCCAGTCGATAGCTGAATTGCCGCCGCCAGAAATAAAGACTCGCTTATGCTTCATTGCTTCAAAATCAGTCACCGATACATGCACGTTATTCAAAAGTTCGCCATTGTTGGTGAAAAAAGGTGTAGGAATGGGGTCCAGAATGCCGTTACCCATTGCCAACAGGAGTGTTTTGGTTAAGTAGGTGCTGCCTTTCGTCGTGTGTATCTGAAAATTCCCATCCGTTTCTTTTGTTATCCCGTCGATTTTCTCGCCGGTACGGATCGTCGGCTGGAAGGTTTTCGCCTGATCGATCAGATGCTGGATGACTTGTCCAGCAGGCATCGGCGGGATCCCACCGACATCCCAGACGATTTTTTCGGAATACAGATTCAATTTACCTCCCAGATACGGCTGAGCCTCGATCAGCTGAACCTTCATCGCGCGTAGTCCTGAGTAAAAGGCACTGTAAAGCCCCGCCGGTCCTCCACCGATTATCGTCACGTCATATACTTCCATGGTATCTTCCTTTCCAGAACACGTCGCCACTTTATTAACACATACTCTCTTTTAATCAACATTATAAACATCCAAATGATTGGATCGATAGTAATTAGTTTTATAATCGACTCGCTTATTTTAATTGAGAATGATTTTCATTACCAATTATATGATGAATCAGGACTAAAGTAAATAGTAATGAGATTTTTTTCACAAAAGAGTGGATAATCTTCAAGAAACCATTATCTCTAACGGTACCCTTTGAATAACTGAATCCGTATTGAGAGGATTTCCTATAACGTTTTATAGATAAATATGATTGAAAAACCCAAGCAGTTCATGTCGGAATTTGCTCATTCAACTCTTCACTTTTGAATGGTGTTCACTTTTTTTATTTAGATATCCTGGAATATCACCAACCGTTTCTTCAGTCTTTTTAGATATTCAGTTTACTTTTTTCGTTTCAATCCCAACACGGTAAATAAACCGAGTGCCAGTCTGACTGATTACAGACTGACACTCGGTTTATTTTATTTTCTTGAAAAAAGTGACGCTCATCCTTACCTGGCTTTGTTACTTTAAATGAAACGTAAATGGAAGCAACGGTAAGGTCGTTTTAGTATCAAATACGTACCCTCGCGGATCGTTCCGCCAGGCATACCGCACGTCTGTTATCGCATCTGGCTCAAGCGTTTTTGGTATAAAGCAGTGCAGCTCAGCCTTGTCGATCTGTGCAATTTCAATCGCCAGCCACTTGCCGCCCGATTTAATTTCTATCTCAGGCATCTCTTCTGTCAAAGCAAGCTCACCTTGCAGCCCTTTCACTTTCAGCGCGACTGATTTTTTTGACTTGCTGATGTCTCTGATTTCCAAATTTGTATACGACTCTCCAATGCCATAGTCTCTGTTTAATGCTACTTGCGCCAGTCTGAGTGCGGGTGTTTTTTTATTGTATGGATGCAGGTCATTGGAAAGTCCACAGTCATATGCCGGAATCATCTCGGCATTGTCAATCAAAAAACGGGCCCCATCCTGATCATGACGCAATGCCGCCCACTTCCTGTTGTCACTGCCTACAGCCGGATCGACATAATTAGCCAGCTGCACGTAGTAAAACGGCAAGTCTTTTTTAAAGAGAGCTCTCCAGTCCTGAACCATCCGTACCATCAATTCTTTATAACCTGCTGGTTGCTTGGCGTTTGATTCACCATGATAAAAGAGTGCCCCTTTAAAGGCAACATCTTTTAGCGGAGACAACATGCCTTTATATAATACCGCTGGTTTGTAATGCAAAAACAGCATCGGTGTGATCGGTTCTTTCCGGTACCCGATCCGATATGACCACTCGCCTTCAAGCGGAATGCTTTCGTCCTCTAATTCGACCTGATACGGAAATCCCGGTATGAAGCCACCATTCCCAGCATCGATCATTAACCGGATGACCAAAGTGTTGGTCCCTAGCTTTAACTTTTCTTTATCAAAGTCGTATTTGCGCGGCGGATAGCGGTAAGACGTTGCGCCTACTTTTTCACCGTTCAGATACGTTTCATCTCCGTTGATCAGTGAACCCAGGCGCAGTCTCCACCGTTCTGATCCAAGCTGTTCTTCCGTTACTTCAATTTTTTTGCGAAACCACACCATACCTGAAAAACCGGCTAAGGCTGTGTCTTTAAACATGACCGGCAGTTCCAGCGGTAACCAGTTTGAAGTATCCAGGTTCTCTGCCATCCATTTCGGTGAGTCCAGTATCCCACGGTCATTGTTGTGAAGGTCTTCATACCACTCTTGATTTATTTTGAAGTCTTTCCGGATTTCTTTTTCGACATTTTCCGGATCTCTCCAGTAATCCATTTCTTCATCGTAACCACCCTGTTCATGCAGTGTCTCTTCACTCATCCACGCTTCAATCGGCGTGCCTCCGACAGCTGTGTGGTAGATACCGATGGGCACGTCTAACTTTTCATAGAGCCGTTTCGCATAAAAGAAACCGAGAGATGAAAAATCCTGAATGTTTTCTTGGGTAGCTGTTTTCCAGTTCCCTTGATGCAGCCATTCTTTTGGTTTGTCAAAAACAGGATCCATTTCCAGATGAAACTGACGAATCAACGGATAATCTGCCGCATCAATTTCTTCCTTGAATTCATCATAAGTCTGGTTTACGGATAATTCCATATTGGATTGCCCACCCAAAAGCCAGACTTCTCCGACATAAATATCTCGTATCACTTTTTGACTTGTCCCTGTTATATGTAATGTATACGGCCCGCCCGCTTGTCTGGGTGGAAAGGTTACCGACCACAGACCGGAAGCATCAGATGCCGTTTCAACTGTTTCCTCATCAAAACTGATAGTTAATGGGGTTCCAGTTACATCTTTTCCTCTGACGACAAAAGGATCGTTTTGCTGCACGATCATGCCTTTACTGATATATCTCGGTAACCATAATGTCTTGTCTGTGTTCATCGTCATTCCCTCTTTTCGTTTGAACTTTCAACACCTCACTTATTATTATAATCGAAACACTTCTTTTTTGATAACATCTTTCACCCTTATCACTTATGCCTTCTTCATAAAGACTTTTCAATTCTCTCAAGAGACTGATCATAGTAGCCCTTTCAGCATCCTACACGCAGATACTCTCGATATATCATTTTAAATGAGACAAGCATCTGGGACAAAATTCTCAAAAAAAAAAGACAGTCTCAAAACCCTGAACGATTAGGTTTTAAAACTGGCTTTATTTATATCTATCTATTAAAACTAGCAAAAGCGCGGCTACTTTTCATAAAAATACTTTGTCCCAAACTTCTTTTCGGTATTTATCCATTAGTCGTTAGCAGTCACTAATTTGTGAGAAAGGTCTTTGATCGTCGGATAAACCTCTTTGTAATTGGCGTAAACTTTGTCGTATTGCAGAGCAGCTTCAGCGTCTGGCTGTACTTCTGATTTGTAATTGACAAACACTTTTGAGCAGTCTGCAAAGGAGTCAAACCAGCCGGCTCCAACGGCAGCAATCATCGCAGAACCCATGGCCGGTCCCTGCTCTGTTTCGAGCGTGACGACCGGTGTATTGAAGATGTCGGCCTGCATTTGTAGCCAGTCCGGATTTTTAGCGCCTCCACCGACTGAAACGATTTGTTTGAAATCTTTATTTGAATGTTTTTTCATCAATTCAAATGAATCTCTCAGTGAGAAAGTGATACCTTCCAGAACAGCACGAGCAAAATGGTCGCGTGTGTGTGCAATATCCATACCCAGGAAAGTTCCTCGGATATTACTGTCTGTATACGGTGTGCGTTCGCCTGAGATATAGGGCGCAAAGAGCAGTCCGTCAGATCCAGGTTTGATGTCCTTGACACCTTTTAGCAGTTCTTCAAAACTTTCGTTCGGTGCAAAGGTTTGTTTGAACCAGCTCAAACTATTTCCGGCAGCCAGGGTCACGCCCATGGTATAGAAGGCATTCGGGACGACATGGTTGAAGTAATGCAGGTGACCGTTATAGTTTTTATCGCCTGTTTCTTCATATGATAAGAAGACCCCGGATGTCCCGATACTTGCCATACCTTGATCTGGTCTTACGATCCCCGCTCCCACTGCCGCACACGGGTTATCCGCACCGCCAGAAAAAACCGGCACACTATTTAAAAGACCCAGTTCTTCTGCCAGGTCAGCATCCAAGTCACCGATCTTATCCTGCGACTGAATGAGACGTGGAAAGAGTGATGATGGAACAGCTAATTTCTCAGCGATCTCTTTGCTCCATTCACGTGCTTCCACATCTAATAGTAACGTGCCCGCTGCATCGGAGTATTCCATCTGCTTGCTTCCCGTTAAACAAAAGCCTAAATAATCTTTTGGTAACAGGAACGTCGCCACTTTGGCCCAGATAGCCGGTTCGTTTTCTTTGACCCATAACAGTTTAGGTAAGGTGAATCCTTCCAAAGCTTTATTTTTAGTGATAGCGATCAAGTTATCAATTTTTTCGGTGATCGTGACACATTGCTCAGTCGTACGCACATCGTTCCATAAAATGGCATTGCGCAGGACGTCATCTTTTTCATCCAGCAAGACAAGTGAATGCATCTGTCCTGAAAAACTGATCCCTTCCAAATTATCCTTGACATCTAGAGTTGACTTGAATATTTCTGCCATGACCTCTTTGGCTGCTCTGAACCATTCTTTCGGATCCTGTTCGCTGTATCCCCGCTTAGGTGTCAGTAAAGGATAATCAGCCGATGCTTCATCAACGATTTTGCCTTCTTTATTGACTAAAATCCCTTTCAAACTACCCGTTCCTAAGTCTAGACCTAGTACATAACTCATTGTCACACGTCCATTCTCTGTATTTTTTAAGTAATAAAAAGGAGACGGCCTAAACAGGTAAGCTCCAATCTGCTTAGCGTTGATGGCTTTCCTTTTGTAGTCGGTCCCCTTCTTATGTTTATATCGTGTTTATTTTGATGTACCGGTCTGACCTAAGGCGGGTTTGCTGGCGCCACTGGTTTTGTCTTTATTCCAGTGCCGTGCTTGAGTCCAGTGGTCACGTGTGTCCTCTGCTTCTTCATATCGGAAGTAATCGAAATCAGCTGCTACATGCATGCCGCTTGTATCGATACAGCTTATGCCTACAAAAGCTCCGGTAAAGAAGCCAGATTCCTGGATATATTCATCAGACAGTTTACTTTATACAAGTTAAACTAGTTTCCCACTTACAAAAAATGATTTTCTTACTCTCAAAAGGGTTATGCAACCTACAC
>NZ_LSRN01000027.1 GCF_001885615.1 Alkalibacterium sp. 20 | reverse complement strand
GTATAGTTCAGTCAAAATATATTATTAAAGTTAAATCAAGGTAGGTTTTACCTGAAAAATATTGTACAATAACAGTAAGGCTTAAATACTAAGGAGTTATATATGTTATTATATTATATCATTGCACTGATTATTATCGGCATCGACCAGTTAACAAAATATCTGACGGTCGCAAATATCCCACTATACGAAACGCTCGAAGTGATTCCTTCCATACTTTCGTTTACGTATCACCAGAACACGGGAGCGGCGTGGAGTATACTAGAAGGCCAGATGATTTTCTTTTATATTGTGACACTTATTGTTGTAGGGGTCATCATTTATTATTTACACAGTTACGGGAAAAATGATAAACTCTTTGCATTTTCATTGAGTTTGATCCTGGGTGGTGCCATTGGTAATTTTATCGATAGACTGATTCATCAGTTCGTCGTGGATATGGTACGATTGGAATTTATTGATTTCCCAATATTTAATGTTGCCGATATGGCGCTAACTGTCGGTGTAGGCTTAATGATTTTTTACTTAATCCTTGACGAATGGAAAGAATACAAGCAAAAGAAAGTTGGAACAAACTAAAATGGATCATACAAAAATATTTCATGTCTCGAACGAAAAAGGTCGTTTGGATAAATTTATAAGCGATAAACTGAACGAAAACTCACGCAATCAAGTCCAATTATGGATCAAAGAGGGCCTAGTCACGGTGAATGAGGAAGAATCTAAAGCAAATTACAAGGTTCAAACAGGCGATGTTATTCACGTCACAATAAAAGAACCCGAAGAAATCGATGCGCTACCTGAAGATATCGCGATAGATATCGTGTACGAAGATGCCGATGTGGTAGTCGTTAACAAGCCCCAAGGCATGGTCGTTCACCCATCCATTGGTCACGCAGGTGGAACACTGGTCAACGCTTTACTTTTTCACGTCAAAGACCTGTCCGGAATCAACGGAAAAATAAGACCTGGTATTGTGCACCGTATTGATAAAGATACCTCAGGCTTACTGATGGTCGCGAAAAATGATTTAGCTCATGAAAAATTGGCTGAACAATTACAAGAAAAAACAGCTACGCGGGAATATATTGCACTGGTTCACGGCATTATTGAAAATGACAAAGGAACCATCGATGCACCGATCGGACGCGATCCTAAAAATCGCAAGAAATTCAAGGTTGTCCAAGGCGGCAAAGAATCCGTGACACATTTTGAAGTGATTGAACGCTTCAGTGAGTATACTTTGCTACGCTTAAATTTGGAAACAGGACGCACGCACCAGATCAGAGTGCATTTAGAATACATCGGTTTCCGTATGGCAGGCGATCCACTCTACGGACCTAGAAAAACGTTGGAAGGTGAGGGACAATACCTTCATGCAGCATCATTATCTTTTGTACATCCTAGAACCGGAGAACGACTGACTTTCAACGCACCATTACCGGATTATTTTAACGAAACCCTTGATTGGGTAAGACAACGTTAAAGATAGCGAAAGGAGCTTAACCGATGTCAAAAATTGTATCAATTTTGGATGATGTGGCATTAAACCGTGCGCTCACACGTATCTCCTATGAGATTATCGAGAGAAACAAGGGGACTGATAACCTCGTATTGGCAGGGATCAAAACACGTGGGGTTTTTATTGCTCGACGCCTTGCTGAAAAAATTGAAGAAATCGAGGGGAAATCGGTTCCGGTAGGCGAACTGGATATTACCCTTTATCGTGATGACCGTCATTTCCCTGATGAAGTGGATGAGCCTGAAGTAAAAGGTCAAGACTTTCCAGTCGATGTCAAAGGAAAAGTCGTGATCTTAGTTGATGATGTTATATTTACTGGACGTACGATTCGTGCGGCTATGGATGCGGTGATCGACTTGGGACGTCCTGAGAAAATCATGGTTGCTTCATTAACCGATAGAGGTCATCGAGAGATTCCCATTAAAGCAGACTTTATCGGAAAAAACATTCCGACTTCCAAACAAGAACAAGTGAAAGTTTCAATGATAGAAAAAGACGGCAAAGATGCTGTTGAAATCATCAAACCCGATTAACATAAAAAGATGCAAAAAAGAGATGATCTCTTTTTTGCATCTTTTACTTTTTATTCGGTTATTTCATACGCATGGACATAAATACGTCCATCATCTACCGTGTAATTACAGGAAATCAGGGTCAGCAACTTTTGATCCGGTTCAAATTCAGATGCTATCGGAAAATACGAGGCTTCTTTTAAGTCTTCATAATAGGCTGCCAATTCATTTCCTTTGAAAGATGTCCGGATATAACCAGCATCGGCAGGTGAGACATGCACGGAAAAAATTTGATACGTTCGTTTTGTATAAGGGTCCTGGAATTCGATCGTTGAGTTACCGGCAGTAAATTCTTCAGATAAATACTTATCCAAATCGGCAAACATCAAGCCAGTCTTGGTGTAATGCCCGTAGAGGATGGTGTGATCATCAAGGCCCATACCGACATTTCGGTAGTCCATGAATATGGCTCCCAGAATATGTTCTTCTTTATAAAAGTCATGTTCCAGATAGAAATCGTTGTCCTGACCTCTGACTACCGGGTAGTCAATAGCCGTATCAGCCATTTTGATCCAGCCCACATAATCTGAATTCAGTGAATAGTACTCAGAAGAAGGGTTAGATAAAAAGGTGAATGCGTCTGATTCTTCTTCAGCCGTCTCAGCAGCGGGCTCAGTAATTACACTATCATTTGTATAAAACGATGCTTCATTTATTTGTAGTTCATCGGTCGATGTTGAAAGAGGAGGGACCTCGGCGGTCGAAGATTGTTCGATTGTTGACCGCACGACAGCGTTTAACTGCAGTAAAAAAGCTGTGGCCAGTCCTAAAAGCAGTAATTTATTCTTCATTTCTTGTCCTCCTAAAAAACAATTAATTATAAGTGTTTATAATTGACTAATAAATCTTATACACTTATTCTAAAGAAGTAAAGTTGAGTAATCAATTTTACCATCTTATTAATAAAGGAGAGATACACCATGTCAAAAATGGTCAAAGTTTTTCTGTCATTTATTACTGCATTTGCACTCACAGTCGCCCTATCCCCAACCGCATTCGCTGATAGTCATGTAGGAGAGGAACCTTCTCAAGACATTGTTGAAATCGCTTTAGGAAATGATGATTTTAGTATTCTAGTATCCGCATTACAACGTGCTGAACTAGTTGAAACCTTGCAAGGTGAGGGTCCATTTACAGTATTTGCCCCTACAAATCAAGCTTTTGCAGATCTACTCGAAGCATTAGATATCACTGCAGAAGAGTTACTAGCTCAACCTGATTTGGCGAAAGTCTTAACTTACCATGTCGTTCCTGGCAAAGTATTGGCTGGAGACTTAACTGATGGTATGGAAGCTGAAACCGTGAATGGTGAGATGGTAACATTTGATTTAAGTGGAGACCCAATGGTTAATGAATCAATGATCGTCGACACGGATATCGAAGCTACAAATGGTGTCCTCCATGTTATCGATACTGTACTTGTACCTGCAGACTTCACACTACAAGAAGTAGACATGGAAGAAACTGACGTACCTGAAACAGGAATCGAAACAAACTCAGCATTGTTGATTGGAATGCTAATGACAGGTGCTGCCTTGATCTTCGTCATGGTAAAACCTCTTAAACAAAAATAATCATTTAAATAGATCAGAACAGTGTCAAGCAGTATTTGAGTGGAAAAACACTTGTATACTGCTTTTTTATGTTTTTTAGACTAATCTGAATTTTTGGGTGGCTATTAAAGTTGAAGTTGGGCCTACTTAGCACCACTCACCGAAATTTTCTCCTGGGTATGCCGAAGTGAGGCCTACTTAGCACCACTCGCCGGGATTTCTTCCTGAGCATGCCGAAGTCGGGCCTACTTAGCACCACTCACCGAAATTTTCTCCTGGGTATGCCGAAGTCGGGACTACTTAGCACCACTCACCGGGATTTTCTCCTGGGCATGCCGAAGTTGGGACTACTTACTACCACTCACCGGAATTTTCTCCTGAGCATGCCGAAGTCGGGCCTACTTAGTTAGCACCACTCACCGAAATTTTCTCCTGGGTATGCCGAAGTGAGGCCTACTTAGCACCACTCAACGGAATTTCTTCCTGAGCATGCCGAAGTCGGGCCTACTTAGCACCACTCACCGGGATTTCTTCCTGAGCATGCCGAAGTCGGGACTACTTACTACCACTCGCCGTCTCAAGGTGGTAGAGGTGGTAGAAGTAGAAAAAAGCCGTGTTCAAGTTTTTCACTTGAATACGGCTTTTCTTATTTGGCATTTTGCTTCAATTCTCTTATTTTTTCATCACTCGGTGTCACAAAGTATGTGGTTTGACCTTCATAGATCACATAGCCGGGTTTTGCACCTTTTGGTTTCTTGATGCGTTTAACCTGAACGACGTCGACCGGTACGGAAGCAGATAGGCGATACTTGCTGTAGTAAGCAGCAAGTGTACACGCTTCTTCTAGTGTTTGTTCTGAAGGATCGTCGTCTTCTATGACCACGTGCGAGCCGGGAATATCTTTGGCATGGGCCCACCAGTATGTTTTTCGGGCTTTTTTAAGCGTCAGTTCATCGTTCTGAGTATTGTTTTTTCCTACTAAAATACTCACGCCATCTGAAGAAACAAAAGCCTCGGGTTGAGATTTTTTGTTCTTTTTATTACGATTCTTTTTACTTTTTTTCTTCAGATATTCGCCATCTCTCAGTTCCTCGCGAATGTCTTCGATATCAGACACGGAAGCGATGGACAGTTGCGTAAGCAGCGTATCAAAATAATTCAATTCGTGTCGGGTCGATTTTAGTTGTTTGGTCAAATGAATCTCGGCACTTTTAAGCTTTTGGTAACGCGAGAAATAATACTGTGCATTTTCAGCGGGAGATTTTTGTGGGTTCAAGCTGATGTCCAGCGATTTATTCTCATCATAGAAGTTGGGTAGTGTGACCGATTCGTCACCCTGATTCACTTCATGCAAGTAAGCCGTCAGAACTTCGCCTTTCACTTTATAATCATCTCTTTTTTCAGTATCTTTTAATTCTTTCTTCAATTTTTGGATTTTTTTCTTGTTTTTCTGATATAAATTCTTGACCAGATGACTCAAATCATTTGATTGCTGATTGACGCGGTCACGCTCAGCTTTGTTCTGGTAATAACGATCCATCAAATTACTTAACGAGTCAAACGATTGCCTTTCTCCTTTTAGATGTTCAAAGGGTAGAGGAGAGAAAAATTCCTTTTGTTCGTCTTTCGTCAGTGTAGGTTCTAATTTGCCTGTTTTAAAAGGTATCATAAAATGCTGAAAAACAATTCTGGGTGCATCATCTTTGCGTGCTTCCATTCGGTAAGCCAGTTCTAGAGCTGAATCTTTCCCAAATCCTTGAAACGTCTCTTGGATCCATTTGACTTTATCAGTATAAGACAGGTCGGATACTGGGAAAGGACCATCATAATCAAAGGGGTTTTTTCTGTCCTGACTCGGTGCTTCAATATAAGTTGCACCTGGAAGCAGGGTACGATAGGTGTTTTGGCTAGCCGGCACATGTCTAATGGCATCCACCAATCTGTTGTCTTCCTTATTGATCAACAAAACATTGCTGTGTCTGCCCATAATTTCAACAATGAGTGAGAGATATTCTGTATCGCCTAATTCGTTTCGTCGATTAAATGAAAAGGTCAAGACACGATCGTTTTCTTTTTGTTCTACCGACTCGATGATTGCGCCATCCAAGTACTTTCGTAATACCATGCAGTAATTAGGCGCCTGGGCGGGATTTTCAAAAGGTATATCCGTTAACTGCACCCGTGCGTACTGTGGATGTGCAGAAAGCAGTAACGATTTATTTTTGCGGTTGGCGCGAATACGCAAAATAACTTCATTTTCAAAAGGCTGCTGTATTTTGGTAATGCGGCCACCGATGATTTCATTTTCTAATTCATCTCTTAAACCGTGGACAAATAGGCCATCAAAAGACATTTAAAGTCACTCCAATCTATAAAAAAACTCTTTATTAGTATAGCATTAAAAAAGTCTGGTACCAACTTCCATGTTTTTATTGCTCATAATGGTGCATCGTGATATAGTTGACGCATACAAATAAGTAAACATGAGAGAGAGGGGTAACATGGACAGCACAGAGAAATCGCTTCAACTATTGGAAAAAGTCAGTGAGTTCAATCAGCTCTATAAACACTTGACAGATCACTTGCTATACGACCTGGGATTGTCTCATTCGACGATCAATTTAATCGATTTGATCGGTGAAGATGAATTAACACTCAAGGAGATCACGACAAAAAGTCGGTTAGACAAATCGACGGTCAGTCGCCAGATGAATGCGATGGTTAAGAAAGAATTGGTAACAAAAACGATTGGGACTGACAAACGCTATGTTTACTTCAAGTTGAATGAACAGGCTGGAAAAGTCTTCAATGAGTATCACATTCAATTAGAAGAGAAATTCCAGAAGATTCTTTCCGGCTGGACTGAGGAAGAAGCGCATATGCTCACCGTGTTGCTTGGACGTTTCAATCGAAGCATGACCAACCGACTAAGTTAGGACTCATTATAAGTAGGAAAACGAGAGAAAGAGAAGAGGAAACCTTATGAAACTAGACCAAAAACAATCTGACCCGCATCGTATCGCCTTGCTAGGTATACTGACGGCCATTATTTTGATACAAAACTTTGTGCCATTTTTAGGGAACATTCCCATTCCCCCACTTAATCCGACCATCATACATATCACAGTTATCGTTGCAACCTTAACGATGAGCACCAAAGATGGTATGATCATTGGAGGCATCTGGGGAATTACACGTATGGTTCGTGCCTATACGATGCCAGCGACACCACTGGACTTGATGCTTTGGACTAATCCAATGATTGCCTTGGTACCGCGTATTTTGATTGGTCTCTTTACTGGATGGTCATACGCACTTTTCAAACGTCTGTTTCCGAAGAGAGATAAACTGGCTATAGCCAGCGCTTCTGTGGTCGGTTCATTCACTAATACCATCTTTGTGCTGCTGTTTATCTACCTGTTCTTTGGAGAACCATATGCGCAGGCGATCGATGTGGACATCAGCAATTTAGCTGGTGCACTGGGTGTTATCGTCGGCACAAACGGTGTTGCTGAAGCGATTGCGGCAGCCATTATCGTACCCCTTATTACGGTTCCACTTAGAAAAATAACCCACCAAAATAATCGACTTTAAAAATGCTTAGCCAATCCTACTTAAACACGGTAGACTGGCTAGGCATTTTCATGCTTAATTGGACCCTCTGATTATCTTTGAGTTTGATTATGTGGTTTAATGTAATAGATTAAGTAAAAAATGGAAGACTTGAAAAAAGCCCTCAATCGCATCTTTAAATATGAATGGGAATGATATTAAAATGAAGTCTTGCTAAGATAACTATCATGTCGGTTGAAGCTGCTGGAGAAATGATTTCGCAATGAATGTCGTGACTTTGTTAACTTAATTACTCACTTATCACACGATAATGTGGTACACTTTTTAAGAAAGATTACATATGAAAAGGAAGGAAGAACTACATGAAAAAAACACGTGCAGGCAAAAACACTACAGATAAACCAGAAGGTTCACGTAAAATAGAGAAAATTTATTATATCGTTATCGGACTACTCATCGTCATCCTTGGCGGTCTAGTCATCTTTATCGTTTCGAACCGCGATGATGCCTTAACTGAAGGAGATCAGGACAGTTCTTCGGAAACAGAGATCATCACTGATACTGAGGACGAAGACGAAACGGATCTAGAAGATGAAGCCGAAACGGAAGAGAGTGACCAGGACGAAGACACAGATCCTGAGGTTACTGAAGAAGACGAAGAAGCGGATACTGAAGAAGAAGACACCGAATCTGACGTCGATACCGAAGAAGAGGCAGAGACAGAAGAAGAGCCTGAAGAAGAACCCGAAGAAACTGAAGAAACTCCAGATGAAGACGATTCAGATGAGGAAGAAGCTAGTGAAGCGGGTATCAATCCTGATGCACCCTTAGATGAAAGCTATACGATGAACTTTAATGATGGTACGAGTGACCGTAATGCAGTCGATCAAAATGCGAGTGCCGTAACTGGTATCAATCAGAACGACATGACCACGTGGTGGGTTGGAAACAACGGCTTAGGCCGCGCATTCACCGTCGTTTCAGATAGTGGCCGAAACAATGTTTACCGTGTGGATCTACAATACGGTGAAGGCGAATGGCATGTAACGGGAGTTCAAGAACTCGACGGCGTCCCAGCTGAATACCGCTAAAAATCTGATTTAATAATTAAGAAGCTTCTAAAGATGATCCAAGTAACCGGGTCAATTCTTTGGAAGCTTCTTTATTCGGTAAGTTGAATACTCTATCCCACCCCAAAGAACCGAGCACATAAGAGGCTGCACACTTTTGCAGCCTTACAATTAACTAAAGGAGAAAGACCTTTCTCCTTAGTCAAACGTATCACTTCATGGTAAACTATTGTCAAACAGCTAGGAGGACGCTTATGAAACAACCGAATAATAAATACAATATGATTCAAGAAATTTTAGAAAAGACTGAATCCGAAGTTGCAAAAATGAGTCCCGTAAATATTTTGATTGCCGGGAAAACGGGCGTCGGGAAGAGCACGCTCATCAACAATGTCTTCCGTGAAAAATTAGCCGATACCGGTATTGGTAAACCTGTGACCAAACACTTGAGACGCATCACTAAAGAAGGTATCCCCATCGTTTTGTATGACACAAGAGGCCTGGAACTTGAACAAAAGGTCCAAAAACAGGTGATGAAAGAGATCCTCGACCTGGTAGAGAAAAAGAAACACACTGTAGAAGCGCTGCACGCGGTGTATTATTGTATTCAAGCTAATTCTTCCCGTATCGAGGATATGGAAATTGAATTGATCAAAGAGATTTCCAGTATTCTACCCGTTATCCTGGTCTTGACGCAATCGATAGGAAAACCGGCAGATGAATTTAACCGTTACTTGGAAAATATGAACTTGCCTGTGGCAGCTGTTCAGAATGTCATGTCAGAACCATATGAAATTTCAGACGATTACGTGATTCCAAGATTTGGATTGAAGCAGCTGATCGAAAAGACACTCCAACTTATCCCAAAAGAGAGTCAAGAGGCTTTTACGAACGCCCAGCAGGCAGACATTGAACGAAAAGCCAAAGTTGCCAGACGCTGGGCTTCCAGATATGTAGCCACGACATTTGGCGTCGGGTTTGCGCCCATTCCATTTTCTGATGCCTCTATATTGGTCCCGATGCAAGTCACCTTACTGGCTCACATCACTGCCATCTTTGGTATTTCCATGGATAAATCGACCATTGTCAGCATCATTGCGGCAGTCGGCGGAACAGGCTCAGCGACCATGATCGGTAAAACGCTGGTCGCCAATGCCTTTAAATTCATCCCCGGCGCAGGGACCATTATCGGCGGCATCATCAGTGGAACCACCGCATCCATTGTCACCAGCGCTCTGGCACTCAGCTACATTGAAGTGTTGAGCATCATTGCTACCAAAGAAAAAGACGGCGAAAGCATCGATTTAGGGCTACTGGAACGTTTGATGCGCAGCCAGTTCAAGAAAAATCTGAAACTCAACCGTAAGGAACTGAAAACGAAAGATCTGGAATTCGAAAATGACGATGCCCTGAACGACGCCTACAATACTTATTCCAAAATGGAAGACGAGACACAATCAGTCCCGGCTATTAAAAAGATTAAACGTACGGTAGGTAAATTCCTTGATAATCATCGTCCATTCAAAAAATAAAAAAGTGGTATAGGTTAAAATTTTTATACAAAAAAGTGTGACATCCTTAAAAATGATGTCGCACTTTTTTTTGTATCAAAAATCGTTTTACCTCCATCAAATCCATAAAACCCCTTATATGAGCGTCTATTCTGAAAAAGTGACAAAAAGTTCACATTTACATGCGAGCGTTTACAAAGCTTGATTTTGCTTACTTTCATTAATTTAAACTGTGTATTAAATGAGTTTATAATGATAACATTTTAATTAAATGCTTTTTTTGTTGTATTGGTATAGGTATAATAATTTTAATTACTGATGCAATTGCTTTTTTAAGTAGCTGAGATTTTATTGAGGTTAGATAATTTATATTGGGCCTTTTGAAACACGCCACTAACTATGTCTCATTATCTGATGATGCGTTCAATTGTATGAAGTTAAACGAATGAGAGGAGAAACAAAAATGACTAAATACGCTAAATTTTTCTTAGGAGCTGCTGTGTTCTTATCACTGTCCGCATGTGCAAGTGCAGAAACCGACGGCACAGGCGCTGGAACCGATAATACTACTTCAGGTTCGGGAGCCACACTAGCTGCCATCATCGATCGCGGCGAATTGAATGCCGGAGTCAACGATTCATTACCTGGATTTGGGTATGTAGATAGCGACGGAAATTATGTCGGCTTTGATATAGACCTCGGACACGCTGTTGCTGCAGCTACGTTAGGGGATTCAGAGGCAATCAGCTTCCGTTCACTTTCTGCCCAGGAACGTTTTATCGCTGTTCAGACTGGGGAAGTTGATGTGCTGCTTAGAAATACCACCTGGACAACCAGTCGTGATTCTGATGTGGGAATGGATTTCGGTCCGGTAACCTTTTACGACGGTCAGGGAATGATGGTACGCACTGAATCTGGGATTTCCACTTTGGCGGATCTTGGAGGCCGTACAATTGGTGTGGAAACCGGGACAACAACTGAACTGAATCTGGCTGACCAGATGGATGCCTTGGGAATCGACTACAATACTCAGACATTTGATGACCGCAACGCGCTGATTGCTGCATATGAGGCAGGCTCTGTCGACGCCTGGACCACAGACCGTTCCGGACTGGTGTCAAGTTTTGCAGTACTGGCTGATCCTGAAGAACACATGATTTTAGAAGAAACACTATCAAAAGAACCCTTAGCTCCAGCTGTTCTACATGGTGATAATCAGTGGAACGATATTGTGACATGGGTCGTTTACGCGCTTATTCAAGCAGAAGAATTCGGAATCACTCAAGATAACATTGATGATTTCATGGATAGTGACGATCCGGATATCCAGCGTTTATTAGGTGTTGAAGGTGGTTTGGGAAGCATGCTTGGGCTGGAAGACGATTTTGCCTATCAAGCCATTTCTCAAGTAGGAAACTATGGCGAAATATATGACCGTCATTTAGGTCCTGATACGCAGTTCAATCTTCCACGTGGCATGAATGCCTTGTACCAGAATGGCGGACTGCATTACTCTATGCCATTCAGATAAGCTTGAAAGCAACGTTTTTCGATAAGCTGATCGTTTGTATGTAAATAGTGACTAAAAGAGACCTGTAATTAAAGCACGACAGCAGGTCTCTTTTGAAATCGAAAAATCACGCTGCTTTAGAAGGAATCACAAAAGAGGGGAGATCGTTATGGAATTACAAAAAAAGAAATCGACTCCTTTATGGAGAAACAAAAAAATGATTCCGATCATACTACAAATTCTATTTGTCATTATAATTGGGTCACTTTTATGGATTCTCGTTCACAATACACGGATCGGACTGGACCGGATCGGTATTCGCTTCGGGTTTGATTTCCTAGATTTAAGAGCAGGATTTAATATCAATGAATCGTTGATTGAATACAGCACGAGCGATCCTTATGCACGTGCTCTGCTGGTTGGGCTACTGAGTACATTACGTGTCTCATTTTTCGGAATCATTTTATCGACCATCATTGGTGTGCTCGTTGGTATTGCAAAAATGTCCAGTAACTGGCTGTTGAGTAAAGTAGCTTCCATCTATATCGAAGTGTTTCGAAATACACCTTTGCTCCTGCAGATATTCATCTTGAATTTCGCAGTCTTTTTGTCACTGCCAACGATTCAAGAAGCTATCGGCGTTGGACCATTTTACTTGTCTAATCGGGGAGCTGTTATTCCCTGGTTTAATACGCACGACCTGACTTGGATGTGGAGCCTGCTGCTACTCGTATATGTCATTGGAAGTTTTCTTGTTTTCAAATGGCTGATGAAGAAAGAAATAGAAGAAGGCAGAGATACCCATCCGTTTTCAGCTGCATTTGGTGTGTTTGTCCTGCTAAACATCGTGACCTTTTTCGTTTTCGGTCAGGGCCCAGTCAACATGCTGGTTCCCAAATTTACAGGAGATACTATAGTGGGCGGACTGGCTTTGACCACACCTTTTCTGTCAATTCTTCTGGCGCTCACATTTTTCACCTCTACCTACATTGCTGAAATTGTTCGTGGTGGGATACAGGCGGTACCCAAAGGGCAGACTGAAGCCACTCAGGCATTGGGGTTCAGACCGGCAAATGCGATGCGCCTGGTCATTTTCCCTCAGGCCGTCCGTATCATCATTCCTCCAATGACCAGTCAGTATTTGAACTTGATCAAGAATTCGTCATTGGCACTGGCCGTTGGATATCAGGAGATCGTTGGGGTAGGAAACACTGTCATGAATCAGTCAGGGAGAACTTTAGAAGTCATCTTAGTCATTATCGGCGTCTACTTGTTCTTCAATCTGACTATATCCTTGATCATGAATTACTTTAATAAAAAATTCCAGTTGATAGAAAGGTAGGTGGAAAAAATGTATGTAAACAATATTCAGCAGGAAGGTGAATTCAACAGTCAGCTAGAAGTGACAGCTGGCACTCACCTTAAAAGAAACAATAATTCGAATTTAAGTGAATCACTCAAAAAGAATCTGTTTGACGGCTGGAAAAACACTCTTTTAACAGTACTGACCGGCATTTTTTCACTTATCGTCATCTATCAGGTCATCACGTTCGTCGTTACCAACAACTGGGATGTTATTTATGATAATTTGAGACTCCTTATGATCGGTCAATACCCTATTGAAGAAATATGGCGGTTATGGATCGCCTTAGATTTGGTATCACTACTGATCGGTTTGACGTGGGGGTTATGGAAAGGGGCCGGTAAAGCAGTGGCTGCCACTTTCGGAAGCGTGTTTTTCGTGTTCGCCGTGATTCCCTGGACAACACTTAATACCTCACTTAATTTGACAGCCTCTATTGCTTTGATCGCTGTCGGGTACTTTGCCGGAGATAGGCTGGATGGATTGAAAATTCCAACACTCATTTTATGGGCGCTGTACATTCCACTTGCCCTCGGTCTGATTACAGGATTTGGAGGACTGCTTGAGCCCGTATTGAGCAGGGAATGGGGCGGATGGCTGTTAACAGTGATCATTGCCTCAATCTCTATTATCGGCTGTTTCCCATTGGGTGTTCTACTGGCACTGGGTCGTCGTAGCGAGCTCCCCGTTATCAGGTATTTCTGCATCGGCTACATTGAACTGGTTCGTGGAATACCGCTCATCATGGTCCTTTTCATCGGTCAGCTACTGATTCCACTCTTTTTAGGCGGCGAAACAGGCATAGACAACGTCTCACGGGCCATTATTGCCTACACGTTCTTTGCAGCAGCTTATCTGGCTGAAAATGTCCGTGGCGGTCTGCAGTCTATACCAGCAGGACAATATGAAGCTGCCCAGGCTCTGGGATTAAATAAATTCAAACTAACTTTTTTCATTATTTTACCGCAGGCGTTAAAAGCTGTCATCCCGGCATTGGTGGGACAATTCATTACTATTTTGAAGGATACGTCTTTAGTAGCTATCATTGGTCTGGCAGATTTTCTTGGAACAGCCCGACGTATTTCCAATAATCCGGAATATTTAGGCAGATATATGGAATTGTACATCTTTGTCGCAGCCTTTTACTTTATATTCTGTTACCTGATGGCCCATGTCAGCCGGCATTTAGAACGTAGCTTATCAAAAGGAAATCAGTAATCGCCATTCGAGTAAAGAAAGAGAGTGAGTCATATGGAAGAGACACTGCAAATCGAAAAATCAACGACGCCGCTAAAAGAGCGAGAGGATGTCATTAAAGTTGAAAAACTGAACAAACATTTTGGTGATCTGCATGTATTGAAAGATATAGACTTGAACGTAAAACAAGGTGAAGTAATCGTTATCCTTGGTCCATCCGGTTCCGGTAAGTCGACCTTCATCCGAACACTTAATGCGCTGGAAGAATTTCAAAGTGGAAAAATCGAAATTGACGGCATCGAATTGACGGATGATCTGAAGAATGTTGAAGAGATCCGTAAAGAAACTGGAATGGTTTTTCAGCAATTTAACCTATTTCCGCACATGTCTATTTTGAGAAATGTTTCTCTGGCACCTATCTGGGTCAGGAAATGGAAAAAAGAAAAAGCGGAAAAAATTGCACTTGATTTACTGGATCGCGTAGGGATACCCGAGCAAGCCAGTAAATACCCCGGGCAATTGTCCGGTGGGCAGCAGCAGCGTGTGGCTATTGCCCGTGCGCTGGCCATGCAGCCGAAAATAATGCTGTTCGATGAACCCACATCCGCACTGGATCCGGAAATGGTCAATGAAGTACTGGATGTTATGCAGACGCTTGCGGAATCTGGTATGACCATGGTTGTCGTCACACACGAAATGGGTTTTGCCCGCAAGGTGGCAGATCGTCTTGTTCTATTTGACAAAGGTGAAGTCATAGAGATGGCGGGACCAGAAGAGTTTTTCGAAAATCCGAAAGAAGAACGGACGAAAGCCTTCCTGAGCCAGATCCTTTAAATCTGGCAACTGTCTTTATTACAAAAGCTGACTTCGATAGGTTATCGAAGTCAGCTTTTATTGTTCGAAGACTTAGTGAACTGGTCGACCAAATGCTTCATAGTAGAACAGACTTAATGAAGCTTATCAGCTGCCATAAACAGAGATCAATATACACACATAATCGTCTTTTTTCTAATAGCCGGGAACAGTGGACTGGTTGCTGCACACCAGTTTTATATTAAACGAATAAATTCGCCTGATTTTCTGTTATACTACATAAGAGTCAACAATTATAGGAGTGATTATTAATGAAACAACAGCACAACGCCCGTTCTAAGAAAAAAAATGACAACCTTCGAAAGGGTACAACCCAATCTGATAAAAGAGGGATCGTAAACCACACAGTAGAAGAAGAAACGACACTGCTGCCTTTTTTACTGACTATCATAACCAATAAGAGTCGTAATTCTGTTAAGTCGATTTTAACTCGTGGACAAGTAACCGTGGATGAAAAAGAAATCACACAACACAATCATAAGTTGAAACCGGGACAAGTAGTGGGGATCTTGAGTAATAAAGAAGCTAAAAAACAGTCTGAATTGCTCGGACTAACCATCCTACACGAAGACAGAGATATTATTGTCATCAATAAAGAAGCTGGACTATTGTCTATTGCTGCGGGCGATCCGACTGAACCGACTGCCTATCATCAGTTGAGTGAGTACGTGAAAAAAGAAAATCCGGAAAACAAGATTTTTGTCGTTCATCGTCTGGACCGGGATACATCCGGTGTCATGTTGTATGCAAAATCGGAAGAAATAAAAGAAGCTTTACAGAAAGACTGGAAGAATACGGTCAAAGAACGTATTTATACAGCGTTAGCAGAAGGCAACGTTGAAAAAGACCAGGGCGAAATTTCATCTTGGCTGTCGGAAAGTAAAGGCATAAAAATGTATTCCAACCCTGAAGACAACGGCGGAAAATTTTCAGTCACTCATTACAGAAAAGTACTGGGTAACGAAAATTATTCACTTTTAGAAGTGGAACTGGAAACAGGCCGAAAGCATCAGATCCGCGTTCATTTAAAAGACATCGGTCATCCGGTGGTAGGAGATAAACTGTACGATGCAGATACCAACCCGATCAAACGGTTATGCTTGCATGCCACAACGCTTGTCCTGGTTCATCCAGGTACGAATAAACTGGTTCGCTATACCTCAGAAGTCCCGACCGCTTTTCTTAAAAGAGTAAAATAATAAGACTAGCTGCACGTGTCTTTTTTCAGGATCGTTTACCAATTTAATCTCTATTAAGGTCTCTACATTACGTAGGGCCTTTTTTTTATTCATTAATCCTAAAAAAATACTACTTTATTAGGATGATTTTTGCTAAACTATTAAATATGTAGAAAAAGGGTCGGATTTAAATTGAATTTGGTGCTTTTTCTGCGTAAGACCACTTTCGTTGGCGGTTTTTCGAAATACATATTGCATAAGAAACGAAACATGCTACAATCGAAGTACAGTTGAAAAGACGGGATACGAACTCGCTCATCGACTCACTTTGAGATAGATGTTATCTACTCATGTCGGAAGGGAGGTTTTTTTGTGAAAACTTATATAAAAAATATGTGGAAAGACCTTGTCGATAACAAAGAAGTCATCATCGTTCTCTCAATCGTCTGGGTCGTTTTATTTGAACAATTTTCTATCCCTACATTTTTGGTAGGGCTTCTTATGGCTGTCCTGGTGGTGTTATTTACCGATCGCTTTCTGCTTAAGGGCAACTATGAACATTCTTATATGATCGGTCTGGGTACGTTGACTAAATATGGTTTACGTCTGCTGCTGGAGATATTGGTAGCTGGAATCGATGTTATTCCTAATATCATTACGGGAAAAGCTGATGTCCAAATCATTAGCTGTGAAACAAAACTGACGGACGAGTTACTTATTGATATTTTAGCTAACTCGATCACGTTGACACCGGGGACCGTTACAGTCGAGAAAAAAGGCAGTAAGCTGCGTGTCTTAGCACTCAACGCACCTGGTGAAGATGAAGATCCCAGAGCCGTTATCCCATTAAAACTAGAAGGTATTCTTTTACGTTATGAAGAGAAAATCGAAGGTAAAGCTTGATCAGCTTCGCAATAAAAGCAGGAAGAAGGGAAGTAAATGAGTTTTGATGAAGTTGTTTTAATCATCGTGGCAGGCTTGTCGGTATTTGGATTGGGCAGAGTCTTGATTGGTCCGACCGTATGGGACCGCATGATTGGCTTTACACTTTTTTCATCTAAAGTTATCGTCATGGCTGTTTTAATTGGTATGATAATCGATCGTTCGTTTATGGTGGACGTGGGTCTTATTTATGGGGTACTGGGTTTTATCGGTACAATTATGATATCGCGATTTATTGAAAGAAGAGGAGATATATAATGGCTCAAATTGTAGAATGGATCGCCAATATCATTATCGTCATTGGTCTCATTTTCATGACACTCGGTGTATTTGGTGTCTATCGGTTCAAAGATTTTTTTTCACGTATCCTTGTTTCGGCAAAGGTAGATACAGTAGGTTTTATCACTATAATGCTCGGACTCATGATGAAGCATGGATTTGACTTTTTTACGGGTAAATTACTTTTAGTTTTGGCCTTATACGTTATCACAAACCCGATTGCGACACATGCCATCACAAGGTCCGCTCATATCAGTGGGTACAGAATTAAAAAGGAGAGATAAGGAGTATGTTTCAAACATTTTTACTAATCGCGTTACTTGTTTTTGCAACCTTCTCTGTCTTTTCCGATAACATAAAACGTTCGGTAATCTACCTCGGCGTTTTTTCTCTCATTATGGCCGTAACATATTTACATTACAACGCCCCAGACGTTGCTTTAGCTGAAGCAGCGATCGGTGTCGGGTTATCAACTGTGATGTACTTAGTTGCGACGAAAAAAGTATCGGTCTACGACATATGCTATGTGAATGAAGATGTAGAAATATTTAACGATGATAGTATCACTGAAATTATGAATTCCGTTGTACGTCCTCTGGAAAAATTCCTGGAGCGTACGGAAGAAGTTGAGCCACAGCTGGCTTATACGAATCATGAAATCGAAAAAATCATGCGTGAAGATAATCATGACATGTTTATTCATCGAAAAAACAACTTAACATATATATACGGTGAGTCAACAGATGCCGTATTCCAGGATATTATCGCGAACCTGAATGATGTAATCACAGATATTACAGATATCCGTGTTATCTATAGAGATGAGGTGACGTTAGATGACGGAAACGCATAAAATTATTGATATTGTTCGTATTTTATTTGCGGTTTTGGGTGCATTTGTTGTGTTGTTCTTATTCTTGAATCATGCGGAACAAATCGATACACCACTGTTTGATTATTTCACTTCAGACTTTATAGCTGAAACAGGCGCGCAGAACTCTGTTGCGGCGATCTACTTGAATTACCGTGTGTTTGATACCTTGTTCGAGGCGTTGATGTTAATGGTTTCCGTCATGGAGGTCATCAACGTGTCATGGGCAAACAAACACGCTGAACAGTATCGTTATGAAGAAGATGAACTGAACCGTAAGAATAACTCGGAAATCGTTATTCGAATGGTCGGTATCATTTATCCCTTTGTTATACTTATCGGTCTTTACGTTATCATCAATGGTCACGTATCCCCAGGTGGCGGCTTCCAGGGCGGCGCGATTTTAGCTACAGCTTTAATTACGCGTTACTTGGTCTATCCCAACTTTGACTTGGACTTGCATGTTCTGGAGAAAATCGAGAAGCTTTTGTTCTTGTCCATCGTTACGACGCCTGTTTTATATGTGTTCATGCAACTTCAACCCGCTAACACAGATTTATCAAATCAGATATATATGATTCTTATGAACTCACTGATCGGATTGAAAGTGTTCTCTGGTTTAAGTATAATATTCTACCGTTTCGTCTTTTATGAAGGACGTTAATCACTAACTGTTACATTAAACGAGCATTAACTACACTTACAGAAAGAAGATGAAACCAATGGATTTTATCACTGGAGAGATTGTTGGCATTCTGTTGTTCTTTATTGGTCTTTACGGACTGATGACGAAAAAATCGATCATTAAAACAATCATGTCCATGTCTATCATGGAATCCGGCATCTATTTATTTTACGTTACGATCAACTACGTTCCAGGGTCTGTTCCGCCCATTGGCCAGCAAGGCGATGCGCCTTTCGTCGATCCTGTACCTTCAGCATTAATGATCACAGCGATCGTTATCGGTATCGGGGTTACAGCGATCGGTTTGACCATGTTCATGCACTACAAACAAAAACACGGCATCACGCACTGGTCCAGAAACAGAAATTAATAAGGAAGTGAACGTTAAGTGTTAGGAATCTTAGTATTAGCACCCATTTTAGTTGGAGTGATCGCTTATGTGCTCAGTGAGCGTTTAGCCAAACCATTGCTGTTCATCTTCCAGGTTGCCTTCGCGGCCTTTGCTTTCAGTCAGTTCATGGCTGTTAAAGCAAATGGACCGATCGTTTGGAGCACAGGTGGGTATGAGGACGGCATTGCTTTGAGTTTATATGCCGATTCGATCTCTATCTTTATGGTTTTAATGACTGCCGTTTTTTATATTGCTTTTCTAGTCTACGCGGTCAATGCAGATTATTTCAAATCAAAATTTTACTTTCTTTTTATGACTTTAGAAGGTCTGATGATGGGACTATACTTGTCCAGTGACTTGTTTAATATTTTTGTCTTTTTAGAAGTTTCTACCGTTGTCGTGGCTATCCTGATTATGATCAATAAAGAAAAACAGGCGATCTACGACGGGATGATTTACTTCTTTGTCAACGTCATCGGCTCCTCGTTCTTACTGTTTGGCACAGGTATGTTGTACCGGACATTCGGTTTGCTCGACATGCGTGCGATCAGCGAATCCATGCAGCATCTCGACAGCGCCAAATCTATGATTCTACCGTACGGCATGCTGATGGTCACCGTATCACTGAAAACAGCGGTCACACCGCTCTTCAGCTGGCTGCCAAAAGCACACGGCACACCAAGTGCACCGCCTGTAGTATCCGCCGTTTTAAGTGGTTTGTACATCAAGAGCGGGGTATACCTGTTTATTCGTTTCAATGAAATGTTCTCACCTGTGATCGATATGCAGACGTTCTTTTTCTGGGTCGGGTTCATCACCTCGGTCGTTGGTTTTATGATGGCTCTAGGTCAGCACGACATCAAGCTGATCCTGGCTTATCACACCGTATCTCAAATCGGTCTGATCATGGTCGGTCTGAACATGGCTTCAGAAATTGCTTTCTGGGGAGCGGTTTATCATATCTTTAACCACGCTATTTTCAAATCGACTTTGTTCTTGACGGCCGGACTTATTTATCATGAATACGGCACGCGGGATGTCTACGAAATCAGGGGACTGTTCAAACGGATGCCCTGGGTTGCTGCGGCAACGGCCTTGGCGATCCTGGGTATCACGGGAGCACCGTTCTTTAATGGCAGTATTTCCAAGTATATGATTGCCCATGGGACTTACGATTACAATGTGACCATCATGCTCAATATCATCAACTTGGGAACGACCATGTCTTTCGTTAAATATGCGACCATGCTGTTCGGTGAAAACACGAAAGGCAAGCGCGTGAAATCAGATGTCTTTGCTGTCGGCGCATCCCTGGTGATGGGGATTGCTTCCTTCTTTACGGGGATCTTCGGTGAAGCCATGACGCTGTTCCTGCTAAACTACGAAGTGCATGTAAACATGGATGAATATATTCAAAAAGGCATGGTTTACGTGTTGATGATTGTTGCCGGAATAGGCTTTTATCACGGGATCATTAAACACGGGGGACTGATCACCCGAATCGGTCACTTGGAATTGACCTTTAACGGGATCATTACCGCCATGACAGGGTATTTCGTTGTCGTCGTACTGTTCTTGAATTTTATTTTATAATAGTTTTGATGTGAGAGTATCTGTTTCAATCATTCAACATAGCGTGGCTAAAGAACCTTAACAAGTCGCGTGAAAGATTGTTTCAATTAAACCGTTTTGGAAGAAACCCTTTATGCGAAAAGTCAACGAATGTATTGGGCCGGAGCTCTCACTTTTTTTACAGTTAAAATAACGCTTTCTAAAGAAGGGAGAGATGATACATGCTTTATTGGCTCATTATAGTTCCCATAGCAATCGCTGTAATAAATATCGGGTTTATCCATAGTGACTCAAGAAAGCTGATCATAGCCTCCCAAGTCGGTATCGTCGGATACACATCGTACTTATTTTACAAAGTCCGGCAAGACGGGGCGATCGCGGATAATATGGGCGGGTACCCCGGACAGTTTGCGATTACGTTATATGCCGACCGTATAGCGATCGTCCTTATCTGGTTGACCACCTTGCTTTTTCTAGGTCTGCTTATTTATGCGTACGCGGAAGATTACTTTACTTCTCAATTCGGTTTTTTGTATCTGACTTTACAATCGCTCATTATCGCTTTGTTTCTATCGACCGACTTGTTTAATATCTATGTTTTACTTGAAGTTTCTACGGTGGTCATTGCAATACTGATCATGATACGCAAAGATAAACAAGCCGTTTACGATGGGATGATTTTTCTCTTCGTGAGCGTCATCGGCTCAGGCTTCTGGTTGTTCGGGACGGGTTTCTTGTACCGAACGTTTGGCTTTTTAGATATTTATGCGATTGAAGAAGTCATCACCCAAGTCGATGACCCACGTTCGCTAATTTTACCGTTTGCTTTCATGATGACCACGTTGAGTTTGAAGATAGCTTTATTTCCATTATCCAGCTGGCTGCCGATTGCTTACGGAACACCAAGTGCCCCGGCGGTTATCCCAGCCATCTTATCAGGCGTATATGAAACGACGGGTTTGTATCTTTTTATCCGGATCACTCATATGTTTGCTCAAGTGATCGACTTACAGATGTTCTTTCTGGTCATCGGCTTTATCACTGCTATTACCGGCTTTATCTTCGCCGTAGCACAGGACGATATGCGCCTGTTGCTCGCTTATTCGACCATCTCGCAAGTGGGACTGATGGTCGTGGGCATATCGTTAGGCACGGATTACAGTTTCTATGGCACCCTGTACCATATGTTCGCGCACTCACTCTTTAAAACCGTGTTGTTCCTGTCAGTAGGCACCTTGAATACGCGCTACGAGACACGCAATATCCAGGACATTCGGGGAGTGATGAAGACATTCCCGATCACCGGAGCAGCGATCCTGTTCGGTCTGCTCGGTATAACGGGAGCACCGCTGTTTAACGGATCGATTTCAAAATACATGATCAGTTACGGTAGTGATTCCCCTTATATCCAACTTCTGCTCAATGTTATCAACTTCGGGACCTTGCTCTACAGCATCAAATTCGCTTCCGTTTTGTTTGGTGAAAAGATCAAACCCGAAAAACTAAAAGAATCCAAAGACCCATTCAATCTGACACAGTGGGTGACACTCACTTTTGGTGTCCTGACTTTATTAACCGGATTATTTGGCAATCGACTTATTACTTTTTTATACGGCTATTCCTTTGTATTTTCAACTTCAGCCTATTTAGAAAAAGGCTTTGTTTATCTCTTGCTCAGTTTTGCCGCATATGCTTTGTATCGCGGCTGGGTCAAAGAGAGTGACTTCTTTGACAAAGTAGGGCACGTAGAACTATCATTTAATGCGATGATCACATTGCAATTGATTTTCTTCATCGGATTAGCTGGTTACATGTATGTAATAACTGGACTTTAAACACAGAAAGAAGGACAAGCCTTGCTTTACTTACTCATCGTCGGTCCTATTTTGGCCGGAGTTTTAACCATTTTATTTTCAAAAAGAGACACACGCTTATTTATTATTTTCGTGCAAATAGTGCAACTCCTTTACGCGTTACATATCTTCATTGATGTCAGGCTCACCAATACGATATTCAATTTTATGTCCGGCGCCCCTGAGGGACTGTCCATCACGCTGATGGCGGACACGATCTCATCGGTATTTATTTTGCTTACAGCCATAATCTTTTTGATGATGCTGATCTTTGCTTATCATAAGGATTATTTCACCACGCAGTTCGGTTTTTTACTGCTGGTACTGGAAGCTCTGATCACCGGGTTGTTCTTGAGTACCGACTTGTTTAACTTGTACGTTTTACTCGAAGTCGCCACTGTGGTCGTATCCATTCTGATCATGATCAACAAGGAAAAACAGGCGATCTACGATGGGATGATTTACTTCTTCGTTAACGTTATCGGAACCGCCTTTTTACTGTTTGGGATCGGCATGATTTACCGCACGACCGGATTACTGGAAATGAATGCCATTGCGGAAGCTCTTCCTTTAGTGGAAGACCCGCGCTCGCTTTATTTACCGTTTGCCTTGATGATGACCACCTTGAGTCTGAAAACGGCCGTCGTGCCGCTCTTCAGCTGGCTGCCTAAAGCGCACGGTACGCCGAGTGCTCCGCCGGTTGTATCGGCCCTGTTATCGGGTCTGTACATCAAAACAGGTGTTTACATGTTTATTCGCTTCACAGCCATGTTCGAAGCCGTGATAAGTGTTCCGGAACTGTTCCTGGTTATCGGGTTTATGACCTCGATATTTGGTTTCATCATGGCTTTAGGTCAAAACGATATCAAAATGATCCTGGCCTATTCAACGGTTTCTCAAATCGGACTAATCATGATCGGTTTGACGATGGGGCCGGAAGTGGCTTTCTGGGGCGCGATGTTCCATATCGTGAGTCACGCGCTCTTTAAATCCGCGTTGTTCCTGGCTGCCGGACAAATCTATCATTATTATGGGACGCGAGACATCCGGCAAATCAGAGGAGTCATGCGTACCATGCCGCTGATCGGGCTAGCTGTCTTGTTTGGTATCCTAGGCGTCACCGGGGCACCCCTGTTTAACGGCAGTGTTTCAAAATACCTCATTGCATACGGCAGTGATGCTGCCCTGGTGCAATTTGGCCTCAACGTTATTAATCTGGGAACCATTACGTATTTCTTGAAATTCAGTACGATTCTATTCGGCAAAGACGAACGTCCGGATGAAGTCAAACCTATGAGAGAAGACAGGCTTTCAGAAATTCTCGTTTTCGTTATGGGAACGCTGATCTTAGTTTCAGGCGTATTCGGACCTGTTTCCATCGACATTTTATTCGGTTATGAAGCAACCGTCTTTACGGCCGGTTACTTTCAAAAAGGCATCATTTATATGCTGATGCTAGTAGCCGGCACCGGTATATACAATGGCGTCGTTAAAAAATCAGGTATCCTGGACGATATTTCACATATCGAACTCACCTTTAACGGCATTATCACCTCCATGACCGGATTCTTCCTGTTTGTCGCGAGTTATCTCTACGTTATGTTGTAAAAGCAATAAGGAAAGCAGAGCAGCCGCTCTGCTTTTTTTCATTACTGAAAGGTTTTAGGGGAATCCAGATCGGTTTGGGGCTAATCTTAAGAAGTTAAGCTGGTTTGGTGCTAAACTCCTTAAGATAAACCGTAATCTTGAGGAGTTTAGTGTGAAAGAGTCCCAACTCGTCAAGATTACCACCTAATCTAAACAAGTTAACCGCCTTTGAGTCGAAACTCCTTTAGATAACAAGTGTAACTAAACAAAGAGACTCTTTTCAAACAACCCAACCATATCCCGTAACTTCAATAAGGAAGCAGAGCAGCCGCTCTGCTTTTTTCATTACAGGCATTTATTTATGTAAAAAAGGTCATTCTTTTATTTTATTGAAAGGTGCGCTACAATAAGTCTATCTTAATTTACTCAGATTAACCGAGGAGGAACGAATCATGTCGCAAAAGTTTTTATCTCAAGAGCTTCAAACGGTACATGAACCTAAAAAGATGGAGATAACCGCTGACGCGCTATCCATTTATACTGAGCCAGGGACCGACTTATGGCAGCGCACGTATTATGGTTTTCAGAATGACAATGCCCCAGTCATACAGACACGCACGGACGAAACCTACTTTTCGTTTGTCACAAAAGTGGAAAGTGAAAGCGGCCATCGCTTTGACCAGGCAGGCATCGCCTTGTATCTGGATGCGGACAACTGGATCAAAGCGTCGCTGGAATATGAAAATAAGAGCTATCAGCGACTGGGGAGTGTCGTAACGAACAGTGGCTATTCTGACTGGGCGACCCAGGATGTGGATGCCGGCATCAAAACCCTCTGGTACCGACTCAGCCGCCGCGCGTCCGACTTCAGGATCGAATACAGTTTAGATGGCAAGGACTACAAGCAGATGCGCATCTGTCACCTCGAAAAAGGGGAAGGGACCATTTCCTTCGGGGTCTACGCCTGCAGTCCGGAAGACGCGTCGTTTAAAGCCACTTTCAGCGAGATGACGATCGGTCCGTGTCAGTGGGAAGTTCACGAGTAAGGAACAAAAAAGCAGCGCACACGCGCTGTTTTATTAGCATGAAACTATAATGAATTAAGATGGCATCTTAAACCTATAAAAGCTATACTTAAATAAGTGTTTCCTAGAAAAACAACTCTTTTCTTTATAATATCTTCATACAAGTCAATCAATAATCCATAAATGTGCAAAAAAAAAGAGCTGGAAAATTCCAGCTCCTCGTCTTCATTCAATTATCCAAACCAGATCTCAATTTCCCGTTCAGCACTTTCTTTGGAGTCTGAGGAATGGACGGTGTTTTTAGGCTTACTAAGACCATACAACGCACGAATGGTCTTATCATCCGCCTTTTGTGGATCAGTGGACCCGTTCAGAGCACGGATACGCGTGATGGCATTTTCACCTTCAACGATCAAAGCGACGAGGGGACCGCATGTTAGATACTCTATCAAGTTAGGATAGAACGATCTGCCCTCATGTTCGGCATAATGTTTCTTCGCCGTACTTTTTGAAGCAGTCACCATTTTCATTTCAATGACGTTCAATTCATTGCGTTCATATTCACTAATAATGGCACCAATCAAATTTCTTTCTATAGCATCAGGCTTAATCAAGACGAGCGTTCTTTCTTGCATAAAACATTTCCTCCTCATAAGTGATTTCTGCTTCAAGCTTATCATATTTATGAACAGTTAGACACTATAGGGATGTCCAATCTTTAATTATTCCAATCAAGGCACTTTAAAGTACATATAATTAGTCAAAAAAAAGGAGTAACGGATAATGTCAGATCTTATAGAATTTTTAGTCGAAGTCTTTCTAGAAGGAGTAATAGAGGTCGCTCAATCAAATAAAAGTCCAAAAACAGTCAGATTAGCTATTTACTTTGTCATTTTTAGTGTCGTAAGTGGTTTTCTATATTTGTCATTCGTCATGCGCGAAGATATAGTAATGTTTTTAACCTTTTCAATTACAGGTTCACTTTTGAGTCTCTGGCTATTATTTATGCTAAATAATTATGCAAAGGACTATAAACAGAAATGAACATTACTAGATCTATTTAATTGGACCTACGTAGTTATCAAAACAATCTAAAGGAGCGTATTCATGAACTACCCCTTATTGAAAAATCAATTACCTGAAACGATCAAAAAAGTTTGGATAAAAACAAGTTTGCTCACCTTTACCCTCTCACTCTTGTTTGGCGCAGTCTTCGCCGGCGCACTAATGTATTTTGAAAGACTGACGACGATTTGGCAGCTGATTGCCGGCAGCTACCTCTCAGTGATCCTGCTCATATTTTTGTTGAATTTTTTCCTCATCAGCTACCGTTACACGTATTTCCGTTATGAAATAACTGGTAAAGAAGTCGTTTTCCAAAAAGGTTTCATCTTTCGCTCGATTACATACGTCCCATTTTCCCGGATTCAGCACATCGAGACGGAACAGGGCCCGTTATTGCGACAAGAGAACTTGATGGAACTGATCATACATACCGCTGCGACCAACCATCATATCGCCGGCTTGTCCATCGAAGAAGCTCAAATGATACGCCACAATGTATTGCTGAAAGTTGAGGAGCTGAGTGAAGATGGAAACTGAGCGTAAAAAATTTCATCCCTCAGTCATGCTGGTTTATTTTATCAGAGACTTGAGGAAATGGGTCTTCCTGTTTTTTATCCTGCTGGTGGATATTAACGATCGCGGACTGTATTCGATCATCGGATTAAGTGCGCTCGTAGCGTTCATTCTTATGAAAAGTATCGTCAAATACCTAACGGTGACCTATGACGTATCTTCCGAAAAAATCATTGTCTACCGAGGCATCTTCAAGAAAAGAGAAACAGAGATCACCTACGACCGGATTCAGACGATCAAGCAGCGGCAATGGTTTTTCTTCAAACCATTCGATGTGGTCGAAGTCCTGATCGAAACGGCAAGCAGTTCATCTGAAGAAGCAGAAGCTTCGTTGACCGCAGTCGATTATTCACTGCTGGAAAAAATCGAAACCTTTAGAAACAAAACCGCTGTCCATGTAAAAGAAAACCGGACTCCTGCCGACCGTTCAGACATCCGCTTTCGTTTGACCAACAAAGAGATCGGCCTGTATGCACTGACGGATGTGACGGCTATTTTCGTATTGGGCACCATCTTTACTTTTGCATTGGAATGGTTACCCGATAGTTTGTATGCTGAGATCTTTTCTTTGCTTGATTACTTTGAAGGCGCGCTGAGCATCCTCCTGCCGTTTATTGGTATAACGATCATCGGGGCTTTATCGCTGTTGAAAAACTATGTCTTATTTTACAACTATCAAGCCTCCCTGGAGGACGAAACACTTACGATAGAGTATGGTTTGTTTGAAAGGAAGCTTCAAAAGATCCCGCTGGAAAAAATCCAGGGCATCCGACTACACAAACAAATCATCCGCACGCTGTTTCAGCGGTCATCCGTGGAACTATTGATAATGGGCGGCCAGGAAAAAGAGAGCGCAGGACTGAACGCCGGCAAAGTCTTCTTGTTTCCACTTATCAAAAACAACAGCGTCTACAGTCAGCTGACCGAATTCCTGCCTAATATCGCTATTCAAGAACCACAGATCCAAAAGGTTTCCAAGGACAAGCTCTGGTATTTCCTGCGCTGGACACTCCTTATGGGCGTGCTCCTAGTTGGCGCTGCTTTCATGGTGAACAGACTAATCGGAGTGGGCTTAGCGTTCGCTCTGATCATCGCACTCGTGACGGGATGGAAGAAGAGCCGCGTCCAGGGATACAGCGTGCAAGCGTCAGATATTCTCTGCTTACAGCAATTTCAGGGGCTTTCAACCGTTCAGTTGTTTATTGCTCGAAAAAACATCCAGGCCTTTGCCCAGTCGACGACCGTCTGGTTAGCGAAAAAAGAGCTGGGTCACTTGAAAGTCTCATTCAAAGAAGGGGAATCCCCCGCCGAATTCAAACTCCTGTTCATCCCACAAACCGATTCAGAACAGATTTATGACGAGTTCTGGAACAAATCAGCTCCCTTAAGTTAAGGGGAATTGAAAGCTCGTCAGAAAAAATCATGACAGGTATTCCTGCAGTGGTTGCAGTAACCCGCAAAATAAACTGCCGAAAAATTCACACCTTATTTGTTTTCTTAACTGAAGACACGTAAGGTGTTTTCTTATGAATAAGCTGATCACTCTGGAAAGGTTACACTGAGTTGGACAGAAAAAGGACAGGAACACTTTCCGGTCCTATCCCTTAGTATCAACCCTGAAAATATTTTTATTATCTTTTTATATTTATGCTAGTTGGTCAAATATGTTCGTTACACGCCACTTTCGAATAAGCACTATTTTTCCATACTCTACTTCAGATGCAACCATACCAGCGAATGCTAGAGTCACTGCACTTGCTGCAGGTAACAGAACACCTCCAGATAAAGCACCAATTAGTCTTTTTCTTGTCTTTTAATATTTCATCTTTTGCTCATTGATGTCTTTCATTGGTGACTAAATGCTAATCGATAGAAGTGAAGCACTTTATCAGCTTTACTTATGTCGATAACGTCTAATCGTTACAAGCTTGCTCTTTTTCAGACCAAGCTCCTGTCGATAAACAGTTAATCGACAGGAGTGGAAGGTTATTTATCAGACACTTGTTTCGATTAAGCCAGAACAGGCTCTGCTGTCCAACCGAAGTGACCCTAAACGCTGAAACAAGCATTTGATCACACTGCTTTTAGGAAGGTGAGTTGGCATCAACTCGCCTTCTACTAAATAAAAGAAATCCTTTCAAAGATATATAGTTCTTTCATATGCTTAGCGTGCGTTATGATAAAGATAGCGTTCCATAAAAGAGTATTACATCGTCATGCAACCAACCTTGGAGGTGCTGTAACCATGAAATTATCTAACTTTGAAAAATCCATTGATCCTGTGATATTAGAGAGGGGACAGGCTTATTATAACAACCGGTTCATCGAGTCTATTGATCAGTTTAACTCATCACATTATATAGTTAAAATTACAGGTTCAAAGCACTATACTGTAGAACTGAAACTGGCTGCGGACTTAGACACGGTAAAAGACATCAGCTGTGACTGTCCGTATAATCGAGGGCCTTACTGCAAGCATATTGCCGCTGCGCTTTATCAGCTGACCGAAAAAGAAACGACCACGAGGCATCAGGAGTCAGAAGTGGATGCCCAAGTGATTCTTGAGTCGCTGGACAAAGCCGAGCTTGTCAGTATGCTACTCGGATTATTCAAGACCTACCCCTTTGAAAAAGACACTTATCTCTTCAAGTACAGTGAAGAAACATCCAATGCAGTCGGACCGACCTACTTCAAACAGAAAATAGACGAAGTCATTTCCTCTTACGTTCATCCGTATCAGATTATCGGGTATTACGATACCATGCATCTGACCGATCAACTGGAAGATATCCTAGACGTTATTGCTGAAGTCAAAGATGTGCCCCCCCGTTTTTGATAGTTTACTTTATATGCATAAAAAGACGGTGAAGTTGATCGAGCAGTCCGACGATTCAGCCGGTTCGGTCGGCAGTCTCTTGATGGGGATTGAAGGCGAACTTCAGGATCGATTAAATCAGGTAAGTATGGACACTAAGACCAAATTATCCCTGTTAAAGAAACTGGAAAAAACGGTCAACCTTAAGATTTATGAGGGATGGGAGACCCTAGCAATAGACTTGCTCGGAATTTTCAGCACGGCTGTCCCAGAAAAGCAAGTGCGCGAGGCCTATGTTGATTTAATTGATAAAAAAACGGAAAAATTCAACAAAGAAAATCAGCCTTACACTGTTTCAGTTTTACTGAAGCTGAAAGCATCTGTCATTAGAACCTACGAATCAGAAGACACATATAAAGACTTTCTATACACCCACGAAGAAGACCGCTATATGAAAAAAGAACTTATCCAGTATCTTTTGGAAAAAAAGGCATACAGTGACGTCCTGGACAGACTGGACCTTGATGATGGTTCCAAACCGTTGCATGCAAAGCGGGACCAGTTAAGACACGCATACCAAGCTTATGCAGGCATGAACGAGACGGACAAGCAGATCGAAACAGGAAAGAAACTTATCCTGGCGGGAGAGTTTGAGTACTACGAAAAAATAAAAGCGATTGCTGAAGATCCAGAAGACCTCTACACCCAAACGAAACAAAGCATTCAAGCGATGAACTCTTTTGAAGCTTTTCACCTGTATAAAAAGCTGATCATAGTCGAACAGGATACCGAGGCTATACTGTCACTGACAAAAAATAATCCGGCTCTTATCGAAGAGACTATCAACTATCTTAAAGACGCTTATCCGGAAGAAACGTTTACCCTGTACACACGGTACATGTATCAATTAGCCGAGGAATCTTCAAACCGGAAAGAGTATAAAGTGCTCTGCCGCAAACTGAATACCTACGGGGAACTTTTCGGCTCTCAGGAAAAAAGCACCGTCATCAGTCATTTGGAAGAAACTTATAACCGCAGGCCGGCGATGAAGGATGAACTCAGTAAAATCAAATAAGCAAACGGGGTTGTAAGCTATTTAGACTCAACTTCAAAGGGAGTGTATCAAATGTGTACAACAATCGGGTTTTCATATAGAGACGGTGTCGTGTTCGGTCGTACGCTCGAAGTGGGCTTCCAGATGGATAACAAGATCACTTATGTTCCCAAGAACACCAAAGGGTTCATCACGACCACGGATGGCGTGTTTCCCACTCATTATGCGACCATCGGCACAACCTTTTTCAATATCGCTTCTTTTGGTGACGGCATAAATGAACAGGGCTTAATGGGTTCAAACAATCTTTTCCCCGGATATGCCTCGTTTGCAGACGCGGAAATGCCGGATAAGCTCAACTTAACAACTGCTCGCGCATTTGATTATCTGCTTACACGCTGTGCCACTGTTGCGGAAGTGAAAGCGGAAGCCCAAAAATTATGTATCGTCGAGAAGGGGATAGACGCTAACGACCTGTCGAAAGAAATGTATTTCTTTTTCATGGATGCAGACGGAAACGGCGTTGTCCTTGAACCGAAAAATGGCATCTTAACCGTTCATGATAACCCTTTTGGTGTCTTGACCAATGCACCCGATTTCCCCTGGCATACTACTAACTTAAGAAACTACCTGAGCTTGCAACCAGAAAACATTGAAGAACGAATGTATCACACGACTAAACTCAGCAAGCTCGGGGAAGGCAGTGGCTCTGTCGGACTGCCGGGAGACTTTACGCCACCGTCGCGATTTGTTCGCTCCGCTTATCTTGTTGCACACACACCAGCGAATCTGGACCGTGAAGAAGCTATTCTGCAAGCCTTTCGGATATTGTCCCATGCCGATATCCCTACAGGCGCAGTGATGGATAACATCAGAGGCCAACAAGACGAGACCCTTTACACCGGCATGATGGATACTAAGAAAAAAGCCTGTTTTATCAAACAGCGTAGTTATATCGATTTGCAATCTTTTTATCTTGAAGATTTCACAGAGGAAAAAGGCATCGTTTTTGTAAAAATCAAGAAAGAAATGACGCTGTAAAAGCCTTTGACCAGAGACACGGTTACCTCTTCCTACGACGGACGAGCAGTAGAGTTGATCGACATACCAAACCAGCAATACGAGGATCCAGATGGAAACATTTACGAAATGAGTCTTATACTGGAAGATGAAACAGAATAACTGCAAGCTAATTTATCAGAATAAGAAATACAAATAAAACAAGCATCTTGTCTGACTCAGTCAAAAAAACCAGCTGAAAAAGGGGTGAGGATAATGAAACTGTCGACTTTTGAGAACACGGTGGAGCCAATTATTGTTGAGCGTGGACTGGATTACTTTAGGAGAAATATGATTAAAGAAGTTCTGAAGAAGAATGAGTCACACTTTGAGTTTGAAGTGAAAGGATTAAAAAGATACACCGTGGTCGTGCGCTTAAAAGAAGACAAAGACACCGTATCTGAAACATCGTGCACGTGTCCTTACGAGACGGGACCTTACTGCAAGCATCAGGTCGCTGCCTTTTATTACCTCAATGAAAACAAAGTAAAGGACAATGACTTGATATTTTTTGCCAATATCAGACTGTATCTATCACGCTTATATAAAAACGAATTGATCGAAATGCTGATCGATCTGGCAGAAAAATATCCGGCAGAAAGAAAGTTTCTTTTGTCCAAGCACGCCATCTATCGGCTGTACCCCGATTTAAGGTATCTGAAAATGACCTTTGTCGAAACGATCGTGTCCTATCTCGGAGAAGAACCGATTGTTGACCCATACAATATAATGGATTTGACCGATGACCTCGCTCAAGTCATTGATGTTGCCAAGGAAATTGACGATGCCGAAGTGTATTTCAACACACTGTTTTTCTTTTACACAGAAGTCGTCATGCTGAAAAAAGTGACCGACGATAAGATGGGGAGCCTGGATCCACTGCTTATGTATATCCTCTACGAAACGAAGCAACGCTTGTCACTAATCACGATGGTATCGCACGAACAAAAATTGAAAATAATGATTATATTGGATTTGACCACAGATAATCAGCTCTATATTCAACACATGTCTGACACCGTCCGCTTACTCTCAGCGTTCAAAGACCACCTGGAAGAAGAAGATGTCCGAACTAGCTTCATATCCATCCTGCATAAAAAGATGGATTCATGCATCAATATCGGTGATAAAAGAAATTACGCGGAACTGCGTGAATTGAAGAGTTATGTGGAGAATTGGTATGGGGGAGCTAAATTATAAATAAATATTTTTAATATATAATTAAATAATGCAAAGAAATGACAACTCACTTTCGGCTTTTGATAGCTAAAAAAACTGAATTGTCCTAGGAGGAAACAAGTTGAATGATGCCATACTAACAATTTTAACAGTAATCGGTATCTCTATTATTATTATAATTGTACTTATTTACTCTTTAAAGAAAAAGCCAATGAGCAATACTAATGCAGATCCAGCAAAAAATAAGAATGAAGACATCACTCAGGACGAAGGCTTTAGTAAGCTAAACACATCCGAAGCATTGTCTCCAGTTAATCCAGATGCAGGCGCAAGTAAGAAGGAAATGGCTGCGATCTCAGGTCAGCATTATATGCATCAAATAACGCGTGATTTGCAATCGATCAAAGGTGAGATAGATAAACTTGTCTCTTATCATCATGATGAAAAAACAGCGATGCTCTTAACTGTTAAAGAGAGATTAACGAAGATTACCGAAAAAGAGAATGTCGATGCTTCTGATATTATTGAAATCAGACAGTTAAATATTAATGCTCGAGAAGTGTTTAACGAGTATTATTTGAGACTGCAACGAATGGATCTGGATGATTTAACTATCGAAAAGGTCAAACAGTTAACGAAAATCAACAAAATGAAGGAGCTGATCAAACTAATTGATGATAAGGAAATTAATCAGACCATCCAATTATGTTTTTATGCAGATTATTTAAGTTTACAATGTGAGTTAGCTGAAATATCTACACGAATGAAGAGTGTCAGTGAAACTGATCAAACACCTCTTATTGAAGAATAAATGCAATCTTTAGGTAAAAATTATCCAAATCCGTTTATGATTAACCTAAAGGACGAGGTTAACAAAAGATACGCTCCGATTTTAACTAATGCTCAGCTTTTCAAAAAAATTGGTTAGAACGCAAATTAGATAAGCATTACACCAACAAGGTACCAGAACAAATTGAGGAAATGCTGAATGATTTGGATAAACCTAAACAGTTACTCTACATGGTTTCTAAAGATTCTACTGAACAAAGCGTGTTTGTGGCAGAGGAATACTAAATCTTAATATGAATCATACTTGAATAGTAAAAAAGCAATAATAAGAATAGATATGAACGCTAACTATTCTTTAAATGGATGGTGATCCAATTGTTGATTGGAGAATCTCCTATTATGACCGGTATTTTTCAAATGTCCTTTTTAAAGGTGTAAGCTCTCAACTTTGAAATGGCCGTTTCTTGTGTAATCGTTTTCAAAAAAGGTATACTTACTTTAAGTGGGATGTATCTCTAGTCTGTCCTTAACTGCTACAGTAGACGATGGACTCAATGATACCTTTACCGCAAAATAACCAAGGAGGAAATAAATATGTTAGATGTCAAAAACAAATGGGTCCTTGTCACAGGAGCCAGCCGAGGGATCGGACGGGAGATTGCACTCGCCATGGCCAAAAAAGGGGCGAACGTCATCGTCCATAGCCGAGAGCTGGCGCATACAGAATCGTTAGTCGAAGAGATCAAAGAATTAAGTGTTGAAGCTTTTTCTGTGGCAGCGGAACTGTCGAATGAAGAAGAGGTCAGAAAAATGGCCGATACGGTTTCAGAGAAAGCAGCGGTCGATATCCTGTTCAATAACGCAGGCGTCATGCTAAAGGGACAGGACCCTTACTGGCAAGTGGACGTTAGTGAGTATGCCTGGACGTACCAGGTCAACGTGATCGCCCCAATGATCCTGATAGAGAAATTCCTGCCAGGTATGCTGGAACGAAAATTTGGACGCATCATCAACACCACGAGTGGCATCAAGAATAGCCCAGCGAAAGGCGCTTATGCCGCATCAAAAGGGGCACTCGATAAACTGACCAAGGATTATGCAAAGAAACTGAAAGCCAAAAACGTCACGATCAATGCCATCGACCCCGGCTCGATCAAAACAGACTTGGGCGGAGAAAACGCCTCTCATGATGTCGAAACGGTCATCCCCGGCATGATCATCGGCGCCTTTGTACCAAAAGAAGTCACTGGACAGTGGCTGGCAGCTCAAGATTATAGAGGGAAGAGTCTTGAAGAGGCTTTGGAGATGTTGGAATAATTAAAGCATAGTATGAAAAGACAGTAACCAGCATTTAAATACTGCATACAAATACCTAGTTTTATATCTGCTTAGACACTTAATGATATGGAGAGAATATGTTGACATAAATTGTCTGAATCATAAGCTTTAGACATTTGTCACTTACCATCTATTTAATGTATGCGAGAAACAGCGCGTTTAAACAAAATAAATCAGCGATGAATACTGGAAGAGGGGCTCTTTCAGATCATCACTGATTTTTTTGTCTAATTTATTTCTCTCAGAAACGTTGTTAAAGACACGCTCAAATGTCCAGCCAGGCACCTGGTCAAATTGATCGGAACCGGAATGACCGCTGAGTTGATGCTTCTCGTCATAAAGGTCATCTTTTTGTACTGTTCGTTTAAGAAGATACAAATATTCTTGAAGACGTAGGAGAGCGTTTACAAAGACAACGCCACAAGACTTTGGAAGGTCCAAAAAACGACTAATAAGATGACAGCAGTGTAAGCGGCTAAAACCATTTGAAGACAAGGAGTGCTTTATCTACACCGATAGGATACGCAAGCGTAAACCGGTCATCTTCAATATTTCCTTCTAAATCACAGATGTTATTGGCGAGTAAGATGGCCATGACCGTGACTGATGCTGGAATGGACGTTACGATGAGTTGACCTAATTTACCTTGGCTCTCTATCAGATCAGTGATTTTTTCTATAATCAGTTCAAGCCACTTTAGCAAATGGGCTTGAATGTCGGGGTAGCTGTTCCACATTACGGATCACTTTTTCTTGAAATGCTACTAGTGCAGAATGATTTTTAAATGTTATATACACTAATACATTTATAGTTATACCCTTTTAATTATTTTCCAGTTATGTTAGATTTAATTAAGAGACTGCGTAATACAAAACAAGACGGAAAGGGCGTTTTCGATGTAGAGACAGTTAAATTAATTAAAGAATTATAGAGAAACGTACGAGAATCGATCATACAAGAAAGACTCGAGCTGCTGGCAGAGAGTATCAGCCAGGGGATCGTTCCGGTATGTTGGAAGTAAATCATTCGTAAATGTTCTCATAAGATTAAACAAATACACCATTAAAAAAGATAGAAAAGGAGATAATATGACGGCAACGATCGCAATAGAAAATGTAGGAAAAACCATCAATAGAAAAAAAATCATCAAAGATCTCTCTTTAACGATCAACGAGGGGGAAGTTTTAGGGCTGCTCGGTCCTAATGGCGCCGGGAAAACAACGCTTATTCGCATGATTGTTGGACTTATTGAGATAAATGAAGGGCAGATCAGTGTTTGCGGCCATGATGTTGAAAAAGAACACAAAGATGCTTTAGGAAATATCGGAGCGATTGTCGAAAATCCAGAGATGTATCCCTTTTTCTCAGGACAAAAGAACCTTGACTATTTTGCACGCATGCACACGAATGTCTCTAAAGAGAAAATTGCAGAGCTTGTAGACTTTGTAAATTTGACCGACAGAATCAATGACAAGGTTAAAGACTACTCACTAGGGATGAAACAGCGGTTGGGGATTGCTCAGGCGTTGATGAATGATCCAAAGGTGTTGATTCTTGATGAACCAACCAACGGCTTAGACCCCGCAGGCATGCAGGAATTAAGACGTCACATTCGTATGCTTGCAAAAGAGAAAAATGTCACAGTGATCGTATCAAGTCATCTATTAAGTGAAATCGAACTCATGTGTGATCGTATCGCTATCATTAAGGAAGGCGAACTTATTGCAGTAGAAAACGTTAAGGAAGAAGCAAAACAGCATTATCACTTCAAAGTCTCTGATCGAGAAAAAGCGCAAGCACTGTTACAAGAGCATTTCGACATGACCAGCCAGTTGAATGAGGACTATTTGGTCGTAGAATTACCCTCTGAACTGTCCGATGTTTCCAGCATAGTGAAAGTGTTCGTGGACAACGGTATCGCACTATACAGTGTGGAACCGAAAAAACATTCGCTCGAAGATCGCTTTATGGATCTGACAACTGAAAACAGGAGGATATGATGATAAAACTAATAGTTAACGAATGGCAAAAAGTATTTTCAAGAAAAAGCAACATTATTATTATGATATTCATTGTCGGCCTTTCGGCAATGCTCAGTTTCATACCGCTGATTTTCGAAAATGAACAGGCAAGCGAGTCGAGTACATACAGCCAAAATTGGCAAAGTGACGTGTCACAGCAAATAACCACCTTGCAAGAAGAAACAGAAGAAGTGCTCAATCGAGACACAGAGTTATCGTTTGATGAAAGCATTACAGTCACTATGAATGAAAGCGAGATCGGGCGATTAAGCTATCATTTAGCCGAAGATATTGAGCCACCTGCCGTAAATAATTTTTATAGCAGCTTAATCGGGGCATCAAGCTTGAATGCACTGATAGGTATTTTTGTAACGATCGCAGCGAGTGCTATGGTATCAAAAGAATTTTCTATGGGGACCATTAAATTGCTATTGATACGTACCCAGTCTCGGTCAAAAATATTAACGTCTAAATACATCACGACCCTGCTATTGGCGTTCTTTTATTATGGACTGTTATACTTATCGACGGCCATCTTCTCGTTATTCACAACAGATATGAATCCAACGTCGGAATATGTCTTCATGACGATGAATGGAGAGTATGAACATGTGCAATTTATAGGCTATTTTGCCGGATTAGTGGCCAGCAACCTGGTTTATTTAGTCATTATCGCATCCTTGGCGTTTATGCTATCAACCATCACGCAAAACACCTCACTATCTCTAGGTGTAACATTAGGAGCCTTATTTTTAGGTGCCGGCTTAACTCAGTACGTCGCATCAAGAACGGATCTGGCCAAGTATTTATTAACGGCAAACTGGAGTTTAGAGAATTATCTACCAGGACGAATGGTATCCATTGAGGGCTTAACTTTACCCTTTTCCATGATCGTTAATGCTGTGTATGTTGGGTTGTTTTTGGGACTGGCTTATTATGTATTCAACAAGCAGGATGTTCTATCTTAACTATGAAACGAGGAGGAAAAACAGATGAATGAGAATGAGAAGGTAAGAAACAATAAAAAAAGATTTCCATGGATAGCGCTTGCTGTTTTTGTTGTTGTTCTGCTTGCGTCCATCGTAATCAATTTGAATACTGCAGATTTTGCAGCTGAACCGCAATTTGCTGAGCTAGCTGAGATCAATCCCGAAGTGATGTCTTTGGGGCTCGTTTTCGGGTCAGTATTTGGTGTTATAGCCGGATTAATTGGCGTGGGTTTTCAATATCTGGTGACGAAATTCCCGACCCAGTGGATCGCTAAAGATTCTGATGTCTATAAAAACGATATTTGGTCGGCTTTATTTTACTCATCAGCCATTGTTATTGTGATTGAATTGATCGCTCTATTATTAGATCTTAAGATGAATAGTGTGTTTGCAGTACTAATGAGTATCCTTACAACGGGCTTGTTCCTTTTCTTTTATTTTTCGGGAGAAAACAAACCCTATCATATCAAAAAGGCCATCACAATTGTGAGTGTTGTCATAACCGGAATCGGTATCATGTTATCAACTGGAGCACTGTGACGAGCTGTTTTAAATAACCTATCCTTTACTGTCGTTTATCAAGGTTAAAGGTGTACAAGGTATAAAGGCCAGTGAGCAATGCTTTAGGCGACTAACATCAGAATGCGCAACGAAGATGAAGGTAACCAAGCGTTGTGTTGTGGACTCTAACTGTTAAATAGTATATGCAAAAGGCACGAAATCAATCCTTTTTTGGTTTCGTGCCTTTTTTGTTATTCAAAAGTCTACATGAGATTTATGAGATCAAAAAGCTCTTACCTTGCCTCAAATACCTATGAAAGCGTATACTGATATTAAATAGTCAGTATTTATCCTGTCACTAGTTAATCGTGGCAGAAACCAGTTACACGAACGCTTTGTTACTAAAATATTATTTACAGGAGGAAACAAATATGTTGGATGTCAAAAAAAAATGGGCACTTGTCACAGGAGCGAGCAGAGGGATCGGACGGGAGATCGCTTTAGCGATGGCCAAAAACGGTGCGAATGTCATCGTTCATAGCCGGAATGTTGCGCATACAGAATCACTAGTCGAAGAGATCAAAGAGCTCGGTGTAGACGTCTTTCCTGTGGCTGCGGAACTGTCGAACGAAGAAGAAGTCAGACAAATGGCCGATACGGTTTTAGAAAAAGCAACGGTGGATATTCTGTTCAACAATGCAGGCGTCATGTCAAAGTTTCAGAACCCTCAATGGCAAGTGGATGCCAGTGAGTATGTCCGGACGTATCAGATCAACGTGATCGCGCCAATGATCCTGTTAGAGAAGTTACTGCCGGGCATGGTGGAACAAAAATTCGGACGCATCATCAACACCACCAGCGTCGTCAAGAACCAGCCGGCGATAGGGGCTTATGTTGCGTCAAAAGCCGCGCTGGACAAACTCGCCAAGGACTACGCTGGGAGACTGAAAGCCAAAAACGTCATGATCAATTCCGTCTACCCCGGCTGGATCAAAACAGACCTGGGCGGAGAAAAAGCACCGCATGACGTGGAGACCGTTATCCCCGGCATGATCATCGGCGCCTTTGTACCCAAAGGAGTCACCGGACAGTGGCTGGAAGCTCAAGATTATAGCGGGAAGAGTTTGGAAGAGGCTTTGGAAATGCTTGAAGAACAGAAGTAATACAACAAGAAAATTGATTTGTAGTGACCCTAAAAGTAACTTTTTAGGGTCATATTACATATTCCAATTTCACCTAAGAACAAAGATGAGATGCATATTATTACGAGAACGATACTCACGCATGGAACAGGATCTTCTGAAAAAAGAAGGGGAATCAGAAAAACTGTTATTGAATGTAATGCCTTAAATGCTAAAGTTCGGGAGCTGAAAATAAAATGATATTAAATAATTATGATACTTTTGAAAGATACGGAGAAGAAAGACTTTGACATATACGGAGTAGCAGATAGTGATGATAAAATAACAGGATATATCGAAAATAAAGATAGTCATGAATAGGAAGAAGGAATAGTAGGAAACTATTATACTAAATTTGAGTCAGATGATTTAGTATCAGATTCAACATCATTGCTTAAACTGCTAGAAGTATTAAGGGATAAAAATCGTATGTTTGTCTTAGAAAAAAAATAGGTCGAAAAGATTGTTGACCCATACAATATAATGGATTTGACCGATGACCTGGCTCAAGTAATTGATGTTGCCAAGGAAATTGACGATGCAAAAGTATATTTCAACACACTTTTTTCTTTTACACAGAAGTCGTCATGCTGAAAAAAGTGACCGACGATAAGCTGGGGAGTCTGGATCCGCTGCTCATGTAAATCCTCTACGAAACGGAGCAACGCTTGTCGCTGATCACGATGGTTTCACATGCACAAAAACTAAAAATAATGATCATATTGGATTTGACCACAGAAAATCAGCTCTATATTCAGCATATATCTGACACCGTCCGCTTACTCTCAGCATTAAAAGACCACCTGGAAGAAGAAGTCAGAACTAGCTTCATATCCATCCTGCACAAAAAGATCAATGCATGCATCAAGATAGGTTATAAAAGAAATTACGCGGAACTGCGTGACCTGAAGAATTATGTGGAGAATTGGTATGGGGATAGGTAAATTGATCCTCATACTTTTTTTCGAAATAGGTAATAACTCGTTAGCGATAAAAGTTTTATAAAATCGTTTTATTTAAAGTAGTCTCATAACTATTGTACTTTTGTGATATATTAAATTTAACAATTCTTTAAGCGAGGTGATATAAAATGAAAATAAACTCTCCAGTCATTTATGAAATGGATTATAGTGTTAAGAGTATCGATGTCATTAGAGAAGATATTTCTAAAAAGAATAATCAATTAATATTTAATTATCCCACTGTTTATATC
>NZ_LSRN01000026.1 GCF_001885615.1 Alkalibacterium sp. 20 | reverse complement strand
TAGTAAACTCTTAACTTATGTTAGATGGGAACGGATGGAAATATACGATATTTATTACAATACTGGATCAAGACTTAAATACACAAATACAGGAAAAAGCAGCCAATAACAATATGGATAGATAATTAGCATAAAAAGGATTTAGGTACAATTTTAAAAAAAGAGTTTATTTAAATGATAATATCCGATAGAATTTCTGATATTTCAGCTCTTTAATAAAGCGATTTTCAATAATGTCTAACAATATCTTGAATAACGTTATAAGGGGTGTGATTGTATGGAAGACAAATCGAACTATTTATTGAATCCTTTTCAAATAGATATTGATCCTATGGAAAAATTGCTGTTAATCAATTTTGAAAAAGATCCCGATGATACGTATCTTGGATTCGAACCGCAAGTATTCGAAGAGGGAGAAAACGGCAGGGGACATCTGATACTTGGATGGAGAAAAGATGGTAAGGTTGATGTCTATCATCAGCCGACTTTAAAACTGGATCCAAAAAAATACGATATTGCCGGTAAGGGACTAGCCAATATGATAGAAAGAGAATTAACTGGTGCCTACTATGAAGTGAATAATGAGGGGGTTCAAGCTTTTTACCAATTCAAGGATATTTTTGACAGAGAGATTTTAATTGAAATCAAAGAATTTAACAAAAGTAAACGTAAGCCGTTCAGTCTGCTCGCTCCAATGGGAGAAGCAGCAGAAAATCCGTCAGCACTTCCGTTGATTTTACTTTATGATTTTTACTTTGTCCGAAAAAAGCAGACTGATATCCGCATCTCTATAAATGGTAGATCACATAAACCTGATGAATTGCCAGTGCCGATGGATGGAAGACGGATGCTTTACTCTCGATACAGTCCCAAGCCACTTATAGTGAAAATCAATCCTGAGAAAAATGAAGAAATCAAACTACTAAAAACCACCCATTTGGAAAAAAAGATAAAAACAAATGACTGTGACATTGAAATGAAGTGGACCGATTATCTACCGTCCATTAAAACAATCACACGCAGAAATCCTGTCTATCCTGTTACTCTGACATTTGATCCGTCCTTCCCAAATATTATAACGCTTGAGGATAAGGATGTTATAGAAGGCGAGTTTGCGATCACGGCCCATCCGTCTTCCGGAAGCATAGGCGGTATTTATAAAGTTGAGAAAAAGGGAAGCGTCACGCAGGTTAAATTGCATCCTTCCAATGGATGGATGCCGATTCCTAAGAAAATGTCTTTGAAATTTTTATATAGTGTTGGGAAGATTTTTAAAAACTGGCCTAAAACATATGAATGGACAGGATATATTAAAGAAAATGAACAGCAACTTTTTTTCATCGAGTCTGAGTGGAAGAGAATAAATGAAAATAAATTCTATAAAAAAGACTAACTATGAGTGTTTAACTGTATCAAAGAATATCTCAGCCTATTAACTTTAATTATTAACTATAAACAGATAATGCGAGGAGTAGTACTATGGAGAAAATATTATTTGGTATCGTTGGATGGAACATTGCTGAAACGACAAGAATGATAGAAATTGCAAAGGTTCTAAAAGACAAGTATGAGTGTCATTTTTTCGCATACGGCGGGCAATTTGAGTCGCTGGTTGAAGAAGCGGGATTCACACTTCACCACCTTGAACCCGTCGAAGATGAAGAAAAAATCGAACACTTATGGAAAGTCGATCGTGGAGAAACATTCAAGCAACCCTGGACATATGCGGAACTGGTTCACAGAATCAATAATGAGATCCAGCTTATCGCAATACTTCAACCCAAAGCAGCATTTCTGGGTTCTGTTTTAACTTTTTCTATATCTTGTCGATTGACCAATACAAAACTTTTCAACGTGATTCCTTTAGCCTTATCACGCCCTTATTTAAAAGCTGGTCTTCCAATCAGTCCTTTTTATCCTAAGTGGCTGAATAAATTTGCTGCAGTGGTGCTTTTGAATGTTCCACTTTTGTTAACAAACTTCCGAAAAGTTGCTAGAGATTTTGAATTAAATAAACCGAAAAGTATTTTTGAATTTTGGGAAGGCGATATCAATATTGTGGCTGAAACACAGAAACTGAGCTTATTAAAGAAGCTGCCAGATAATTGGTATTTCTCAGGTCCTCTGTTTGCTCATCTTGATAAGGAAATACCAAACGAAGTTGAGAAACTGCTTGCTGAATCAAATAAAACGAAAATATTCTTTGCCATGGGAAGTTCAGCGAATAGGACTGTTTTATTGAATGTGCTCCGGGCATTTGAAAACTTGGATGTGGTGGTTATTGCCCCTATCAAGTCTCACCTCAAAGAAGGAGATCATGTACCTGGAAATGTCTATGTGACAGATTGGCTACCAGCTCTAGAAGTGACAGGGAAAGTTGACATGGCCGTAATACATGGGGGACAAGGAACCGTTCAAACCACGGTAACCGCTGGTGTTCCTTTCGTGGGAATAGGAATGCAGCCGGAACAGGAATTGAACATTCTACTTTACAAAGATTTTGGTAATGCCATACAATTAAACAAGAAAAAAATAAATGCTATGGGACTTCAGGAAGCTATAAATGAAATCAGAGACAATAAATGCTATCAAGAAAAGGCTACAGAAGCTAAAACTATTTTAGAACGAGTCAATACAACGGAAATTATTCGAAGGATTGTTGAAGAGAACATTTAAAAAAAAGCTACACGGTTCAGTATCGGTTAACTTTATTGAAATCACAAGTAGCTTTCACTTGTGATAGCAAGCTGAAAATTCATTGAGTGACTGTAATAATCAAATACAGTAAGAGGCGAAGAGAAAAAGGAGGAATTAGCATATGAATGTTAAAAAACCTCTTAAGCCAATGCCATTATGGGAGTCCTTGTTATTTTTTGGTATACCCACTGCTATTTTTTGCTTCAGTATCTATATAGTTATGCCCTTATTGGGCGAGGCTGGAGTAAACCCGATATCAAATTATTCTGTAACCTTAATGGGACCCGTTTGTTTATTATTCATTGCATCGTTTGTAGCGCTAAAAATGGATGGCTACAAGTTGAATTGGAAGACAATCAGGGAGAGATTCCGACTGGCGCCTTTAAGAAAAATGGAATGGTTATGGACGATTGGATTGTCCTTATTCATGGTCTTTGGAAATTTTCTTTTATTGCCTACTCAGAAATGGCTGCTTGATACTGTCAGATTTAATCCTCCTGACTACCTGCCGTCTACGCTGGATCCTCGAGTAATAATAAATGGCATACCGTCCGAATTTGAGATGACACCTATAGTGATACTAATTGTCTTTCAATTATTCTTTTTATTCTTTAATATCTTTGGAGAAGAGTTTTGGTGGAGAGGTTATATACTACCAAGGCAAGAATTAGCTCACGGTCAATATACTTGGGCTATTCACGGGCTCTTGTGGACGTTATTTCATGTCTTTTGGTGGTGGAACCTAATCTCTCTCCTGCCAGGCGCACTAGCTGCAGCGTTTGTGGCACAAAAGTTCCATAACACCACGATTATCATTGTGGCTCATTTGGTTGTAAATACACTGGGTGGGACCATTGTGATGCTTTTAAATAGCTGAAATCAAATGTATCAATCCATAGTAATGATGACAAAAACAAAGCGATATGTGATATAGCAGTGTAGTAATCCAGATGGTATACATCTGTCTTTAAATAACTTTGACTTTAGAATTCAGTACACCTATAATTCGAGTTGAATGGAATAATCATTAAAATTTACATTAAATATTAGAATGAAAAGGAGTGTTTTGCATGTCAGACAATAGATTTTTGGAGAATGTAATCAACAGGGAGGTAGAGACAAAATAATTTGTTGTAATAACCTCTCATAAGTTGCTTATAAAAAAGCTTAGGAGGAAAATAATTGAGTGAAATAGACATGGAAAACTTAGGTCTTGATGCAAAATTCGTGAAAGAGGCCACTTCATATATAAATCTCTATATCGGAAGAGTGATTTCTCAATCTAAAGACGTATATAAAGTTGCAACAGAGAATGTTGATCTGTTGGCACAAATTTCCGGAAAGTTTCGTTATGATGTGGTTGATTCGTCTGATTACCCGGCAGTAGGCGATTTTGTCATGCTTGACCGAAATGAAGATGCCAGTGGGAACGCAATTATTCACAAAGTGCTAACGAGAAAAAGTGCCTTTATCAGAAAAGCTTCGGGAACATCGCATGACGAACAAATCATAGCTGCAAACATTGATACTGTTTTTATTTGTATGTCGTTAAACAAGGATTTTAATCTGCGAAGAATAGAGCGTTATCTTGGCATTACCTGGGATAGCGGAGCAACTCCGGTAATCGTGCTAACAAAAGCTGATTTGTGTGATAACCTCAAACAAAAACTCTTAAAGTTAGAAACCGTTACCTGTGGAGTTGATGTGCTGGTCACATCTAGTGTCGATGTTGATGGACATTCATCTGTCCAAAAGTATTTTGGCGTTGGAAAAACCGTCGCCTTTTTAGGTTCGTCGGGTGTTGGAAAATCGACGTTAATTAACAAACTGACAGGTAAAAATACCATTAAAACAAATGAACTTAGAAATGACGATAAAGGTAGGCATACGACTACCCGTCGAGAAATTATCATACTCCCAAACGGCGGAGTAGTTATTGACACTCCGGGAATGAGAGAGATAGGTCTTGAAAGTGCTAATTTATCGAGAACTTTTTCCGATATTGATACATTAGCAGCTGAATGTAAATTCAATGACTGCTCACATATGAGTGAACCAGGCTGTGCAGTGAAAAAAGCTATTCGTGAAGGTGAACTTACTGAGGAAAGATTTGCCAGCTATTTAAAATTAAAAAAAGAGGCAAAGTACGAGGGGTTAAATGCTAAGCAAATTGAAACAGAAAAGTTAAATGAGATGTTTAAAGAAGTAGGCGGTATGAAAAAAGCTAGAAAGTTTATTGAAAAGGGTAATAGAGAAAGATGATTAAATAAAAACGAACTGGGAAGTTAGATCGTCACATCTAACTTCCCAGTCTTTTATTATATAAAACAATAAAAATGAGTCTCGTTAGACGATAGAGTGAGTTGTTGTAAAGCTGAGATTAGTAATAAATTCATCTTCACATTTTTCTGTAGTCGGTTGACAAACGAAAGAAAGAGCCTTAAAATATAGTTAGCCAAACTAACTATATGGCTGTATGATTGGAGGCTGAAATGAATAATATGCTTATAGATAGTGCGGATATAATAAGTCTGTTTTGTCGGTTGCAATTGACTACGAAACCCGACATTCCCATTAGATCTAGCGAGATGGGTGTGCTTATTTTCATACAAAAACAAGAGTCTGCAGCGACGCCAATGAATATCAGCCAGTTTTTTAAAATCACCAAACCTTCGGTAACCTCTATGGTAAATGCACTTGTGAAAAAAGAGTATGTATTAAAGGAACAGTCAGTGGCGGATAAAAGAAGCTATGTTTTGAATATAACGGGTAAAGGGAATAAACTTGTTGAATCAACGTTCAATGACTATTATAAGTCGATTGAATTGCTTCGAGACAATATGGGTAAAGATAAATTTCATCAGTTCATTGAATCAATGCAGTTAGCCAATGATATATTGGAAAAGGGGAAGTAAATGAAAAGTTTAGTTACAGGCGCATCTGGCAATGTTGGAAGATACGTTGTTGAAGAATTAAGAAACATGGGCGAAGAGGTTGTTGCTGCAGGAACTGATGAATCTAAACTTTTTAAATTGTTTGGAAACGAAATCGATACCGTGATTTTGGATTTCAAAAAGCCGGAAACATTCAAAAATGCATTACAGAATGTTGACAGAGTATTCCTGATGAGACCGCCACATCTCGGAAACCCGGAAGATTTATATCCATTCATAGATCATATGAAATCATGCGACGTTAAGTTGGTGTGTTTCCTTTCTTTAATGGGCATCGAAAAGAATCCGATTCCGCCTCATCATAAGATCGAAAAGCTTATTGAGAGATCAGGGATTCCCTATTCACATATAAGACCGGGCTTTTTTATGCAAAATCTGTCCGGTGTTCATTCCAAGGAGATAATAGAAAACAATGAAATATTAATTCCTGCCGGTAAGAGCAAGACGAGTTTTATTGATGCTAAAGATATCGGTTTATCGGTAGCAACTGTTTTACATGAAGCTGAGAAGTATAAAAATACGACTTATACTATAACCGGACCAGAGTCGCTCAGTTATTTCGATATAGCAGAAATATTAAGTCAAGCGACTGAGAGGAATATCATATATAGGAATCCAAGTTTTATAAAGTATTGGCTGTATTATGTCAATATAAGAGGGCTGGATAAACAATACGTGAATGTAACGATAGCCCTTTATTTTATGACAAGGATGGGGGCTTCAAAAATGGTAACAAACGAATTTGAACAGTTAACTGGCAGACCGCCACACTCATTTAAAGAATTTGCAGCTGATAATATCGACTCCTTTATGGATGGAAAAGAAAAGTAATAGTCAAATAAGTGATTTCGTGTTTATGCTGACGGGAATAATTCAGCTTTCACAGATACGGTAGTAACGATCAAGAAAAAAATGAAATAAAACAAGTAGGTGTCTACATGAGGGTATTCATTGCCATAGAGATTGACGAGCAAACAAAAAGACAGCTGAACAGCACACAAGATATGATAAAAAACTATGTGAACAAAGGGAACTTCACTACAAAGAATAATTTTCATGTAACACTGCGGTATATTGGAGACGTTGACCAGGAAGAAATAAACGGACTGAAACAGGCCATCGATGAAACAACTTCAAAAGCGAAAAAATTTACATTGTGTCTAGATACTTTAGGACATTTCCCCAGAAAAAAAAAGAAATTATTTGGGCAGGAGTGAAGGGACAGTTAGATTCTTTAAACGAGCTCAAGCGAGACCTGGAGGGTGAACTGGAAAAAGCAGGATTCACAAAAGAAGAGCGTGAATATAAGCCACATATCACACTGGTACGCCAGGCATCATTAGACAAACCGTTTGAAATCGTCAAAGAAGAAGTGAGTGTGCCTCATTCAGAAATAATAGCCGGAAGTATTTCTTTAATGGAAAGTACACGAATCGACGGTGAATTGGTTTATAGAGCAATCTATAATAAATCAATATAAGAATTCAGAGTAGAAATAATAAGGCTTTCGGTTTTAATATATAACTTTAAACGCAAAAAAGGCGCTAGTTTAAACTAGCGCCTTTTTTAAATGTTTACTTACTGAGGTTGCATGACTCCTCCGAAAGCCAACCAGGCTAATACTGATTTTGCTACAAGGCTTAAAACGATATAACCCTTTTCTCCATAAAGGTAATTGTTCCATTTACCTATTTTTTTATATTGTAAGATCATATTGATTGGAAACAGGTTGAAAAAGGCAAAATAGCTGCCTGCAAGGGCATAAACAAACCAGGGCACTTCTGCCGGGTTTGAGTTACCGAATGCATAAAGTAGGATGACGACCCACGGAGCCAAACCGGCAACACTGCCGAAAACAAACGGTTTCCAATTCGTTTTTTCCGTATACTGATTTATTTCTTCCATGTCTAACCCGAATAGATTCATGGAAGCATTTGCTGCTACAATTAAAATAAGTGCCCCGATATCGTAGACTCCAAATAAGAGTGCAATGAGTACAATCATCAATGAAGAGCTGATCGAGTATTCGTACCAACGGAATTTATTGATCCCCTTTTTTAAATCACGGTTATAAATAGGATTTCCCCATGGACTAATAATTATGAAATGAGCAAGAGCAGAAATAAATAAGAATAAAGAGACCGCTATACCAAATGGAACGTCGAAAAGTTGATTGGTTTCGGTGACGAGTCGCATTTGTGTTTCATCAAACATGAGGAAATTGGACATCACGGGTATTGTGAAATCCGCTATCCTTTCAATAAAAATGGCAAAACCTAACATTAAGAATCCTTGTACAAGATGTAAAAATCCCATCACTGTATTAAATTTTTTCAGTGACTTAAGGGTTGTTTCTTTGGACATAATGAACACCTTCCTTTCATATAATATGATACAATAGTATGGAAATATCTTTCGGACTTGTTTTGACGCATCCCCCCCTCTACTAAACTGTCAAAATGAAATTATGGTGAGTATTATAAACAGTAGTACATTTTATTATTAAATATATTCTATCACAAAAGGATATTTAAGTCTTTTTTATGCAACTGAATATGTATTAAAAGTTATCCATTCACAAAATCCAGAATAATCTGTGCTATATTAGTAATGACTAGTATCATTTCAAATGCCTCTCAAATCAATAATATACCGTTGAAGATACACTGAACTTGAAACACCCAATCTGCTTAAGGAGCGAAAAGAAGATGTTGAACGTATTTGAGGAATTAACACTTCCAAATGGAACGCGAATTAAAAATCGGTTTCTAAAATCTGCGATGAGTGAGATAATGGCGAATCGTCAAAATCAACCGACCGAATTACATAACAAGTTATATCAAGCTTGGGCCAGAGGTGGTTCAGGTATTGTGGTCACAGGAAACGTCATGGTAGACCGAAAGGCTTTAGGCGAACCAGGTAATGTCGTTATTGAAGATGAGCGAGATCTTGACAGGCTGAAGCAATGGGCCCAAGCAGGAAGTGAAAATAATACACAGCTATGGATGCAGATCAATCATCCTGGTAGACAATCACCTCGGTCTCTTTCAAAAGAACCTGTGGCCCCTAGTGCGATTCGATTGAGTAATTATTCCAAGCAATTATTTAGTAAGCCAAGAGCGCTAACTACAGAAGAAATAAAAGAACTGGTAGAGCGATTCATCAAAACAGCACAAATTGCAAAAAAAGCGGGGTTTAAAGGAGTCCAAATACATGGCGCCCATGGCTATCTGGTCAGTCAATTTTTGTCTTCTCATGCAAACCAGCGAATAGATGAATATGGCGGATCACTGGAAAATCGAATGAGATTTTTAGTTGAGATATACACGGGAATGAGAAGGATGTTAGGTCCAGATTTTCCTATAAGCATAAAGATGAATGCTTCTGATTTTAATGATGGCGGTTTTAGTGAAGCAGAATCACTTCAAGTGGCAGAGAAGTTGACCGATTTAGGGATCGATTTAATTGAAATTTCTGGTGGGAATTACGAAAATCCCAAGATGTTTAAAGAGACGGAAGAAGGAAAAGAAGAAATATTTTTTATAAATTATGCAGAGAGATTAAAAGCATTAATCGATATACCTGTGGTCGTCACGGGCGGGTTCAGGTCATTAAATAGTATGGAAGAAGCGTTACTTCAGAATAAAACATCCATGATTGGTTTGGCTCGTCCGTTGGCGTTAATGCCAAATTTGCCTAATCAAATGTTTACAGGAGAACTAAGAAATGTTGATACACCGAGGTTAACGACGGGGAGTAAATTCTTGGATGAAAAAGTCGGATCTCTCGTAGGAATCAGTTACTATGAACAGCAAATGTTACGTATTGCAGAAGGGAAAGAAGTTAAACAGCATCGTAACGCCTGGCGTCCGCTTTTTCATACTCTGAAATCACATGGATTGAATGGTCTATTACCTAGACGCTAAAAAAGCGAAACAATAATAAATGATCGGACTGACATTTCATCTTCCTTTATTAATAATGTACATTTCAAAAAGCAGGCTTCAATTGACAATCATTTTTGGTATGATAGACTTATTTCAAAATAAACACAGCATTGTATGGAGGAAAAATAATTGGTGATAGCAATATTAACACTCATAGTATTAATTTTAGTTAATGGTTTTTTCGCAGCATCCGAGTTGGCATTTGTTAACTTGAATGATAATAAAGTTAAACGTCTGGCAGATAACGGAGATAAAAAAGCCCAGAAATTATATAATCTCATTTCTAGACCAAGTCTGTTCTTGAGTACGATTCAGATAGGTATCACGCTCGCCGGATTTCTATCCAGTGCGTTTGCTGCTGATTTTTTTGCTGATCCAATGGCACAAGCTCTGAATGATTTAGGCGTGCCCCTTTCAATAAACACGCTAAGTACAATTTCAGTCGTGCTGATCACTGTGATACTATCTTATTTCACCTTAGTTTTTGGTGAACTGGTACCCAAACAACTGGCCATGCAAAAAGCCGAAGCCATTGCTAACATCGCTGTGGGTCCAGTGTCACTGCTGGCAAAAATAAGTGCACCTATTGTCAGATTTTTGACCTTTTCAATTAAACTCATCTTTAAATTGTTCGGTGCCGATCCAAATGCCGAAAATGAAGAGGCAACTGAAGAAGATATAAGGTTGCTGGTTGATCTGGGTCGGGAAAGAGGAACGATTCACCCAGGGGAAAGAGTGATGATTGAGAATATATTCGAATTTAATGATACGACAGCTTCTAACATAATCACGCACCGGACAGATATGGTTGTCTTAGCAGTTGATTCAAGCTTGGATGACATCCTTAAGCTAGTTAATAAGTATCAGTACACACGTTTTCCCGTTTATGAAGAACATATTGACAACATTGTTGGAGTATTGCATGTGAAAGATTTATTTCAATATATGAGAAAAGATAATGGTGCATCATTTATACTTAAGGACGTCATGCGTTCCCCTCATTTCGTACAGGATTCGCAGACCATCGATAAATTATTTGCAATAATGCGTAAAGAGAATACGCACTTGGCTATAGTACTGGATGAATTTGCTGGTACCCAAGGACTGATTACGCTTGAAGATGTCATCGAAGAAATCGTAGGCGAAATTACGAGTGAAAGTATTGAACCAGGAGTCCATGATGACGAAATGAAAAAGCTATCTGATAATCAATACAGGGTAATTGGGACTTACCGACTGCGTGATTTAGAACATATGTTCAATATGAGTTTTCCAACGGATGAGTTTGATACTGTTAGAGGGTTTTTGATCAATGAATTAGGACATGTTCCCATGAAAGAAGATAAAGCTAAAGTTAGGTATCAGCATCTGACGTTTGAAGTGGAAGATATCAACGAAAACCGTATCGAAACGGTATTGATTACAGTAGGCGAGTCGAATGAATAAAACACTCTAAAATATAATGATAGATAGCAATTCTTTCTCAAAGAGCTGAACTAACTTATGAGTTCAGCTCTTTTGTTCATATAATTTTTTTTTTTAGACTTGTTATGTTAATACTTAAAACAAATAAGTGTATTAAGTATCAGGGTAATCAATTATAAGTTTTTTTCATTGATGGTGGAATGATCGGAGGTATAAAATGTAACGACCTTTAAAAATTGAAGTATTGTTATGTAACATGTGTGTGGTATTGGTGTAACTAGTCATTAAAAGTCCTGTTATTTGGTATAGTGCTGAATGGAGGTTGTAAATCATGTCACTGCTAAAACGAGTGCTACTCAGTCTGGTTGTACTTTTGGGAGTAATTGTAGCAAGTTCTATAGTAGCCAACACTCTCTTTAAACGAAATGTAAGAGCTGAAGTCGAACAACTTTTTGATAATGTAGACAATAAAAGTGAAGTTGTTACAGAAGAAGACATCATCGATTTACCAACAAGTGTACAAAAGTGGCTTCAATATAGCGGTGTTATCGGAAGAGAAAAAATAGTCTCTGGCCGTTTAAAACAGCAAGCAGAAATGAGAATGGAAGCTGATGGTCAATGGATGGCAGTTGAGGCGAAGCAATACTTCACTTCTAAAGAACCTGGATTTATTTGGAGTGCCACGATTAAAGCAGCGCCGTTCATTCACATTGCAGGTAGAGATAAATATTTGAACGGGAAAGGCAGTATGTTGATCAAGCCGATGTCTTTATTCACTGTTGCAGATTCGAAAGGCGAAGAAATCGATCAAGGCACGTTACTCAGATATCTTGCAGAAACAGTGTGGTTTCCTTCTGCTGTATTAAATGACTATATCAGCTGGAAAGAAATAGATGATAATAACGCGAAAGCTACGATGACTTATGGTGAGATATCTACGTCAGGCGTCTTTACCTTTAATCAAATGGGAGAAGTTATAAATTTCGAAGCAGAACGTTATGGTGATTTTAATGGCGAATTCAGTTTAGAAACTTGGTCGATTTCCATGAGTGAATACAAAGCATTTGAAGGAATTAAAGTACCCACTGAAGGAAAGATCACTTGGAGATTAGACGAAGGAGATTTTAACTGGTTTAATTTTGAAGTGTTGGAAATTGAGTATAATAATCCAACGATATATTAAATGAGTGTTGTTGATTATAATGAAAAATCAGTGAACTCACCCTTGATTTATGAAAATCATTAGGCTTCATAGAAAAGTATTTCCATCCAATTCGTGTTAGTTATATAATCAAACAATGATTAATGGTAGGATAAATGAGAGATAGTAATTTAATTGAAAATATTGCCTTCAGAATGCTCAAGTTAAAGGTAATGACTAAAGAGGAGAAAATGATAATGGATGGAACAAACCGTGCAGATATCGCACCAGGTAAAAAAGTGAAAGTCGTACAGAAACAGGATCAGCGTTCAGGCAAATTAACTGAAGGCGTCGTCAAAGATATTTTGACCAATTCCAAGTCGCATCACCATGGAATAAAAGTAAGACTTGAAAGTGGGATCGTCGGCAGAGTGAAAGAAGTGCTGAATTAAATAATTGTACAAAAAGCATCTGTTATTTAAATGACAGGTGCTTTTTTGGTGTAGAATAGAGGCATATAAGAAGTCTCAAGAGGATCATCTACTAAGCAATTCATTGTTTCAACAAATACCTAAGGAGAATGCGTATGAGTGATAGACTAAATTAACCTTGGCTGCAGCAGTTGAACTATGACCCGATCCCCCTTTTGTTGAAGAGTGCTAATGAATGCTTAAAGTTGAAAACTATCAATACCTTATTGGAAGAAGAAGTCAGTTTCGAATCATGCTGGACTTCAAGAGAAGTTTTACAATTAGTGAAAAAGCAGCAACCTGAAGGGTATTGGAAGTATCCGCAAAACCGAAAGAACATACAAATGGATAATTTAGACCAATACCAGACATACCGCAATTTGGGGAAGTTAGTTGAGATGTACAATCTTGATCGGTCTCATTCAGCAATTCAAAAAGCATCGGACTATTTTTTTTCGGTTCAAACAGCCAAAGGGCATTTCCGAGGGATATATGATAAACAGTGTACACCAAATTATACCGCGGGTATTGCAGAGTTACTTATTAAAGCAGGATTTAAAGAGAATCCTAGAATCCTAGAATCATTGTGGCATTGGAATGGTTACTAAATAATCGTCAAAATGACGGAGGCTAGGCACTTCCTTTCAGAACTAGAAAACATAATATTGGGGTCTCTTATGACTATCATGAAACGATTCAGCCCGATTTCAATCAACCCTCATCTTACATGGTCACGGGTGTGGTATTGCGTGCATTTGCGGTACATCCTTTATTCAGAGAAAGACAGGACGTTAAGGAAGCTGGAGCATTAGTCAGTGCTTATATTTTTAAAAGAGACGTATACCCAGATAGGCAAGATAAAAAACATTGGACACAATTTGTTTACCCGTTTTGTTATACGGACCTGATATCTGTACTGTACTCTTTATCCCTATTGGGTTGTTCACCGTTGCAGCCTGACATTGAAAAAGGACTGCAATGGCTTATTGACGGACAGCTGGAATCTGGTTCGTGGGATTTGAAAATCACTGCTGGTCGAGACAGAGAAACGCTGCAACTTTATTTGGATTTAGCTATTTGCAAACTTTTTAAACAGTTTTCATTAAATTGATTCACCAAATAAATCAGAGAAAGCAGGGATAATAATGATAATCAATTATGAATTATTAGAAGAAGATTTTCTTGAATTTAATTTACATCATATTGAAGAATCTCCCTCTCAGAAAAAAATATACTGGGTCTTACGCATTTTGCTGCCGCTTTTGTGTGCAGTGGCTATTTATTCGGTGGGTGCAGCTTTATTTGATCAATCATCGGTATATTGGTCTATACTAGCGATAGGATTCTTTATCATGTGGGTGATCTACTACCCCACGCAACATAAAAAAATCCTTTTAAATCAAACCAGAAAACTTTTGTCAGAAGGAGACAATTCCTCATTATTTGGTAAGAAGACGATGACGATTAAAGAGGATGTCGTAACTGTGACTGGTGAAGATGAACAAGTACAAATAAAAAGAGAAAACATTAACACTATAAAACAGTACGAAGAGCTGATATTACTTTATAATAGCAGCGTTTCAGCTATAATTATTCCAACGAGAAATTTAACGCCGCATGAAATAGAACAACTAACAAATCTGAAATCACAAAATAAACAGTGAGTACAATAATTAGATAGTCATGATTTTTCCGTATTTAAATAACATAATAATGGGCTGAATCAGCTTAGAAAGGTTGAAAAAAATTGAAAATCAAGTATATTTCTTGGAAAAAATGGCTATTAAGCTTGTTTATTGTAGTTGTTTTAATAATTATTTCCGGATACATTTTTTTGAGAATGAACACCTATAAAGCTATGCCAGAAGCGACAGCTCTACTTGAAGAGGATAACGTCACTCAAGACGAGCGGTGGATCACCATCACACCTAAAGAAATTGAAGGCCACATTGTTTTATATCAAGGAGGGTTAGTGGAGACAGAAGCCTATCTTCCTTTAGCTAACGAATTAAGTGACGAGGGATATCAGGTCTTTATACCGCAAATGCCTCTCAATTTAGCTATACTTGATATTGATGCCATTGACAAAATTAAAGTGGCTTATCCGTCAGAGAAGGAGTGGTGGCTGGCCGGACATTCTCTAGGTGGCGCGAGTGCTTCTATCTATGCAAAAGAAAATTATGAAGAAATTGAAGGATTGATTTTTCTGGCTGCTTATCCGAGTGATAACAGCGACTTATCTGCGTTACTGCTCTCTGTACTATCCATCACAGGTTCAAATGATGCCATTTTAAATTTAGATCAGTACGAACAGACAAAAGACTTATTGCCTGAGGACACAACTTATGTGACGATAGATGGAGGAAATCATTCCAATTTCGGTCATTATGGATTCCAAGCAGGTGATATGGAGAGTGATCTTTCTCGAGAAGGACAACAGGATGAAATCGTTCATTATATCAGTGATTTTTTAAATAATAAGAGGTGAATAAAATGAATAAAGAGTTTGAAATGAGAAGAACGCTATCTACAGATGAAAAATCAGAACTGTTAGCTGTTTTAAAAACACGTTTTGATAAAAATATGAAGCGGCATAAAAATATGGAATGGCATGACGTTCTAGATAAATTGGAATCAAACGAACAGGCTTTAATTTCCCTACAAGCTATGGAACAGACCAAAGGGGAACCCGATGTTATTGAAAGTGGATCTGATTCTGTTGAAATACTATTTATTGATTGTTCTGAACAAACACCCTCAGGCCGTAGAAAAGTGTGTTATGATGATTTAGCTTTAGAATCCAGAAAAAAATATCCACCCGAAGCGAGTGCTGTAACAATGGCTAAAGAAATAGGGGTTGAACTGCTTGATGAAACGCAATATAGAACACTTCAAAAGTTGGGTGAATTTGATACCAAAACATCGAGTTGGATTCAAACACCAGAAAAAATCAGAAAGTTAGGAGGCGCACTATTTTGTGATAGGCGTTATGATAGTGTGTTTGTTTATCATAATGGTGCAGAATCGTATTATGCCTCAAGAGGATTCAGAGGAAGCTTGAAGGTCTGAAAAGTCTGAAACGTTCAAAAATATTGTTACAAATTTGTTTGTTATTATACAAAAGTAATTGAAACATGTTAAAATATATGAGAGATTTACCTTAAGAAAGATTAGCGAAGGAGATTTATGAATGACTTTTAAAAAATGGATGGTGACGACTAGTCTTGTATCAAGTGTTTTATTGTTGAATGCTTGCGGACAGACTTCTGAAGAGGAACCATCACCTGATGAAACAGCTCAAGAAGAAGTTAATCAAAACGAAGAGTCACAAACGACTGAAGAACCTGATGACGAAGATCAGATTGAAAATGATGAAGACTCAAATGGTTCGAATGCTTCAGATAACGAAGATGGCGAGCCATCTGACTCAGTAGACAACGGAAGACCACAACTTGACCTAGAAGAGGATGTCTTGGAACCCGCTAGTTTTTCAGTTTTAGTAAATAAACAGTACAGTCTACCTGAAGATTATGTACCGGACAACTTAGTCACAGTAGAAGTACCGACAGTACTTCCAAATCCTGAAATAAAACAGATGAGACAGGTTGCTGCAGACGCGCTCAAAGAAATGTTTGATACAGCAGAAACTTCCGGTATTATTCTTCATGCGCGGTCAGGTTACCGCTCATATCAGACACAAGTTCAATTGTTTAATAATTACGTTAACAATCACGGTGAAGAAGCAGCGAACAAATACAGTGCCCGACCAGGTGAAAGTGAACACCAAACGGGACTGGTCATGGATGTTACCAGTGAAAGTGTAGGCCTTCAGTTAACTGAAGAATTTGGTAACACTGAAGAAGGTACTTGGGTTAGGGATAACGCGCATGAGTTCGGCTTTATTATCCGTTATTTGGAGGGTAAAGAAGATATAACGGGATATGTTTTTGAACCATGGCACATTCGTTATCTTGGTCCTGAATTAGCAACAGATGTTTACGAGAGTGGACTTTCTTATGAAGAATATTTAATCGATAGGGGGATAAACATTGAGATCTAATAATAGAAGAAACAAAAAAAATACTACAATGATTCTTGCGATTATTGCTTTAGTTGTTATATTAATGGGAGCCGGCATTTATGTATGGGCTAATCCGTTCCAAAATGATCAGGAAACAGCGGAGACAAATGAGGAAATGGAAGGAGATTCAGGAAATACTACTGAAAAAGAACCAAACAAGGATGGAGAAACAGCTGAATCTGATTCAGATGAACAAGCTGAACAAGAGGCTGAAGAGACTTTCATCGATATCCGTATTTCCGCAGTAGGGGACGTAATGGGTCACCTGAGCCAACTTATCGCTGCTCACGATGCTCAAACGGATACGTATGATTTTAATTCGGTTTTTGAAGATGTGAAACCTTTTATTGAAGAAGCGGATTTGGCACTTGCTAATTTGGAAACCACATTGGCTGGACCGTCGGTACCATACAATGGGTATCCGATGTTTAACGCGCCTGATGAATTGGCAGATGCGCTCAAATACGCTGGGTTTGATACCATAGTTACATCTAATAATCATAGTTTGGATACACGAGACGAAGGTTTGAGAAGAACGGCTGAAGTTATTAAAGGTAAAGGTATGGATGTAGTTGGAACGTATGAATCAGCACCGGATCCAGACGAACGTTTTTTAATTAAAGATGTAAAAGGAATAAAAGTTGCCATCCTTGCGTACACTGAACACACAAATGGACTGGATGCACAATATTCTGCTGAAGAAGTTCATTCGATGATAAATATTATTGATGAAGCACAAATGGTAAAAGATATCGAAAATGCTAAAGCACATGATCCGGATATAATCGTTGCTTATACACATTGGGGAAATGAATACACAAGAGATCCTAATGAGGTTCAAACGACAAATGCAGAGATTCTTGCCCGTGAAGGTGTAGATATCATCTTTGGTGGTCACCCGCATGTGATTCATGAAGCTGAATTTATTGAAGTGGATGGCAACGAAGCCTTTGTGATTTATTCCCTAGGTAACATTTACTCAAATCAACGTAAAGAGACGTTGGGTGAAGGATTTGAACCCACAGAAGATGGGGTTATCACCAGCGTGGATATTCAAAAAAATGAACAGACCGGAGAAACAACCATAAAAAGTGTCGATTTTGTTCCAACTTGGATGTATCGCCACAGCGATACTGGTGGAGCTCCTTACACTTACCGTATATTACCTATCGAATCACACTTGGAAGATACCACAATCCAAGAATCGTATAAAGAGCGTATGAGAAAGTCATATGAAGAAACAATGGAAAGAATAAATATGCCGAATTCAGAAAATGAGTAAAGTGTTATGGAATATTTAATTTAATATTTTAAAAAGGTGGAAGCAGGAAAGTATCTGTTTCCACCTTTTCTATTGCCTCGCTTCATTTATTGAGTTTTCCTCTGTACTTTATTGTGGGAGAAGTGGACGATGCGCCGGGCGTTATCATAGTAGGTATGATGTTTATTTCTGCACCAACAGTCATTGCAGTATTTGCGGCAGTCCTTCAGAAATTAATGGGAAATGCGCTTGAAATTAAACGGGACAATGACTTAACGATATAAGGAGGTTGCTATGGCCATACAAGTGAATTTGGATATCATGTTAGCTAAAAGAAAGATGAGCGTTACTGAACTTTCGGATAAAGTTGGGATTACAATGGTTAATATCTCCATCTTGAAAACAGGAAAAGCAAAAGCCATAAGGTTTTCAACGCTGGATAAAATCTGTCGAGTTCTTAGCTGCCAACCTGGTGACATTCTCGCGTATACTGATAAAGGTGAGAACCAAGAGTAATTGATTGTCTATGGTTACGTATAATTGTTATAAATGAAGCTCAAACAATTCAGTCTAAGCACATTTACTTAATATAGAATGGATCATAGAACTGTAAACGAAAACATAAAGGAGAAATAATCATGTCAAATAACAAGAAAAACTTAACAATCATTCAAATGAATGATACGCATGCTTACTTTAACTTACATCCTGAATGGTTTTTTGAAGAAGGTCAATTTGTATATCGAAATGCTGGAGGGTATGCCCGTATCGCGACACTTTTAAAAGAAATACGCAATGAAAGCCCCAATGACGTATTGTTCTGTGATAATGGGCACACCTTAAACGGGACGATGCCAGCAGTAAGAACAGAGGGGGCTGCAGTCATTCCCATCATCAATGAACTGGGTATTGATGCTATGGCATTACACTGGGAGTTTGGATATGGACCTGAAACGTTAGTTGAAAAATCAAAAGAGTTGAATTTCCCACTGTTAGCGAATAACGTGTATAAAATAGAAAATGAAGAGCTTCTGTTTCCACCTTTTAAAGTTAAAGAATATGAAAATTTGAAAATAGGCATAATAGGGATTGCATCTAATATCGTTGATAAAACCATGCCGGCATCGTTTAGTGAAGGTGTCAGATTCACGTTAGGCAAAGACGAATTACCGGGAATAATCGAGACACTTAGAGAACAGGAACAGGTTGATCTTGTGGTGCTCGTTTCACATTTGGGTTTTCCTCAAGATATGAAATTAGTATCAGAAGTAGCAGGCATAGATGTTTGTTTAAGTGGACACACGCACAATCGTTTAACTGAACCTGTTGTCCAGGGGGAAACAATAGTGATACAATCAGGTTGTCATGGTTCGTTTCTTGGTCGTCTTGATTTAGAGATAACTGATGGTAAAATAACGCAGGTTGAACATGAATTGATCGAAGTCTCAGAAGATATTAAACCGGATGCTCGAATATCTGAAATCATTGACCAAGAACTCTTACCTTTTAAAGAAGAGATGGAAACTATTGTAGGTGAAACGAAAACGGCCTTGAACCGTGCAACGATGCTTGAGTCGACGATGGATAATTTTCTTTTAACTGCCATTCTTGAAAGTACAGGAGCAGAAATGGCATTTTCAAACGGATGGCGATACGGAGCACCGATCGTTCCGGGACAAGTGACACTCAATGATTTGTATAATATTGTACCGATGAACCCCCCCGTTATGACTGCAGAAATAACTGGTCAGGAACTTTTGGATATGATAGAAGAAAATTTGGAGCGTTCAGTTTATTCAGATGCTTATCAACAAATGGGCGGATTCATTAAACGTGCGTTAGGCTTGAAAGTATTTCTGAAAATAGAAAATCCTAAAGGACAAAGAATCCAATCCTTATTTGTCAAAGATGAACCGGTTGACAGAACAAAAAGCTATCAGGTTGCTTACATTACGTCCCAAGGAGTTGGGTCTGAATACGGTCAGAATAAGAAGGAATCATCTATACATGCTGTGCAGAGTATGAAAGATTATTTGGAAAAATACAATCCGATTTCAATAGACTACTATAAAACGTATGAACTTTTATAGGAATGAATGGAGAAAAAAATGTTTGATGAAGTAAATGGAATAAATAGCGTACTCTTAGCAATGATCGGATGTATAAATATCTTTACATTTAGCATTTATTACGTAGACAAACGTCGTGCAATAAAAAGGAAATATCGAATTTCAGAAAAAGCATTGCTAATGTCTTCTTTTCTTTTTGGAGGAATCGGCGCCTGGCTGGGCATGACTTTATTTAGACATAAAACGCAGCAAGCTTTATTTAAATATAGCTTGCCTGTGGCTGCAATAATAACACTCGGTGTGATTTACTTGATTGTAAGACAAAGCATTTCCTCGTTTTTTTAGAAATAATGTTGAATAACACTCTAATTTGTTAATTATGATGGGGGTAGAGTGGTGTTTTTTATTACAATCAATGTGGTAACCTGCAAGGCGAAAATTGATTTAGTAATAGAAGCATATCGCTACGACATATATATTATGAAATATGTTTACATTGTCATTAGAATACAGGTGGACGCTGACTACTTATGTGCTATTTACGTTTGAGAAGAGTTTCTAAAAGCATAGAAAATTTTAAAATAAGAAATTACTGGGAACACAGATAAAAAAACCAGCCTCTTTCGAAAGTCGAAAGAGGTGGTTTTTAGTTTTCAGTAAATATTGTTTATTCAAATACGAACCATAAGAAATTAAATTTGAGCCGATTTCCTGGAAAAGCTAAAAAGTATGATGGATTAAAATTGACCAATATTGATTTTTTTATCTATCAGGGGATCCGGAAGTGGTTTGCCAAACAGGTAGCCTTGAAACAATTCATACCCTTGATGCTTTAACCAGTGAAAATCAGCAATGTCTTCAATACCTTCGGCTAAACATAGGCCTCCATAACTGTGAGCTTTCTCTAAAAACGATTTAGCTATTAGTTGTTTTTCTTTGGAATGACTGACCCCTTGGGCAAAAGCCATATCTAATTTAATGAATGGCGGTTCTAATTCTCCTAACAAATCAAGCGTATTATAACCGGAACCCACGTCATCTAGGGCATAGCTAAAACCATTTTTTTTATAGTAGCGAAGGATTGATTTTAAATGCTCGATATCATCAACTTTTTCAGTCTCCACGACTTCAAATACAAAACGGTCACTCGTTATATTCAAACTGTGTGCCAAGTCTGTCGTGGCTCTCAGACAGTATTCGGGTTGATAAATAGCGGTAGGTATAAAATTGATGAAGGCTTTTTGATTGCCATAAAGGCGTTTGATCTGTTTAACGGCCTGCATGCGACATAACCGGTCGAGCGCAAATGTCCGTCCTCGTAATTTAGCTGCCGGAAAAATTATATCCGGATATATAATAGCTTCTTCTTTATCAAAAAAACGTGCCAGTAACTCATAACCGTATATTTCTCCTGTTTGAGTGATGATAGGCTGAAAGTACATTTTTATACTTTTCTCTTTTATAAGTTCATCCAGCCATGATGTTTTTCTGTAGTCATCAAACGTATCCAGTGACGACCATTCTTTGTGAAGGGGGGCAAAAGTTACACCGGATGTAAGATTCATTTCTCTCAAAAAATCAACCATATCATTGCTGGCAGCTTCAGATGTATGTAAGATATTTTCTTTCCAGATATATGAAGACGTATCATGAGAAAATTCTTTAGTAATTAAACTTTTCAATTGTTTTGGAATGTTAAAGGTTAACTCACGTTTATGTATAGTACAATTTAAACAGTCCATGCTCATCCTCCGTTGTTATATTTAACCATCTAATAGGAACAGTTATAGAAACATAAAAGAAGTGTTCTAGAATCATTCTAGAACACTTCTTATTAAATTTAAGCTACTTTTTTACTATTTTTTTCTTCCTGTAACCATATTCCAAATGAAAACAATGAGTGCAATGACGAGCAGAATATGGATAATTCCACCACCGATTTCAAAAACCAAACCTAGAACCCAGAAAAGAACTAATATTCCAATAAGTGTCCACAACATAATAAAACCTCCTTAAACTTTGATAATTTTATTATAGCAAATTATTATTGAATCGCTTAATGATATGCATTGAATAAATAGTTCTAATTATTCGTTTGAAAAGATTGAGAATGGTAAACTTAGATTATAATAGAAGACTGAAGAGGAGTAAATCATGAATATAGGATATGCATGTATAACAAAAGGTTTAGTTGAAACTAATTACAAAACGTGTCGCAAGATAAACGCAACTGAAGAGAATCTGAAACTGCTGATTGAACATAACTTAAATGTGTTAGAGAAAATGATTGAGTACAATAATCAAGTAGGTATTAGACTATTTCGGATCAGTTCAGATATCATTCCGTTCGGATCAGACTCTGCAGTGAATAATTTAGATTGGCCAACTCTGTTCGAACCCTTATTTACTCGGATTGGAGAAAAAATCAGGCGATATGGTATTCGGGTTTCGATGCATCCTGGTCAGTACACGGTACTGAATTCTCCAATAATAGGAGTGGTGGAGCGAGCGATTGATGATTTGAATTACCATACACTATTCTTAGATTTATTAGGAGTTGGTTCAGAAAGTAAGATCATCTTGCACGTCGGTGGCGTATATAACGATAAAGAAGCTGCCATAGATAGATTTATCCAGGTGTATGAAAAACTTGACCAAAAAATTAAAGACCGGCTCATTATTGAGAATGATGATCGTTCTTATACCATCAAAGATGTATTGGATATCAGTAAAAGAACAGGCGCACCGGTCGTATATGACAACTTGCATCATGCATTAAATAGTGAGGGTGAAACGTATCCTGATTCTTACTGGATAAATTTAGCAAAAAAAACGTGGCAAAAGAAAGATGGACGTCCCAAAGTTCATTATTCACAGCAACAACTCATTGGGAGGGAAGGGTCTCATTCACAATTTATCCGAATCGATGAATTTATGACTTTCTATCGGGATGTAGAGCCGTGTGAGGTTGATATCATGTTGGAAGTTAAAGATAAAAATTTATCAGCAGTAAAGTGCCTATTAGCGACAACAACTGATCCAAAGATGAGTGACTTGGAAAAAGAATGGGCAAAATACAAGTACACGGTACTAGAACGGTCACCAGCGATTTATGACAGCATAAGAGAACTACTGAAAGACAAGTCATCATATCCGGTTATTCCATTTTATCGGTTGATTGAAGCGGCTCTTGACCAAGATCTCAATATTAGTACGGCAATAAATAGTTTGGAACATGTTTGGGGATATGTTGATCAAGAAGTTACAGACAAAGAAAAAGAAAAATATCAAGATTATAAATCGAATTTGATGGAAGACATAAAATACTTAGAGAGAGTTAAGCGCTTCTTATATAAGTTAGCATTAAAGTATGAAGTAGATTATTTAATATACTCTTTATATTTTGAATTATAGAATTTTGAGGAGGTTGTCATGATGAGAGGTAAAAAGCAATTAGGTATTATTTATAGCCTGTGGTTCATTTTAATGTTGGTCGTCAATTATATTACTGCAACAGATGTGGGAATGGTTGCTGATCAGGATCCTGCAATAATCCAACCTGCTGGATACGTATTTTCGATATGGGGCATTATTTACCTACTATTATTCGTCTGGATCGTACGCTTGATTTTTTCTAAGCATAATAAAAATCGCATATACGAAAGTGTACATTATTGGCCCATTGCTAATTTTATTTTGAATGGGTTATGGATCATCGCTTTCACAGAGGGTTGGTACTTAGCTTCAGTTATAATAATAATCGCTTTACTCATTACTTTGATTTTTATTTATAAAAATATTTCCCGCGTTTCTTCTCACTGGTTTGATCGTTTACCCTTCTCTATTTATTTTGGCTGGGTAACGGTAGCAACACTCGTCAACATCATGACGTGGATAAATGAGATGGGTATCGAGGAAGTATTTGGATTTGATGAATATCAGTTGACGCTTGCTTTACTCATTATGGGGACAATGATCGCGGTATTTGTTTCACTGATCAATCGAGACTGGTTATACCCGCTGGTGTTTGCCTGGGCGTATACGGGCATCATTGTAGAGACCGATTATCAGTTGTTCTGGCTAACGGTTGTATGTGGAGCAAGTATTTTTTTCCATCTTTTAGTATCAGTTCTTACGGGAATCAAACGAATTAGACAGTGAAATGAGTAGTCCGAAATCTTCAGTTATAGCTTGGAGCAGTATTGATTATACTGTATCTATAAGTGAAGATTTTTTCTTTTTGCTTAATTAGTTTTTCAGTTAAGAATAATTAAATAAATGGTATAATGATTCAAGAATCGTTTGGAAGGATGAAAAGTTTGGAGATTAGTTTGAAAAAGTTACCTGGAATTGGATTGTCTGGAATCATTGCTATAATTGCACTTTACATAGAAACGATATTACCCGGTCACTATATTGGGGCGACTGTAATTGCCATGTTTTTAGGTATTTTTTTTCGTACAGTCTATTATAATGAAGAAGTATTGCAAGAAGGTGTGCAGTATACCTCAAAGAAAATATTGAAAGGTGCAATTATATTACTAGGCGCTTCTCTTAATTTTTCTATTATACTAGAAGTTGGAAGTCAGACCCTTTTAGTCTTGTTGTTTACTCTGTTTACGGCTTTTGGTGGAGGACACGTATTAGGGAAATTATTTAAAATCAACTGGAAGCTCAGTAATATGATTGCTGCCGGAACGGCCATCTGTGGAGGGTCAGCTATCGCTGCGATGGCTCCGGTAATTGAAGCAGAAGATGCAGATGTGTCTTATGCTATCTCTTCTACCTTTTTGTTTGATATGTTGATGATAATCTTGTATCCGATCTTCGGTCGTTTATTGTTACTTAGCGATACTTTTTTCGGTTACTGGGCTGGAACATCTATTAACGATACATCGAGTGTCGTCGCTGCCAGCTTTGCTTTCTCTGAAGTAGCCGGTGAAGTCGCAACGATGGTAAAACTGACACGAACGTTAGCTATTATCCCGACTGTTTTAATCTTTTCAACTATATATTACAGAAACAAACGCAAAAAACCTGATCTTAGAAAGGCTAAAGTCTCTCTTTCGGGTTTAATTCCCTGGTTTATAGTGGTTTTCGCATTGATGGCTTTACTAAATTCAATAGGCATAATCAGCCCGAGTGTTGCTGGAGTAATGAAAACTATCAGTCGTTTTCTGATGGTTGTGGCTTTAGCCGCAATTGGTCTAAAAACGAACATGGCAGTTTTTGTTAAAACCGGTTGGAAACCTTTTATACATGGTTTCATATTATCCTCTTTGGTCGTCATCGTCTCTTATGTTGTTGTTCTATTTATCATTGGGTAATAGAGTGTTTTGAGAAGGAGAGAATATAAATGAAAAAAACAGTTAAAATCATTGGTATTTTACTAATCAGTGTCTTTATGCTTTGGTTTTTACTCTTTTTATTCCCTTTATCTTCAAAAAGTAGTCATGCTTTTTTTGAAGATAAAGAAGGTCCCTTAGTGATTGCTCATCGAGGGGGGAAAGCAATCGCTCCTGAAAATACTTTAGCAGCCTTTAGAAATGCTGCAGAGCTGGATGTAGATATTCTGGAGTATGATGTACATATCACTGCCGATGGACATCTGGTAGTGATTCATGATGACACCGTAGATCGAACGACCAACGGTTCAGGAAGAGTCAATGAAATGACTCTTGAAGAAATAAAAGCTTTGGATGCAGGGTACCAGTTTAAAGATGCGAAAGGCGATTTTGTCTTTCGCAACTCAGGGGTTAAAATACCAACAGTACAAGAAGTCTTTTCAGAATTTAATGATAAAAAACATTTAATTGAAATTAAGGATTCCAACGATCCAGTTATGTATGGTGATTTAATTGATGAAATGTGGAACGAGATTCAAAAGTTTGATATGAAAGATAAAGTATTGATTGCTAGTTTTGATCATGATATAAACCTGAGATTCCAGGATGTTTCCAATGGCGAAGTAGCCATTGGCGCAGGGGAAGAAGAGACGAGACAATTCGTCACAATGCATAAGGCTTTTCTTAATGCGCTTTATAGACCGAAAGCAGCAGCTTTTCAGCTGCCAACTGAACAGGAAGGTTTTAACTTAGCTGATTGGAAATTGATCCGAGGGGCAAATAGCCGTGGCATGCACGTCTACTATTGGACGATCAATGAAGAAGATATGATGGAAAAACTGATTGATCTTGGTGCTGATGGAATCATGACAGATAACCCTCGGTTACTCTTGGATGTCTTATCAAACAACTAATATTAATTGACTTTTAAAATCAAGTTACAGAAAGGAACATTTTAATGGAGTTCACATTATTTGAGACAAGTGACGTGCATGGGTATCTTTATCCTACTGATTATCAGTCACGCAAGCATGAGCAGGAACAAGGCTTATTTAAAATAGCCACTCTACTAAAAAGAGAACGTCAAGCGACAACAGGGCCAAGTCTTACTATAGAGAACGGTGATATTATTCAAGGATCACCGTTTACTCATTACTTAGTTAAACATAAAAAATCGGCTAAATATTTAACGGATGCAGTCAATCAACTGAATTTTGATGTTGGAATAATTGGAAATCATGAATTTAACTATGGGTTAGATTACCTCAACTCAGCAGTGGAAACCTCAAAGTATCCTTTTTTATGTGCCAATATAGTAAAAAGTGATGGCAGTTTAGCTTTCGGCCAAGCATATAAAATATTTGTACAGGATGGAATCAAGGTGGCTATATTGGGGTTGACGACGCAATATATACCTAATTGGGAACACCCCGAAAATTATAAAGGGTTAACCTTCTTATCAGCGACAGAAACGGCAAAGAAATATATACCCGAGTTAAGAGAACAAGCTGACATCGTTGTCGTCAGTTATCACGGAGGATTTGAAAAAGATTTTAAAACTGGTAAAGAGACAGAAGTACAGACAGGAGAAAATGAAGGCTATAAAATATTAGAAGAAGTTGAAGGCATTGATGTCTTACTTACCGGTCATCAGCACCGCTTGATAGCTGAAGTCGTCAAGAATACTGCCGTAATCATGCCCGGTCACAAGGGAGAGTATTTAGGTAAAGTTGTGATAGAACTTGAGAAAAATAACGACACTGTCACAATCAAAAAAATGAAACCTGAACTTCTTTCAGTCGATGGGGTACCCGTTGATGAAAAATTGTCCAATCAATTAAAATGGTTGAATGATGAAGTAGAAGAGTGGCTAGACCAGCCTGTCGGGCAGGTTAAAGGGGACATGCAAATATTCGATGTAGAAAAAGCAAGACGAGAAGAACATCCTTATATTGAGTTTATCAACCGTGTTCAGATGTATTATACTAAATGTGATATATCGGGTACTGCTCTTTTCAATAATACGGTTAATGGGTTTGATGAATCAGTATCGTTGAGAGATGTGGTGCTTAATTATATTTATCCAAATACTTTAGCCGTTCTCAAGGTAACAGGTGAAGACTTAAAAAATGCTATAGAACGATCAGCAACGTATTTCAAAGTAAAAGATGACAACCAAATAACCATTAATCCTGAATTTATGAATCCCAAACCTCAAATGTATAATTACGATATGTATGAAGGCATCGACTATACGATAGATGTCGCTCAGCCTGAAGGAGAAAGAGTGGTGGAATTTAAATATCAGGGTAAAGATATTTTGCCCAATGATGAACTGGAAATTGTAATCAACCAATACCGAGCGGTGGGTGGAGGCGATTACGGTATGTTTGATGCAACAAAGATCATTCGGGAAGTGACGATCCCAATGAGTGAACTTATCGGTGACTATTTTGCACAATTTTCACCGATTGTAGCTGAAGTGAATAACAACTTTAAAATTATTTCTACAAAATAAGAAAAGACGGATTTCTATGAATCATAGAAATCCGTCTTTTCACATTTGTTCTTCGTTGAATTGATTGATCAAACCATCAGGTTCGACATGAACGTCTGTATGCATGACATCAAATTTTTCATAAAGCAGTTTTTCGATAGTCTCGGTTATATCATGGCTTTCTTGTACCGTCATGTTACGATCAACTAAGATAGTGACATCCACATAAGTATTAGCCCCATACATGCGAGCTTTTATGGAAGCAACGTTTTTAACTTCTGGTATCATCTGTATTTTAGTCTTATACAAAGATAACTGTTTGTCTTTAAATCCGTCAGATAATAAAAAGGTACTTTCTTTAAAAATATCAATACCTGTTTTAACTATAATGAGAGCGACTATGGAAGCCATGACAGTATCTAACCAGACCAAGCCAAAAGAGGCACCTAAAATGGCAATGGCTGTTGCTATACTCGTCAGGCTGTCGGCTAGATTATCTTGAGCCACAGCTCTTAATCCAGTACTTTTAGCTTCTTTTGATAATAACAGATTGTAGCGGTAAAGAAAGAGCAATACTATTGCACTAATTATGGCAATGACAGCAGCGAGTTGATTGGGTGCTACCAATTCACCTCTATATAGACGAACAATACTGCTTTGAAAAACTTGGAATCCGACAAATAACATGATAAATGACGTAATTAAACTGGCAATGGGTTCCGCTTTCCAATGCCCATAAGGGTGATTGGCATCAGCCGGTATCCTTGCGGTTTTTAAACCGAATAGGACAGTAACAGAAGAAAAAACATCCGTTAAGTTATTCAGTCCATCGGCGGATAAAGATGTTGATCGCAGGAAAAAACCGACGGCTATTTTTACTATAGCTAGTATCACATAGACACCAATCGAGACTTTTGCACCTTTTTCTGCTATTAGGACACGGTTAATTTGACTTTTCAAGACATCCCTACTTTTTTTTATTGCATTCATAGATTTACAGTATACTTATTGATTTTAAAAGAATAAAGATGAAAATACAATAAAAAACTGTGATTGAAGATCAATCTTAATATGTCCCTAATTATTAAAGAAGTTGTACTTGGTGAAGAAAAGAAGATCCCTTACCAATTGTTCACATCTTTTCGTTCACCTTTAAAATTATTCTGTTTTTCATGTCTTGAAGCTAATACAGTTTCGACATCTGATATGGACACTCCGGTTTGATAGAGTAGAACACCGAGATGATATAAGACGTCAGCTGCTTCGTTAGCGACTTCTTCTTTGTTGTTATTCTTCGCTCCTATAACGACTTCAAAAGCTTCTTCACCGAATTTTTTTGCTATCTTATCGATGCCTTCGCTTAGAAGATAATTTGTGTAAGATTTCTCTTCACCTGAACCGTCCCGAGCTTGTATCGACGCTTCAATATCTTTCAATGTAAAAGAGGGGCCGAGATTGAAACAGCTCTTTGACCCCGTATGGCAAGTAGGACCAACAGGGTCGATCATAACGAGCAAGGCGTCTTGATCACAGTCTAAATACATGTCTTTGACGAATTGAACATTACCGCTTGTTTCACCTTTTTTCCATAACCGATTTTTTGAACGAGAAAAAAACCAGACCACTTCGTCCTTTTTCGTCTGTTCAAAAGCCTCTTCGTTCATGTAGCCTACCATACGGACATCTTTCGTTGTGTAATGCTGTAGAATTACCGGAAGTAATCCTTTTGAAAAATCTGGTTGTAGTGAATTGTATTTAGACATGGCGCATAGGCACCCCTTTTAACTGACATAAGTTTTTGACTTCTTGAATCGAAACATCTTCATCATGGAAAATAGAGGCAGCAAGTCCTGCTGAAACATCTGTATCCAAGAAAAGATCCGCAAAATGCTGAGCATTTCCTGCTCCACCCGAAGCAATAACTGGTATATTCACTGTTTCTTTAATTTTTGAAAGCAATACATGATCGAATCCCTGCTGCATGCCGTCATAATCCATACTGGTAATTAATAATTCTCCTGCGCCACGAGATTCCACTTCTTTTACCCAATCCAATGTTTTTATATCTGTTTTCTTTTTGCCTCCATGTGTGTAGCAATACCAGTCTTGTTCCGCTCCCACCCATTTCGCATCCACTGCGATACAGATACACTGGGAACCGAACTTTTCACTGGTTTCGTTGATCAATGAAGGGTTTTTTAAGGCTGCTGAATTCAGACTCACTTTATCTGCACCCGCATTTAATACGGCTGAGATATCTTCTGAAGATTTCAATCCGCCACCGATAGTCATCGGGATAAAAAGTTCTTTGGCGGTTTTTCTGATCACATCAAGCATCAAGGCGTTGCCCGTATCTGTTGCTGAAATATCGAGAAAGACTAACTCGTCGGCGCCTAATGTATTATAGCGTTTAGCTAATTCAACGGGGTCTCCAATTTCACGGAGTCCTTTAAACTGAATACCTTTAACCACAATGCCATCTCTGACATCGAGACAAGGAATGATACGTTTTTTAATCATTTGATACCCTCCCAAAAAGCATCCGTATTAGCCGCTTTTCCGACAATAGCTGCTTTTACGCCGGCCTGTTCTAATGTTTTTATATCTTCTAAACTGCGTATGCCACCTGAGGCAGTGATCGGATGAGGGGTAAGACCCACTAGTTTTTTTGTCAGTTCGAAGTTAGGACCCTGCATTTTACCGTCTTTGGAAATGTCGGTGTAAATAATGCCGCCTAAGTCTAGAGAAGCTGTTTCTGCAGCAACATCATAAATGGTTTTTCCAACTGATTCTGTCCAACCGTTGACTGCGACCTCTTCTTTTTTTGCGTCCAGGCCTAAATAAACTTTGCCTGGGTAGAGAGTGGTTATTTTCTTGAGCCAAGCGCTATCTTGTAAGCCGCGTGTGCCAACGATGACGTATGACGCACCGCTCGAAAGATAATAGTCGATCGTTTCTGTTGAACGAATACCGCCGCCAATTTCGACGGGATAGGTACTGGACGCAATCAACTCTTTGATAAATGTTTTTTCTGTCGGTTTCTGATGAAGTGCACCCATCAAATCAACAATATGGATGCGTGTTACTTCCTTGAATTGATTGTAAAAAGCAATGGCTTCTTTAGGAGAACGTCTCATGACTTCCTTCGAAGCGTAAACACCTTCGGTCAATCGCACGCTTTGGTTATCAATTAAATCTATTGCTGGCCAAATTTCTATCACAGATTGAACCCACCTTTTATCGCTTGATTTAGTATTTGCAGTCCCAGGTTTCCGCTTTTTTCAGGGTGAAACTGAATACCGATTAAATTTTCTTTCTGGACAATAGCTACCACTGGTTCTTCATAAGTTGCTGTAGCAACAATATTTTCTTCTGTATGAACTTTATATGAATGAATAAAATAAACGTCGCCCTGCAGAGAGGGAAGTGGGGCGTCTAGCTGATTCCAGCCTAAATGAGGTACCGGAAGAGATCCGGTTATTTTTTTAACTGTTCCAGGTAAATAACTAAGTCCATCTACATTTCCTTCTTCACTCTTTTCAAAAAGAAGTTGCATACCTAAACAAATACCAATGAAGGGTTTCTTGTCTTTCAATTCATTTAATACAGGTAATAAATCAAGTTCTGATAGACGATTCATCGCATCTTTAAAATGACCGACACCAGGGAGTATGATCGTGTCTGCCTCATTGAGTTCTTTTTTATCATGAGTGACGATAACGTCATGACCCAAATAATGTAAAGCGTTTGATAGATTAGCAATATTGCCCAATCCATAGTCTACGATAGCAATCACTCTTCGATGACCCCTTTCGACGAAGGAAGGCGGGAAATGTCAGAAGTCTGTGATGCTTTTTTTAAAGCCTGTGCAAAAGACTTGAATAGGGCTTCAATTTCATGATGGGTATTTCCACCGCGAATCAAATCGAGATGAACAGTCAAGCGGGCATGTATAGTGAGTGCATAAAAGAATTCCTTCACTAGCTGAACGTCAAACGTCCCGACTTTCTGGCTGGAAAAATCAGGTTCAAAAGATAAGAATGGACGACCACTGATATCGACAACTGCACGTGCCAATGTTTCATCCATCGGAACATAGGCAGTTCCATAACGTTCAATTGACGACTTATCCTGAGTTAACTCAGCGATGGCTTGTCCTAACAAAATCCCAATATCTTCTGTAGTATGGTGATCATCCACATCCGTATCACCATCGACAGTGATATTCAGAACAAAATGACCATGAAAAGCAAACAGGTCCAGCATGTGATTTAAAAAGCCTACGCCTGTATCGATATTAGATTCAGAAAGACCTTTATCCATGCTTAGTTTGATACGTGTTTCTTTCGTGTTGCGTTCTTTGGTTATGGTCATTGAGATGCTCTCCATTTCCTTAAGATTTTTCTCAGTTCATCCAGTTGTTCTGCGGTGGCTATTGAGTATCTGACCGCTTCTTTAAGTGTGGGTTGATCAGATTCTGGATACATTCTGGGCTGGAAGCCATTTTGTCGTACAAAGGTTCCTAATTCTAATGCTTTTTCTCCATAGGTAAATAAAAAATTAGTGTGACTCTCTAGCATATTGATAACATCTCCGACTTCTTCTTTGAAGAGCTGGTGCAATTGTTTGGCCAGTTTTTGATTCAAAGAAATAAAATCAGTCAGTCGTTCAGGTTGATTTAACAAATAATGAGCGATGTTTAAGGAAAGAGTGTTGAGTGGGTAAGGATGTGCGATAGAGTTTAACACTTTCATGGTGTTCTCAGTTGAAAAAGCGACACCAATGCGCAATCCCGCTAAACCATATACCTTTGAAAGCGTACGAAAGCGAATGACGTGATCGCCTTCGGGATATTTTGGGATCTCATCTAAAAATTCGGCATAGGCTTCATCAATAATAATGTAACCCTTAACTTCCCGCATTAATTCAGCTGCTTTCTCGATGAAATCAAGGGGGTGCATCATACCAAATGGATTATTTGGTTGTGAAAAAATAAAAACAGAAGGACGATATTCTTTTATTTTCTGAAAAACTTCCTCATAATCAAATGTCATATCCGGTTGAGCGTCAACTTTTATGAGCGGACGTTTGAACTGCATGGCATATTCTTCATACATCACAAAATCCGGATCGAGAACTAAAGCGGGTCCTTTACCTAAAATAATCATTGCTTTTTGAATCCATTCATCTGATCCGTTTGCAAAAGAGACCAGGTTTGAATCCAGGTGATTATAGTCAGCATAACTCTCTTGTAAATGCTGATATTCATTGGTCGCATAGTGATTGAAATGTGTATCTACAGCAATTTTGCTAATCTCTTCTTCAGTTAATGCTCTATACGGGCTTTCATTTTTATCTATACGTATCATTTCAATTCCCCCAGTCGACAGGCTAATGAATCATGGTGGGCTTGGAGTGATTCTTCCAGGGCTATACGCATACCGCTGGGAGCCATCTTTAAAAATGACTCTTTTTTTAGAGCAATAATAGAGTTGGTTCGTAAAAAGTCATTGACCGTTAAGCCGTTGCTAAATCTCGCTGTTCCTCCAGTTGGTAAAACGTGACTAGGGCCTGCGACATAATCACCAATAGCTTCAGGTGAATAGTCGCCTACAAATAAAGCACCAGCAGTTTTGATCTGATCAATGTACGACTCTGCATCTTTTGTTTGAATCGAGACATGTTCCCCGGCAATCAAGTTGACGCATTCGATCGTCTCTTCTTTATTAGCTGTAAGAATAGAATAATGGTGGTCCTTTAGACTGGCCTCTATTATTTGAGCGCGAGTTTGTTTGTTTGTCAAAACAGCAACTTTTTCTTTTATTTCTAATAGCTTTTCTTTGTTTTCACTTATCAAAAAGGTACGGGCCAATACATCATGTTCAGCTTGTGCGAGTAAATCGTAAGCAACAAATTCTGCCCGCGTCGTTTCATCAACGACAACGACAATTTCACTTGGACCGGCAATAGAATCGATGCCTACATCTCCATAAACCATTTTTTTAGCTGAGGCGACATACTGGTTCCCTGGTCCGGCAATTTTATCTACCCGTGGAATGGTTTCTGTACCATAAGCTAATGCAGCGATGGCTTGAGCGCCACCCACTTGAAAGACACGGTCCACTTGAGCAATGTGACAGGCGGCTAAAATAGCCTGATTAACGCCATCTTTTTGTGGAGGTGTAGTGGCAATGATTTCATTAACGCCGGCAACCTTGGCTAATACGGCTGTCATTAATACCGTTGAGACCAGAGGGGCAGTCCCGCCTGGCACATAGACACCCACACGATTCAAAGGGTGAACTTTTTGATATAGTTCTGACTTTGGACTGTCGGAAATTTTTATGGATTCCTGGTAGTCCCAGATGTTTTTATAGGCCATTTCTAAAGCTTCTCTTAATTCATCGTCGATTGACTGATACGCTAATTCGAGATCAGAAGGTTTTATTTCCAAATCAGTCAGCGTTACGTTATCAAATTTTTCGGAATAGTCAAATAATGCTTTATCTTTCTTCTCCTGGACGGTTTGTATGATAGTCATGACTTGCTCTAACTTACTCCAGTCTGTTTCGTTCGTTGATGCATATATTTGCTTGAAAGTATCCATTGTATACATTTATATTCCACCTACTTTTTTAATTTGTTAACGATTGACTGTATTTCTTCATTTTTAGAGAAAAAAGAGTGTTTATTTGCAATAAGTCGCGCATTGATATTGTCTAATTGCACTTGTTCTTCCAGTCCGTTTTTTCTAAGAGTCGTTCCAGATTGAACGATATCCATAATGGCATCGGCCATATCGATAGTAGCGGCTAGTTCAACAGAGCCTTTTAGAGGGATGATTTTGACAGGCTGCCTAATAGAGTCAAAATAATCTTGTGTAAATTTCACGTATTTTGTAGCGACAACAGGATACGTTTCTTTTGGAGATTTCGCAGCTAAAGCAAAATGACAATACCCAAATGGCAGGTCCATCAGGTTGTTTATTTGTCGATTCTGTTCATACAGAACATCACTCCCTGTAATCCCTAAATCAGCGACACCTTCTTCTACATATACGGGCACATCTTCACCTTTCACCAATAAAAAGCGCGTGTCTTCTGTTTCGACTAACAGTTCTCTTGAGACTGATTCGAGTGCAGTGTGCCATTGGGTTAACTGCTGCTGCTTTAAAAATGAAATGAAATCTTCTAACTGTCTTCCTTTAGATAATGCAATTGTGATCATTTCAACTTTCCTCTCTCTATAAGCCAGCCGTTAAGGGTAAGCTTGATAAATTAATAGCCATACCAAAAGCTTTGGTTGGGCTTGAATACTGCCCACCCGTAACGATGGGCTCAACAGATTGTTTGGTATAAAACTGTAAAAATATTCCTTTGTAATAGGATTGATTTGGTGAGGAAAACAGGTCGCAATAGACGACTGGTATCTGATTGTTCTCTAATTCAGATTGCCAGTGTTGTATTTCTTCAACGGGCTTTTTCAAATCCGGGAAGTGTTGTTTAGCATAGGCGAGCTGATTAGGTACGGGTTGGGTCATTAATAGGACTGCCGGGTGCGAAGCTCCTAATCTTTTGGTTAAATGATCTAAATTACGTTCACTTAGGTACATCATGATTTCAGGATCTCGTCTTTCTTCTGTGGATAATAACTTCTTCAAAAGAGAGTAGTGACTGATTACGGCCACAGTTAAGGAAATGTTGAGATGATCGCGAATATAATGTAATAAATCTTTCATCGTGATAATTTGTATTGAAATATCTTGGGTAAAGACTTCCATTCCAAACTGCATTTTTTCTTTATCCACAGGAAATACTGGACCTGAATAAGCGATTTTATCTGTTTTTAATTTATATTTTTGGCGGTAACGGACAATGGCATCTGTCCAGTCACTTCTTAGAGATAACAGTGATTGGTTTGACTGCCAAGTATAGCGATGTTTCATCATTTTTAAATCGTCTTCTGAAAGTCTATCCCATTCAAATTGTTCTAGAATAGATAGATCAAGTAGATCATAGCCTAATAAATGAAAATGATGAAGAAACTCCATTTCCTTGCGCTTTTTCTCCAGCAACTGCTGATTGTTTTTTTCGAAATCCATTATTAAGTTCCTCATTTCCATTTATTAATAAGTTTGATACAATGATTGTACTTTAAGAATTGAAAACAGTTTGATTAAAAAATTTTAACATAAATAACCCGACAGTGAAAGTATTCAAAACTAAAACTGAAGAAGGAGGAAATTCATGCTATCTGATAATCACGTACACACACAATATTGTCCTCATGGTAGTGCGTATGATATGGAAGAGTATGTCAAAACAGCTATTGATAAGGGACTTGAAAGTATCACGTTTACTGAACACGCACCTTTGCCGATCGAGGATACGACACCTGAAAAAGACAGCTCTATGAGAGCAGAAGATGTTGAGGGATATTTGAATCAGGGGAAAAAATTAAAAGCAAAATATGCAAAGGACATCGTTGTAAATACTGGATTTGAAATTGATTATATCGAAGGGAAAGAAAAGGAAACCCTTCTTTTCTTGAAAAAATATTCTGAAACAATTCCTTATTCTATTATAAGTGTTCATTTTTTAAAAATACCTGAGCATGGTTATTTTTGTATTGACTACGATAAGGAGGTATTCTTAGAAAAAATAAATCAAATAAGTTACGATAGACTGACAAGATTATATGAAGAAACCCTATTAAAAGCTTTATCTTTACCATTTGGGAAATGGACACCAAAAACGATTGGCCATATCACACTGATATATAAATTTATCAACGCACATAATCGAGAGGACGAAATCGATTGGGACAGGTTACTGAAAAAAATAAGAACGAATGACTATATTTTGGATTACAACTTTTCAGGTATTGATAAACCTTTTTACAACAGAACATATCCATTTGACTCACTTGTTGAATCAGCTTTAAATGAAGGAGTCAAATTAGCCTATGGTTCTGATGCGCATCATCCAGATGATGTCGGAAGATATTTTGAGAGGGGTATTAATCATGGATAAAATCTCGTACGAAGTGGTTGAACATCTCGCCGTCCTTTCTGAAACACCTAAAGGATGGCGTAAAGAATTAAACTTAGTGAGTTGGAATAACCGTCCTCCAAAGTTTGACATCAGAGAATGGAGCCCTGACCACACTAAAATGAGTAAAGGCCTCACATTCAATAATGAAGAAATAGTCCAGCTGAAAAAAGCGCTGGCCGAAATAGATGTATAACCAAACTAGAGTCAGGCTGGTCCCTACAGTTGAAATGGATAGAGTAAACGAACTACATGAGGAGAGAAGAGAGTCGATGGAAAGCGTACAGTTGAACAACGGCACACGTATGCCATACTTAGGAACAGGAACAAACACATACGGGAAAAAAAACAATGAATACAATGGCGAATTGACTGGTGATTTTTCTACGCTAAGATCCGCGATCGAGATGGGTTATCGATTGATAGATACTGCTATTTCTTATAGAAATGAAGCAGGTATCGGGAAAACCGTTAAAGAGAGTGGCATTGACCGTGAAGCATTCTATTTAACCACTAAAATACCCACAGAAGATGCATATATAAAAGATAAAGAGACGGTCAGAAAGACACTGAACCAAAGTTTGATAAATCTTGAAACGGATTATATTGACTTGTATCTTATTCATAAACCGATTGAAGACGAGGAGAAACTGAAAATAACATGGGAAGTAATGGAAGAATTTGTAAGTAAAGGTAAAATCAAAACCATTGGGGTCTCCAATTTTTCTAATGAAGATCTTGAAAAATTAGATAAATTCGCGACCATAAAGCCAGCTGTTAATCAAATCAAATCGAATCCGACCCAATGGAATAATGAGTGGATAAAAGACATGTTGGATCGTGACATTAGACCACAAGCTTGGGGACCGATGAAGACAACTGATCAGCATAAAGAATATCTAAATGAAATTGGCGAGAACTATGGTAAAACATGGGGGCAGGTCTTGCTCCGCTATCAAACACAAAGAGGCGTAGTGGCTATTCCTAAATCTCATAACCCCATAAACCAGAAAGCTAATCTTGAAAGTCTGGACTTTTTATTGTCCGATGAAGATATGGCTAAAGTTGCTCAACTATAAAAGAAACCGAGAAGTTCTCTATGATTTCAGAGAACCTCTCGGTATTTTCTCGTAATAATAATAACTGATCCAATTAGTTAGCTAATGCAATTTTCGCCAATTCATCAGCTCTTTCATTGTATTTTATTCCAGTATGGGCTTTAACTTTCACAAATGAGACGTCAATTTTTGTACTATAGGCTTGATAATACTTTATATAATCTTTTGAGACTGTTTTGTTGGCTTTCCATTGTCCCGTAGCCCACATTTCAATACCTAAATAATCATAATGGATGATTATTTCTTTGTACTTATGTTCAATGGCCCATTTAATAGCATTGAGGGCACCAAAGCATTCACCCGCAATCTGGAAACTTTCTGCATACTCAGGTTCACTTGCCGCATTACTTAATTCCTGAATAACAGTATTATTTTTCAGCAAGACAACACCATAACTATAGGTCTTTTTCTTTTTATTAAAAGAACCATCTACGTAGGCAACGAGAGACTCCGGTGCTATGTAACTACTCTTTTCCGTTTTATCGGCTATAAAAGCTTGTGCTTCAGTTTCAGTTTGAAATGATTTGAATTGGGCATTGTTAAAGCCTGTCACTTGTTTTTGGGCTTCCGGCCAGGTGGTGTATACACCTGGATTGCGTCCTTTTTTTACTGCGTAATATTTGGTTGGCATAATTTCTCCTTTTTAGTGAAAATAGTTCCTGTATTACTTTAGAAGAAGAGGGGGAAGATGTCAATAAAAAACAAATAGGTCGTTAGCATTTAAGAGTTAAGGGTTACTCTTAATGTCCTTTAGTCAGAGAGTGACAAACAACTAAAAAAAAGGCATACTGAGATAATATAAGGAGGAATTGATTTGAGCAAAAAATTACTTATGTATTTATTTAAACGACGTATTTTACTCACCTTTTTCATCATCATTCAATTTATCGTTTTTGGAATCATTATTATGCAATCTTTTGCCTATTCTATTGTATTAGAAACTATTTTTACCTTGCTCTCAATTGGAGTGGCTCTGCACGTCGTATGGAAAAAAGGTAAAGAAGCCTATAAGGTCACGTGGATTTTACAAGTCTTGATCTTTCCTATTTATGGCACCCTCTTTTATCTTATGTTTAACAGACAAACGCAGACAAAAAAATTACAAGAATCATTGGAAAATATTTACAGATTACATAGACCGTATAAACTGGATGATGAATCAGTATTGAATGAAGCGAAGAACCAATTCAAAAACCACGGGAAACTCATGCATTACTTGTCCAACACAGGGGAATATCCAGTCTACTCGGCAAGAGAAGCGACCTATTATCCCTTGGGAGAAGATTATTTCAAGGCAATGCTGGAAGAAATGAAGAAAGCTCAAAGATACATCTTTTTCGAATTCTTTATTGTTGCCGAAGGTAAAATGTGGTAGGAAATGCTGGTAGTTATGGAAGAGAAAGCAGAACAAGGTGTGGATGTTCGTGTGATGTATGATGATATCGGCAGTTTTGTCACCTTGCCAAAGAACATTCAAGCAACGCTTGCAGAAAAAAATATTACGAGCAGGGTTTATAATCCGTTCCACCCGATTGTCACATCGTCACAGAATAACAGAGATCACAGAAAAATTTTATCCATCGATGGTGAAGTGGCATTCACTGGAGGGGTCAATGTGGGTGATGAGTATATCAATGAAATCGAGCGGTTCGGGCACTGGAAAGATAATGGCATTAAGTTGGAAGGAAGGGGAGCCTGGGGACTGACTTTGATTTTCCTAGAGCTATGGCAGACGATGGATGACCACTTACTTCCGGATGGAATTAGTGATCTTAAACCAAAATATAATGATGAACAAAAAGAAAGCGGTGGATTTGTTCAACCGTTTGCAGACAGTCCGACGGATACCATGAATATCGGAGAACATGTATTCATTAAGTTGATTCATGCTGCAGAGAAATCAGTTTGGATATACACGCCTTATTTAATACTTGATGAAAATTTAGAGATAGCACTCGTATTGGCCGCGCGGAGTGGTGTGGATGTCCGTATAGTCACTCCTAAAAAATGGGATAAATACCTAGTTCATATTACAACACGGTCATATTACACAGACTTGATGGATGCGGGAGTGAAAATCCACGAATACTCAAAAGGATTTATGCATGCAAAGACAATACTCATAGATGGTGACGTTGCAGAAGTCGGTACGATTAATTTTGATTACCGAAGCCTGTATTTACATTTTGAAAATGCGGTCGTCATATACGGAACGGATGCAATAAAAGAAATTGAACTGGATATGGAAAGTACAATTAATCAGAGCGAGCGAATAGCATACACGAATGTGAAACAGTCGTTAGCAGCCAAAGTAATTAGAAGTATTTTGAGGTTGTTTGCACCACTAATGTAAAAAATGGTTATATTACAGATGCCATTGTGTGTTAAAATAAATGAAGATAATATGTGGTGTATTAAATAAATGTATGAATAATAATTATTAATAGTCAATAGTGCTATGGATATCATTGAAAGGAAAGAATACATGTGATTAATGAAAATGAGAAAGACAAGCAATCTGAACTGTCTACTGAAGCATTAGAAAAAGTGATCAATCCTGAAGATAAGGTCGTAAAAAAAATAGATTCAGAACATCTTCTGATCAACAAAGAAAAATATAAGATTATAACGAATTACAGAGAAGGTTTGGATACAGATTTATTAGAAGAAAGATATAGCGACTTTTTAGAGAAATATGATTATCTGGTAGGTGATATGTCATACGGCAAGCTTAGATTAAGAGGGTTTTATCGTGATGAAGTGAAGAAAATCCCAATTGACATGCGTATTTCTTATTTGGAAGATTATCTTTTAGAATATTGCAGTTTTGGTTGTGCCTATTTTGTGTTGGAGAATATTGAACTTAACAGAAAAAAAACTGAGCATCAATATGAATCAAACAATAAAGCTCAATCACCAAGCAGACCAAGTAAGCCAAGCAAGCCAAGCAAGCCGAGCAAACCGAGCAAACCGAGCAAACCGAGCAAACCGAGCAAACCAAGCAAACCAAGCAAACCAAGCAAGCCGAGCAGACCAAGCAAACCAAGCAAACCATTCAAGAAAAAGGCACCAGCTCAAACCGTTGATAAGGAAGAAGCGTCTTCTAATCTTGCAGGGAACGAGAAACGCTCATTCACAAAAACGCATCGAGACAAAACAAACGAAGTGGATCAAAAAAAAGATGAAGTGCAAGAAGTGAAAAATAATACTGGGAAGACACGTTTTCAAATCAGGAAAAAGAAAGAATAGGTGTTAAGTCATGCAATTCAAAAAGTATCAAGGTTACTTTATAGATCTGGATGGAACAATGTATATGGGTTCAAAACCCATAGAAGAAGCGCCAGCTTTTGTTGAAAAACTCAAGTATGCAAAAATACCATATTTATTTCTTACTAACAATTCTACTAGTACCCCGCAAGAGGTAGCAGAAAAATTGCAAGGTAAGTTTAATATTTCTGCGAAAGCAGAGGACATTTATACGAGCGCACTGGCCACAGCCGATTATGTCAAGCAGCTGAAAGGTAACCGCGTATATGTTGTTGGAGAACATGGATTAAAACAGGCATTGGAAGATGTCGGGTGTCAACTTGTAGAAGACGCTATTGATCATGTCGTTGTCGGACTTGACCGAGATTTGACCTATGACAAATGTGAAATTGCTAGTTTGGCTATTCAAAGTGGTGCGACATTCATTGCAACGAACAAGGATACGAACCTGCCTACTGAGAGAGGACTAGTACCTGGAGCTGGATCAGTAATAGCACTGATAGAAAAGTCAACTCAAACGAAACCGACTTTTATCGGTAAACCCGAAAAAATCATGATGAAATCTGCACTAGATAAAATACATCTTTCAAAAGAAGAGGTCATCATGGTGGGAGATAATTATGAGACAGACATTTTAGCTGGAATCAACAGTGATATAGATACCTTATTAGTTTTAACTGGTTTTACGAAGAAAGCTGATTTGAATAATAAAACAAAACAACCAACTTATATTATTGATACGTTGGATGAGTGGGGAGACTAGTGTGCGTTACTTAAAAAAAATAACAGGTTTAAGTAGTTTGTTTTTATTCATTATCACAGTGAGCATTGCGTTTGTTATTTTGTTTACCCCTTTGTATTATTTTTCAGTCTGGTTGCATGAGCTACCGGCACAATTAAATATGTCCTTCCAAGCTTTAATTGATAATTACCATATCCTGTTAAGGTATTTACATTTCCCATGGGTGACTGAATTGAACATGCCGGATTTTCCGAGTTCAGAAAGTGGCTTGTTTCATTTTTGGGAGGTAAAACTCTTATTTTACCTTAACTATGCTGTATTAATTATTTCTTTGATAGGAAGTTTTTTCTATGCCAGAGCTTTAAAGAAAAACAGACGGATATGGACACTACAAAAACCGTTTTTTATTGCTAGCCTCGTACCGCCTTTATTACTAATGTTTTTGGCTATAAACTTCGATAGAATGTTTTTGTTGTTTCATGAAATTTTCTTTAATAATGATGACTGGTTATTCAATCCGGCTACTGATCCTATTATATTAGCAT
>NZ_LSRN01000025.1 GCF_001885615.1 Alkalibacterium sp. 20 | reverse complement strand
AAATAAATCAAAGACTATCTAATTCAATAGGAGTGTGAATTATGGAACTAAACATGCAAAATCAGATGAATGATAAGCCTGAAAAATATGAAGAAAAAAGAATTTATACAGATATGTGTTTAAGTCTCGAATACGTTCAATTATACGAGAAAAAAGAAAAGGGTGAAGCAAAGACTTTTCACTTTAGAAGTGAGTATGGTGAGATTGAACATTCATATATAAAAAGAGAGATTCCAATCCAACTTAATGGTAAAACATATTATGATATAACGAGTGCCTATGGATACGGAGGACCAATCATCAGAGAAGCAAATAATCCCGAAAAATTATTTGAACAATATAATGCTGCTTTTGCTGAAGAGTGTTCAAAAAATCAAATTGTGAGTGCTTTTTATCGATTCCACGTTATTGAGAGTAAAGAAGCTACCGAATATTTTGATGGAAAACTAGAATTTATCGGTCCAAATGTCGTGAGAGATTTATCTGCTCCATTAGATCAAAACATGCACAAATCAGTGAGGACAAGTGTCAGACATGCAAAAAGCAATGGATTATCTGCTGAATTTCATACTTCAGATGAGGCGTTATCTGAATTTATAAGAATATATACAGAAACAATGAAGAGGAATGATGCATCAGACTATTATTATTTTAATTCCTCATTTTTCCATGAATTACAACAAAAACTAAAAGGGCATTATGTATTCTCGCAGGCAATTTTAGAGGGAAAAGTTATCTCGTCATTTTTAACACTGATCGGTTCAAAATATGGATTCGGATTTTTAGGTGGAACATCATCAGAGTATTTATCCTATGGTACAAGTACGTTTCTAGAATATGAAACAATGAACTGGTTAAAAAATAATGGACTTCAATACTATATAATCGGCGGAGGAATGAAAGGGGAAGATAATCTGTTTCGCTTCAAGAAGAAATTTGATAAAGAAGGAATCTATCCTTTCTACGTTGGTAAAAAAATCTATGATAAAAATATTTATGATCAATTGTTAGAAAGCCGAAGACAAGAAGTGATTATTTCTCCTGATGAATCTTTTTTCCCTTTATATCGCACAAAATAGATTCGTGGTATTGACTTGTATGTTATTAAAAGAAGCATTGAAGCAGTGAGTAATAATCAAAATAAACACAATAATGGAAATAGAGTGACATATGCTACTGTGTATTTCATTTTAGATTATGCTAGACAAAGATATAAAAACAAACGTTTCGCTGCTGATTTTAATAAGTATTAATGAATCGCACTTTTACCGCATAGGAGGAATAATTGATGAAAATTGTGTTTATTCGTTCCAACCCAATATCTCCAGATTCCAGGGTAGAAAAAGAAGTCAATTCTTTAATACAAAACGGGCATCACGTGCAAATCATTGCTTGGGATCGAGAGTATAGTTATAAAGAAAGAAAAACAACATTAGTTTTGAAAAATACTGCATGTAAAATCACTCATTTTGGTATTCATGCAAGTTTTGGAGGCGGATTCAAAAAAAACATTAAGGCGTTACTGCTTTTTCAACTGGCCATACGTAAATGGCTGATCAAAAATCAATTTGAGTATGATGTCATTCATGCATGCGATTTTGATACAGCTTTTGTAGCTGGTAAAGTCGCTCGAAAGCTTCAAAAGGAAATGGTCTACGATATTTTCGACTATTATGTAGATTCATTTACCGTTCCTCAAAAATTAAGAAAAATAATAGAAAAAGCAGATATAAAAACAATCAATCAATCTTCTCATACCATTATTTGCACCGAACAAAGAAAAAATCAAATTGCTTTATCCAAGCCGAAAAAGTTAACAATCATTCATAACACACCATATGATCTTCCTTTGGGTGTCAATTCTTTCATGGTTGACAAAGAAAAACTGTCGATTGCCTATATAGGCATATTTCAAGAGGGAAGAATGATCAAAGAATTAGTCGATGTCGTATCAGAAAATAATGAGTTGGAACTTCATATTGGTGGCTTTGGACAGTTAGGAAACTATATAAATGATATGAGTCAGCGCTACATTAACATACATTTTTATGGGAAACTGCCATATGATAAAACATTACAACTTGAGAAGAGCTGCGATATTATTACTGCCCTTTACGATCCTTCGGTGCCTAACCATGTATATGCTGCACCAAATAAATTTTATGAAGCTTTAATGCTGGGGAAACCGTTAATCATGGCTAGAAATACTGGATTAGATTCAATTGTTTCAGCAGAACAGTTTGGCAAAGTAATTGATTTCAATAAAGACGATCTGCAAACTGCTTTAAAGCAACTGGCCAATGAAAAACAGTCATTTTCGGAGATATCCAAGAAAATGAAACAGTATTACAAAACTAAATTTTCATGGGAAGAGATGGAAAGACGGTTGCTATCAATATATAAGAGTATGGAGGAAGACAATGAAAAAAATTATGGTAGTCTTTGGAACGAGACCAGAAGCAATAAAAATGTGCCCGTTAGTAAACGTTCTTCTATCTAAAAAAGAGTTCGTTACTAAAGTATGCGTGACCGGTCAGCATAAAGAGATGCTGGAACAGGTTTTAGACACGTTTAATGTGAAACCGGATTATGACTTGTCAATCATGAAAAGCAACCAAACATTATTTGATATAACCATCACAATACTTGAAAAGATTAAAAACGTACTCGATATTGAGAAACCAGATTTAGTGTTAGTTCATGGAGACACATCCACAACTTTTGTTACAGCTTTAGCCTGTTATTACTTAAAAATACCTGTTGGTCATGTAGAAGCTGGACTTAGAACATACAACATCAATTCACCCTATCCTGAAGAATTTAATCGTCAGGCAGTCGGAATAATTGCTAATTATCATTTTGCTCCGACTAAAAGAGCCAAAGTTAATTTAATCAATGAAGGTAAAGATCCAATTTCAATTTTCATAACCGGTAATACAGCAATTGATGCATTAAGAACGACTGTATACCCAGATTACAGACACGATCAGTTAGATTGGGCAGAGGACTCAAGACTCATAATGGTGACCGCTCATCGTAGAGAGAACATTGGCGAGCCGCTCCGAAACATTTTTAAAGCAATTAAACGTATCGTAGACGATATTCCCGACACCAAAGTGATTTACCCGGTTCATCTAAATCCATTAGTACGCGAGATAGCGAATGAGGTGATTGGAAATCATAAAAGAATCCGATTAATTGAACCCCTCACAGTCGTCGATTTTCATAACTTTTTAGCTAAAGCTTACATTATTCTCACTGACAGTGGAGGCATTCAAGAAGAAGCGCCATCGTTAGGCAAACCTGTCCTGGTTTTGAGAGATACGACTGAACGACCTGAAGGAATTAAAGCAGGGACCTTGAAAATGGTCGGAACTAATGAAGAAGAAATTTATAGAGAATGTAGAATACTTTTAACGGATACAAACCAGTATCTTAAAATGAGTAAAGCTTCAAATCCTTATGGTGATGGTTATGCAAGCGACCGCATAGCAGATATTATTCAAACAGGCAGGAGGTGGGAATGGAATGAAAATTCTATTAGTCGGTCAAAATTTACAGATAGGGGGCGTACAAACAGCGCTCGTCAATCTCGTGAAGACTTTAATTAATAGGGAAGAATTTGAATTGGACGTGTTCCTGTTTGGCGAAGGCGAACTTGTCAAGGAAGTGTCAAATTTAGCTCGTTTATATCAGGGAAGCAAAGCACTGAGATTAGTTGCTACACCTTTTCGAGAGGTTTTGAAAAGCAAAAAAAAGATGGACATCATTTATCGCATATTATTAATGATAATGGTTAGATTGATGGGATCGACTCGCTTTTATAACTGGTTATTCAAAAAGCAGAAAGTATTAGGTCCTTATGATATTGCCATATCCTATTTCAACGACGTGCCTCATTCTCACTTCAATCAGGGGACCAATCAATATGTTCTGGATTATGTAGAGTCTCCTGCCAAACTAGCATGGATTCATACCGATCCAATTGAAGCAGGATTTGAAAAAGAAACGAGCAGGAAATTATACGAAGGATTTACTGCACTTATTTGTGTTTCCAATGCTTGTGCCGAGAAATTTAAAGAATTTTTACCAGAATTCTCTCATAAAATCAAAACGGTATATAATCTTTTTCCTATTGAAGAAATTCAAGAAAAAGCAGAATTGAAACAGAATATTGAAATTAATCCATCTTTCTTAACGTTTGTTACTGTAACAAGAGTTGAGAACGGTTCAAAAAATTTAAGAAGAATTTCAGAAGTATGCCGGATGCTCGAAAAAGAAAGTTTGAAAAATTATAAGTGGATAATTGTAGGGGATGGTCCTGACTTAGAAAAAAATCGTAAAGAAATCAATGAAGCTGGTTTGACAAATCGAGTGGACTATATAGGATCACGAGCTAATCCTTATCCATATATTGCTGAAAGTGACTTGTTCATTCTAACCTCCAACTATGAAGGGTTTCCAATGGTAATACAAGAAGCATTTATATTAGGCGTTCCAGTATTAACTACACCTTATGCAGCTGTAAAAGAACAAGTAAAACATGGCGTAAACGGGATAGTTACTGAAATGAATGTGGAAAGCATCTTCACTCATTTAAAAAAAATATTGGAAAAGCCGAACTCCTTAGATGAGTTGAAAGCTAATATTCAATCCAGTCCTGTATCCAATCAATTAGCGACAGATCAGTTATTTAATATTCTGAAAAATTAAAGTATTTAGAATATGGGGAGGTGAAAAGTTTGAAACTGACCAAACAAAAATATTCTCTGAACTTAAGTACCGGTATATGTCTATTCGGGAGTTTACTCGTCATATTGAAAATGATGACAGGGAGCCAAATATTCTTAATACTATTTTTAATACTGGTATCAATAGGGATCATCAATGATAAAATCGAAAACAAGATTTTATATATCCTGTATTTTGTTCCTTGGGCCTATGTAATCAAATTTTATTTTAACCAGATGTCATTGATTACAGTACTGTCCGCATTATACTGTGTTGTTGTTGCTGTTTATATTCTCTTGTATAAAACTCGGATTTCAATCTTTTATATCATCACGATTGTTAGTGTCTTTATCTATAGTTTCTTTTCATTATTGATCAACAGTAGTGCATCGACTGTCAGCATTCTAAGTTTCCTGTTAAATTTTGTTGTTATCTATTTTGCAACATTATTTGTACTTGATAAAAAGGTTATTCCTCACTATATCCTGTTTCATGCATTGGGTCTAACTGTGTCAGGTGGAGTGAGTTTTTTGGGTAACAGTATTCCTGCTATTGAAAATTACATCACGAGTTTTACTGTTCTTCATACGATGAATACAACGGATAATTTATACACGCGCTTTACCGGTTTGGATATGGATCCAAATTATTTCTCTATTCAAGTATTAATTGCAATCGCATGTTTATTAATCATAGTATTTTCGAATCAAGTAAAATTGACTAATAATCAAAAAGTCTTATCTTACATCTATATATTTATCCTCTCTATTATGGGACTTCTCACCTTTTCAAAAATGTTCATCATTAGTTTTGCTGTATTGATAATAAGCGTTCTAATTATATTGTTAAAAGATAACATAAAACAAGGATTGTATTATTTACTCTCATTCTCCAGCGTCTTAGGACTGACTACTTATATTTTTTATGACTTTTTTTATCAAGCTTACTTTTTCAGGTTTTTTTCTGAAGGGAATAATGCTAGTTCAATAACGTCAGGAAGAAGTGCTATATGGTTAAGTTATTACTATGAAATAACGAGTAATCCTCAAATACTATTTATTGGAGATGGAATCTCCGATCATTTTTTCAATGATAAACTTTCTCACAATATGTATCTCATAGCATGGTATTATCTTGGCATTGTCGGATTACTTGTATTTATGATTTTGTTTATTGCTTTGTATATCCAATTAAAAAACAACCTTAATGTAAAATCCTCATTCTCTATACTCAGTCTCTCAAGCATTCCACTTTTCATCATTGTGTTTGCTAATTTTTCTCTTGATTCATTTGTTATGGATTACTTTGGTGTACATGTGTTTTTAGTTATCCTAACACTTGTCCTAGGCGTGAATGATAGTCCGGAACTATTAGCAAAAGCACCTATAAAATTAATTGCCGAGAGTAGTTAAGTTACAAAATAAAAAAATAGAATGGATGGTTTATATGGAAGTCATGGTTAGTATATGCTGCGCAACATTTAATCAAGAAAAATACATTTCCAGAGCTTTAGAAAGTTTTACTGCTCAAGATACCAATTTTGCTTACGAGATATTAATACACGATGATGCTTCAACAGATAAAACAGCTGAAGCTATCAATGAGTATAAAAAAGCCTATCCGAATATAATAAAACCAGTTTATCAGAAGGTCAATCAATATTCTCAGGGTGTATCTGTCGTTGATGAGTTTTTGATTCCAAAAGCTGAGGGGAAATACATTGCGGAGTGTGAAGGAGATGATTTTTGGACAGATTCATCAAAGCTACAAAGACAATTTGACTTTATGGAAACTCATCCTGATTGTAGTTTGTCAATGCATGGCGCAATGCGTGTAAAAGCCTCAGACGAAAAAGAGGTTGAACCTTTAATAGCTGCTTCAACTAGTCGCTATTTTTCAACAGATGAAATTATTGAAAAGGACAATGTTTTCAGCACAAACTCTATGTTTTACTTGAAAAAACACGTCCTGAATGTTCCAGAATTTATATATGATGCTCCAGTAGGTGACTATCCATTAACTATATGGTTATCATTAAAAGGCGATGTTTATTACTTTGAGGATATTATGTCAGCGTACAGAGTATTAGTTGAAAATTCCTGGACACACAATTTGATGAAAACGCCAGAATCGTTGAAGGATCATTTCAGTAAAATGGAAAGCTGGCTTTATAAATTAAATGTTTATACAGAATACAAATATATTGAGGTAATTAATAAACAAATATTGAAAAATAGATTTAACCTAAATAGAGCACTATATGACTTGAAAGGAGTAAAAACAGAAGAATTAAAATTTTTTTACAAGAAATTAAGTATCGTAGAAAAAGCAAAATTAAATATAGGCTATTATATCCCTGCGTCACTAAAGGTTAGCCAATTCATTAGACAAAACAAAATTGGGTAATTAAATCCTGAGAGTAGTCAAAAGTAGGAGGGGAAGAAGATGAAAGAGAGTATAGATTTTTTCAAATTTGTAAGTATTATTAGAAAAAAATGGATATGGATTGTACTCGCATCTTTACTTGGATTGTTGGTCAGCTATGGTGTAACTAACTATGTACTTTCTCCTCAGTATGCATCAGTAACTCGAATGATCGTTTCGCGTAATTATGTAGGAGAAGAGAGCGTCGAATTGGGAGATATTCAAACAAATATTCAACTAATTAATACTTATCGTGATATTATCAATGATCCAGTTGTTTTAGATGAAGTAATAGAAAATTTATCTTTTGATATTAGTGAGAATAAATTAAGAAATAATATTACGATTCAAATTAATAATGACTCCCAAATATTTGGTATAAGTGTTTTAGGAGATTCACCTGAACAAGCAGCAGAAACGACTAATTTGATTGCTGAAACTTTTCAACAAAATGTTGGAACCATATTAAACGTAGAAAATGTCTCTATCCTCTCACCAGCACGTCCTGATATTAATCCAGTATCACCGAGAGTGCTTATAAATATCGTATTCGGCACTTTTCTCGGTTTTTTATCAGGAATAGTTATTTCGTTAACTATTTATGTAAAGGATAAAAAAGTATACGATGAAGAAACAGTTTCTGAACTGCTTGGATGGAATAATTTAGGATTTATAACTGAAATTAATTACAAGGAATTCAAGAGCATGCAGAAAGAAATGCCTCAAGAAATTCCAAAAGAAAAAATTGAAAAGGATTCTAATAAAGAAGAATCTATACAAAAAAAGACAGCTTATAAGGAGGATGCGAGTCGTGTATAATAAGAGAGAAGAAATTTATAACGATGTTGATTTAGTTACTATTAATTCACCACATTCTATTATATCTGAAGAGTTTCGTACCTTGCGCACGAATATTCAATTTTCAATGTTTGATCGGTCTTTCAAAACAATCCTTATCACGTCTTCAGTGTCTAGTGAAGGAAAATCAACAATCGCTGCTAATCTAGCAGTTATTTTTTCAACACAGGGAAAAAAAGTATTACTGGTAGATGCTGATTTAAGAAGACCAAGTTTACATCGGAAATTTGGTCTTCCAAATAATAGAGGTTTAACCTCATTTTTAATTGGATCTGAACCGTCCCTTTCACTAATACTTGATAAACCATATAAAGAGAATTTACATGTATTGACTAGCGGTTTAGTTCCGCCTAACCCCTCCGAATTGTTAGCTTCTCAAAGGATGACCGATTTTATAGAAACAACAAAAGAACATTTTGATATCATCATTTTCGATGCCCCCCCAGTAATCGCTGTTACAGATGCTCAAATATTAGCAAGTAAAATTGACGGAACGGTATTTGTTGTAAGAAATGGATTGGCAGAAAGACATAAATTAATAAAAGCTAAAGAACAGCTTAAAAAAGTAAATGCTAATGTTATCGGTACGGTATTTAACGAAAAGAAAAAAATCAAAAGTAATGATTATGGATATTATAGAACTAATGAATAGTCTTAAATCATGCTTTATTTATAAAGTATGATTAGATTATATAGAGCTGAAACGAAAATCTATCGAGAAATAATAGTAATTCTAAATTTTATCGGTAGAAAATAGTGTTTTTTATTTATTAATAGACGACATTAAAGTACTAAATCGGATCGTTGATAAACATCTGTATTAATAGCAAAATAGTCGTTTGAACTTCAATCATCACTAAGAGCCATAAATTCACAGAATGAAGTGTCCTATCTTCTATGATTATTTAAATAATAAAACATTTTGTAATGCACCGTACGAGGGAAATCAGTAGTCTTTTGATTTTTTTAATAAACATTGAATACGCTCCCTGTTAAAATAATATAACAAAACACACGTCTATTAATTTATTAATAGACGTGTGTTTTTGTTTGCTGACAGTCACATTTCTTATCTTTTGCTTTTAACCGAGTGTCTGTTCTATAATTAATGCAATTGTAGATATACTATTGAACAATATGAAAGGAGCTTAATATGATTCCATTAATTACAAAAGATTCTAAATGGATACTTACCGAAGAAGGTACTTCCGAGAAAACGATCAAACAGAATGAGACGTTGTTTGCTTTATCCAATGGCCATTTTGGTACACGTGGGAGTTTAGAAGAAGCTGAACGTACGAGAGAGTATAGCCACAGTGAAGCGACGTTAGTGAATGCTTTTTATGACAGTGAACCGATTCAATATGGGGAATGGGCATATGGTTATGCTGAGGAGCATCAAACCGTGATTCCAGTGCCTAACGGCAAAAAGCTGGCGATTAAGCTAGATAATGAAATGTTCGATCTTGATTCGGGAAAGACGACCAACCATAAACGTCAACTGGATTTAAAACAGGGGGTACTTACGAGAACATTCAGCTGGAAAAATACGAAAGGCCATCAGCTGGATGTCAAAATCGAGCGTTTCGTATCGTATAACTATCCAGAACTGTTAGCCCAAAAAATAACGTTGACACCTCATGATACCGGATGTGAGCTCCAAGTCGCTGCGACCCTTGATGATTTAGAACATATGGGTATGGTATCAGAGGAAGAAAGCAATGATCCGCGCATCAAAGCACAAAAGGAACGACAGTTTCAGTCAGAAAGAATAGAAGGTTCAGAAAATCAAATGTTGCATATCAAAACGAATAACACGCACTTGCATCTTATCGTAGGTGAAAAAAACAACTTATCTGATTCGTCAGTTAAGTCACGCTTCATAAACGGTTCCGAAAATTGGTCAATGGAAACCGCTAAAGATCGATCAGTTACGCTGGAACGTTTTGTTGCGTATGGCAACATATTTGATGATGGCTCAAAAAATGAATCAGAGGCTGAACGCATTTCAGATCTCCTTGATGACGTTGCAAAACTCGGGTTTGATGAAATAAAAGAGCAGCACATACAATTTATGAAGGCTTTCTGGAGCATATCTGATATCCAGATAGAGGGTGATGACGAAATTCAAGTCGGCCTGCGTTTCAACTTGTTCCATTTACACCAAGCTGCCGGGCGTGACGGGCTACGTAATATGTCTGCCAAAGGTTTGACTGGCGAAGGCTATGAGGGTCATTATTTCTGGGATACGGAAATGTATATGTTGCCCTTTTTCTTATATACACAACCTGAAATTGCTGAAAATTTGCTAAATTATCGGTATACGATTCTGCCGCAAGCGAGAGAAAGAGCAAGAGAGATGGCAATCGATAACGGGGCGCTTTTTGCCTGGCGGACCATCAATGGTAAAGAAGCAAGTGCATACTATCCCGCGGGAACAGCCCAAATTCATATTAATGGTGATATCGCTCATGCCGTCCACACGTATATTAAAGTTACTGGTGATCAAGCCTTTGGTATGAACGAGGGATTAGAAATCCTAGTAGAAACCGCTCGATTCTACGCTGGGTGGGGACACTATGACAAAAAAAGAAACGGTGCATTTGTTCTGAATGGTGTGACTGGACCAGACGAATATACAGCAATTGTTAACAACAACTATTATACTAATCTGATGGCTAAGCATAATTTTAACTATGCCATCGAGATGGTTGAAGAAGCCCTTGAGTCAAATGATGTAATTGGAGAAATGGTACTGGAGAAAATAAATTTCCAGAAAAGTGAACTGGAGAATTGGAAAAAAGCGTCTGAAAAGATGTTCCTGCCTTATGATGAGGAACAAGAACTCACGATGCAGGATGACAGTTTCTTCCATAAAGAGGTATGGGACATTGAGAATACACCAAAGGACAACTTCCCATTACTTTTGCATTATCATCCATTAACGATTTATCGTTATCAGGTTAACAAACAAGCGGACACCGTCTTGGCTGAATTCCTGTTCTCCGATGAGTTTTCTCATAGTCAAAAGAAACGTGATTACGCCTATTATGAAGCGGTAACGACCCATGATTCATCCTTATCTCGTTCTATATTTGGCATGATGGCAAGTCACTTAGGTGATCTGGATAAAGCTTATGGTTACTTCATGGATACGGCCTTGATGGATTTGACGGATTTGCAAAGTAATACCAAAGATGGCGTCCATGCAGCTAATATGGGCGGGACGTGGATGAGTATAGTTTATGGTTTTGGAGGTATGCATTTAGTTAAAGATACCTTACACTTCTCACCACGCTTGCCGAAAAACTGGACCGCTGTAAGCTTCAAAGTGCAGTTCCATGGTCGAGTGATTCAAGTTTCTATCAATCACGAAGGTACTGACTATAATTTACTGAAAGGTGAAACTTTAACCATCAGACACTTTGATGAAGAAAAATACTTGAAGTGAAAACCGAACATTGAAAAAGGTGCTGACCGTTACTGGTCAACACCTTCTTTTTTTACAGCTTATGATTTTTTATGACGATTTCAGGAACGGTGAGGTATTTTCTTGCTTTTACATTTGCCAGGATAATATCAGCGACATCATCTGGGTCCATGAGATGTTTGATTTCTTCTGCAGTATAGATATCATCCCAGAAACTGGTTTTCATCCCACCCATGTAAGCAGCTAAAACATGAATGTCTGTATCACTCAACTCTTTTACGATGCTTTCTGTAAATCCTCGGACACCAAACTTGCTTGCGCAATAGACCGATTCAGAAGGTTTACCTTTTTTACCAGCTGTAGATATGACTTGAATGATGGTGCCTTCATTTCTTTCTTTCATTTCAGGTAGAACAGCCTGTGTACAATATATCGTTCCCTTTAAGTTGATATCGATCATTTGATCGACTGAATCTGATGGGATATTTTCTGCATCATCGAAGATACCGACGCCAGCATTGTTCACTAATATATCGATGTTACCGTTGTCGTCTTTTATTTGAGTAAAGACATTGGTAACTTCTTCTGCTGATGACACATCAACGGTATAGACTGAAACCTTATCAGTCTCCATCTTATCCGCCACGTGTCTTAATTTACTGAATGTTCGACCGAGTAGCGTGACATGATAACCCATTTCCGAATATTTCAGCGCAAGTGAAGCACCTAAGCCACTGCCGGCGCCAGTAATAACAACATGTTTCGACTCCATCATTTTTTCCTCCCTCAATATGTATTTCATAGTATAAAAGTATCAAATATATCGGATTTTAGCAACGATAACGACAAAAGCATCAGATTAAGTATTGAAACGAGAGACAATAAGACTATAGGTTAAAGGTTTTAAAGATTTATCGAATGCGTTTATTCTCATCTTGAGCAATAAGCTTAATAGTTATTTAAAGAGAATGTCTTAGACTGAATATGACAATTTTCTCAGTCGTTTTCTTGGATAGTAGCAGAGTGTTAAAAATGAAAAAAATTAAGGAATTATGTTAAGATAGTATGTGTTGAGATTTAAGCGTAAAGTGTCACCTAAAAAGATGTTTGGAGGAAAAAGAAGTGATGAATTTAGAAACAACTCAAATTGAAGAAGTTAAAAAAGAAGAAATGGAATTTGAAACGAGAGAAGGCCTGAAATCTACATTACTGGAAGAAGCGGCACGCAAACGTGGGTATAAGGTTGAACGATTGACCTTTGATACGATGATAGTGACAATAGAAGGAAAAGAGTTATTATTTAGAGATATGAATGGACCGCTCTCATCCGCAGCCATGATGAGGATCGTGGATGACAAGTATCTGGCAAGGGCATTGATCAAAAATGAAAATGTTCGAACACCCGAGTCGATTTACTTGAGAGTTTTTGAAAGTGAAGAAATAAAAGCCTTTGCGAATAAAATAGGCTATCCCGTAGTTTTGAAACCAAACAATTTATCACGAGGAGAAGGCGTCTATACAAATGTTTACAGTGATGAATCACTAGACCGCCATCTTGATAAAATTTCGATGCTGATAGGAAATGATTTTGAGCGAATCCTGATCGAAAAACAATTTGATGGAGATGATTATCGTTTTTACGTTGTTGACGGAGAAGTGCTGGCTGTTTCAAAACGTGCACGTGCAAATGTGACCGGTGATGGAGAACACACCATCTTTGAATTGATTCAAGAAAAAAATGAACGTCGATCCAAAGATCGGGATTTAAAGAATTTTTTAATTCCTACAGATAAAACAAAACTTGGACGACTATTTAGAGAAGGACGTACGTTAGAAACAATTCCTCAAAAAGATGAAGCTATTGTCATTCGTGATGAATCGAATATTGCAAGTGGTGGAGAAGGCATCGATTTTACTGATACTGTTCATCCAAAATTCAACGAACTAGCTATCAAAGCTATACAGGCTGTCCCCGGGTTTCATTATGGCGGCGTAGATGTCATTGCGGACGACATCACTGAAGAACCTAATGCGACTAATTATGTTCTTACAGAAATCGAATTTAGTCCAGGTCCTTTGAGCATGTTTCACTGGCAAGGCGAACAGCGAGACATGGCGAATCCCATTCTCGATTTTTATATTAAGCATCTCGATGAACTTTAAATTACAATAGTCTATAGGCAGTCGCTGGAAGGAGCAAATCACCCTTTCAGCGGCTGTTTTTTATTTCCATTTAATCAAAAAGATATATATGAACTTTCGTTTAAGCTATATTAAAAAAATACAGGTAATATTAATAATTTGCTATAGTATGCGCTTTCAAAGATTGGTTATGGTGACTAAACTAAACATAGATACAAAAATAGTGAGAGGGGCAAGAATATGTTAAACATGGTAAAGGGTACAAGACTATTATTTATGACGGGGCTATTAAGTTTCGTTTTGGCTGGATGTAATGGAGACACTGAAGGAGAAGCTACAGAAACGACAGATGAGGACACAACCGAAGAAGTTGATTCAGATACTGATTCCAATGGTGGACTGGATGTTGGAATAGTTTTACCAACTCGTGATGAACCTCGTTGGGTACAAGATGAACAACGATTCATGGATGCCTTATCCGATTCAGACTATACGACAGAAATTTTGTTCAGTCAGGGTTCAGCAGCAAATGAATTACAAAACGTGGAAACATTAGTCAGCAAGGGGATCGACGTTTTGATTATGAGTCCACATGATGGTGACGCAGCAGGGGCAGCAGCTCAAGCAGCAGCTGATGAAGGCATTACAGTCATCGCGTATGACCGTTTGATAACAAGTACAGAAGCAGTTGATTACTACGTTACTTTCGATAGTTTAGCTGTTGGTGAAGCTCAGGGGCAATATTTGATCGACAGTGCAGAAGGATCAGACATTCCTTTGTATCTATATGCAGGAGCATCATCTGACAATAATGCGTTCCTTTTCTTTGAAGGTGCATGGTCAGTGCTTCAACCTAAAATTGCTGATGGAACATTTGTGATTGCCAATTCAAGTGAGGCAGAAGCTTTGTCAGACACTGCTGAATTGACACGTGACGAAATGGGCAGCATCATGGGTCAAATCACAACAAACTGGGATCCTAACGAAGCAATCAATAAAGCTCAAACACATTTGACTTCAGCAGGAGATGATCTTAAAGGAGACATATCTATCCTAGCTCCTAATGATGGCACAGCTCGTTCGATCGCTGATACATTTGCTTCAGACAATGATATTACAAGTTATATTATAACAGGCCAAGATGCAGAAAAAGCTTCTATTCAATATATCATTGATGGCAAACAATCTATGACAGTATTCAAGGATGTAAGACGACTAGTTGAAGATGCTATGGGTATGGCTATCACATTATTAGATGGCGACACACCTGAAACAACTGGGTCATATGATAATGGTGTCAAAGAAGTAGAAGCAATGCAATCAGAAGTCATTGTTGTAGATGAAGAGAATGTACAAGCTGAATTAATTGATTCTGGTTATTATGAAGCAGATGAGTTTACAGGTTTAGACTAAACTTATTGATAACAATAGAAATAAGAAATAGTGATAGCTTGCTATCACTATTTCTTGTTCTAAATGTATTTTAATGAAGGTGGGAGGATTTATGGCTGAGAATATTCTTGAAATGCATAACATAACTAAAGAATTTCCTGGTGTAAAAGCCCTGGACAACGTCACTTTTCAAGTGGAAAAAGGTGAGATCCACTGTCTGGTTGGCGAAAATGGTGCAGGGAAATCCACGTTGATGAAAGTATTGAGTGGCGTGTATCCGTACGGGGAATATGAAGGCGATATCGTATTGGATGGGAAAGTACAGCAGTTCAACACTATCAATGATAGTGAAAGAGCGGGTATTGCCATTATTTATCAGGAACTGGCCCTGTTTCCGGATTTACCGGTATATGAAAATATTTACATTGGAAACGAAGTCAAGACTGGCGGCATTATCAACTGGAATCAAACCATTATAAAATCCAAGGAAATGTTGAAGAAAGTCAATTTAAAAGTCAAACCTGAAACACTAATAAAAGATCTAGGCGTCGGAAAACAACAATTGATTGAAATTGCCAAGGCATTGAGCAAAGACGTTCAACTTCTGATTTTAGACGAACCTACCGCAGCACTTAATGAAGATGACAGTGCCAATTTATTAGAGTTGATAAAAGCGCTGAAAAATCAGGGGATCACCTGCATCATGATCACCCATAAATTAAAAGAGGTAGTAACGATTTCGGATAAAGTGACTGTACTCCGTGATGGTCAGACCATCTGTACTCTGGATGCAAGCAAAGGGGAAGTGAACGAACGCACGATAATCAAACATATGGTGGGTCGAGAGTTGAGTGATATCTTTCCAAAGAGACCTGAAAACCACTTTGGAGAGACTATTCTGGAACTCAAAGACTGGTCGGCTTATGATCAGCAGTTAGGACGCTTTGTTGTGAAAAAAGCGGATATAAATTTGAAAAAAGGTGAGATCATTGGTCTTGCTGGCTTAATGGGTTCAGGAAGGACCGAACTTGCCTTGAGTATGTTTGGAAATCCAAGAAGTTACAAATTAAAAGGAACGCTTTTACTTAATAATGAGGAAAAAAATTTCCGGCATACGAGTGATGCAATCAAAGAAGGTATCGCCTATGTGACCGAAGATCGTAAGGGAAATGGATTGTTTCTGACCCAAAACATCACTAATAATATTACGGCAGCAAATTTAAAAGGTGTGTCAAGTAAAGGGATACTCAATAGCAACGAAGAAGTCACCGTAGCTGAAAGTTACAAAAATTCCATCCATATCAAGTCATCGTCGATTGATCAGCTAGTTGGGAAGCTTAGTGGCGGGAATCAGCAAAAAGTTTCTATCAGCAAATGGCTTTTTAGTTCACCTGACATATTGATCTTGGATGAGCCGACCCGTGGCATTGATGTAGGGGCTAAGTTTGAGATTTATACTGTCATGAATGAATTGATCAGCCGTGGAATGAGTATTATTATGATCTCTTCAGAATTGGGCGAAATATTAGGGATGAGTGACCGGATCTATGTCATGGCTGAAGGCGAAATTAAAGGCGAAGTCAAGGCTCAAGAAGCCAATCAGGAAAGTATCATGGAACTTGCGACACAATAGGAGGATAAACGAATGAAATTAGTGAATGAAGCAAAAATGTTAATAAAAGAAAACATCCGAGATTACGGCATGTTCATAGCGCTCTTTTTCATCATGATTGTGTTTAATCTGTTGACAGACGGCATGTTCATGTCCTCTCGTAATATCAGTAATATGTTGGATTCAGCCGGTTATATCGCAGTTCTGGCAGTGGGTATGACGCTTGTCATCGTCATACGTCACATCGATTTATCGGTAGGTTATATAGCTGGTTTTCTGGGAGCAGTATCTGCCATATTACTTATGCAATATGAGCTGTCCGTTTTCATCGTTATTCCAATTATATTATTACTCGGAATTTTAATCGGTTTCTTTAACGGCTTCCTTATCGCTCAGTTAGGCATACCTGCTTTCGTCGCTACGTTGGCCGGGATGTTGGTTTTCAGGGGCGCGTTGCTGCAAGTGACCGCTGGCACAGGAACAATAATTGTCCAGAATGATTTTTTCAATGCGATCGGTAATGGCTTCATTCCATCCCTTGCGAAAATCAATGATTTACATCTTTTGACATTGCTGATCGGATTCGTTACCATTTTGTTTTTTTCTTATGGTGAAATCAAAACTAGAAGCGATAAAAAGAAATATAATTTCGACGTGGTTTCTACAGGGATTTTCTTACTTAAAATGGTGTTTCTCTCTTTGATCATTGGCTATATTACGATCATCTTGGCGGGATATAATGGCTTTTCATGGACAGTGATCATTGTTCTGTTAGTCACCATGATCTATCATTTCATCACAAGTAAAACAGTATTGGGTCGTCAAATATATGCTGTGGGAAGTAATCCCGAGGCTGCACACCTAAGTGGTATCAACGTTAAGAAAGTTACATTTATGGTGATGGGTTCTATGTCCATGCTTGCTGCACTCTCAGGGATCATGTATACATCCCGTTTGCAATCCGCTACGACAACAGCGGGAATGTTATTCGAGCTCGATGCAATTGCAGCCGCTTATGTAGGCGGTGTTTCATCAGCAGGTGGTGTGGGTAAAGTAACCGGTGCTATTATTGGTGCCATCGTTATGGCATCTCTGACTAATGGCATGAATTTGATGGGTGTCGGTATCTCGTATCAGTATATGATTCGTGGTGGAGTATTAGCAGGAGCGGTTATCTTTGATGTCATGACAAGAAAAAGAGGGAAATAAGCACAAAAGAAAATTGTATAAAAATTAAATAGGATTTAGAAAATCGAGCATTTAAAAGAACTCTGCAATAACAAACGAACAGGATAAAAAATCCATTCGGATGTTGCAGAGTTTTGCTTGTTTTCATTGTCAGGGACCCGTTAAAACTGTAAGATGAGTAAGTGTTAAAACGGTTACATAAAAAGGGGCCACTATATTGAATAAATCATTGAGCATTTTAGCTGTGCTGATCCTAAGTGTGCTTAGCTACTTGACGTATATTTCAGCAGAAAGCGTCATTAATTCAGATTGGAAGGAACCTTTACCACTTATGAGTGAAAATCAGCAATACCGACTGGTGCTGATCACCCAAGATGTTGATACACCTTTTTGGAACAGTGTAGCCAAAGGTGCAAGTGAACTAGCCGAACAAGAAGGCGTAATGCTCGAAAATTTGGGTAACTACGGCAAAAATGAGGAAGCTTTTTTAAGCAATCTGGAATTGGCTATTCACTCAAAAGTTGATGGAATTATTGTGCAAGGGCTCGATAAGGAAAAATTCAAAGAATTGACAAAAATAAAAGCCGCTTTTTATGGCATTCCTGTGATCACGATTGCAGAAGATGTCCCAATAGAGGAAAGTCTGCGGCGCACTTATGTCGGATCGAATCATTTTAAAGCAGGGAAACTGATTGCGGAACAGTTGATCTTGGATATGGGAGATTCTGGAGAGGTAGCCATCATGTATGATCAGGAACCACAACATTATCAATCCCTCCGGCTAAATGGTATTCAAGCTGTATTCAGAAAACATCCTAATATCTCAGTGATAGATGTAAGAACAGACACCTCCAAAGAAAAGGTTATGGCAACGACTCAAAATCTTTTGAACAATCATCCTGAGATAGAAGGTTTTGTTGCAATTAATTCGGAGGTCACCTCGGGCATGATCCAGGAAATAAGTCGACGAAAACAAATTGATCCCTTATTTATTTATTCCTTTGATGATCATGCTGATATTGAAGGCTTGTTCCAGCAAGGTAAATTGGATGCTATCGTAGCACAGGATCCTGAAATGATGGGTAGATTGGGAGTGGAATTGCTTATTGAATGGTTAGAGGGAAAAAGCGCTCCACTTGATTTTGATGGTTATTTCACACCCATTACAATCGTGAAAGTGAAGGACGAATTATGAATACCATACAGAAGAAAATCTTTTCTTTGACTTCCGTAATTGTACTTATTATGATGGGGATTTGGATTGCGCTATCTATGTATATTAGTCAAACACATGATCAGTATAACGCTATTTTACAAAGATACTTAGTTTTGAATGAAGTAAATGAAGAAAGTCAAGATTTAATCATGGACTTGAACAACTATCTGTATGACCCGACAGCATCAAATCTAAGAGCCATCGATGAAAGAGAATTAAAGATACAAAATATGGAAAATGAGATTTGGGACTTGGGTCATTCGGAAAATGAATTTGAACTGCTCAATTACATTCATCTGATGGATAGTTTGATGGAGACGGTAGAAAGAACGATCAGCCTATCCAATCAAGAAGAATCTGAGGCGGCAATACATGAATTCAATGATGCTACTCGGATTGCCACTTATATTTCAGATACAAAAACGGCATTAGTTGAAACTGAATTGGAAACATATGATGTCGTATATAGAGGCATCATTGCCAGATCGACAGCGTTAAACAGGTTCGGCATATGGCTGATTCTGCTGTTGACGGCCACATTAGTGATTTTTTCTTATTTGTTGTCACGAAGTATAACCCGTCCGATCATTCAGTTGACGGAAGCAGCTAATACATTATCACAGGGAGATTTCAATAAAGTTGTCACCGTTCACTCAAATGACGAATTTAATTTCTTAGCAAGGACATTCAATCGAATGCGTCTGAATATCAATAACTTGATACAAGAAATCCAAGAGCAGGCGGAATTGGAAAAAGAACTAAAGGACAATAAAATCTTATTGCAGGAAAGTCAATTCCGTAGTCTGCAAAGTCAGATCAATCCTCATTTCTTGTTCAACACCTTGAACACTATATCGAAAAAAGCATACCTTGAAGGATCGGAACAAACAAGCGATATGTTGGTCAATGTCGCAGATTTATTGCGATATAATTTAAAAAGCCTCGATCGTTCAGTGACTTTGCTGGAAGAAGTCACTATCCTGGAAAGATATATAGCTATACAAAAAGCAAGATATACAGAAAGATTGATCTTTTTGGAAGATATCGATAGTACCCTTTTGCATGTTCAACTACCGGCGCTCACACTTCAGCCCATTATTGAGAATGCCATCATATATTCTGTTGAACCGCGAGAGGAAGGCGGAAAAATTCTTTTCAGCGTGAAAGACGCAGAGCCCTACGTAAGAATAGATATAGAAGATGATGGACCGGGAATGTCCGAAGAAAAAGCGGATAAACTGTTGAAGGGATTACTTGTGCCAAAAGAAGGTCACTCAACCGGTATAGGATTCATCAATGTGGTTAAACGCATGCAATTATTTTATGAAACTGATAATCTGATTCATATTGAAAGTACCCTTGGAAAAGGAACCAAAATCACCCTCTATATTCCAAAGCAAAGGAGTTTGAAAGCAAATGCCTAAAGTAATGATTGTGGATGATGAGGAAATCGAACGCGTGAGTATGCAAAAAATCTTGTCAGAATCTTTTGAAGGACTGGAAATAGCAGAAGCTAAAAATGGACAAATGGCCATCGATTTATCCCGTAGCTTCAAACCGGATCTGATTTTAATGGATATCAAAATGCCTGGAATGAATGGTTTAGATGCAATCAAGGAAATTATGATGGATTTTCCAGCTATAAAGTTTGTAATGGTGACGGCTCATGACACTTTCCAGTTTGCGAGAGAGGCGATAAAGCTGGGTGTAAAGGACTATTTGTTAAAACCTAGCAAAATAAGTGAAATCGTAGTGACCGTGGGGAAAGTGATCAAAGAAATCGAAGTGGAGCAGGAAAGAAAAGAAAACGACATAAAAAATGATCTTCAGTTTGAAAAGTCGAGACAGGTGCTTGAAACGGATATGGTTACCCAGTTGTTGTTCGATCATGTCCATGAAGTGCATGTTGAAACGTTGATGGAGATGCTGGATATAAAATCAGCAGATGAGATGTTCGTTATGGTTATTCTTATTCCAGAAGGGTTTGAAAATGTTTATGTTCCATGGGTCAATCAAATAAAAAAATTAGGCAGTGTTTGGGTCGGTGCTCTGCATGGCAGGCACTTCCCGTTGATCGTTTTTCGAAATAACGAAAATAGTTATCGGTCTCAGGTTACTGCAATCGTAAAAAACGGATTGAAAGATAACCAAAATAAACAGGGTCGAGAATGGTATGTCGGTATAGGTGAGATTTATAAATCACTGGATCAAATGAAAAAATCATACCACGAAGCATTGATTGCCATGATGGATATCACGCGGGCAGGGACATATCGGTTTTATATGGATATAAATACTGAGACTAATTATGGTGATACATTGCTCCAGAAATACAAGGAAGAAGAATTTCTGGAGCAAGTAAGACTAGGAGAATGGGAAAATATTAAAAATCGTTTGGTGATGCTGATAAAATCTTATGAAAAAGAAGAAATCCCCTTAGAACATACGAAACAGCGGATAATGGAATTGATTTGGGGGATCTATCACACGCTTGCTGAAATGGGGATCGATATCCAATCGGGACATTACTTTTTAAAAGAACAATCTTATCAACAATTAGTTGAGGAAATCGGGATGTACATTGAGGAAATCAATCATCAGTACGAGCGTAGATATAACGGTAATGAACTGGACACCATTCATCAAATCAAGCAGTATATTAAAAATCACTCAAGTGAAAATATATCATTGGAAATACTGGGAGATAGAGTGGGCTTGAGTGCCATTTATATCAGCAAATTATTTAAAGAAAAGCTGAATATCAATTATATAGATTATTTGACTCGATGCCGTGTGGATAAGGCAAAAGAAAATATGTTGTTTCCAGAAAAAAGTATCAAGGAAATTGCATTTGAGGTGGGTTATCATGACCCGAACTATTTCAGTAAAGTATTTAAAAAACAAGTTGGACTATCACCAAAGAAATATCGGGATAAAATACTTGGGTTTTCAGTTTCTTCTAGTGAATAAGGGAGGTCAATCAATGAATAGGCATAGAGAGGGAATAGTGGGACTCTGTATATTTATATTTACAGCTATCCTTTTAGTGGGTTGTACAAATAATTCCAAAGAGTTTTCCCGTGACTTTGATTCTGCAGATATTAGTAGTTCAGCTAAGGAAATTTCAAGTACTAATGAAGCAGACCGAAAGTTAAAGATTGGTTTTTCCATGGATACTCTCGTTGAAGAACGATGGGAAAAAGACAAGCATATGTTTAGAGAGTCGATTGAAGCGTTGGGTGCTGAAGTTGAAATAAAAGCGGCTAACGGTAATGACGCCCTCCAAATAGCACAAGCTGAACGCATGATCAGTCAAGGGATTGATTTACTTGTACTGGTCCCACACAACGCTGAGGCTGCAGCATCAATAGTTGGAAAAGCTCAAATGGCAGACATACCTGTCATCTCCTACGATCGACTAGTGATGAATGCCAACGTAGATTTGTACATATCCTTTGATAATGAAAAAATTGGTGCCTTGCAGGGGCACGCGATTACTCAATTGGTCCCTGAAGGTAAATATGTGTATATCGCAGGAGCTGAAACGGACAATAATGCTCATCTAATGAAGAAAGGCGTATATGAAGTACTGCAACCTTTCATTCAGGATGGAAAGATCGAAGTAGTCTATGATCAGTGGACAGATGCCTGGATGCCGGAGAATGCAAAAGCGAATATGAAAGCGGCCCTTCTTGCTAATGAGAATCAGATAGATGCTGTCATCGCTGGAAATGATGCGACTGCAGGTGGAGTGATCGAAGCGTTGGAAGAACAGGGCTTGTCAGGAAAGATACCAGTTGTTGGACAGGATGCGGAATTAGAAGGTATTCTAAGAATAGTAGAGGGCACCCAATCCATGACGGTTTATAAATCAATCAAGTCATTGACCGAACAAGCTGCTGAAATAGCGGTCAAGATGGCAGGGGGCGAAATAATTTCAACTGTTACTACTATTAATAATGGTAAAAAAGATGTCCCTACAATTTTATTGACACCAGTCGTTGTCGATCAGTCAAATATAATGGAAACAGTTATTGATGATGGCTACCACATGAAGGATGATGTGTATCAGAACGACTGATTTTGTTCGGTTAAATTCTGATTTCAAATCAATGAAACCAAGAATAGTTAGAAAAGCGAACCGATATAGTGAGGTTGTACTAAAAATAACGGTCAGAAAAATGTAGACATTATTAAATCTATTAAAAAGAATAAGTTAAGATAAAAACCTTCTCTTAAATGAAGGTTTTTTTGTACTCAAAATTGTTGAAAAGATTCAATATTTGGATAAGAAGTAGTGAAAAATATACAGTTGCAAGGCGCTAACCTGAGTTTGATCATGAAATCAATGTATAATCAGTGGAAACTGATATAGTGTCAATTACTTGCACTATAATGGACAGGGCCTTTATACTTATATTTGATTAGTAGTCTATCTAATTCGCTGCACATCATTTATAATGATAAGTTATAAACGGCAATTATGAATCGGAATGAAAAACTGATCAGCTACAAAAAGGGGATTGTTATGAATAAAAACAAAAAAATAAGTGTATGGATGATAAGGGTTATATTTATCGCCGGCTTATCATTTTTCTTATATTGGGGAAATAATGCGATCGAAATGACGCATTACTCCTATAGTAGTGATGAAATCCCGCAATCTTTTGATGGATATACCGTCGTACAAGTCTCTGACTTACACAATAAAGACTTTGATAAAAATTTAACGAATAAAATTGAATCAGAAAACCCGGATATTATAGTGATCACTGGAGATTTGATCGACAGAAACAGAACAGATTTAGCCATTGCTAAAGACTTTCTGGAAGATGCCAGTTCTATTGCACCTCTATATTTTGTATCTGGCAATCATGAAGTTGCATCTAACAAATATCCGGAATTAAAAGAAATGTTGGATGAAGTAGGGGTCATAAACTTAGATAACGCTAGTCAGCTTTTGGAGAAAAACAATGAGCAGATCAATTTGCTGGGTTTGGCTGATCCACTAACTATTTTGTTTGAAGAGGTAGAAAAAGAGGGAACTGAAGAATTGGTTCTTCAAAAACAAATGGAAGAGTTAATGAATGAGAGTCCGACTGATTTCAATCTGCTTCTATCTCACCGCGCTGAATTGATAGATATTTACGAAGAAAGTGACGTCGATCTCGTCCTTACTGGTCATGCTCATGGTGGACAAATTCGCTTACCGATCATCGGAGGCATCTACTCACCAGGACAAGGTTTCTTACCTGATTATACAATTGGAGAATATACGAAAGGCACTACGACAATGATAGTCAGTCGAGGATTGGGCAACAGCGTCTTTCCTCTTCGTCTTTTTAATCGTCCGGAACTTGTTGTAATGACTTTGGAAGCACCATAAAGGTAACTGAGTTATTTTCAACACAGATAAAATCAATTATACTTACTTCTTCTGATTCATTATCGTATAATTGAAGACAATGACTTTAGAGTGAGGAGAATTGGGTTTGCAAAACAAGAGTAGAATGCACTGGGTCGTAGTTATGACCATGTGTGGACTTGCTGTCAGTGCGGTTGGATTGCCCGTCATGACTAACGGTGTATTCATAACACCGATTGCAGACAGTCTGGGTGTCTACCGCGGATCCGTAGCGATGCACAACACACTAACGCTTTTAATGAAAGCCGTCATGTCACTTTATGTACCAAGGTTAATGAAGAAGTATGGATTCAAACAAGTCATTATCACAGGAGCTTTGCTCGGTGGACTATCCAACTATTTGCTTGGGTGGGTAGGCTCGATCTGGCTATTCAATATTTTAGGAATCCTTAGAGGGATCGGAACGGGCATGTTGGCCTGGGTACCTCTGATCATCGTCATCAATGAATGGTTCAGTGCGAAGCATGGTTTGGTAACCAGTATCGTCCTCAGTTTCAGTAGTGTTACTGGAGCGATATTTTCGCCAGTATTCTCATCACTTATCACCAGTCTCGGCTGGCAACAATCCTACCGTATTATGGGGATATTGATTATCCTGTTCGCTTTACCTGCTATCATTATCCCGTTCACTCTTGATCCGAAAGAAAGTGGCTATTTACCCTATGGCTCAAAGGAATTAGATGAAGGTGGAGCTAAACAAAGGGCAATTATCAAACGCGAAGAAAATAGGGATGTTTCTATGTATATTTTCGGTCTACTATTCGTTTTCACATTGTTTCAAACATTATTGATCGGCGTACCACAGCATTTCCCTGGGTTTGCTCAAACACTTGATTTTTCCTCTGATGTTGGCGCAGTGATGCTATCAGTGGCAATGATAAGTAGCATTGGCTTCAAACTGAGTTTAGGTTACGTGAGTGACCGAGTGGGTCCTGTGAAAAGTACCATTATTATCTTAGCTTTAATTGGATTGTCCAGTGTTATACTGTGGATATTTGAAATCATTCCAATGCTGTACGTCGGGGCATTTCTATTTGGTGCGGCGTATTCTATCCCTTCGGTAAGTGTCACCTTGCTGACCAAGGAATTCTTTGGTCGCTACAACTTCACACGTTTATTTCCGATCCTTGCCTTTTCAACTAGTCTTGGCGGGGCGATATCATTAGCAGCCGTGGGTTTTATCTATGACTTTACGGGTTCGTATGCACCGGCATTCGCTATTGCATTCGGCATCAATATTTTCAATATAATTTTACTGCTTCTCATGGCACACAGTAGCAAGAAGAAAAAAGCAGTTTGAAAGTAGAAGCCGATACGATTATGTATCGGCTTTTTACATACAAAATAAAACAATCATTGAGCTTTTTAATAAGCGTTTTTGTTCAGTAATGACACAGTTTCTATTATGATTAGGCTATAAAAGTTAATTAAAAAAGGATGACTCTTATGGCTAATGGCAATAAGTCGATCAAAAAAGTATACCACTTTACGCCGGAGGAAATCATAGATCGATTTGAGACAGATTTTACGGACGGACTAACGTCAGAAGAAGCCGAAAAACGATTAAAAAGAGACGGTTTAAACGAATTAAAGGAAGAAAAAACGTCCAAATGGATGATTTTGCTCAGACAATTAAACAATGTAGTCATTTATATTTTATTTGCCGCCGTAGCTTTAACCATAGGGATGGGGCATTATTCGGATGCCGTGGTGATCGGACTAGTTATCATAGCGAATACTTTTATTGGTTATTATCAGGGAGTGAATGCCTCTAATGCCCTGGAAAAAATAAAAGAAATGTTGTCCACACAGGCCACCGTGATAAGAGACGGAAAACGAATGGACATCCCTGCCGAAGAAGTGGTCAAAGGTGACATGGTTTATATAGAAGCGGGAGATAATATCCCGGCTGATTTACGTCTGGTTCAGGTAGAAAACATGAAAGTTCAGGAATCGTCTTTGACAGGTGAATCAGGTTCTGTTGAGAAATTCGAAGATGCACTAGAGGGAATTCTATCTACAGGAGATCAGAGGAATATGGTTTTTTCTTCGACTGCTGTGACAAATGGTAATGGGACCGGTGTTGTTATCGCAACAGCCGAGGAAACAGAGATTGGTAAAATAAGTTCGGCTGTCAGTGAACAGTCCCATAAGAAAACACCGTTAATGAAAGAAATCGATCAGTTAGGTAAAAATATCTCTTACGTTATTTTAGGTGTGGCGCTGTTGTTATTTGTTTTCGGCCTATTTATCGGGAATTATACATTGGGCGCACTTTCGCTGGCGGTGATCACGATGATCGTGGGTTCCGTCCCTGAAGGGTTACCGGCTACAACGTCTGTCGTCTTGGCGATGGGTGTCAGGGATATGGCGAATAAAAAGAATACCATCGTAAAATCTTTGCCTGCAGCTGAAACACTGGGATCTGTTGATGTTATTGCCACAGACAAAACAGGAACGCTGACTAGAAATGAAATGACTGTTCAGAAAATCATTACATCTGAAGGCGAATATAATGTGACGGGTGTGGGGTATGCTCCTGAGGGGGATATTTACAAAAACAACAAACCCATTGATGTGGAGGATTTTCCTGTCTTGAGAGAATTGATTCAGTCAGGAAATGAAGCAAACGAAACAACCTTGGAACAAGAAGATGGTCACTGGATCATCAACGGTGAACCTACAGATGGTTCTTTCTTGACCTTGTATCAGAAAGTCCACAAATCAGATGAAACAGAGTATCAAGAAATGGACCGCATTCCATTTGATTCAGAGTACCGTTATATCGCCTCACTTTCACAGCACAAGAAAACCGGTGAACAAAAAATATACATCAAAGGTTCTCCAGATAAGATTTTTGAAATGGCAGTAGCCTATGAAACGGATTTCGATCTGACGTATTGACGGGCTATAGTAGAAGACTTGTCTTCTCAAGGCGAACGTGTTGTTGCCGTAGGGGTCAAAAGTCTCGAACAGCATAAAGAGGACATCGATCATGATGACCTGGACGGTGGAGTCGGATTTCTAGGTATTGTAGGGATCATGGACCCACCGAGAGAAGAAATCATCGAGGCGATTAAAATTATGCGCGAGGCTGGTGTCGAAGTCAAAATGATCACAGGTGATCACCCAAGCACGTCCAAAGCGATTGCTGAACAGTTAGGTTTAGATGAACATGTCAATACCATAACGGGTGTCGAATTGGATGAAATGACTGAAGAAGAATTAACCGAAAAAATCAATGATTACCAGGTGTTTGCACGAACAACACCGGATAACAAACTGCAGATTGTTAAGGCGTACCAGCACAGTGGTAAAGTTATCGCCATGGTAGGCGACGGCGTGAATGATGCTCCCGCTCTTAAAATTTCTGATATTGGTGTTGCGATGGGGCAAAAAGGCACGGATGTATCGAAGGATTCTGCGGATATCGTTTTAGTTAATGATGATTTTTCAACGATGAGTACAGCGATCCATGAAGGACGCCGTATCTATGACAATATCAAAAAGAGTATTTTGTATCTCTTGCCGACATCCTTTGCGGAAGGATTGATCATTGCGATCACCCTTCTTTTGCAGAATGATTTACCCCTTCAGGCGACGCAGATGTTGTGGATCAATATGGTCTCGGCCATCACCATCCAGTTCGCCTTTATTTTTGAACCGGCCGAAGAAGGGATCATGCAACGTCCGCCGAGAGACACGACGGAACCTTTTATCGATAAGCGGCAGGCGTTTCAGATTGCTTATATTGCCATTTTGATGGCTGTGTTAAGCTTGCTTGCTTACGATTGGCTGATCGCATACGGGGCTAATCAAGCCACAGCAAGTACGATGGTCGTGAATATCGTGGTTATGAGTAAAATTTTTTATCTCTTTAATATTCGCACGCGTAAACTCGCCTTCTCAAAAGAATTTTTCAGCAATAAAAAAGCGTTCCTTATCATAGGTATTATGTTGATCCTGCAAATCATTTTAACGTATGTCCCGTTCATGCAGCGTTATTTCTACACAGAAGAGTTGAATGTGCTGGAATGGTTGATTGCAGTAGGCGTTGGTATTATTGTGTTACTTGTAGCGGAAACGGACAAATTTATCCGCTTGAAAATATTGAAGAAAGAAGAATAAATAATAATTTCGGAGAGTTCGTTCTAAACGGGCTCTCTTTTTTACGGAAAGTTCGCAGACAAGGAAAGAGGTATACAGTTTCTTATGTGAGGTCAGCGGATACTTCGACATATTGAGAAGAGATTCTGCTGCGTAATAACCGAAGTTAGCCACATTCGGTAGGTTCACTGCTTCAATTGCGCTGTACGTGTCGAACACACGGTAACTTCGACATATAGGAGTTTAACTATGCTTTCTAATGGTCGAACCGGGCCCTGTTCGGTAGTTTCAGACACGGCTCTTTTCTGTAAGAGCCGAAGTTGGTGCAGGTTCGACACTTTTATAGGAATCTGAAGATCGTACTTACCGAAATGTGAAAGGGGCAATAAAAACCAACTCAAAAGAATCAATAATGGACTCAATGGCTATAATGATTTTATCAAAGTACACAGATAGTTATGATCTTTGTTCCTATCCACAAATGCTATACTAAGGGTAAACAGGAGAGAGAGGACCCAAATGTTTACACATAAAGTAGATGAAGAAATCAGTTTGAAATTAAAAGAAATTCAAGACAGTACAGAGATCTTCGCATTGATCGATCAGTCCAGAACGCATTTGAAACAGTGGATGACTTGGGTGGACCAGGTTCAGTCTGTAGAGGACATCGACGAGGTTACCCGTAAGCATTTGCTAGAATTCACAGAGCAAAAAGCGGTCCATTTTGTCATTCTTTATCATGGAGAAGTCGCAGGCAGTGTCAATATCAACGACATCGACTGGTCTATCAGATCTGCCGAGATCGGTTACTGGCTTGGCGCTGAGTATACCGGAAAAGGTATCGTGGTAAGAACGGTCAAAAGTCTTCTTGACTATGCCTTCAACAAGTTGGCCTTACATAAAATAGAAATTTGGGCGGCAGAAGGCAACTCTAAAAGCCGGTCGATACCGGAACGCTTGGGGTTCGTCCGGGAAGGTATGCGCAGAGATAACGAACTGATCGACGGAAAATATGTAAACATGATAATATATGGTATTTTAGAAGATTAGTGGAGTAAATAAGAGCAAAGATTTTTTGAGATTGCTTTTGTCATATTTTGCTAGTCGACTATAAAAACATTTTATTATAATCAATTAAAAAGAACTAGCGAATTGAGTCAGAAATGATTTCTTATGAAAAAGTGAATAACCATAGGTACTTCAAGGGTATCAATGGTATACTGATTCAAAGAAGCAAATTGGGACGGGGGATGAATCATGCACATATATGCAACGAAGAAATTAATGAAGGGTTTCAAGAAATCAGAGAAAATGGCAACAGAACCGATTGAAAACGTCACGTTTCTTGAAGACACTGATTCACCTGATGGGCATTCCTTTTTTGATTGGCATGCCAATATTGCTCAAATCGGTACTGATGAGTGTTTGATTATGACTCATGATCGGTCGGGTTTAACTCTACTCTTTTTGAATATGTATGAAGAAGAATTAATCGAATTTTATGACTGGTTTGAAGAAGCGTTCTATGATTTGTTGGAAAAATTAGGATTTAGTCACCACAGTATCCAGCTCTGTCTCACTGACTCAAACGGTTACGGATTGACCATCAGTAAAGCTACGGATTCAAAGAAAATCGGTCGTAATTCTTCAGTGATCAACCTTGTGAGACAATTGAACTACTATCAAGAGGATGATTATAATGTTCAAAGCTACTGGCAATATCAAATAAGTCGCTTGAACACTTCTTTGAAGCAAGACGAGAAGCCATTTGAGCATTTCATAAATGAATATGAGGAAGTCATCGGTCCAGTCACCTATGCTGTGGAAATGGTGGAATTTGAAATTCGCTTGCGGATGGAAATGCTACCTGATGTGATTCGCATCGTACAAATGCCCATGTCTCTCACTTTTGAGGATCTGCATCAAGTTATTCAGACGATTTATATGTGGCAGCACATGCACTTGCATCAGTTCATTTTAGAAGACGGGTCGACCATTATTGGGGCAGAGCAAAAATATAACATGGAACAGTATCAAATGGGTGGAAATCAAGAAGCGTATACTGCGAGTCAGTTGAAATTAGCTGACGTGATCACACCAGCAGAAAACGGCGTCATCACATACGTTTATGATTTCGGAGATTCTTGGGAACATTCCATCCGGGCAAGGAAATTTTATTCTGAGAAAAAGCGTATGTTTCCTAAGTTGACGCTCATGTCCGGTGACCCTGTACCTGAGAACGTTGGAGGACCTCCAGGCTATCAATATTTTCTGGAAGTCATTAATGATCCAGTACATGATGAACACAGTGTTATCAAAGAATGGTCCAAAGATTATTTATCGCGTCTGAATATTTATAATGACGTCAATCATTTTAATCATGAGCTTAAGAGAATGCACACCTGAAAATTTGTTCCGAGTGTTCTTGCTAAGTTAAGCTTACACGAACAATGGGGTAAGGGATTTTTTTGTTTTTGCATGAGTATATAGGAGTATAAAAATAGCGTGATATGGTATGATTAATAGTGACGATAACGAAATTGTTTAATTTGTTATCTAAATAATTCTGTGAGGAATGTCTATGAAGAATTGTGTTGTTGCCATACCTGTTCTAGAGCCAAATGAAGCATTCATACCCTATGTAAAACAACTCATACAAGAAGCGTTCACATCCATTGTGATCGTGAATGATGGAAGCAGCAGCGATAAAACGTCTGTCTTTGAACTTTTGGATAAATTGCCTGAAGTGACAGTGTTGACACATACCATTAATATGGGAAAAGGACGTGCATTAAAAAATGCCTTTAATTACATATTAAATGATTCCGAACTCTCTAAAAGACATGGTGTCATTACGGTTGACGGAGACGGACAACACGAAGTAAGTGATGTCTTAAAAATCTGCAGTCAGCTAGATGGAAAAACAGCGGTCTTGCTCCTGGGTGTGAGACACTTCAGTGAAGATAATGTGCCGTTATCAAGCAGATTAGGCAATACGATGACCAGACGTCTCTTTAAACTTCTTTACGGAGAAAAAATAAACGATACACAGACGGGTCTTCGAGGGATTTCTTTAGATGTGTTGCCTGAGTTTGTCGCCATCGAAGGTGAACGATTCAGTTATGAAACAAATATGCTGATCGTAGCCATTCAAAAACGAATTGAAGTTCAGGAAGTGCCCATTCAAACGGTTTATATCAAAGACAATGAAGAGAGCCACTTCAATCCCTTTAAAGATTCTGTGGAAATTTATGTATTGTTGTTTAAAAACTTTTTTAAGTTCATGAGCGTGTCGTTCACTTCTTTTCTGATTGATATTTCTTTTTTTCAAGTGTTCCTTTTGGCTTTAAGTTTTTTGGTAACGAAAAGACGGATTATGGTGGCCACTTTGCTGGCAAGGGCAATATCCAGTTTACTTAATTATATTGTAAACAGAAAGTGGGTCTTTGAAAGCAACAAACGCTGGGAAAAAACATTGTTCAGTTATTATTCGTTGGTCGCTGTACAAGCATTTGCTTCAGGACTAAGTGTATATTGGTTGTTTCAGTTGACCGGCGTGCGAGAAGTGGTTTTGAAATTTTTTGTGGATACTCTGTTATTCGTGCTCAGTTACCGGATTCAAAAGTTTCTAATATTTAAAGAGCGAAGAAAGAAAAAAGACTAGTCCAACTTCCTCACTTAACTAACGCGAGAGAGTCGGAACTAGTCTTTAATATAACGGTAATTTGTTATTTCGTAATGATTGTTTCTGCAATAAAGGCGTCTGAGCGATATTTCGATAAACTGTATTCGATCGAATCACCTGTATCCAAGTAAGCGATTTGTTCGGTCATTGCTATCGGATCATTATGTTCGATACCAAGATGACTGGCTTCTTCCTCACTGGCTTTTTTTACAGTGAAACGGCGATGGGCACTTTGGATCGTTAAACCCAAATCCTCTTTAATATATTTATAGATAGAACCTTCGAGGTGTTTTTTCTCTAAGCCTGGAACACGTTCGATAGGGATATAGGCATGTTCTATTACAATCGGTTTATCGTCAACGAGCCTTACTCGGTGAATATCGTAGACAAAGCTTTCAGGTTTAAGATTCAGTTTGTCCTGAACGATTTCGTCAGCCTGCACAACTTTAAAAGTTAAAATTTCACTTTTCACATCATTGTTATTATAGAAGAGAGAAAAACCACTGATTTGGTTGGTCTGAGTAATACGCAAAATTTCTTTTTTGCTTAAGTCTTTCACAAATGTCCCGGAACCGCGGCGTTTGATAATTAAACCTTCTTCAACTAATAAGTCTAGGGCACGCTTCACTGTCATCTTACTCGTATTGTAACTTTCGCATAAATCTTTTTCGAAAGGGAGTTGTTCGGTAGCAGTATAATCGGCATTGATTATTTTTTCTTTGATATCGGTATATATTTCTTCATATTTCTTCATAACGCACCTCACTTTCGTTTATAGAATTATTTCACATTTTTGAGTATACCATAAGGAACATTAAACACAATACCATTACATGATAAGTATACATTTGTAACATGGTATTAAATAACATGTTATATATTAAATATGATATACTTAATTGTAGGAAAAATCAAGCATTAGGAGGGCTAAACATGTTAAATAATTTAAAAAAAGGCTTAATTGTCTCTTGTCAGGCAATATCTGATGAACCGTTACATAGTTCATTCATTATGGGTCGTATGGCTAAGGCAGCAACTGAAGGTGGCGCGGTAGGTATTCGTGCCAATTCTAAAGAAGATATAGCAGAAATAAAAAAACAAACAACCTTGCCTATTATCGGCCTAGTCAAAAGACATTACCCAGATACAAAAGTCTACATTACAGCGACAATGAAAGAAGTGGACGAGTTAATGGACGTGGGTTGTGACATGATCGCACTCGACGCCACCAAACAAGTAAGACCAAACGGTCAAACATTGGAAGAGTTCGTAGAGGCTATTCGTGAGAAGTATGATGATGTTTTACTGATGGCTGATACGTCAACTGTCGAAGAAGGGGTGGAAGCTGAACGTTTAGGATTTGACGTGGTTTCTACAACATTGGTTGGTTACACCACCTATACTATGGATCAGTCGATCTTTGAAAATGACTATGCAATGTTAAAAGAATACGTGAATGCCATTTCTGTTCCGGTAATAGCTGAAGGCAATCTCAATACACCAGAAAGAGCCAAAGTCTGTTTAGATAAGGGTGCATACGCAGTTGTTGTTGGCAGTGCGATTACGCGGCCTCAAGTGATAACTAAACGCTTCGTTGATAAGATGAATGAATAAATACTGAATGAGTGGACCATAGACTGACGACCAACCCGAAGTCAAACGAGTAGCGTTTGACTTTAGGTCTCATCGTTCTGTGTCCACTTTTTTATATTTCTGGAAAGATGAAAGTGACCGCGTTGGGCCAGTTTTCGCAACCTTTGAAATTGAGAGGAGTATTTACCTTCGTTGGTGAGTATGAACCATAATGTTCACCAGAGTTTATACATTTCTTCAGCAGTCACTTGTTCTTCAATAAAAATGAGAAAAAGGGAAACCTTCGACCCATTTGGGTCGAAGGTTTCCCTTTTTAATATCCGAAATAGGAATCAAAGACAATGCGTGTAAAATTAATGTTGTTTTCTCTTAAACGTTTACTGATATCTTTGACACTTTTTGGCTTGCCAGCTATATAATAGATGGCATCATTACCTAAGGTATACGCCAATTTCAAATAGGTCTCCCGGGTTTGTTCACGACCCGTTGTGTAGAATAGACGGAATCTTGGATTGTTTAAAGCCATGCTGTCTAATTCGTCTTTGAACAAATGCGTGTCAGAAGATGAATAGACAAGAAATACATCTCGGCGCGTGTCGTTTTCAAGCTGTTTGATCATGGCCCGGTCGGGTGTAATACCAATACCGGCTGCAATCAAAACGATAGGAGAGGTGTCGTCTTTCACTTTGTACCATCCAAAAGGGCCGAGCATATTCACTTTATCTCCTTTTGAGAGAGAGAAAAGCACCTGCTTGAAATTACTGACAGGTTCGTTGGCACGGGTAGCGATCATCATTTTATTTTCCGAAGGGGAGGAAGCCACTGAGAAGATACGAAACGATCGACCTGTGACTTTCTTTCCTGGGAGGGTAAATATCCCGTGTTCCCCTGGATCCCACGTTAGTCCTTTTGGATAATCAAACGTAATGACGTAATAATCATCGTGTGGATTTTCGATCGAATCAATGGTCAAGCTCGTCCGGCTGAACATGCCCGTAAAATCGTTGACTTTCATTTTTTTAACTCCTTTCGACATCTTTATGTTTATTTAAAAGTAAATAAAATAGAAAAACCCGTTAACTCACTAAGAAAGCTTAATCAGTTAACGGGTTTTTATTTTATCGATTAATTATTTACGTACATCTCTGATTTTTCGAAGTGTTTCAACATCTTCATCAGAAATTTCAAAGTCTAGATCTCTATTTTCTTTGATACGTCCTTCATGAGATGATTTTGGTAAAGGAAGCGTATCTCTTTCCAAACAGTAACGAATAGCTAGCTGAGCAACTGTTACGCCATATTTTTCAGCCATCTCTTTAAGTTCCGGCATGTCTAATACTTGACCAGTAGCTAAAGGTGAATAGGCTTCTAAAACGATGTTATGCTCTTTACAGAAGGCTAACAATTCTTCCTGATCTTTACCAATGTAAAAGGGTATTTGGTTAGCCATTGGAACGATGTCGCATTGATCCAAGATCGGTTGCAGGTGTTTGATCTCAAAGTTTGAGACACCGATCGCTTTGATTTTACCCTCATTGTATAATTTTTCCATTGCTTTCCAGGACTGAACGTTTCCTTCGGTACAATCTTTACCAATTTCATCCCAAGGCCATGGTGCATGGATAAGGTATAAATCGAGATAGTCGACACCTAAATTGGTGATTGTTTTATTGAATGCCTCAAGTGTTTCATCGTAGCCTTTAATTTGAGCAGGCAATTTGCTTGTAATGAAAATTTCTTCTCTTGCTAAATCAAATTCATGGATGGCTTTACCCACATTTGGTTCATTGCGGTAAGCTAAAGCAGTATCGATGTGAGTGTAGCCGTTTTTCAGTGCCATTGTGACTGCATCATAGGCGTCTCTGTTAGGGATTTGCCATGTACCAAAACCAATACTTGGAATCGTTACACCATTGTGAAAAGTAAATGTTTGTTTCTTCATCTTTTACATTCCTCCTAAAAATTTAATTCTTTATGAGTATAGCGTAAACAAGATGAAAATGCTTACTTTTTGTTTATAAAATAATTGATTTTACTTGTACGTAATTAAGATCAAAAATTCACCCTCAATATTAGTGTTCCCCTCAACAGTGAGACGTCTCAGGATAACTGTCAAACGGACGTCCTCGTTTTCTTCTGTGAACATCATTTTCTCTAGTGGTTGTTGCGAATTTTCCACTGGAACTTCATATGCCAGTTCTCGAATGAAAGATAAATCGTAAGTGAGTACCGAGGAGTCATTTTCCAGCAGTTCAACACTGAATGCATCACGTTCTGTAACAAATTTTAATGAATACGGTTCGTTATCTAAATCAACATTGATCTGAAGATCCTGATACGTGGACAGTTCCACTAATTCATCTACATCAGCCAAGGGAATTACGTTTGGCTGCGTCATATCGAGTTCCATATAAGCATAGTTCGAATCAGACGGAAAGGGTCCATCGATGTCGCTGCCATAATAATAATGGAAACTGGGATTAAAGCCAAAGGTTTGCTCAAAATCGCGGTAATAATCAAAACTACTCGGCAGCCAGTCGAGTTGATCCAGTTGTTCCTGTTGATTCAGATAATTCATACTGTAACTGAATTTTGCTTTTTCTTCATCTGATAACGTCTTATCCAACTGTAAAGTAGTTTCTTCATCTATTTCAGCAGATTCTACGATATTGTTCACTTTGCTTAGCTGATTGTTGATGCCGATTGAAACAGCATCTATCATTGGCAGGATCGATATCACACCTAAGCCAATCAGTAAGAACGGAATCAGTATCTTTTTGGATTTCAAGAAACTGTAGATAAGCGTGCTGATGATAGAAAAAACACCGAATAGCAATACGAAATAACGGCCGTGAGTAAGTCCAATGTCATAAGTTTTCAGACTTGATGAAACCGTCTGAAAGATGGCAACAACGAATAAGAGATAGGGAAAGAAACGGCTAAACATCCGTGAGAGTTTTTTGTCCACATTTTCAGCTAAAAAGAGGGTGACGATACCCGCAATAGTATAACTGATAAGCAACGGTTCCATTAAATTATCTTTCCAGAACTCACCTGAAATATTGATCAATATATAGGCAATTAGAATAGCACTGAATACGAGTAATACAGGAATAATAATATAGGCTATCAAAATTTCAAGTAAAGGTGGAATACTCTTCGCTTCATTTATTGTTAGGTCGTGTATTGTTTCATCAAACACCGGTAGTCTTGAAAGCAGATAAACCGGTCCGACAAAAAGATACACAATGGCGGCGCTGTAAGAGAACCAGCGAGCATCAAGGTTGTAGATCAATGTTGTATAAGCACTCAAAATAGCACTTATGCCGATAAACAAGATCACTGAAATGAGTAAACTTGAGAAGAAGGCTTGTATATAGATGATTAGTGAATCGCTGAACGTAAGGCGAGAACGCAGTGTTGGCGTTACCAGCAACAAGATGACAAAGATAAAATAGAGAACGAGGGTGCGGATTGAACCCGACTGATTAAATCCTAATGGCGCTTGTCGCAAGTAGAAATAATACAAGAGGGGTAAAATCAGACTACCTAACTTGATTCCCCATAAATATAATTTATCGATCAATAGACGTTCAGAATAAAGCTGAATGGACACGACCAGTAAAATGCCAAGGCCTAAACTTAACACGTGATTCATGTAATCCGGTTCGCCCCTGGAATAGATATCGGCCAGGGTAAACATAACAATTAATACAAGCAGAGCGATAGCGATTGGAAAGCGAGAAAAAGTAGCTAACCACTGCGTTTTTCTTTGTATCAGCCAATCTTTTACAGACATGATGATCTCCTCCAATTTTGAACTTTTTATTACTTTTAGTTTACGACTTCATTACAAAATTAGCAATTATAAAGAATGGTATAAGGGGGCGATATAATTGATGTTTATATTGTTTCAGGGAGGTTCTTTTAAGTGATTTAATTAGCTGATCAAATAATTGAAAGGGGCGTAATGCATTTGAGGATTGTATCAAATAAAAGAAGAGATTAGAACAAGTCCAATCTCTTTTGATAAGTCATTATTTAGTTAAATACTAAGCCGTTTCACTCATTATAAAACGCCTTATTTAAAACTTCAACGCGGGTATCCATGGTTTCTTTAGTCAACTCGCTGGCGGCAAACAGGTCAAATGAATGAAAAGCGTTTCGTACACAATGGGTCTGCACCTTGACGCCCGCTCGTTTTAGAGCTTTAGCTAAGAGCAACCCTTCATCTCTCAACGGGTCATATTCACACACTTCAACGTAAGCATCCGGCAGTCCGGTGAATGAGTCGGCTTCCATGGGTGAGGCATATTCATTCGGCAAGGTAATTTCATCTCTAATATAAAGCGACCACATCATTTTATTGAGTTTCACACTCCAATAAGGAAATTCATGCAGAGAATTTGAACGCATCCGGGCATCCGTTACGGGATAGATGAGAAACTGATAGAAAAAGGGTTGTGATCCCTGATTTCTATAATATAACGTGACATTACTGGCTAAAGTCGCACCCGAACTGTCTCCGCCGATCGCAATTTTGTCGGTATCAATGCCAAGATAATCAGTATGAGTCAATACCCACTCGCTGGCTTTCAGTGCATCATAAAAAGGGTCTGGAAATGGATGCTGCGGTGACAAACGATAATCAACGTCGATCACGATGGCATTCGTCCGCAAAGCATATTGCGCCGTCAGACGTTTAATATGTGGGGGACGGGTCAAGAAGTAGGAACTGCCATAAAAATAAAGCAGGGCCGGGGACGGATAATTAACGTTGTCGGGAGTGTAGATGATCAATTTAATCATGTCGCCATCCGTGGTCGATATTCGGACATGTTTTTCTTTTACACCTTCAGGGAATGGAACCGTTTTTCGAGCCAGAGTAATCGTTCTGTTCAATAAAGGAAGAACTAAAGGAGAGAGGAGGAGGGATAGCGGTTTGTACTTTTTGACGTCATTATAAATCGAAAACTGGGTCATATGCATTCTCCTTTCCGTATCAGGGATAACCGAACAATTTATTTTGTTTTGTTGTAATTTTATACCTATAGTGTAACTTTATTCACACACAGGCTCAATTATTTTCGACTTTTACTACAAATTCGGAATAAATTGTGAAAAAAGCTGTTTTACCTTATCTTTTATATATATTATAGTGTATAATCACTATACACATAATCTAAAAATAAGGAGTTTTAATGTGAAAAAGTGGACGATATCCGTTATTGTGGCAACTTTAGCAGCTCTTCTTTTATATATACCCGTTAACAATCTACATATTCAGTACAACGAACAACTATATGAAGACGCCAGAATGCAGGCCATTTATCATTTAGACTTCATTCGTGATGGTATTCAGTCCCAACTAGATAGTAGTTTGTATTACGCGGACTTTTTTGAAATGATCGTCAGTCAGAATCCTGATGTTACCGAAAAAGAACTACGCACATACAGTGAATTTATCATTGAACGCAATTCAATGGTAGATAGTATCAGTTTAGCGAAAGATGGTATCATTCATTTTATTTATCCCTTAGAAGGAAACGAAGAGGCCCTTGGATATAACTTGCTGGAACAGCCGGACCGCAAACCGTATCTGGAAGAAGCGATCATAAAAAGAAATTCGGTAGCACAAGGTCCCGTTGAAGCGGTGCAGGGCGGGAATAAAATATTCAATCGTAAACCTGTGTTTATCGAATCAGATAACACCGAAGAAGTTTGGGGATTTGCTAGCGTAACAATCGATTTAGATCATTTAGTAAAAAACAGTGCTTTATCGAATGATTTACCCGAATATGATTATGCAATCAAAGTTGAATCTGCTTGGTCACAATCTGTTTTCTGGGGTGAAGAGGAAGTCTTCGAGTCTGAGGCTATTACAGCTTCGATTTTATTGCCTGAAAACAATTGGACGATTGCGCTGATTCCGGTAGACGGCTGGAATAGAAACATATATTACCATAGTTTGGAAACTCTCATCTTTTATGTCTTGATACTTATCATCTTTATATTTGTCATGTTCTTTGTGCATCAGTACATCACCAAACGAGAACTTTCAAGAACGGATGAACTCACACACTTACTGAATAAAAAGACATTTGAACAGTCTGTGACAAGTGTATTAAGATATTCAACAAAGAAAAACGGGCTAGTACTGATTGATTTCAATGATTTTAAACTGATAAACGATACACATGGTCATTTAGTCGGGGATAAAGTATTAGCCATAACAGCTGAACGAATATTGCACACCTTGAAAAAATCTGATCTAATTGGTCGCATTGGTGGAGACGAGATTATGATACTAGTTAAGGATATGGAATCTGAGAAAGAACTTGAAAAAATAAAAGACCGTGTAATCGAGCAAATAGAAAAACCGATCTTATTTAATAATATAATCATCCATCCCTCTATATCGGTGGGTCATACACTGATCAGTCATCTGCTGCCATTTAATCATCTCTATGAGATCGTAGATAAAAAAATGTATAGGGACAAAACGATCAAAAAAGTCATACCCACGTTACCATTCAAGCAACCAGATTTGGAATCATGAATACAAGCGAAGTCACGGATAAGTGGTAAATTAAATAGTCAGTGTTATTTCTGATTGTTTAGAAAAAAACTATTTATCATGGCTTTTTTGGTGCGTCACGGGTAGGATAGATTATAAAGATTAAAGATAAGGGATGACAGCTAGTTATGAAGAAGAAGGAATTGCCATTTTATTATGGCTGGGTAATTGTTGCAGTTGGCGCTTTAAGTGTATTCTTTTCCTCACCGGGACAGACATTTTCAGTTTCCATTTTTATAGATTTTTATATTGAAGAATTTGGATGGAGCAGGAGTCAAATCTCTAGTTTTTATTCCATCGCTACTTTAGTTTCCGGTTTATCCATGCCGTTTGTGGGAGACATCATCGATAAACAGGGACATCGAAAAGCCACAGTGATCGTGGCAGGCCTATTCGGAGCAACTTTGCTATGGATGAGTGCTATTAGGGCCCCTTGGATGATCCTGATCGGTTTCCTGTTCATTCGAATGTTTGGACAAGGATCGTTGACATTGATTCCTTCCGTTTTAATTCCTCAGTGGTTCGAGAAAAAACGGGGAAGAGCGTTATCTCTGATTTCAATAGGTGGCGTCATAGGTTCGGCGTTAGTTCCACCACTCAATAACTTTTTGATTCAAACGTACGGATTATCTATTGCTTGGCTTTTTTGGGCAGGATTGATGTTACTGGTCATGCTGCCTGCTGCGGCTTTATTGATTCGCAATCGTCCAGAAGACATGGGTCTGCAGCTTGATGGAGTAAAACCCTTTGAGTCTGATGAAACACAGAGATCCTCTAATGAAGAGCTAGTCAAAAAAGAAAAAGTGAAGGCGTGGACGCTGCAGGAAGTAAAAAAGACGCGTACGTTCTGGTTTTTGATGTATTCTTCAGTTGTTCCAGCTTTAGTTAATACAGCAATGGTCTTCCATATGGTATCGATTATTTCTGGTAAAGGTCACAACACGGCTTTTGCGGCGTATTTACTCAGTACGATTGCTTTAGTACAAATGGGAATGACATTTGTTGCCGGTTTTGTTTTAGAAAAAGTTAAAGTTAACATCGTTAAAGCCTGGAGTTTTGTTTTATATGTCGTGGTTATTTTATTGCTTACATATGCTGAACACGCTTCGTTATTGATAGTCTTCGCTGTTTTTCAAGGGATTTTCATTGCCTTTGACGGGGTATCGTCCAATATCATCTGGGCGGATTACTACGGACGAGCTAATCTTGGGAAAATTAGAGGAGTCGCTATGTCAGCCATGGTTATCGGATCAGCTTTAGGTCCGCTTCCTTATGGTATCGCTTTTGATGTATTGGGTGGGTATAAAGAAATTCTACTCGCATCATTGATACTACCGATACTTGCAAGTATCGCGATGTTCATTTCTCCTGCACCAACGATTGCAGATAAAAAAGCTCTAGGAGCTGAATAAAAATAATTTGTGATAAACAAAAGCCCTTATTCGATACGTCGTGAACTGCCCCCTGTCAAGTAGACAGGTAAATAAACAAAATAGTTTGTGCCATGTATGATTACTTTCATGCATGGCTTTTTTCTTATGCTGGAATTTTTAATCCCATCTTGAGTATGACGCGTTTCGTATTATAGAACACCACATAGCGTTCTATATCCGTTTCTAATGCTTCAAACGTGTCATAGGTGGTTAACCGATACATTTCTTTTTTGATAATGCCCCAAAAGCTCTCCATCGGACCGTTATCAATCCATTTTCCGACACGGGACATGCTCTGTATAATTTTGTTTTTTTTGACAAAGCGTTTATATCCATGTGATGTGTACTGGAAGCCGCGATCACTATGCAATAATGTTTTCGTTGGGATGAGACTGTCCTCGATTTGAGTGAGTGTATCATGAACTAACGCATTATTATTACGTTTAGATAATTTAAACGCGATGATATGATTCTCTCCGTAGTCGAGAATCTCACTGAGATACGCTTTTGACTGCTGGCCATACTTGAATTCTGTGATATCCGTTAACAGGACTTCCATAGCTTTATAGTCCGCTTGAAATTCTCTATTGAGTATATTCTCAGCGACATGTGCGGGCTTATGCGGTTTATAGGTATACCGTTTACGACGGATAACGGCTTTTAATCCGAGGAATCGCATCAAACGATACACACATTTATGATTCACCTGGGCGTTAAGAAAATGATTAAGGTAAATCGTCATGCGACGATAACCGTATATTCCCTTAAGTTCGTCATAAACGGTTTGAATGAGTGTGATCAGGTGTCTCAGACGCAATTCTGATTCGAATGGTTTGCGGTTTAGCCACTTATAATACCCTGCCCGACTGACATTTAACACATCACAGAGTACGGTTATTTTGAATCCTTCTTTGTCGAGTTTTTTAATTGTTTGAAATTCTGCTTCATACCGCGT
>NZ_LSRN01000024.1 GCF_001885615.1 Alkalibacterium sp. 20 | reverse complement strand
GTTAACTTCTGATTCACTCGGATCAAATCGGAAGTTAGGTTGTTCTGTTCTCTAAGTTGAGATACCGTCATACTGAATTGTCTAGCAATGTGCCCTAATGTATCTCCCGCTTTCACAGTATAGACAGAGGCAACCGTTTCTGCTGGTTTAGCAGGTTCTACCGGTTTTGCAGGTTCAGGTTTTGTTTCCACTACTTGGCTGCTTGATACTGTTAACTTCTGATTCACTCGGATCAAATCGGAAGTTAGGTTGTTCTGTTCTCTAAGTTGAGATACCGTCATACTGAATTGTCTAGCAATGTGCCCTAATGTATCTCCCGCTTTCACAGTATAGACAGAGGCAACCGTTTCTGCTGGTTTAGCAGGTTCTACCGGTTTTGCAGGTTCAGGTTTTGTTTCCACTACTTGGCTGCTTGATACTGTTAACTTCTGATTCACTCGGATCAAATCGGAAGTTAGGTTGTTCTGTTCTCTAAGCTGAGATACCGTCATACTGAATTGTCTAGCAATGTGCCCTAATGTATCTCCCGCTTTCACGGTATAGGCAGAGGCAACCGTTTCTACTGGTTTAGCTTCTTCCTTAACTGGAGACATTACTACGTTAGAAAGATTTAATCGTTGTCCGACATAAATCGTGTTTGAAGTTAATTTGTTTATTTCCTTGATTGCTCTAACTGTCGTATTATACTTTTGAGCAAGTTGTGAAAGTGTATCTCCGAGAACAACAGTGATGGAAGAAGTATTCTTATCTTGTTCCGTCTGTTTATTGTCTTCGACTGGTTGAACATCTTTTTGAGCTTCCTCAGTAACCGGAACGCTCAATTTTTGATTGATGTAAATGGTATCACCATTTAGTTTGTTCAATGTTTTCAAGTTGGCTACACTCATGTTGAAGCGTTGCGCAATCTGAGTCAGTGTATCCCCACGGACAACCGTGTATTCATTTGTTGAATTTGTTTGATTCCCTTCAGGTGTTTCAGGTGTTTCAGGTGTTTCGGTTTTTTCTGGTGTCACGGGAGTTTCAGGCATTGGTTCAGGTTTTGGTTCGTTTGCTCTAGCAGGCACAATGATTTCCTGATTAACGAAAATCAAATCACCGGTTAATTTATTGGCAACTTTGAGATCCTGAACTGTTGTGTTATAGGTTTGAGCGATTTTACCTAAAGTATCTCCACTAACGATTCTATAAGTAGTTACTTTTTCGTAAGGATTTGCCGGTGGCGTAATCGATGTCTCGGGAACAATTGGATTAACAATTCCTGTACTGTTTCCTTTTGTCTGAACAATGTCAAATCGTGTCAGATTAAACTGTTCGATTATTCTATTTAATTTAGACGCATAAGTCGGGTCTGTTGCATATCTGCCTTGCAACCACAATGTTGCATCACGATAACTCGTTGTCTTTTCAGCCCAAGTCCCGGAGTAAAAAGCACTGTTACTTCTTAATCCATTACGCAACAGATTCGCATTGTCTTGCAGGGATTCCTCATAACTCGGGTATTTCCTAAAGTTATCTGTAATCGTTATCCAACCGGTACTTTTGTAATATTCCTGCGTTCTTTTAGCTACGGATTCGCCATTGTAAGATCCTTTTATACCAAACAGATTATAATTAGGTGAGGTTGATAAACTGCTTTTACCATAACCTGACTCCAGACTCGCTTGGGCGATCATAACTGACGCGTAAAGGTTATTTTTACCTGCTACATTTTGTGCATAACCTGCGAGGTTTTCAATAAATTCACTTGGTGAGGTTACTTTATTAAGGCCTTCCGGTTTAGTCGGTTGTGGTGCTTTAGCTTCCGCTTTTCCAGCTTCGTTGATAGCTAAAACTTGTCCGACAGACAATCTGTTAACATTGGTGATATTGTTTAGTGAAGCAAGTTTATTTACAGTCGTCTGATAACGCTGTGCGATCGAGCCTAGCGTATCTCCGGATTTCACAACATACACAAGCGCTTCAGCGTCTTTGACCGTTTCTGTTTCTTTGACTGTATCTTTTACTGTTTCTTTTACTGGTTGAACAGTCTCTACTACATTTGGCTCTTCCAAAGCTTCTTCGGTCACTACTGCTTCGGTCGATCCCTCTTCAACAGTTTTTTCTGCTGCTTCAGTTGTTCCTTCTTCAACAGTTTCGTCTGCTGCTTCAATTGTTCCTTCCTCAACAGTTTTTTCTGCTGCTTCAGTTGTTCCCTCTTCAACAGTTTTTTCTGCTGCTTCAGTTGTTCCTTCTTCAACAGTTTCGTCTGCTGCTTCAATTGTTCCTTCCTCAACAGTTTTCTCTGCTGCTTCAGTTGTTCCTTCCTCAACAGTTTTCTCTGCTGCTTCAGTTGTTCCTTCTTCAACAGTTTCGTCTGCTGCTTCAGTTGTTCCTTCTTCAACAGTTTCGTCTACAGATTCGGTTAGCTTGTTTTCAAGTAACGCAACAAAAATGGTATCAAGCTGTTCGTATGACAATGAATGATTATGTAGTTGATCCAACATACTTTGTCCTCCAGCTAATTCGATCATTCTTATTAGCTGTGTTCTGATAAAATCTAATTCTTCTTTCTGTTCTTCAGTTAATTCACTGACTTGTTCTATTGATAAATCTTCAAGATCTGTTGCTTTATGTTCAGTCGTTTCAATTTGATTATACAATTCGTATAACTCTTGTAATCCTTCTTGGTTTAAGTTTAATTCCTCGGCATTTACCGCTTCAGTAAATCCACCAATGGCAACAATCCCTGCCAAAATTCCGGTCGATAATAGTAATGATTTGGTGTTGTTTTTAAAATATTCCTTTGGTGCAAGGGGTATGTATTTTTTCTTGATCATCTAATAAATTGCTCCTCTCGAATATATATATATTGTTCTATTCACTTATTATAACCTTAGTTCTTAAAAATCGGAACGGCTAAAATAGTTTATTTCAATTTGTTACCTAAATGTAATATAATATATGTTATAACTACACTAGCATTTTCTCTCAGAATAGGATTGAAGAACCACCTTTTTATTTATTACTAAAATACTAATTAAAGATAAGTTAACATATTTACTGAGGGGAGCGTAATAATTGTTACATTCAGCATTGTCTTTCACCCATTCATTGATTAAAGAATTTGTCCAGGTCGGAGACACGGCAGTTGATGCCACTGTCGGTAACGGTCATGATACCCTGCTGCTTGCCGAGTGTGTCGGAGAAACTGGTCATGTCATCGGGTTTGATATTCAAAAAATAGCCATTGAGAACACGCAGGATAAACTCAATGAAGCAAACTTAGCGCATCGTGTGAGCCTTTATCACAAAGGACACGAAGAAATAGGCACTGTTCTTTCTTCTTCAACAGACCTATCTATGGTGGTTTATAATTTAGGCTATTTACCTAAAGGAGACAGAAACATTATAACCACACCAAAAACCACTTTAAAAAGTATTGACCAAGCACTGATTTACATAAAGAATAAAGGCTTGGTCCTTCTGATGATCTATTATGGTCACGAAGGCGGAGAAACAGAAAAAGATGCGGTACTTGAGTATGTTAAGCAACTTCCACAAAATGAATTTTCTGTTTTACAGTACCAGTTTATAAATCAAACTAATTCACCACCTTTCCTTATTGCAATCGAAAAACGGTGACCTTAAATGTTTGTAAGTGCTTTTATAATGATGTAGAATAATCATAATAAAAGCACTTACTAAAAATTGTGTAATTTCTTAAAAAAGGAGCCCCATATGGAAAACCTAACTGTATTAGTGACCTCAATAGATACCCCTATCGCTCTCGGTGTTTTAAAATGTTTAAAAGAAATAAAAAATATAACAGTAATAGGCACAGACTATCGTACCCTCACAACCGGAAATATCTTTTGCGACCGTGTCTACCGGATATCACGGTTCACTGAAAGCAAAGACGACTATTTCAAACAACTAAATGAAATCACTGATAAAGAACAAGTTCAGGCTCTTTTCCCATGTGACCCTCATGAAATTGCTTTATACGAGGATTATAAACAACGCCTGACAATCCCTTTTGCCTTGCCTGAAAGTTCTCATTTCGACCGACTTACAGATAAGGAAGCGACCTATGTTTGGCTTGTTGAACAAGGTTTCAGCGAGTATATCCCTACCTATTATGCGTTTACGTCTCATGACGAGTTAGCAAGTCTTATTCATAACGAATTTAAAGATGAAGAAGAACTTGTTGTCAAAAATACCTCAGGCCATGTAGCATCAGATTTTGCTGTATTGACTCATCGCGAAAAATTTATAGAAAAAATCGAAACACAGCAGTCCCATGTTTTTGCATTTGAAGATTATTTAAATACAAACAATTCTGATCGCCGTATGGTTATGAAAAAATTAGATCCACCTGAATTCAGTGTCGATTTATATGTTTATGATTCCAAGACTGTTGTATGCGTTCCTCGTCATCATATTGTTGTCTCGGATGGTTTACTCTTTGATGGTACAGTTATTGAACATACTGAACTCATAGCAATTTCTATAGAAATTGCTGAAGCGATCATTGATGAAGGGTTTATTAATCTGCAGTTCATGAAAGAAGACGGCAACTTTAAACTGACTGATGTCAATCCTCGTTTCTGCGACAGTCAAGTGATGTCTCTGGGTGCTGGTGTGAATTTCCCGGAATTATTCTTAACATACCGTTTAACAGATGAAAGACCTATACCAAAACCCCAATGGAATACACGAATGGTCCGTTATAAGGAAAGTGTTTTTTATCAAAATTATAATGCAGATGATGAACCGGCTGTCTGGACGGATTCAGATGAATAAAGACTTAAAAACAGAAAAAGAGTCATTCGATAACATTATCGAATGACTCTTTTTCTGTTTAACTCGATCTGATTATTTAGATTTAATAAATGTTTTTCCTATCTCTTTAGGTGCCACAGATCGGCCAACAACACTGACTAAAATAATAATCGTCAACAGATATGGCAGGATTTGTAACCAAATACCAGGTATGTCCTGAATAATTGGAATATAGTTCCCAATACGAGCTAAACTTTGAGCGAAGCCAAAGAAGATTGCTGCTCCCATTGCACCCAATGGATTCCATTTACCAAAGATCATAGCAGCCAGCGATATGAACCCTTGACCGGCTATGGTTAAAATACCAAATTCATTAGCGATAGCTTGAGCTTGAATTGCACCACCGATTCCGCCTAAGAATCCAGAGATCATTACGCCAGCATACTTCATTAAGTAAACATTGATTCCCAATGTTTCTGCAGCATGCGGATTTTCACCCACGGAACGTAGACGTAATCCGAATCTTGTTTTAAACATGATTACCCATGCAATAATTGCGACTAGTATACCTAGATAAGCAGGTCCTGAAGTGTTACGGAAAAATATCGGACCAATAACAGGTATTCTATGAAGCAGGAAAATATTGGAACGACCGAATGATCGGCCTAAAGGTCCCGTTTGTGCGGCACCGTAAATCGCTCTTGTTAAGAATACGGCTATAGCAGGAGCAGCTAAGTTGATAACCGTACCTGAAACAATATGATCGGCACGAAAATGAATGGTAGCTACCGCATGGATAAGTGAGAATAAAATCCCGATGAATCCTCCAGCCAGCAGTCCTAACCAAGGTGTCATGTTGCCAAACGTACTATAAAAAGTAAGGTTGAATATCGCTGCCGAAAAAGCACCCATGACCATGATGCCTTCTAGTCCAATGTTAACGACCCCACTACGTTCAGAGAATGTACCGCCTATAGCAGTAAAGATCAATGGAGCGGCATAGATCAAAGAACTTGAAACAATTAACTGTAATAACGATGTAATACTCATGCCTATTCGCCTCCTTCTTCTACAGTCTTATTGAGCTTTATTTTGTTCAATAGTAACCGAATAATATAATTCGCCCCTACGAAGAAAATAATAGCAGCGATAACTATATCGGCCATTTCATCTGGTACCCCAGCGCGGTTAGGCATAAAGCCAGCACCAACATCTAAAACACCAAATAAAATTGAGGAGAAGAAAATACCAATAGGATTACCTAAACCAAGCAAAGCAACAGCGATTCCGTTGAAACCTACACTTGGCAGACCACTTTGAGTAAAGATATTTCCAAACGTGCCCAATCCATGAATAGCACCACCCATACCAGCTAAACCACCACTGATCAACATAGACAAGATAATATTTCTTTTGGCACTCATGCCGGCATACGTTGAAGCATCTGGATTCAATCCAACAGCTCTAACTTCAAAACCAGCCGTCATTTGAGTCATGAAGACCCAATATAAAATAACAACAATGATAGCCATAAACAAGCCCATATTGACTCGTGAATTTTGTGTGAGTTGCGCTAGCCACTCTACACGAAGACTTGCATTCTCACCGACACGCTCAGTTGTATTTCCTGTCGCTAAAACATTTCGAATAATATAGTTAGTCAAATGAAGGGCAGTATAATTCAACATGATCGTGACGATAACTTCGCTGGTACCAAAGTAAGCACGTAAAGCACCGGCGATGCCCGCCCATATAGCACCTGCAATAACTGCAGCACCTATACTTAGAGTCAGTAATAAAACCCTTGGTAAGTCAGGTAGACTTAAAGCTACCCAAATTGCAGCAACCCACCCCGCAAGGAGCTGTCCAGCTACTCCAATATTAAAAAATCCAGCCTTAAATGCGATGGCAAATCCCAAACCTGCAAATGTTAATACTGTCGCTTGTCTTAATGCTTCGCCCATAAAGTAAGGACTATTAAATACACCCATAAGCATAGCTTGGTAAGCTAGTATTGGATTATATCCAAAGAACAACATGAGCACTGCTCCAAAAATAAATCCTAAAAGAATAGAAAATATAGGAATGAGTAACGCATTTACTCTATCTTGATTAGTCGTTAGCAACAGTCTCACGCTCCTTTCTATCTTCACCTGTTAATTCCTGTTTCGCTTTTTCTAATGGCACACCAGCCATTAAGAGACCCAATTCATTTTCAGTTGTTTCATTTGCATTAACGATGGCAATTATTTTGCCATCGTACATGACGGCTATGCGATCTGAGACATTCATAACTTCATCTAATTCGTAACTCATGAGTAAAACGGCTTTTCCATTATCTCGTTGTTCAATTAAACGCTTATGGATGTATTCAATTGCACCAACGTCTAGTCCACGTGTCGGCTGTGCCGCAATTAACATTGCCGGGTTTCTATGGATTTCACGAGCAATAATCGCTTTTTGCTGATTTCCTCCTGAAAGTGAGGCAGCTGTTGATTCTCCACTTTGCGTACGCACATCAAACTCTTCAATCAATTTCTTCGCGTGTTTTTTGATTTCCTTATGGTTCAAGAAGCCATTTTTACTGAACGGTTTTTTGTAATATTGTTGTAAACTTAAATTCTCTTCTAGTTTCATTGGTAAAACTAAACCGTGACGATGTCTGTCTTCCGGAATATGTCCCAAGCCTGTTTCGGTAATTTCACGTGGTTTTTTCCCGGTAACATCTTTACCGTTCAATTTAATTGTGCCAGATTCAACTTTTGTTAAGCCGGTAATCGCTTGAATCAATTCTGATTGACCATTACCATCAACGCCAGCTATACCTAGAATTTCTCCAGCTTTCACTTGCAAATCAATGCCTTTAACAGCATCTAGTCCGCGAGACTCTTTCACTGTAAGATTTTTAATTTCAAGTACTGGTTCTTTTGGTTGAGCTGGTTCTTTCTCTACTTTAAAGGTTACAGAACGTCCAACCATCATATCTGCCAGTTGTTGCTGAGACGTTGATTTAACATCAACTGTATCAATACTTTTACCTCGGCGTATTACTGTACAACGGTCAGCAACTTTTTTTATTTCATCTAATTTATGTGTAATCAAGATGATGGATTTGCCTTCATCCGTTAGTTTTTTCATGATATCCATTAATTCATTGATTTCTTGAGGTGTTAATACTCCTGTCGGTTCATCGAATATCAAAATATCTGCACCGCGGAATAATGTTTTTAAGATCTCAGCACGCTGTTGCATTCCCACACTGATATCTTCTATTCTTGCAGACGGGTCTACGGTTAGACCATAGCGTTCAGACAATTCTTTGACATCTTTTTCAGCGCCTTTTTCATCCATGAAACCGTAACGGTGTTTTTCTTTCCCAAGCATGATGTTTTCAGCAACGGTAAATTTATCAACAAGCATAAAGTGCTGATGCACCATACCAATACGTAGTTGGTTGGCTTTGTCAGGTGAATCGATATTTTCCTTCTTACCATTTACATAAATTTCTCCTGATGTCGGTTCTAACAATCCAGACAATATGTTCATCAAAGTAGATTTCCCTGCACCATTCTCACCTAAGAGAGCGTGGATCTCACCTTTTTTGACATTTAAACTAATATTATCATTTGCTTTAAATTCGCCAAATTTCTTTGTAATGCCTTTCATTTCAATGACTATTTCTGTTTGCACCACTATAGGTCCCTCCCTGTCATTCGTTATTTTAATAACAGTAAACATTATCACTTATCATACTTTATAGTGCAAGTACTTTAATCAAATTATTAGAAAAAGCGCCAGCCCATAGACCAGCGCTCAACTATTAATTTATATTGTTCAGTTTTTAATTATTACTCACTGTATGAGAATTCTGGAACTTCGATGTCTCCATCAACAATTCCCTGACGTGCATCCTGTACAGATGACCATGCTTCGTCAGCCATGTTTCCTTGTACTAAGTCGACGCCTTCTTCTTCTAAACCGTAAGCAATGTTTTCTCCACCAGGGAAGCCTTCATCCATTGTTAGGTTAGCTGATTGTGAGATAGAAGAACCTACAGCTTTAATAGTTGAAGTTAATGTGAGGTTTCCACCATCATATTCGCCTTCTTCTTCTTGGTCACGGTCAACACCGATTACCCAAAGTTGAGCATCTGCGTCTGATTCCATACGGTTACGAGCTTCAGTAAACACACCATTACCTACAGCACCGGCAGCGTGATAAACAACGTCTGCACCAGCTGCGTACATACCAGCTGCGACTTGTTGTCCGATACCAGCATCAGTAAATGATTCAGCATACTGAACGTCTACTTCGATACTTTCGTCAACATGAGCAACACCGGCTGTGAATCCTGTTTCAAAACGGTCGATAACTGGACCAGCAATCCCGCCGATAAATCCGACTCTGCCTGTTTCGGTTGTTTCAGCTGCTGCTACACCTGCCAAGAATGCTGCTTCGTGGTCACGGAATGTTAATGAAACGACGTTATCACGATCTGAAATATCATCAACAATACCGAAGTATTGTTCCGGATTTTGGTCAGCTACATCATTAATTGAATTTAAAAGCTGAAAACCGATTCCGTAAATGATATCATTGTCCTCTGCTAATGCCTGGTTCAAGTTTGGAACGAAGTCAGCAGAATCGTTTGATTGGTAGTATGCATAACCATCGCCTTCTGATAAGCCGTGTTCTTCTCCCCATGCTTGCATACCTTCCCAAGCAGATTGGTTGAATGAACGGTCATCTACACCACCTTCATCTGTGATCATAGCAATTGAAAAATCAACAGCTTCTGTATCTTCGCCAGCATCTTCACCAGCATCGGTTCCTGTTTCTTCATCAGTTGCTGGATCCTCAACTGCTGGATCTGATGCATCTTGTCCTTGACATGCTGCCAATACAAAAGCTGATGAACCAATTGCTAGTAAACTTCTTAATTTCATTTTTGACACGATAATTCCCCCTATTATTTTTTTATGTATCATAAGGATCGAAGAATCCCTGTTACAGTATAATATCAAAAACACTGTAACAAAAAAACTGTTAACCCTTTCATGGATATATAGTAACACTCCTGTAATAAAAAGGAAAGTTAAAAATTTTTAATAAATTAAAGTATATCCTATTCAAATTTTAATTTACTTTATTCTTCCGTATTTTCGTTCGAACTGTTTAGATAATCAGCGGTCACGAGTACTTCTCTTGGTTTTGATCCTTCATGCGGTCCGACAATGCCTTTCAGTTCCATTTCATCGACGATCCTGGCTGCACGGTTATAACCGATCCTGAAACGTCTCTGGAGCAATGAAATGCTTGCTGTCTGCATTTCAACGACTAGATCAACGGCATCACCGTATAATTCATCTTCCGATTCACCCGCTTGTGTTTTCGGTTCATCTTTAGGAATCATTTCTTCGACATAATTAGCTTCCTGCTGATTTTTAACAAAGTTCACCACTGCCTCAACTTCTTCGTCCGAAATGAAGGCACCTTGGACACGGGTCGCTTTATTGGCTCCCATCGGTTGGAAGAGCATGTCTCCCCGGCCAAGTAATTTTTCAGCCCCATTGCTGTCTAAAATGGTGCGAGAATCCGTTCCACTGGATACAGCGAACGCGATCCGTGAAGGTACGTTAGCTTTAATGATACCTGTGATAACGTCCACACTCGGTCTTTGTGTCGCCAAGATCATGTGGATACCTGCCGCACGTGCCATTTGAGCTAATCTAATAATGGCGTCTTCCACTTCGTTTGAAGCAACCATCATTAAGTCAGCCAACTCGTCAACAATAACTACAATATACGGAAATGGTAATAATCCTTCGTCATTTTTCTTTTTAACGAACTGGTTGTACCCCTCCATGTTACGTGTCCCGCTGGCTGCAAACAATTCATAACGACGTTCCATCTCCTGTACGACTTTATGTAGTGCCTGAGCCGCTTTCTTAGGATTCGTAACAACCGGCGTCAACAGATGTGGTATCCCGTTGTATACATTCAGCTCAACCATTTTAGGATCAATCATCATCATTTTCACTTCATTTGGTTTGGCCTTCATCAACAGACTCGTGATCATGCCGTTGATGGAAACGGACTTCCCAGATCCTGTTGCCCCTGCTACAAGCAAGTGCGGCATTTTAGATAAATCAGCCATTGCCACATTACCCGCAATGTCTCGTCCTAGGGGCACTTCCAATAAGCGCTCTTTATTATTAATTTGTCCTTCGATAGTATCTCTGAAAGATACCATACTGACTTCTGAATTCGGCACTTCTATACCGATAACTGATTTACCGGGAATAGGTGCTTCCATCCGAATGTCTTTTGCTGCCAAAGCTAATGCTAAATCATCAGTTAAGTTAACGATCTTGCTGACTTTTACACCCGTAGCTGGTTGGATCTCGTACTTCGTCACAGCTGGGCCAAGATTCGCTTTGGTTACTTTAGCTTTAACGCCAAAACTTTCAAACGTTTCTTCCAATTTTTTTACATTTTTCTGGATGATCGAATATTCATCCGACTGATCAATTGCTTCATGTTCGTCCAGTAAAGACACGGGCGGCAGTTTATATGACTGGTTCTCTTCTTCACCAATTTCAAAATCCACCGGTGCTTCTTCCTCAGAACCGTCACCATCTTGATCAGGTTTTTTCGCTTTTGAGGATTGTTTATTTTTGTTGGCTTTTTGTTCATATTTAGCCTGAAGTTCCTGATAACCTTCTATCTCTAAGGCTGTTTGTTCAGATTCCTGATTCTGTTCTGTCGACTCGCTTGCTTCATTAAGACGAGTGTTCTGTGGAACGACTTCTTGAGAGGTCGTGCTTATAGTTTTCTTTTTCGGTTTGGATTTCTTGGATTTAGACTTCTTAACCCATTTGGCTCTCAATTGTTTAAGCCCATTTTCTACCCAACTCATCACTGCTTTCAATGCATTTCTTATCCGGTCAAATAAATCCCGATAGGAAAATTGGAAAAATGTCATGATTCCAAAAAAGACTAGCGCAACAATCATCAAGTAAGTACCTACAACGCTGAAGAGGAAATAACTTGCACTAAAGAATATCGAGCCTATTATTCCCCCGCCCAGAGGAGTCCCAATGCTGTTTGATGTGAATTGTGGCCAGAAAAAACGCCAGGTCGCCACGACACTGTTGATCGAATCATTGATAATAGGCGCAAACCATCTTGAATGTAAAAAGACTAACCATGCTGTATAAAGCAGGGCGACTCCTTTTGTTTTGGTTCCTTTCAAACTTGGCCAGTCACCTTTAAGTATAAGATATATCCCTAGTCCCAGTAAAATAATAGCTGAAAATGCGTAAGTTTCACCCACGAAAAATCTTAGCACATTAGTAAAGAATCTACCAACAAAGCCGAATGATCCTAACGTTAAGATACTCATAAATGATAAAATAAATCCTATCCATTCGGGAGCCACTTTGTGCTGTTTTTTCTTTGGTCTTCCTCGTTTTTTTGTTCGTGTCATTTCTGCACTCCTTCCTACATATTCTGGTTTATTATAGCATGAAAAATAGAATCAAAATAGGTCAGCCCTCACTTTAACTAGACCCTGATGGCTTTCTTTTGACCTGGACGTCTCTGTACAAGTAAACTGATACTATATCAGGAAAGTAATCAGTAAATACTAAAAGGGGGATTCACAATGGGTTCTTTATATAAAGATTTTTTTGAAAAGGGAAAAAACAGAGAGTCAAATGGTGAAATCATTTATACAAATGAAGCGATGGAAAATAACGGCCAGCAAAAAATGCGCGCCACTATTTCGGGACGCGTCCAGGGTGTCGGCTTTCGTTTTTCTGCAAAACAAGCAGCGGATGAAGCAGGTGTCAAAGGGATCGTACGTAATGAATCTGACGGAACTGTTTATGTTGAAGCCGTTGGTGACGAAAAACAATTGAGTCAATTTATTGAAGCATTACGCAAGGGGCCTTCTCCCGCTGCTGATGTTGACAAAGTAGTCGTTACTTATGACGACAAGATTGAAGAAAAAACGAATTTTTCTCAAGTTAATTGAATTCTTTCTTCTATTAAGGTATAGTGGTGAATAGCGTGAAAGCAATAGAGTACCACTAATATAAACTTAAAGGATTGAATACAATTGAAAAACCGTACTAAAAGATGGCTTTTATCAGGTGGAATGCTTTCCATCGTTTTGTTCTTATCAGGTTGTATGAGAGTTGACGAAAGTGGAACGCCTACTGGTGGCTTTTCTCAATTTTTATTTGATTATCTCGTTTTACCTACACAACAGTTCATAGAAATACTAGCAGATATAACTGGAAGTTACGGACTGGCAATTATTGTCATTACCATTATCGTTCGTATCCTCATCTTACCCTTATCAATCAAACAGCAGCGTGCAACTTTAGAGCAGCAGGCTAAGATGGCAACAGTTAAACCTGTTACCGATGAAATACAGGCAGAAATGAAAGAAACAGACGATGCTAAGGAAAAACAGACATTACAAGCAGAAATGATGGAAATTTACAAAGAGAATAACGTTAATATGTTAGGCGGTTTGTCAGGATGTTTACCGCTGCTCATTCAACTGCCGGTCTTTACAGCAATGTTCCAGGCCATTCGAATGTCCGAATCTATTCAGAGCGCTTCATGGCTGGGGATTAATTTGGGTGAAAGCAGTATTCCACTCGCCGTAGTGACTGGTGTTGTTTATCTCGTTCAAACTAAAGTCATGCAGGCAGGCATGCCCGAAGAAACGCGCAAGCAATCAGGCGCAATGATGTACATGAGTCCAGTGATGATTCTGATGTTCTCAATCACTGGTCCAGCCGGACTAACATTATACTGGTTTGCTGGTGGTTTTGTAGCAATCGGTCAATCTCTTATCACTAATTTATACTACAAACCAAAATTAGAAAAAGAGATGGAGAAAAAACACGGTGGCAAACCTATTATTAAGCGTAAGTTACGTGAACGTAAAACAGTACAAGCTACTGAAACTGACACGAAGCTTAATCAAGTAAAACAGGCACCATCCGCTAGAAACAAACGTCGTAACCAGAGCCCGTTCGAACAGAAAGAGCTCCGCAATTCAGGTAAACAACAACGTGACTAATTATTATGACAAAAGGAGACTCAGCTGAGTCTCCTTTTTCTTTATCTTTTTTAATTGGATAACGACGTGTCCGATGACACGTTGTTTCATTTTAATTTTTTTAGATCTTTCATTGATAAGCAATCGCCTGAGCGATTGCTTTCCTTCTTAGGTATTGACTGTTTTATTTTTAACCCACGGTTTTATGTTCTCATGAGTTGGTCATTTCGCCGTCCGTATGACAGACTCAGATTTTTCCCGCTCGTGAGTTTGTCATTTCACCCTCCGTATGACAGGCTCAGATTTTTTCCGCTCGTGAGTTGGTCATTTCACCCTTCGTATGGCAGGCTCAGATTTTTTCCGCTCGTGAGTTTGTCATTTCACCCTCCATATGACAGACTCAAGTTTTTCCTGTTCGTGAGTTTGTCATTTCACCCTACGAATGACAGACTCAGGTTTTTCCTGTTCGTGAGTTTGTCATTTCACCCTACGAATGACAGACTCAGGTTTTTCCTGTTTGTGAGTTTGTCATTTCACCCTACGAATGACAGACTCAGGTTTTTTCCGCTCGTGAGTTTGTCATTTCACCCTACGAATGACAGACTCAGGTTTTTTCCGCTCGTGAGTTAGTCATCGTAGCTTTCATGTTTGAAATATGAATCAAATAATCGGATTTTCTTTTAAGTAAGACCTTATTCGTCTCACTGACACTCTATCGTCTACCCAATCATTAATCAGCAAGGTTGTAATTGGCACATCTGGAAACAACCGATCGATCTCCTTTATATGATTTAATATCACTTTATCTATGCTGTAGATGCCTCCGCATTCCTGACAGCTTGCTTGGCGCTGACTCAAATGTACATTAAATGACTGACAGTCACTGCAAATTATTCCCTTTCTAAAATCCTCATATCTAAATTCATGAGAAGTCTCTTTATACCTTTCATTACTTATCTGCTCTGACTTTAGTTTGTTTACGATATTAACCTGTGCTTTGGATAATTTCGTGTTCCTATTTTTAAGTTTTTTCAGGTGTCTATTTATTTGGGTCGGCAGTATAAACGGATCAGTTATATTAGCATCAAATAAAGTAAATGACGCATTAATAAAAAGGACGTAAGGTTTAATTTCGACCGTTTCATTCCATTGACTAGTCATTTGTTCCAGAACTTTTTTAGTTCGATTTAATTGAACACTTGGACAAATGAATTCCTGACCGTTTAGCTTCCGAAATTGACCCGGTAATTTCTGAAATTCTCCTTCGTAATTTTTGATTTCATACAAGTAAAACGTATCCCCTATAACCAGCAACGTATCTATTTGTGCGGTCGATCCGTTATACGAAACAAGTAAATCGTTTATAACTGTCACATCATCTTCAAAATATTCTTCGATCCTTTCATCAAATTGCTGTTCTCCCTCATATCCTTTTTTCAAATTCAACAGATACTGTTGCTGAGAATATGGTGATTTGGTTCTGGCATTCAAAGATTCCAGGTATTGCAACTGATATGATTTCTTTCTAGCTGATTTTTCCATTTTCAACCTCCTCATATTCTTTAAATTTCTTATTCATCTATAGTATTAACTATCCATCCAATTCATTTATCATTAAATTTCATGAAAAAAAAACCTCCGCAACATACCAAGATTAGTATGTTGCGGAGGTTTATTCATTTTCATTGCTTGGTTAAAGCTTTAGTAGCTCGTTCAGATTCTTCTATTTTTTTCAAATCTTTTTCATTTAGTTTAGGTAATTCAATTCTGAAAATAGAGCCATGATCCAGGACACTTTCAACCCAAACCTTACCATGATAGCCTTCTACCAGCTGTTTGGCAATTGACAACCCTAAACCGTTACCACCTTTGTGACGACTTCTCGCTTTGTCTACACGGTAAAAACGATGGAAGATTTTCTCAGTGTCTTCTTCAGTCATTCCTTCACCAAAATCTTGAATAGCGATTTGAATTTTCGGTCCATCATCGGACACGCTTAAATGAACAACATGGCGATTTGTAGAATATTTCACCGCATTATCAAGTAGGATGATGAGAATCTGTTCCAAGTGATTGCGATAAATATTGATGTACACCTCTTTTTCCAAATCATCATCCAGGATAAAGGTAAAGTCCGGATGAACCAGTTTAAAGTTATTATAGGTTTGATTGATAAGTTCTCTAACTGATGTCCGTTCGTTTTTGTAATGAATTTCGACTTGTTCAGCACGAGACAAGTCGAGCATTTCCTGAACCAAACTCTTCATTCGTTCGATTTCTTGAAGAGACGCACTCAGTGATTCATCTAAAACGACCGGATCATCTTTGCCCCAACGGTTCAAGAGCTTCATATGACCTTCAACCACTGCGACAGGTGTGCGTAACTCATGCGACACATCTTCAACAAACTGTTTTTGCTGTTCGATGTTGCGCTGCATACGGTCCAGCATCGAGTTATACGCATTGGCTAACTCAGTCAATTCATCGTTACCATCTCCCACATCAATACGATCACGGGATTCCGGATCTTTTTCAACGATGTGCATGGCTTCAGTCAATCGACGAATCGGCTGAAGGAATGAGATGGCAATAATATAACCGATGACTCCACTGAACAGTAACGCGATGACTCCAGTCAGCAATATTGCCCCTAAAACACTTCTGAAAAGCTGATGATAAGATGACAACGTGTTGATTACTTGGACGTAGCCAATTCTTTCATTATTTAAGAACGAGTAAACTGGTGTTGTTGCCGATAAGGCTTCACCACTCGGCCCCTTTTCTATAGTTTCGATTTGCAGGGTCTCTTTAGGTATAAACTCTATATCAACATCATTCGTTTCATATAAAAGTTGTTCACTAGTGTTATATACTCTTATAACAATGCTACCTTGGCTCGCACGCAACGGTGTACTTCTCTGATTTTGAGCTTCTTCCATAATCGGCATTTCAGGTGTTAAATACATTTCCTGCTGATTCAATGTTTCTGCAACATCTTCTTCTGTTAAATCATAAAAGTTTTGTCCAAATCGTTCCGTTAAATTCACCATCACATTTCTAACTGCTTGTTGTTCATTTTCTATCATGATTTGTTGAAAGGTAATGAACAAAATAGTTGAAAATATAGTGTATGTTAAAAATAGTGCGATGGCAGCCCCGATAGTCCATTTCCATCTTAAAGAAATACGCTTCTTCTCGTTAATTCCTTTTGTATCAACGGCTGCTTGAGATTTCACGTACGCATCACGTATCCTGTTCCTCTAACTGTTTGGATGTAGCTTTCTTTTCCGGAAACATCGATCTTGTTACGCAGGTATCTGATATACACGTCAACCACGTTAGTTTCCACTTCCGTTTCGTATCCCCAGACTTTGTTCAATAATACTTCACGTGACAAGACAATGTTCAAATTTTCCATCAATTCAACGAGTAATTCGTATTCTCTCTTTGTCAATTCAATCACTTCGTCTGCACGTTTGACGACACGGTTTTCTTTTTCAACCGTAATGTCTCTGTATGTGATGGTCGTTTGACGACTTACATTTTCTTCAGTTTCGATTTCAATACGACGAAGCAATGCACGCATACGTGCTAATAATTCCTCGATTGCAAAAGGTTTAACTACGTAATCGTCTGCTCCATGATCAAAACCTGAAACGCGGTCAATGACAGAATCTCTTGCCGTCATCATGATAATAGGCACATTACTTACTAGGCGAATACGACGCGCCACGTCGATCCCGTTTAATTCGGGTAACATTAAATCAAGTAATACAATATCCCACTCTTTAGTTTCATCTATTGCCGCTTCAAGACCTGAGCGACCGTCAAAACGGACCTCTGTCTCAAATCCTTCATGTGTTAATTCCAACTCGACAAAGCGAGCTAAATTCTTTTCATCTTCTATAATTAAAATCTTTGCCACGGTTCCCACTCCTACTTCTTTTTTGTGCGTTTATTATTATAAATTAATGTTATGATGCCTGCTATTACGCTCTATAAGTTTACCACATCTTGGTTTAATTAGAAATGTTAGAATACTCTAATTTAAGATTTTATAACAAGTTATAACGAGTTGTGACAAGAAATTAGTAGGTTTTCGAAATGAAAACCTACTAATCTTACTTATTCAGTATTATCTTGCTTGATCAATCCCAGTTTTCTTCGCCTTCGTTACCATACCAGTCAAAGTGGAATGTGCCTTCTTTATCTACACGTTCGTAGGTGTGTGCACCGAAGTAATCACGTTGAGCTTGGATAATGTTCGCTGGTAAACGTTCAGAACGATAAGAGTCATAATAAGCGATGGCAGATGAAAAAGCCGGTACAGGTACGCCTGCTTGAACGGCCAAACCAACCAAGTCTCTTACGGACTGCTGGTATCTACCGGCAATATCCAAGAAGTATTCATCCAGTACTAAGTTTTTAAGTTCCGGTTCACGTTCATAGGCTTCCGTTATTTTTTGCAGGAAACGTGCGCGAATGATACAGCCGGCACGGAATATTTTGGCAATTTCACCGTACTGAAGTTTCCAGTCATATTCATCAGAAGCTGTGCGCATTTGTGCAAAACCTTGTGCATAACTCATGATTTTACTGAAGTATAAGGCTTCACGCATTTTCTCGATCAGTTCTTTCTTGTCACCTGCGTATTCTTTGGTTGCAGGTTTAGGCAACACTTTACTTGCCTCAACACGTTCGTCTTTCAATGCTGAAATATAGCGCGCAAAAACAGATTCGGTTATAAGTGGTAACGGCACACCTAAATCCAAGGCACTTTGTGATGTCCATTTACCTGTTCCTTTATTCCCGGCGCGGTCTAAAATGACATCGACCATGAATTCTCCTGTTTCGGGATCTTTTTTAGTCAAAGCATCAGCTGTAAGTTCTATGAGGAAACTGTCAAGTTCGCCTTCGTTCCATTCATTGAAGACTTCTGCTGTTTCTTCGTTTGATAAACCAACCATATCTCTTAACAAGTTATACGACTCTGCTATCAACTGCATGTCGCCGTATTCGATACCATTATGAACCATTTTGACATAGTGGCCTGCACCGTTTGGTCCAATATAAGTCACACACGGTTCTCCGTCAGTTGGAGCTTTTGCTGCAATCTTCTCTAAAATAGGTGACACTAAGTCGTATGCTTCTTTTTGTCCACCCGGCATGATAGCAGGTCCTTTAAGCGCGCCTTCTTCACCACCAGAAACACCAGTCCCGATAAAGTTGATACCCGAATCAGCTAGTTCTTTACTGCGACGGATGGTATCTTGATAGAATGTGTTTCCGCCGTCAATTAAAATATCTCCTTTATTAAGGAAGGGGAGCAACTGCTGAATGACCGCATCTGTTCCTTTACCGGCCTGCACCATCAACAAAATTTTTCTTGGTTTTTCCAGTGAATTGACAAATTCTTCCAAGTCATACGTTGCGACTACATTTTTGTCTGGATTTTCTTCAATAACAGCAGTCGTTTTTGACGATGTACGGTTGTATAGAGAAACAGAATATCCTCTGCTTTCAATATTTAAAGCTAAGTTTTTGCCCATTACGGCCATACCTATGACGCCAAATTCTTGTTTACTCATTAATAAATCTCCTCCTGTTTAACTTACTTATTCATTTCCTTTATTGGTTATAATGTTCACCTATATATATTAACAAAATATGAACACTTTGGAAACTCTCAAGTTCTCGCTTGCATTTTCCTTCTACTTTCAGTACACTTATAGCGAAAACGATTTAAGAAAGTGGGTGCACAACCTATGCCTAAAAATAAAAATGACAAAAAAACTTCAAGTACAATGACACGTGTTATGATCGGTGTTCTTGTTCTTACAATGGTTATCCCAGTATTTGCTTCTTTATTCAGCATCATGATGTAATTTCTCAACGATTAAATATTTCTGAGAGTCTCTCGTCTAGTCCCTAGGCAAGAGACTCTTTTTTTATGCGTTTTTTCTTCGCATGAGCAAGTTTTAAAAGCTCATCTGCAGTTTCTTTCGTTAATTGAGTCAGTTCGTCTCCTGATAACATACGGGCGATTTCTTCAACCCTATCATTTTCAGCAAGTTTCTCAACACTTGTTTGTGTGCGTTCTGCTTCAATTGTTTTTTTGATGTAGAGATGCTGATCCGCCATAGCCGCCACTTGCGGAAGATGCGTGATACATAATACTTGGGAGTGCTCAGCGACAGAATGAATTTTATCTGCAATCGCTTGGGCAACGCGGCCACTCACACCTGTATCGACTTCATCGAATATGATACTTGTGATCCCTTGTGATTGAGAGAATATCGTCTTCATTGCGAGCATCATACGTGAAAGTTCTCCACCTGATGCAACTTTATTTAATGCTTTTAACGGTTCCCCCGGGTTCGTAGAAACAAAGAACTCGACTTTATCAAGGCCTTGTTCTGTTAACGCTAGGTTAGGCTCTGCTTCTTCTGAACCTTTAAACGTCACAGAAAATTTGACTTTTTCCATGTAAAGTTCTTTCAGCTGTTCCTGAATACGTTCTTCCAGCTCTAATGCTGTTTGTTTTCTTAACTTAGACAACTCTCTCGCTTGCTTTTGTGCTTGTGCTTGAGTTGCCGTTATTTTTTTGCTCAATCCATCCACTTGTTCTTCTCTGTTCTCAAGTTGTTTCAACTCATTATCAGATTTTTCAAAGTGCTCCAAAATAGCTTCGACAGAATTGCCGTACTTCCGCTTAAGTTGCTGAATAAAATTTAAGCGTTCTTCGATTTCATTCAATCGCTCTTCATCGTACTCTAAACCGTCTAGTTCGGCATAGATGTCACTCGCCGCTTCCTGCAACTGAAAGAACGCCGTCGATAAGCTTTCAGAAATGTGTTTAAATGACTCATCGATATTTTCAACAGCTGACATTTTTTCCATCGCTTTTCCAACGCTATCCAGCCCGCTGTACTCTTCTCCTTGTAAGGTAGCATAGCTTGAAGACAAAGCTTCTACGATGGCTTGATGATTCACCAGCTTTTTCTCTTCTTCAAGTAACCCTTCTTCCTCATTTGGCTGAAGGTGTGCGGCTTCTATCTCTTTGACCTGGTATCTTAATATATCCAGTCGTTGAGCAAGTTCCTGTTCGTTGAATAGCCATTGTTCACGTTCTTTCGTTAAATGCTTATATTCATGAAAAATCTTCCGATACTCTTTTTTTGTGGATGATAATTCTTTCGGCCCAAAAGAATCGAGTAAATGGCTGTGATTTTCAGTCACCATCAGTTCCTGATGTTCATTCTGTCCATGTATATCGATCAATTGGCTTCCGATTTCTTTTAATACTGCAATAGTGACGATGCTCCCGTTTATTCGACAAACAGTGCGCCCACTCGTAAAGATTTCCCGCTGAATGAGTAATGTATGGGCATCGTGTTCTATTTCGTGCTGACCGAGCAAGTTGATCAAGTCGGTCGATGGCTTGAAACTGAATTCTCCTTCGAGCACACATTTTTTAGCTCCAAAACGAACAAATTCTAACGAACCTCTGCCTCCAGCCAGCAAACCCACTGCATCGATGATGATGGATTTACCTGCTCCCGTTTCTCCTGTCAAAACAGTCATTCCAGTATTAAAATCTAAAAACAAGTCTTCAATAATCGCAAAATTCTTTATTCGTAACGATTCTAACAAAGACAAACCTCCTAAGCCTTTATTGTTTGAGTTAAATAAAGGCGATAATTCTTCTTTGGAAACGCTCAGCACTTTCTTCATCACGACAAATGATCAAAACCGTATCATCTCCCGATACACAGGCAAACATTTCACTGTATTTCGCTGTTTCAATCAATGAGCCTAATGCAAAAGCATTTCCGGGGAGCGTTTTGATCAAGACAAATTCTCTCTGTATATCAATGGAAACAAACGCATCTTTCATCAAACGCGACAATTTTTTAGATATATTATAATTCATTTCTGGAGGTAAATTATAACGATACCCGCCATCTTTAGCGGGTACTTTTACCAACTGAAGTTCTTTAATATCTCTTGAAATCGTCGCTTGAGTGACTTCAATACCTCTTTCGTTCAATCTATCGACAAAATCTTCTTGTTTACGAATAATATCCTGCTGCACAAGTTTTCTTAATAATTGATGTCTTTCTTTCTTTTTCAAGGTTTCCACTCCTATGCTATTTACCTTCGCACCTTCCCCGCAGCACATCAGTATATTTATACAGTTTATACACTCTCATTATACTGCTTTTAAGCCTAAGTGCCAATTACCACGTCTTGCTTTTCAGTGACATTTGCAAGACATTTTATGCATAGAACGTAAAAATATTAACATCTTGTTTTAGGATATACACGTGACTAATTTTTAAAAAGAGTCTCCTTTATCACTTTTTTCAAATGCTCTGTTTTGCGCTCACTTATACTTCGATTAAACTTGATATGAGCCAAAAACTCCTTGTTTCCTTTTCCACCTTTAATGGGTGAAGGAATGACCTCTTTCACTTCAAATCCTTCATCATATAAAAAATTAACGATGTCATTCAGCACGTACTGGTGAACGGTGGGATCTGTAATGATCCCTCTTTCCCCAACATCTTCTTTGATTGCTTCAAATTGCGGCTTGATCAGCGCGACCACTTCTCCACCTGTAGCTAAAACTGTTTTCAAAGTTGGAAAGATTTTTTTTAAAGATATGAATGAAACATCGATCGTTGCAAAACTAGGTATGCCTTTTTTGAAATTTTCAGCTGTGACGTGTCTGAAATTAGTCTGTTCCATGACTTCCACACGCTCATCGATCCGCAATTTCCATGCTAACTGATTGGTCCCGACATCAAGGGCATACACAAGCTTTGCTCCCTGCTGCAAGCACACATCAGTGAAACCTCCCGTTGAGGAGCCGATATCTAAAACGATCCGATCGTTTAATTCAATGTCAAACATATCCAGGGCTTTTTCCAATTTTATTCCGCCGCGACTGACATAAAGCTGATCCGCTCCTTTGATATACACAGTGGTATCATATGGTAACTTTTCACCGGCTGTAAAGATTTTTTCTTCCTTACTCGTGTAAGCTTTGCCTGACATGATCAATCTTTTAGCTTTTTCGCGGTCTATTGACCATCCTTGTTCTATAAGTAAATCATCTGCTCGTTCTTTTTTCACTTTTTCACCTCTGTAGGAACCATCAATTCAATTTTAACGATTCGATAAATGAGTCCAGCAACTCTTCATCATAGTTTTTTTCGCGTTCAAGAATGGTTCTGTTTAATAGCAAAGCTTCATTTAATTGTTCGTCAAAAAGTGTATGTGCTCGTTCCATGCCGAGTAATGACGGATACGTACTCTTACCCTGTTTTGCATCCGCTCCGACACGTTTGCCCAATTCTTCCTCAGAGCCACTGACATCTAAAATATCATCCCTTATTTGATAAGCGATGCCTATCTTCATGGAAATGGTATTCAAGTCATTTAAAGTTTCCGCATCGACTTTTGCAAGCAGACCTGCGGCTTTAAAGGCAAAGCGAATCAGCATCCCTGTTTTGCGGGAGTGAATAGACTCTAATTCTTTGAGATTTAACTGTTTGTGTTCTCCGTCCATATCGGCTTGCTGTCCCCCGACCATCCCTTCATACCCGGATGATCGAGCCAGTTCTTTGATCAGGGAGAGTTTGATTTCATTTGAACAAGTCCCATCTGTCATGACTTCAAAGGCTTTGGTCAGCAGTGCATCACCAGCTAAAATAGCCGTTGCTTCAGAATATCTGATGTGGTTTGTCGGCTTCCCTCTTCTTAAATCATCATCATCCATTGCCGGTAGATCATCGTGAATGAGGGAATAAGTGTGAATCATTTCCAGAGCAGCAGCGAAAGGATACGCTTGTGTTTCATCTTTTTTGAATGCCTTAACTAAAGCAATAAGAAGCAATGGACGTAATCTTTTCCCACCTGCTTCCAGAGAATAGCGCATCGCTTCTTCAATGACTGTCTGACTTTCGTCTGTGATCAACTCGACTAAATACGTTTCAAATGGTTCTTTGTATTCTTTTGTAAACGTCTGAAAATGCATAGTGGACTCCTTTATCGTCATTCAGCAAAGCCTGATTTAACTTGATTATTTAATCTTCTAAAATCTCTTCGCTGCCATTTTCCTTGATCATTTTAATCACCGTTTTTTCTGCATCTTCTACGATGCTCTTACAATAGCGACTCAATTTAATGCCTTCCTGAAATTGATCCAGCGCGGCTTCAAGCGGAACGTCCCCTTGTTCCAGTTTTTGAACAATGGTTTCCAGCTCTTTCATTGCATCGTCAAAGCTTAATTCTTTATCCATAATAGTCTCCTTTTTATTCGATTTCTTTTTTGATCGTCGCTTCTACAGTGGCTTGGATGAAACCATCCGCCACCGTTATATCGATACGGTCATTCTCTTTAACTTGGTCAACTGATTTCACAATGCCCTTTTCACTTTGCGTGATCGAATAACCACGACTCAAGATTTTCAAGGGCGATAAATGATCGAGTGATTGAATCAATGCATTCACGTCGTTCTGCTCATTTTTCACGTGCTGTTTTGTCGCTGTCATCAATTGCTTCGTCAGTTGATCCACGTTTAACGACGCCTGCTTGAATTGAGCGCTTGGATTAAATGATTTCAATTGCTGGTTCAACAAATGTACACGGTATTTATCTTCTTTAAGCTGATCATCCATCCGGCGCATCAGCTGATCTTTTAATTGATCAAGGTTCTGACTATAGCCGTCATATAACCGTCTTGGCTGTCTGAAAATATAGGACCGTTCCAAACGGCTGACTCTTTCTTTTTCCCGCCTGATCGTTGTGGTCATAGCCTGCATCACGCGTTGGCGGTTTAAATCGATTCTTCCTACCTCATCCGTCAAAACAGGCACAGCTAGTTCTGCCGCCGCGGTCGGAGTCGCTGCTCTGACATCAGCAGCTAAATCAGCTAAGGTTGTATCTGTTTCATGACCAACGGATGAAATGACCGGCGTTTGTGCTAGAGCGATAGCCAGTGCCACTTTTTCTTCGTTGAATGGAAAGAGGTCTTCAAACGAGCCGCCTCCACGTCCGACGATCAAGGTATCAAGGTCATAATCCTGGTCGGCTTTTTGAATGCTTTTAACGATCGAATCTGCTGCTTTGTCTCCTTGAACAACGGTAGGGAAAAGATACAATTCTACGATCGGAAAGCGACGTTCTATGGTCGTTTGAATATCACGGATAACAGCGCCACTTTGACTCGTGATGATCCCGATTTTTTTCGGGAATCGCTTGAGTTCTTTTTTGCGGTCACTATCAAACCAGCCTTCTTCAGCTAATTTCTTTTTGGTCTGTTCATATGCCGCATAGAGCTGCCCCAATCCTTCGGGTTCGATGTGATCGATATAAAGTTGATACGATCCTGTTTTTTCATATACTGACAAGCGGCCGACAGCTAAGACACTCATGCCTTCTTCCAGATCGACGGTCAGCTTTTTCTGCTCACTATAAAATAAAACAGCTGACAGTTTAGCTCCTTGATCTTTGATGCTGAAATACTGATGGCTGTTTCGTCTTTTTGGATTAAAGTTCGAGATTTCTCCTTTAACAAATACGTGTTCTAAATAAGGATCATAATCAAACTTGCGTTTCACGTAACGTGTCAGCTGCGTGACTGTTAGGTACTCCTGGTCCATTCGCTTCTTTCCTTCCTGAGCTTTATCTCTGTTGCCTATGTAAATAGAAAGAGAGCCAAAAAGTAGAACGTCTCACTCGTCTACTCCTTGCCCTCTCTTACTGCCCTCAATTTTTCTCGATTATAGAGCTTTTCCATGCAAAAGCAGATAATTTGGGAACGACAAAAAGTGTTATCTATTATCGGCAATACTCTGCAGTATCCCATTTACGAACTTACTTGATTGTTCATCATTAAATGTTTTAGTTAATTCTATAGCTTCATTCATAACGATGCGTTTATCAACATCAGGCTGATAAAGCAATTCATACGTTGCTAATCTAAGTAATAGCAAGTTTGTTCGTTCCAAACGATTTAACGTCCAATTTTTCAAATGATTTGTAATGGTCTGATCGATATCGTCACGATGTTCCTGAACACCACTAACTAATATTTTCAGATAGTCTAAGGCATCATTTACGATACCTTCGTTGCTTTTTTCTTCAGGTAAGATTGACGCCATAGCTTCTTCTAAAGTACGATCTTCCTTCAAAGATAACGTACTATCAAGTGCTAATTGAATAGCTTCGTCTACGGTCAATCCGTCATGGGTAGATAACTGGAAAAGAGACTGAAAGGCTTTTTCCCTAATTACACGCCTTACAGTTGTCACTATTCCTCATCCTCTTCCTTATCCAAGTCAAACAGATCCTGGAATGATGTTTTTTCGGGCACGATATCTGCGATATGAATGTTTACTTCTGCTAAAGTAATATCAGTCATATGAAAGATCTGTTCACGCACTTTTTTCTGTATAGCTTGAGCAACTTTGGGTACATTTACACCGAACTTAAAGTAGCAATAGATGTCTACTTTTAAACCCTCTTCGTCTGATGTTAAGTGCACACCTTTTTTATGATTAGGTTTGCCAAAGATGATTTTCATTTTTTCAGGAAATTTCCCTTGCATAGCATACACACCATCTACTTCATTAGCAGCCATACCGGCAATAATTTCAATCACTTCAGGTGCCACTTCTATTTCACCATAAGGATTGCTTCGATTCGTTCTCATCACTTTTTCTTCCACTGTCGTTCCTCCTCTAGAATGATTCAGTCAAGCTTTAATTAGGCACGCGAGACATAGGTTCCTTCATCCGTGTTGATAATAAGAACATCATCTTTATTAACAAATAAGGGAACCGTCACAACCGCACCTGTTTCAAGTGTTGCCGGTTTTGATCCACCACCGGATGTATCGCCACGAATACCAGGTTCAGTCTCTTCGACTTTAAGTTCCACTCTTTTAGGGACTTCGACGCCTATGACTTCACTGCCATACATCATTATGCTGAGCTGCATGTTTTCTTTCATGTATTTCAACACTTCTTCGATACGTTCACCAGGAATTTCAAGTTGTTCATATGTGTCTGTATCCATGAAAACGTGACTTCCATTATTATCATACAAGTATTGCATTGCTTTCGTTTCGATAAGGGCTGATTCAAATTTTTCCCCAGCTCTAAATGTTTTCTCCTGCAAAGCACCTGTACGCAGGTTTTTTAATTTTGAGCGCACAAAGGCAGCACCTTTGCCCGGTTTAACGTGTTGAAATTCCACTACACGCCAAATACCGCCATCATATTCAATCGTTAATCCTGTTTTTAGATCACTGGTAGATATCATTCAATTTCCTCCTAATTACCGCTCATGTAACACTGTGAAAGTTATTGAGTCTTGTTACAACCATTGTATCACGATTATTTATGAAAACCTATTTTCAAAGGAAGTTTTTTCCCTTTAATTTCCTCTGTTAAAGTTGGATCAATTCTTTGGTTACGGTCATGAGGTTCCGGCTGCCGTCTTTTGTAATAACGAGGTCATCTTCGATTCTTACACCACCTAAACCTGGTAAATAAATACCTGGTTCATTCGTGATGACATTACCTTCCACTAAAGATTTCTCATTACGATAGCTAATACCAGGGGTTTCGTGCACTTCCAAGCCAATGCCATGCCCAGTAGAGTGTCCAAAGGCTTCACCGTATCCTTTTTCAGTGATGTAATCTCTTGCTACTGCATCCAATTCTTTCCCTGTAACGCCGGCTTTTGCTCGTTCATTCACTTTCAGCTGCGCATCCAAGACGATTTGATGAATTTTTTTCAATTCTTCGCCTGGGTCACCTAAAGAGATGGTACGTGTCATATCAGAAACATAGCCTTTATAATAGCAGCCAAAGTCGATGGTGATCATGTCACCTTGTTCGATTTTTTTATCACTCGCTACACCATGTGGCATGGCTGAACGTTTTCCGCTGGCTACGATGGTATCAAACGAGACGCCTGTGGCTCCTTTTTCACGCATCATGAAATCGAGTTTGTTGGCTACTTCGATTTCAGTCACGCCCGGTTTGATGAACCCGAGTATTTCTTCAAATGCATACTCGGTAATTTTAATCGCCTGCTGAATCGTTGCCATTTCTTTTTCATCTTTGATTTCTCGGAGAGACTCCAGTAAGCCGCTGCTTGGTTCTAGTTCACAATCCAGCAAATCGTTTATTTTTTCAAAGGTAGAATAGGTCACGAAATCTTTTTCAAAACTCAATACCTTTATAGCTTCTTTTTCGACGATCGTTTCAACTTCATCGTATATGGGTCCTGTATTTTTAATGATCTCAAATCCGACGGCTTGTTCCGCTGCCTGTTCGCTATACCTGAAATCAGTAACGAAATAAGCTTTATCCTGAGTGACGACACTCAATCCGGTACTTCCAGTGAACCCAGATGCATATCTGAGATTATATGGACTAGTTATCAATAATGCTTCGACCTTCTGCTTTTTCATCTTTTGCTGAATAACTTCTACTCGTGACATCTAAACACCCTATTCTATGATTTGAATTCCATTCTGTTCATATCTAACGAACATTCCTTTCTCATTATAGCAAATTGGGGTAAAAAAATAAACGTACGCCGTTTCTTATGTATGACTATAAACTTCTGTACAAAAAGGAGCGCCGTTTTAAGGTTGAGAAAAGATCTACCTTGAGACGGTGCTCTTTATCTATCCAGCTCTTCTCATTCTATTTATTCCTCTTCCGAAAAATCGAATGCATCCAGACTGACTGGTTCAACATTAGAATCCTCGCTGCTAAGTTTTTCGTCTGACTCTTGAATTGCCAGTTCCTCCATATCTTCAACAGATGAAATCTCGATCGATCGTCTGCTCGTGTAATGGTTAGGCATGGTGGCAACAAGTGTATACAGTGTCTCGGTCTCTTTTGCTACATCCACCCTGCCCTCATTGAAATAGAGCGTTCCCGTTTCAATGTCCTCCCATTCCAGCCTCTCTCGAAGAAAGACTTCACTGACTTCAATCAGTGCTTTGGCCTCGTACGATTGATTTATTTGCTGAAGCTGCATCATTTGATGCTGCAATATCGCTGTGAGCGAGATGATCAAGAACGAAATGAAAAGGAGTAAGTGAAACGTGGAAAGCAGGAGGCTCCCCTCATCATTGTGACTGATTTTGTTGATCATCATCTACTCCTCTCTTCATTTACTCTAAATTTAGCACTGTATGTTTCACCATTGTTGAACACAACGTCTATTTCTAAAGTCTGTTCAACAAGCGAAAAATTGATTGAGGACACTTCCAGGAGTATCGGCTGATGCCCCTTGGAACCTACTTGCCGTCTGATGATTTTGTAATAGCGCTCATAACTTATGCTTTTTACTAGCTGTTCTTCAACATCAAACCTTTCAAATGTCAATTTATCTCTGCTCGTTCTCACATCTTCGCTTCCAGTCAATTCAAACTCTAATTGATTGATAAACAGATGCCATTCAATTTGACGATCATCCTTGACTGCAGCTCGCGTGGCTCCTATTTGGGATATGGCAAATGAAAACAGCAGGACACAGCTACTCACTATGCTCAAGGTAATGATCACTTCTAATAACGAAAACCCCTGCTCTTCCCTTTTGATTTTATTCACCATTCTGCTGACAAAAAGCCGATGCTTCTGACCTCTTTATCCTCAACATAGAGGTGAATGCTTTTATTGGTTGTAACGCTGTTAGCTGTTACTCTTCCGGACGAGAAATACTCGTTTTTCGGATCCATCCTGTCATAAAACAGAGCACTTTCATATAAAAACCGACTCAATTCGATCTCCACTTTTGCCTGTTCTCTTATGGTCAGCAACTCCAGGCTGAACGGAAAAACGCCCCCTATGAAAAGTGCCAGTATGCTGAGGCTCACTATACTTTCTATCATCACAAAACCCTGTTCCTTCTTTTTATTCAATGACAAATCGGCCACTTCCCATCTGAAAACTCACGCTCACTCTTCCGTGGATCGTATTGAAATATATCACGTTGATGTTTCCCAGGTTTCCTGATCCGCTTGAAAAAGAATAATCTTTCGTTGTCCCTACTAATGAGATAGATTCTGGTAAATACAGAATATGATTGGCAGGATGCTTTGTATTGTCCGCTCCCGTCACTCGAAAGCGGATCAGCCGGTTGGTCGGACGAACTTCCATTTTCGTCCAGTGGTGATTCACGATGGCTTCGCTTTGAATCAAGGTGATGCTGGAGCGTAATGACTCAAAAAACAATTGCGTTTCTGTTTCTTTTTTTATTTGGGTAAAATGCACAACTGGAAAGGTCGCAAGCAGTGAGACGAGCGACAAAACCAGCAGGACTTCAATCAGTGTAAAGCCTTTGTCTTGTTTTAGCTGTTTATAAGAAATCATCTTTTGCCACTCTAATCAGGAGCAGCTGTTTTTGGCGTTACTATACCAGCATTTAAATTAAAATCATTCTCAGCTTTTACAGTTTGTTTTGCCGTCAAGTATTTGTTCGTTTCCATTTCTTTGAACGTAGCTGGCGCACCCTTTTTATCCATCGTGTACATGTCGACTTGGGTCTGCAAAACGGTAACGATCGCTTCATCACTGGTTTTGTTTGCATCAGTCTGTCTATTGGCTATATTGGGTACGAAAAGCAGCAAAAGGGCCGAGATGATGAACAATACCAATGACATTTCGATCAAAGTGAACCCGTCTTCTCTCTTCATCCATGTGTTTAACTGTTTCATGTTTTTTCCTCTTTTCTTAAAAAGTTTGTAGTGCACTAAAGGTTGGCAGCAATAAGGCCGCATAGATCGCTACAATGATGATGGCCACAAAAATAAAAATCATGGGTTGAATCCAGTTCATCAGCTGCTCTATGTTTTTATCAAATTCCTCTTCACAGCTTCTGGCATACATCTCCAGCTCCTGTCCTAAATGTCCTGACTGCTCGCCTTGCTTGACCACAAGCATGACTTCCTGTTTAAGGAAATTCAATTTCTGCAAGCTGACGTGAAAAGACTTTCCCTGTTTCATTTCTTTTTCTATATATTCACCCACTTCTGTAATCAAAGGTGATAATGCATTTTGCTTCATAATCGTCACCACTTCGAACAAGCTGCTGTTTCCTTTGAGCAAAAACCCCCATTCGTTTGAAAAAAATTGACTCCAGTACAATTGGAACAATGATGACTTCGACCAGCGGGTGATCCATATCAGTCTCGCAAGCGGGGTCATCGTGTTTCCTTTGTAGATTAGAAGCCTCAAGCTTAATGCAAACAAAACCCCACTGACGATCAGGATCGTCGGCGCATGATAAACGCCTGCGACAATGAAACGGGTGCCGAAATCGAGCTGGTTGTCCTGCACAGCTGTCAACTCGCTGATATGCGGGATCAATATAAACCGCATCGCTAAAAGCATGAGAGTGACGAAAAAGAGCAGGATAACCGGATAGTGCAAGAGGGCCATTATTTTTTTCTTCTTTTCTGCTCGTTTCAGCAATTGACTCCCTGCATTCATGGCCGTTTCAGCTAAATGCCCGTGATAAAGCGAAAAATAAAGCTGGGCGCATACTTCGTCAGGAAATCCGGCTTTCTTCAACGCTTCCGAAAACAAAGTGCCTTGACTCACTTCTTTATGAATGATCTGAACCATCTGCTTGGATTTTGCATCCACAATCATTTCCAGGAAAAGCAGGGCTTCCTGAAGAGAAAAACCATCGAGGAGCAGCCGACCGCATCTCTTTAAAAATTGGCCTTGGTTGATGGTCTGCTTATGCGTTAGGAATGAAATAGCGCTGGTATGTTTTTTCGGTAATATAGCCATTAACAAACACCTTTTTCAATAAGTGATTAAATTCTCTGGTGATCGGCTCTACTGATAGGTGTGCATGAGTTTCTTTTTCAACCATCGAACTGAGTTCTTTGGCGGTCATGACTTCAAACAGAGCGACCCGTTTTTCACCCCTATTATAATGCGTGCAGTACGTCTGACAATTCGCATCACATAGCGGACAATACAGGGGTATTAAGGTTTGAAATGCTACACCGATCAGTGTCTGTTTCAATAAAGGCAACCCCACTCCCAGTTCCATCATGCGCGATAAGACACCTTCTGCATTTTTGGCATGGATGGAAGCGACGATCAAATGTCCCGTCAGTGCTCCTCTCATCACCATTTTGGCCGTTTCTTCATCGCGTATCTCGCCGACAATGATGACGTCAGGGTGATGCCGTAAACTTGATTTCAGTAGATGTTCGTACGTTACGCCGGCAGTTTCATTGACCTGCGTTTGCAGAAAGCTGCTTTCTTCTATTTCTACAGGATCCTCGACGGTAATGACCTGCTGTTTTTCTCCCTGCATGCGGTTCTTGATCAAGTGATACATCGTCGTCGTTTTCCCAGAATCGACCGGCCCGGAAAACAACAGCAATCCTGATTTCGCCTGAACGAGTTTTTCCAGTTTCTCCCACTCATGCGCAAAAAAAGTCCCCGGGATAAATGATTCTTCATCTTTTTGCTTGAGCAACCGAATGACGAGAGATTCCTGCGACTGGTAATTGCTGATGGTAGAAAAGCGGCAGTCGATTGCTTTCTCACTCAAGGCAAATGTCGTTGATCCACTTTGAGGTCGCCGTCTTTCTCCAACATCCATATTCGATAAAAATTTAAAATATGAAATGAGCCGTGTTCCCTCATCGCGGTCCAGATAATATTGTTTCTCCATCTGACCATTGAGACGGAAATAGACATCATAATGTTTCTGCTCGGGCAATATATGAATATCACTTGTTCGGTAAGAATCGGCCATGGTGAGTAAATGTGTCGCAAATGATTCTGTATCCATCACATCCTCCCTTTCTAAGCTAATTTTTTTCACTACTTATTATATTGTGCATTTATTTTTTTGCTCACGAAAAAACCTCTAGTAAATAGATATTTTTTATCTACTTATTAGAGGTTGCTTTCTCAAGTATTCAATTAATGACTCTGTACTCAACGTAATTTTTTAAAGTTCAGCGTTATGATAAACTTCACTGACATCGTCGTCATCTTCCAACGCATCGATCAGTTGCTCAAATATACCGGTTTTGTCTTCAGGGAGAGGTAACATGGTTTGGGGAACCATCATCAATTCCGCCTGATCCAAATCAAATCCAGCTTCTTTCATTGCATCTCTCACTGCTGTGAAATCTGTTGCTTCGGTGTAGATTTCAAATACTTCGTCTGACGTTTCCAGTTCTTCTCCGCCGGCTTCCAGCACATGCATCAACATCGTGTCTTCATCGACATCTAATCCTTCGCGGTCGATCGCGATGTAGCCTTTACGGTCAAACATGTAACTGACTGATCCTTTTTCGCCCAAAGAACCGCTATTGCGATCAAAAGCAATATAGATATTGGTGTTGGTACGGTTCAGGTTATCTGTAAGAGTGTGGACGAGTATCGCGATACCGTTTGGCCCATACCCTTCATAGACCACTTCATCGTAGTTGGCTCCCTGGCCAGAATCCGTTGCGCGTTTTATGGCCCGATCGATATTATCATTCGGCATGTTGCTGGCTTTTGCTTTATCAACAGCCATACGCAAGGATGCGTTCATTTCCACATCTGCTCCGCCATCTTTTGCTGCTTTATATATTTCTTTAGATAATTTCTGGAATACTCCACTACGCTTAGCATCTTGAGCGCCTTTACGCTGTTTTATGTTGTTCCACTTTGAATGTCCTGCCATCACAATTCCTCTTTCCTGAATTTGATTTACGTTTTCCCTTATTATTATACCAAAAATCTTGTTCATATCAAGACTACTGAAAAATAGTGGGTTCGCTTACAACTCACTCCAGTCAATCAACTTGTTTCTGCTAACTTTTTAAACTAAGATTTGAATTTCATTTTTTTCCTTCGTCTGCCTTTGGGTTTGGCGAAGAGAGCGGTGGCGATTCCGACTATCGCTCCAGCGGTATCCAGCATCACGTCTTCCATCAAAGCTGTTCGGTTAGGATGGAATGCCTGTCTCAGTTCATCAAACGACGCATACCCCGCTGACAACAGCAACGCGATCAGCACGGTCAGCCAAGGTTGGTCCACACGGTTTCTCAAGCCTAAGAACCAGAATAACCCCAGTAAAAAGTATGCAACAAAGTGTGCCCCTTTTCTGATGAAAAATTCCACAAAACCTATGTACCCGTTTGCGGCAACACTGATTTCGCTGCCGGCATACATGAATCCGACTCTTTCCAGGAGTCCCCTTAATGGTTCGCCTTCAAGCCATTGATGGAGTAAAGGCTGAACGTTTTGATCTTCATAACCCATGGACGTGCTGTAAAAAAGGAGCGCCATCATGCCAAAAGCTAGTAGTAAATAAATATTATCTATTGGTCTTACTTTTTTATTCATTCGATTACACCTCATTTAGTCAATACATCTATTCTAACTGATGTTCCTGGATTTGAAAAGGAAAAAACGATACAATAAAATCAGTCTATTTTTAAGGGGAGAGATAAAACAATGGCATCATCACTAAATTGGAACATGGACAGCGTTTTTGAAGGGGGCAGTCATTCAGAAACTTTACAAGCACATATCAAAGCACTGGATACCTTGATTGAAGAAACACTGACTCAAATCCAGGAATGGGATCCGAAAGAGGATTCTCCATCATTCAACGCTCTTGCTTCATTTTTAGAACATAGAGAAAAAATCGGCAATGGTTTGTCTGAAGCGGGCACCTTTGCACGCGGTTTGTTTTCAGCAAACACTAAAGACTCGCAAGCTGCCAAAGTCGTGAACCAACTCAGTACGGTAGGCAGCCAAATGAGCGCCGTTGAAACGCTCTTTATGAAAAAATTGAAAGACGTCTCTGAAAAAGAATGGGACATCCTCGTTTCCACGGAACCTTTTCAAACGAGTGCCTTTCCTTTAGAAGAAAAAAGAGAAAAAGGGCAAAAATTATTATCAGAAAAAGAAGAAAAAATCATTCAAAAATTATCACTCGACGGCTTGAACGGTTTTGGTAACATGTATCAAACCATCGTCAATAGTGTGAACGTTCCTTTTGAAGAGGACGGAAAAACCACTAATCTTTCAGCGGGACAGGCAGCCAATAAATTGATGGGTTCTGAAGATCCAGCGGTCAGACAGCAACTGCTGGGTGACTGGGAAAAAGCCTGGAAAGAAAAAGCACCTTTATTTGCTGATACACTTAACCATCTCGCTGGTTTCAGACTTCAAACGTATGATTTAAGAAATGAAAAAGACTTCTTAACTCCACCACTTGAATATAATCGTATGCAGGAAGAAACGTTGACTACCATGTGGGATACGATCACTGAAAACAAACCCAAAGTAGTCGACTTCCTGAATCGTAAAGCGGCTTTGATGGGCAAAGAAAAATTGAACTGGGCAGATGTCACTGCACCGGTCTCTATCGGTAATTACGAACCCAAAACCTATTCGTTTGACGAGGCTCAAACGTTTGTCACCAAACACTTCGGAAGCTTCAGTCAAGAAATGCAAATGATGGCTCAACGTGCGTTTGATGAAGGCTGGGTCGAAGCTGAGGATAAAGAAAGCAAACGTCCAGGCGCTTACTGTTCCAATCTTCCAGAAAGTAAGCAATCCCGTATTTTCATGACGTTCTCTGGAAGTGCCAACAACGTCTCTACCCTTGCTCACGAATTAGGACACGCCTACCATAGTCATGTCATGCGCGACTTACCGGTGCTGAACCGCAGTTATGCAATGAACGTCGCTGAAACAGCTTCAACTTTTGCGGAAATACTTATTTCAGACGCCACCGTCGAAGCTGCTGCCTCCGATGAAGAAAAGATTGCTTTACTGGACAGTAAAATTTCGCGAGCCGCCGTTATGTTTATGAACATACACAGCCGTTTCCTGTTCGAAAAACGTTTTTATGAAGCGCGCCAAAAGGGATTAGTTGACGAAGATCAATTGAGTACGATCATGGAAGAAGCACAAAAAGAAGCCTTTTTAGATTCCTTAGATACTTATCATCCAACCTTCTGGGCGAGCAAATTGCATTTTCACATTACGGGACTTTCCTTCTACAACTTCCCATATACATTCGGCTTCCTCTTTAGTTTAGGTATCTACTCTAAAGCTAAACAGGAAGGCAAGTCTTTTGAAACAGATTACCGTAATCTGCTTAGAGACACGGCCAGCATGACTACCGAAGAGCTGGCTGAAAAACATCTTGGTGTTGATTTGACGCAATCAACTTTCTGGCAGTCGGCGATCGACGAAATACTGACGGACATCGATGACTATTTGGCTCTGACAGCTGACAGAGTTTAAATAGAATAACTCTATCATTTACCGAAAAAGCGGTGAGCCTATTCTTTTTCAGGGATAGGCTCACCGCTTTTTTGTCTAGAAAATAATAGTTGAGTCGATTTCGTCTGCAATTGGTATCGCTCAAATGACTACCGCGCTTGAGTGATCCTAATGAGCTCTCCATTGGTACTGCTCAATCCTTTATCCCCTATGACTTAGCTCAATAAAGTAAAAACTCGTCACGAGACGAGTTTCCTCCCATTAAAATACGAAAGACCATTCCTGCCTCAAGATTAATTCTCTCAAGGTGGAATGGTCTTTCTCAAATTAATTATTTTTTCTTAATATCTTCCGTATCCAACTAAACGAGGTCCCCAGTAATTAGAATTTACACTCGTGTAAGCGACACCTGTACTCGTTTGAGCACCGATAAATTGTCCGTTTCCAACATAGATCCCTACGTGACTCACACGTGTTCCATTTTCAGAGAAGAACACTAAATCTCCTGCACGCGGATTCGACACTTTTTGTGAGGATGCATATTGTCCGGCAGCAGAACGTGCAAGACTAACCCCAGCTTGTCTGAAGACATAACTTGTAAAACCAGAACAGTCAAATGCAGCTGTAGTTGATCCGCCATAAAGATATGGTGTGCCTAAAACGCCATTTGCATAAGAGCTGATTTGTCCCCATGACACACCATTGCTTGCTGGTGCAGTCGCAGGTGCTGGTGTTGGTGTTGGTTTAGTTTTAGGTTTGCTGGTTTCTGGTGAAGATTGTACAGCTTCACTAGTCGATACTGTCGCTTGATTGCTGCTATTTGAAGCAGTAGAGCTCGATTCAGTTGGTTGTGTACTGTTAACCGTTACGTTCGAAACTGTTTGCGCGGTCTGATTTGATTCAGATGATGAAACGGAAACTTCTGCTTCCACTACTTCAGCTTCACGTTGTCTTAATTCCTCTGCCTGTGCTGCTTCAGCACGTCTTCTCTCTTGTGCTTCACGAGCTGCTTGTGCGGCTTCTTCTCTGGCAACAACCAGTTCAACAACAGCTTTTTCAGCTTCTGCTTTCTCAGTTAAGAAACGCTGGCGATCTCCTTCAGCTGTCGCTCTTTCTGAGGCAATTTGAGCAACCAGAACTTCTTTTTCTAAAGATTGCTGTTCCAGTTCTTCTGAAATACCTTCAAGTTCTGCAGCCAATGCATTTTGCTGAACGATGGTCTTTTCAGTCTGGTTTTCTTTTTCAATGACGACTTCTTTATCTCTCACTTGAGCTTCAACCAGTTTGCGGTTAGAGCCAACAAGATTAGAAACGACATCGATGCGACCCAAGATATCACCTAATGATTCTGCATCGATAATAAATTCAATGTAGTTGGCCGTTTGACCATCCACTTGAATTTTTCTTGCCTGTTTCTCAAGTTGTTCAGTACGTTTCTCAATGATAACTTCCAAATCGGCAATTTCTTCCTGCAAGTCTTTCATTTCATTATGAGCTTTTTCCAATCGCTCCACAACTTCTGCAACATGCTCTTCATTGGCTGTAATATCATTGGTGATGGCAGTTAATTCTTCTTCAGTATTTTGAACTTCAATTTCTAATGACTGAATGGTACTATCTATATTATGTACACTATTTTCAGTTTCTTCTATTATATTTAAGTTATCCTGAATGGCATCATCATACTCATTCGCTAGTACATCGGGTGAAAGAGCAAGTGTGCTTAATAATAAAGTGGTTGTCAATGTTGATATAATCATATTCTTTTTCAAAGGTTATTCCCTCCATTGAGTGGTTGATTGAAGTGTTTATAAGTATATATTCCGACTAAAAGTTAGCATGTTCTCTAACCTAACAGAATAAAGTATACCATTTGTATATAATAGTATGATTTCAATTAGTTTACACTTTCGTTTCACTTGTGCAACTTTCACAAGTCTGCGCATGCCGTTTACTTGTAATTTAGTCCGTCAACAACTATAATTTGTAGTAATTAGACTTGTTAATAAAGAGTTTTCAATTGTATCCAAGGAGGAAGAACGATGAGTGATTACCGTGTACTACTTTATTATAAATACGTAAAAATTGAAGATCCCGAAAGATTTAGAGATGAACATATGAAATTATGTGAAGACATCGGTTTAAAAGGACGTATTCTTGTTTCAGAAGAAGGAATAAATGGCACCTGTTCAGGAACGGTCAAACAAACTGATGATTATATGGAAGCTGTCCGCTTAGACGAACGTTTCAAAGATATGTTTTTCAAGATCGATGACGTTGACGAACATGCCTTTAAAAAAATGTATGTCCGTTACCGACCGGAAATTGTTTCATTGAAATTGGGAGAAGAAGATCACGATGCTAGTTTAGTCACTGGTAAATTCCTGGATCCTTTAGAATGGAAAGAAGCTATGGAAGGCGAAAACACAATCGTCCTGGATGCACGTAATGCTTATGAATACGACTTAGGTCATTTCAGGGGTGCTGTTCGACCAGATATTCAATCTTTTAGAGATTTACCTGACTGGATCAAAGAAAACAAAGAAAAATTCATGGATAAACGCGTCTTGACTTATTGTACGGGGGGGATCCGTTGTGAAAAACTTACAGGCTGGTTAATGAAAGAAGGCTTTGAAGACGTGGGTCAACTGCATGGTGGAATTCATCACTATGGTACTGATCCTGAGACAAAAGGTGAAAAATGGGACGGCAAGATGTATGTGTTCGATGAACGCATCAGCGTTGATATCAATAAAGTCGATAAAAACATTGTTGCAAAAGATTGGTATGACGGCAAACCATGTGAGCGTTACGTAAACTGTGCCAATCCGGAATGTAACCGTCAGTATATTACCTCTAAAGAAAATGAACACAAATATTTAAGAGGCTGTTCTTACGACTGCCGTATCCATCCTTGGAATCGTTATGTCCAAGAGCATAACTTAAGTAGAGAAGACGTTGGAAATCGTTTGGGAGCAATAGGAGAAAAACTTCCTGAAATGGTCTGATCACTTATATCTTCTGCGAACCGCTCATCGCATAGAGACATTCTATCGTGTATTGACTTAACAATTTGGTCACAATACCAAAATAGTTATAAGAATGCCTTGCCTTTCATTTTATTTTTATCTCGGTTTTGCTATAATATACCAAGTCATATCACTATATGCACTATTAAGGAGTCTATAATGAAACGATCTGAAAATGAAGAACTCAAACAGTCGGAAGAAACCCAAGAAACAGAACAATCATCTCTTTTTCAATCCGTTGTCTATTACTTCGACATCTTTTACCGTGTAGCTAAAGCTTTGATCATTCTGGTCGTAATTGTATTACTCATTGCCGGCTCGCTCGGTGCAGGTACAGCAGTCGGTTATTTTGCCTCGCTCGTTCATGGATCAGAAATTCCTGATCGTGAACAAATGATGGGTCAAATCAATGATTATACTCAAAAATCAAGTATGTACTATGCTGACGGCTCACTCATTAGTGATGTCCGTTCAGACCTACTTCGTACCCCTATACCAGTCGAAAACGTCTCAGAACTGCTGATCAATGCTGTGGTTTCTACAGAAGACGAACACTTCTTCGATCATGACGGTGTCGTACCCAAAGCTGTGGCTCGCGCTCTCGTTCAAGATCTCTCAGAAGCAAGTACCACTACAGGTGGATCAACACTCACGCAACAGTTGATCAAGCAGCAAATCTTGTCCCCCGAAGCCACACACGAGCGTAAGGCAAATGAAATTCTGCTTGCTTACCATTTGGAGAACGAGGTGGATAAAGACGAGATCTTGGAAGCCTATTTAAACGTCTCACCTTTTGGACGTAACAATAAAGGCCAGAACATTGCCGGAGTTGAAGAAGCCGCACAAGGTATTTTCGGTGTGCCGGCGAGTGACGTAACACTGCCACAAGCTGCCTTCATAGCGGGATTGCCACAACGTCCGATTATTTTTAGCCCTTATACACAATATGGTGAAATTAAAGAAAATCAAGGATTAGGTATCTCACGTCAGAAAGAAGTTATCTTCCGTATGTACCGTGCAGGTTATATTACAAAAGCTCAATTCGAAGAAGCACGCGCATATGATATTACCCAGGACTTCATCAACAGGAAAAACGTAGAAACCAATGATAACTCATATGTTTATGATCTAGCTCTCGAAGAATCAGAGGAATTGCTCAAAGAAGCATTCATGCGAGATGATGAAATCACTGACGAGATGCTGGAAGAAAATCCCGAGTTAACGAACGAATACAAACAGCGTGCAGATTACGCTATTAGAAATCAAGGGTATAGCGTACACACAACTATTGATAAAGAAATTCATGATACATTGGAACGTGTCACCGCGGAGTACAAAGATCAATTGGGCAATCCCCGTTCATTTACCTATGAAGACGATGACGGTGAAACGCAAACGGTCGAAGTGCCAATCAATACAGCCGGAGCTATGATCGAAAATCAGACCGGACGTGTCCTTGGATTTATAGGCGGTACTGATTACGACAGACAACAATATAACGTCGCATTCAAGAGTAACCGGAGTCCTGGATCAGTTATAAAACCTTTAGCTGTTTACGGTCCGGCAATTGAACACGGTTTGATTACACCCGCCACCATTATTCCAGATACAGAATATAGCGTCCCTACCTGGAGTTCAAGTGCGGGTGGCTATGTCGGTCATCCCGTCACCAATGCCGTTCGCATTACGAACGAATGGATGACCGCCAGACAAGCGTTAGCGGTCTCACAGAATATACCTGCTTCAAAAATTTACATGACCATGAGAGATGACAATATCTCAGAAAAATATATTCGACGCATGGGCTTAGACGAAGTACAGATTCCTAGTGAAGAGTTTACTAATCCCTCTTTCGCTCTCGGAGGATTGAGTAAAGGAATCCCTCCAGTCGACTTGATCAGTGCCTTTTCTACTATGGGCAATGACGGTGTTCACGTCGAGCCTTACGTCATTGAACGGATCGAAGACAACAATGGGGACATTGTATTTGAACACCAGATTGAAGAAACCCGTGTTTGGGGAGCAGATACCAATTATCTGTTAGTAGATATGTTGAGAGATGTTCACACTGAGGGTACAGCTCGTGGAACAATGGATCTGCTGCAATTCGATGCGGACTGGATATCTAAAACCGGTACGACCCAAGACCGTGCGGATATCTGGTATGCTGCCAGTACGCCACGTATCAGTTTCGGTACCTGGATCGGCTATGGTGATGACGAATATAGCTTAGGCGATGACTTCGGTATCCATCCAAGCCGTCGTAATCGTAACTTCTGGGCAGAATTAATGAGTGCTGTGTATGAAGTGAATCCTGACATCTTTGGAGTCAACGAAGAGTTTCCAGTTCCATCAGGGGTAACAACGGAGTCGGTCATTCAAAATACCGGCATGAAATCCGGAGCAGTCAAAACGCCAGGTGGTAGAACCATTAATTATTCCGGTTCAACGCATTCTGAACTCTTTAAAGTTGATAACGTCCCTGGATCAACCGTTTATGATTTTGCCATCGAAGCAACCGATAAAGAGTTGGCAAACTTCTGGTCTGGTCGAAGTTCTTCAAGCGAATCTGACGAACCTGAAGACGACGAAGAGTCTGACGATGGTGATGGAGACGATGACGACGAGTAAACGTTAAAAGAACAGAAAAATGGCCCTTATCAATGAACTGCCCCCTGTCAAGTAGACAGGTAAATAAACAAAATAGTTTGTGCCATGTATGATTACTTTCATGCATGGCTTTTTTCTTATGCTGGAATTTTTAATCCCATCTTGAGTGTGACGCGTTTCGTATTATAGAACGCCACATAGCGTTCTATATCCGTTTCTAATGCTTCAAACGTGTCATAGGTGGTTAACCGATACATTTCTTCTTTGATAATACCCCAAAAGTTCTCCATCGGACCGTTATCAATGCATTTTCCGACACAGGACATGTTCTATATAATTTTGTTTTTTTTGACAAAGCGTTTATATCCATGTGAGGTGTACTGGAAGCCGCGATCACTATGCAATAATGTTTTCGTTGGGATGAGACTGTCCTCGATTTGAGTGAGTGTATCATGAACTAACGCATTATTATTACGTTTAGATAATTTAAACGCGATGATATGATTCTCTCAGTAGTCGAGAATCGCACTGAGATAAGCTTTTGACTGCTGGCCATACTTGAATTCTGTGATATCCGTTAACAGGACTCCCATAGCTTTATAGTCCGCTTGAAATTCTCTATTGAGTATATTCTCAGCGACATGTGCGGGCTTATGCGGTTTATAGGTATACCGTTTCCGACGGATAACGGCTTTTAATCCGAGGAATCGCATCAAACGATACACACATTTATGATTCACCTGGGCGTTAAGAAAATGATTAAGGTAAATCGTCATGCGACGATAACCGTATATTATTCCCTTAAGTTCGTCATAAACGGTTTGAATGAGTGTGATCAGGTGTCTCAGACGCAATTCTGATTCGGATGGTTTGCGGTTTAGCCACTTATAATACCCTGCCCGACTGACATTTAACACATCACAGAGTACGGTTATTTTGAATCCTTCTTTGTCGAGTTTTTTAATTGTTTGAAATTCTGCTTCATACCGCGT
>NZ_LSRN01000023.1 GCF_001885615.1 Alkalibacterium sp. 20 | reverse complement strand
TATGTAAACATACCAAGAGAACAAATTTTAGCAAATTATCGGATTCTACTTGATTATTTGAACTCACCTTGGATTTCTGAACTAGAAATGCCGAATTTCCCTAGTTCAAATAGTGGGTTATTTCATTTTTTGGAAGTGAAAAAATTATTTTTACTAAATTACTTGATTCTTACAGTTTCAGGAACAGGGACATTCTTTTTTCTGCTGTATGCAAAAAAAAAGAAACTATACAAAAGTTTTCTTTTGTACTTTCGATTTGGAATACTTCTGTCACTGACAATTATAGTTAGTATCATTATTAGTTTTGATGCATTATTTTTACTATTCCATCAGACGTTTTTCAATAATGATGCATGGCTATTCAATCCTGCTACCGATCCAATAATTTTGGCATTACCGGCTGAATTTTTCATGCATAATTTTTTGTTGGCATTCGGACTAGTTGAAATTTTTCTGGTTGTCGGCTATGTCATTGCTAAGGTTAAAATTAGAAATCAGGATAACTTAACACAAAGAAAAAATTTAAAAAGACAGATAGGTGTTGAGAAAGAGTTTTCTACTGTAAAATAAAAAAAGAGAAAATTCTGCAGATTTTTAATATTCTCGAAGTGTCAAAATTCAAAAGCTTAAAGACTTGAACATAGGGTATGAAGAAACTAACTCAGTACTTTTGGGTAGAACTGTTTTAAGTAGTTTATTGGAGATAAATTCAGATTTGGAAATTGTAACTATCAACGATTTAGGATATTGAAAACTTAGCCTAACTCTTGGAGTTAATTAGCCAATGCTCTTCCACTTGGGACAGCATATGTGGGGAATACAAATGAGACAATAAATAGTACGAAAAAAGGTCACAGGAATTTTCCTGTGACCTTTTTTGTATCTCGATGTAATTAATTTGAGAAGTTATCAAAGTAGCCTTGGATATGGATGATCGGGGTGCCTTTATCGCCACTACCTGAAGTCAGGTCGGATAAGGAGCCGATCAAATCGGTCAAGCGTCTTGGCGTGGTTCCTTGAGCTTCCATCTGACCAATTAGGTCCGACTGCTTGTTCACGATATGATCCGTGATGGCTGTTTTGAGTTCAGCCCCACTTAAGTGTGAAAAGTTATTATCAGCTAAATACTTCAATTTCATTTCATTTGGTGTGCCTTCCAAACCTATTGTGTAGGCGGGAGAGACGACGGGGTCGGCTAATTCCCAAATTTGACCGACAGGATCTTTAAACGCACCGTCACCATAGATCATGACTTCAATGACTTTTCCTGTTGCCTCTTTCAAACGTTTTTGAATCGCCTCGACTAAAGGCTGGCCGTTATCCGGAAAGAGTTTGATTGAATCTTCAGTTGCTTTATTTGAACCAAGTAAACCGTATTGCGTGTTGAAGCCACTGCCGTTCATAGACTCTGACAAGACATCGTCAAGGCCGAATACTTTTTCTGCTCCGGCAGCTTTAACCAGACGTTTTGTACGTGAGCGGCTGTGAATATCACATGCCAGTACATTTTTTGTATAGTCAACGATGATTTTGGCATCATTGGAAAAAATAACTTCACAGTTTGCGCCTTCAGCTTCGATAAGTGATTTATAATACTCGATATAATCCACACCAGTAAAGTGATGCTTTTTAAAACCGAAGTGTTTGCGGAAGTCTGCTTCTGTCAATACGTCAGACCAAGGGTTGATGCCTGCTTCGTCTAGTTCGTCTAACGAGACCAAATGGTTACCCACTTCATCTGACGGGTAGCTCAGCAGCAAGACAACTTTACCGACGCCGCGTGCGATCCCTTTCAAGATGTTGGAGAAACGGTTTCGGCTTAAAATAGGGAAAATAACGCCAACGGTTTCGCCGTTAAATTTATGCCCGATATCTGTGGCGATTGCGTCAAGTGTGGCGTAATTACCTTGAGCACGCGCCACGATGGATTCAGTCATTGAGATGATATCACGGTCCATAAAGGTGTACCCGTCTGATTTAGCCGCATTTAATACAGTTTCCACAACAATATTTTCCATATTATCGCCTTCTTTAATGATAGGACTACGTAGTCCACGAACAACAGTACCTAAAGCTCTTTCCAAAATAATCTCTCCCGATATTAATATTTGTTGTTAATAGTTTCAGTCGGTTTTAGATAGTCTAAAACCCTTATACAGTATACACTTAAGAGCAGAGAAAAGAAAATAGATTTAAAGGAAATAACTAAATTTTTAGTATGAAAGTACGTTGAGTGTAAGCTTTTTAAAAGCAAAGCTATGCTATACTGAAATCACATGTACGAGAGGAGTCAGGATATTTATGAATATACTTGCAGCGATTGATTCGTTCAAAGAATCGATGACGAGTGAATAGGCGAATCATTGTGTGAAAGAAGCCTTGCCGGAGCATGCCGTAAGTTGCTTTCCGATAGCTGATGGCGGCGAAGGGAAATTCGATGGCCAGTCGCTCAGTGGGAAAGTCCCGGTCGGTATCAGCCGGTTAGCAAAACAATCTGATGTTCCAGTGATCTTGTTTGCTGGAAAAATCGAGGGTGACCGTGTACCCATCGTGGATGCACCGATGACTCTGGACGAAGCGATGGGACAGGGACCAGCTTTGCTTGAAAAAGCAGTGAAGCGAACTATTCGGTTGATAGAATTTGGAAAGAGAATGAGACGATAATATCTACATTTGACTGGTGCATAATAATCCACATCAGACTGCTGAACTGGTATCATTGAGATATAACTTACGACCTTATACGGAGGGTTATCCGTTAATAACCAATATAGTTATTTTTATTTTGATCATCGTATTTATTTTAATGATGAGACGCTTGATCTTAAATCGTTTATATTAAAGATTCAAGGGGTCTGATAATTGGAATGTCACCCGAAAAATGGCAAAATGGCTGAATAATTTGATTCTGGTACTGGCTTTCGTATATATATTTGGAAGTAATTTAAGCGGGTTCTCTACTGCTATAGGATGGGCAGGCGCCGGTGTAACCTATGCATTAAGAGAAGTCATCGTTAGTTTTGCTGGTTGGTTTGCTATCATGTTTGGAGACTTTTTCAACACCGGAGATCGTGTCTTGCTGGGCGGAATCAAAGGCGATGTGGTCGATATTGGAATGTTGCGTACAACACTCATGGAAATGGGTGAGTGGGTGGAGGGTGACCAGTATACGGGACGCATTGTCCGTGTCGCGAACAGCTACATCTTCACATCACCGGTCTACAACTACACGGCTGATTTCAAGTTCTTATGGGATGAGATCCATGTCCCGCTGCACTTTGACAGTGACATCAAGCTGGCTAAAGGGATCGTGTTAGCCATTGCGGAAGACATCATCGGCACATATAATGAACAGGCTGAAGAAGAGTGGGGGAACATGAAACGCCGCTACCGCATAGAAAATGCTTCTTTGAAACCGTAAGTTTACATCGCATTTGATGATAACTTCGTCACTATGAGCTTAAGGTATATCGTGGACACAAGAGAACGGCGGGGAGTCAGAGACCGTATTTTTACAGCCATCTTGGATCAATTCAAAGAAGTGGGAGACAGAATAGAACTGGCATCTGAAACATTCGAGATTGTTCATCAGGAAAAGGGGAAATAGAGCTGATATGAAAAAACTGATAAACCAGACAACTGAACTAAATACAGTTGTCTCATTAGCGGACGACCTTAGACGATTAGGAATAAAATCGGACATGACACTGCTCGTTCATACGTCCCTGTCAAAAATCGGCTGGGTAAATGGTGGGGCAGCGGCGCTCGTGGAAGCTCTTTTTAATGTCGTAGACAAAGAATCCGGCACACTGGTCATGCCGACCCACACCAGTGACTTGAGCGAGCCGTCGAAATGGGAGGACCCGTCTGTTCCGAAAAGCTGGTGGCCGGTGATACGCGAAACAATGCCGGCATATGATCCTAAAACAACGCCGTGTCCTTACATGGGTGTGGTTCCCGATCTGTTCCGTACCTATCCCGATGTACTGAGAAGTGATCATCCGACTGTCTCGTTCGCCGCCCGGGGGAAAGACGCCAAGGATATCGTTTCAAATCACACCTTGGACTTTGGACTCGGCGAACACTCGCCGCTTAAAAAGCTTTACGATAAAAATGCCTTAGTTTTAGCTATCGGAACGGATTATGATGCTTCAACAGCCATGCATCTTGGCGAATACCGGGCACCAAACGCAGAAACTATGGAAGAAGGGGCGCCGCGAATCGTTGACGGTCAACGTGTATGGCAGACGTTCAAAGACATCGAGCTGGAAGAGGAACATTTTCTGATTGTTGGCTACCAGCTGGAAGAGGACGGCCGGGTCAAAACCGGAAAGATTGGTAATGCTGTGGCCAAGCTGTATCCGGTTAAAGATGCGGTGGACTACTCTGCCCGATTTTTCACGACTCACCGCAGCTTTACGAGAAACTGATCCCCTTGCGGTAATGATTAGGCGTACCTGCCTAATCAGTCAACTTGAGCAATACCAATAGCCCGCTGATCCGACCTGCTGGAAGAGGAGAATTGGCAGGAATAATGGCAACAGGTCACTAGTTAGGCATGCTCAGAAGGAAAACGATTTGAGTGATGCCAAGTGGAGTCAAGTTAGGCATGCTCAGAGAGAAACTGATTTGAGTGATGCTAAGAAGAGGCAACTTAGGCAAACTCAGCGAGAAACCGATTTGAGTGATGCTAAGAAGAGGCAAGTTAGGCATACTCAGCGAGAAACCGGTTTGAGTGATGCTAAGTAGTGTGAACTTAGGCATACTCACCGGGGAAACCGATTTGAGTGATGCTAAGAAGAGTCAACTTAGGCATACTCAGCGAGAAACCGATTTGAGTGATGCTAAGAAGAGTCAACTTAGGCATACTCAGCGAGAAACCGGTTTGAGTGATGCCAATGCGGTCCTTATTAGGCGACTAGGCCTAATCAATCAACTAGAGTAATACCAAGGGCGCGCTGTGACAAGCAAACTCATGCAGAAACTATCTAATACAACCAAACATCATAATCGTTTTTGTTGCGTTTAAACGTGTATGATGTTAGAGTTTACATGTAATAAAAAAAATTAAATACGAATGATCCTGGGAGTCTTTTCAAGAAGGCTGAGAGTGATGTATATCAGACCAGTAACCTGATCAGCGTAATGGCTGCGGAGGGAGATCTATATATGATGGCTCTTTCCTATGGATTTTTTTCGTTAGGAGGAGTTTTTTTAATGTCAAAAAACTATGTCAACTACGGAAAGTGTTCAGCTGGAAAGCCTGGTTCTACAATGGAAATTACAGGCGCTCGCTTCAACTTGTCACCGATGAGTGATGATTTTGAAACGATTATTTTAGATGCAATCAAGCAAGTCGATTTATCGAAAGTGTGGTCAGAAACCGACCATATCTCAACGGTTTATCGCGGAAAAGAAGAAGCGGTATTCGATGCACTGAAAGCGGCGTACGTGTTTGCTTACCGAAAAGGCGTGCACATGACCCTGGAAGCGACCGTATCGAAAGGGTGTCCTGGAGACAGCGACAGCGATTATACATTGGCATTGGATGACCCGAAAATCAACCGGGAAGAAAGCGAAGCCATCGATTTTTCAGTCATCGGTAAATTTGCCCTGTATCCGATGGGCTCTGATGACTATATGGCGACTATCGCTGAAGTCGTCAACGAAGGCATCGAACGTGGAGTCGTAACGGGTTCCGGACACTACGGCACCAACCTGGGCGGAAATGTCCAGGACGTCTTTGATTATCTGGAATATGTTTCAAACACTGTGGGCAAAGAAGTCAGTCACTACGTCAGTCAGATTACACTTCACTGCAGCGTACCGGAAGGAGAAATCCAATGAATAGAAACAAATTGACCTTACGTGATTATTTACTGATGGCGCTCATTTCGGTCGTGTTCGGTGTGCTGTATTTGATGGCAGTCTATGCGGGAACAGCTCTGACCACCATTCTAACACCGTTTGGTTTAGGCGTGCTCGGGTATGAACCCTTTTTCGGTATCTGGTTCATGGCAGCGATCATCACGACCTATCTCATCCGCAAACCGGCCGTAGGCATCATCACCGAAGTCATTGCGGCTTTGATCGAAGTGATGCTCGGTAATATGTTTGGTGTCATGGTCCTTGTCTCTGCTTTTATACAAGGTGTTGGCGTGGAAATACCTTTTGCGCTAACCAAATATGAGAAGTACTCGTATAAAATCGCGATGCTTTCAGCTTTATCCGCTGCTGTATTGTCCTTTCTCTGGACAGGCTTTAGAAGCAATTACCTCGCAATGGACTGGCGGATCGTTGCCACGATTTTCGTCATTCGTTTACTGAGTTCCTTATTCTTTACGGGGTACTTGTCAAAGCGTATCTGTGACAAGCTTGATGAAGCGGGGATCTTGAATCATAATCTGGAAACCGGTGAAATCATTGAATAAGCTGGCTTTATCTGTTGAGGACCTGTCTTTTGAAATCGGTGGCAAGAAACGCATCGATTCGGTCAGTTTTGAAGTGGATAAAGGTGAAATCGTGTTGCTGTGCGGTGGAAGTGGCAGCGGTAAGAGCACCCTGGCCAATATCATTATTGGCTACTATCCGGAATACGGTGGAAAACAAGACGTTTCCCATATCAGAATCAGCGGTGAAGATGTGCAGTACCAGTCTGTGGTGGAGCGTTCAGAGTCGGTCAGGACGATTTTTCAGAATGCCCGCTTGTCTTTCAGTATGAAGACCCTGCGAGAAGAGCTGGTCTTTATTCTGGAAAACAGCCGTTTCAACCCCGATGAAATGAACGGGATGGTAGAAGATAAAGCGAGAGAATTCAACCTGGATTATCTGCTGGACCGTTCGTTTGACGATTTGTCAGGCGGGGAGCTGCAGCGTGCGGCGTTTATATGTGCCGATTTAGTGGATGTCCCGCTATATATCATGGATGAGCCTTTCGCAAACGTGGACGAAGAAACGATGCAGGACTATATACGCTACATGAAAGAATTGGTCAGAAAAGGAAAATCGGTTGTCATCATCGATCACCATGTCGACCGGTGGAACTGGGTGGACCGCTGGCTGTTGCTCGACAGTAATCAGCAGCTTCATGACCTTTCTTTGATGGCATCGGAAACGACCAAACGAGAGCTGTTGACAAAAGAAGGGATCGTAGTGGATGCCTCAGCTGTTCCCAAGAGAGACCTGGAGTCAAAAGAGATTCTCTTGGAGCTGGACAAGGTAACCCTTTATCACGAAAAAACGATACGGAAATCACTGTTCAAAAAAGAAACACAGACGACTACCTTGATCGAAGAAGCGTATTTCAACTTGAATAAAGGCTCGTTGACGGCGCTGGTTGGACCCAGCGGAATCGGAAAGACGTCACTCTTTAAAGCCATTTTAAATGTATCCCCTTATAAAGGGGAGATCCGTCTCCAGGGAAAAAATATAAAGACACTGAAGCCGGAAAATTTGTATTCTAAAATCGGTCTGGTTTTTCAGGATCCGTCATTGCAGTTCGTTAAAACCAACGTTTTGGATGAAATGGTGCTGAGTCTCACGGCCTGGGAAAAGCTTGAAGACGATCAGGCAGAAACAAAAGCAAGAGAAATACTGGACCAGCATCACTTTGAAAACAAAGCCTCTCAGTCGCCCTGGGTCATGAGTCAGGGGCAGCAGCGACGGTTAGCCGTTTTATGTATGACCGTTGGGGACCAGAACTTATTGCTGGTGGATGAACCCACATACGGTCAGGATGCCAGAAATGCTAAGAAAATAATGGACAAGTTGAACGAACTCTGTCGGCAAGGCGTGACGTGTCTGTTCACCAGTCATGACCGCGATTTAGTGGATGCATACGCCGATCAGGTCTATGAAATCAAAGAGAAGAAGGTGTGTCAGGTCAGATGATCGATTCAATTAATCCAACGGCAAAAACCATCGGTACACTTATTGGCACACTTATATTAGGCCTAACGTTTCAGTGGCAAGTAAACAGCGTCGTTGCACTGTTGTGCCTACTCTTTTTAGTGACTTCTAAACGAACCAATCCGACGACATTGCTCAAAATAATGGTTCCGATCACGCTTATTTCGCTCAGTTACTTCTTTACCGGCTGGATTTTCAGTTCTGAACAGGCACTTTTTGCCTTAGCGAATAATTCGGTGCCTTCACCAAGCGGCAAGGATTTTGTCAATGGGCTGAAACTGGGCACGCGTATCTTTTCATTTGCCATGTTGGGCATCAGTTACAGCCTGACGACCGATCCGCATGAACTGATTGCGAGCTTTATCCAGCAGGCCAGGATGCCGATGAAGATGGGTTATGCTATCTTGACGGCTATCAACTTGACCTCGCTGATACAAAGGGAACGCGACAATTCCAAACTGGCTCTACAGGTGAGAAACATACCCGTTAAGCCGTTTGATACAAAACCCATGTTTACCATGATGATCCGTATGGTCCGCTGGTCTGAGCGCTTGTCTTTGGCAATGGAATCCAAAGGCTTCAGTGAGGATCGCGTCATGCAGATGCAGATGACGATCAAACGCAGAGATATCCTCTTTGCCGTCGGATTGCCCATGCTCATAGCCATTTTAGGCTTTGCTGTTTTTTAGGATATGGGACAGGTGATGAAGGGCAATGCATATAATTGAAAACAAATAAAAAGACGTACTTTATCGAGGACTGCTCCTTGGATAAAGTACGTCTTTTCATAATTTGATTTTTTCATGGATCAGCCTTCTCATTTTCGATAAACTCTTCCACTGTCAGGCCAAGCTTCAAATCGTTGTAATAGTGGCCGTTCATATAAATAGTGCGTCTGACCCGGCCTTCGACTATGAATCCGACCTTCTCGTGCATGATTTGAGAAGCCTGGTTGCCATCGACACAGCCGGAATTGCATTTCTGGAGTCTCAGTTCAAAGAAAGCATACCGTAACACGATACGTATAGCCTCTTGAGCATAGCCTTTGTTTCGGAAAGGTCTGTAGATGCGAATGCCGAAACTGAAGGTCCCGTTTTTCATATCGATCGAATTGAGGTAGATGGCTCCGACATGTTCACCCAGCAGGTTATCGATTGAGAACAAGAGGCCATTTTCATAGTCCTTGAAATCGACCCATTCATCGACTTCCGCTTTATCCATGTCGAGACTTTTAGGTAACTCGACGCCCCAGTTCATGAGTCTGAAACCGTTACTGTCATTCGTTTCTTCATTTCTTAGGGTAGCATCCGTTTCTTTCATGGCACGCAAAATGACGCGGTTGCCTTGCCAGAAATTGTAATCAGTATTATTGAAGATGAATTCTTTTGGATTCCATTCAGATGTCATCTGTTCGTCTCCTCGCATTTATTTTTTCAGTCATAAACAAACAAGAAAACCATGATTCGTGTGAACTGATGTATTTAGAAAAGTCGTTAATTAATTTTAGCATAATTAGAGATAATAGAGGTAAGATAAGGCAAGCGATTGCAGAACTGATCGCTATAAATGAGCGACTGTGTTAACAAGATATACTTTTTTTAATGAAACGAGAAAAATGTACTGAAAAAACAAAATAACGGTTGACATTCCCCCTCGTTTGGGTTAATATTCTAGATGGTATTGTTTGCCACCACTATAGGCCTCGGAAACTTATTTTGGAACAGACAACGAAGAGTCTTTCCCCTTTACAACAGATCGATACAGTAAAAGATAGGGAAAGCAATTATTGCTGAAATTGAAATTAGAAAAGAAAATTTGGAGGTTAAGATTGTGCGTACAACATTTATGGCAAATGAAAGTAACATTGAACGTAAATGGTATGTAGTCGACGCTACAGACATTCCTTTAGGACGTCTATCAACTGTCGTTGCATCTATTTTACGTGGTAAAAATAAACCTACGTTCACACCACACGTTGATACAGGTGACCATGTTATCGTATTAAACGCATCACACATTAAATTAACAGGTAAAAAAGCGACGGATAAACTTTATTCTCGTCACACTGGACACCCAGGCGGTTTGAAACAAGTAACTGCTGGAAATATGCGTACCAATAGACCTGAACGTTTGATCGAAACATCTGTTAGAGGTATGATTCCTCATAACTCATTAGGACGCAAACAAATTAAAAAATTACACGTTTATGCTGGTGGAGAACACAAAAACCAAGCACAACAACCTGAAAAACTAGACATCACAAACTTGATTTAAGGAGGGACTTCAATTGACACAAGTACAATATTTAGGAACGGGTCGTCGTAAAAACTCAACAGCCCGTGTTATTATGACTCCAGGTTCTGGCAAAATAACTTTCAACAAAAAAGATATTACTGAATACATTAACTTTGCTCACTTACACTTAGTAGTGAAACAACCGTTAGCTGTTACTGATACAGTAGATAGCTACGACATTAGAATCAATGTCAACGGTGGTGGATTCTCAGGACAAGCAGGCGCTGCTCGTCACGGAATCGCACGTGCATTGTTACAAGTAGATCCTGATTTCCGTCCAGCATTGAAAGCAGCTGGATTGCTTACTCGTGATCCTCGTATGAAAGAGCGTAAAAAACCAGGTCTTAAAAAAGCTCGTAAATCTCCACAATTCTCAAAACGTTAATCAACTCCTTGTTGTATCAACGTTTACAAGAGCTTTTTGGTTCAAGTTGGCTCAAGTCAGCTTAAACCTAATAATGCACTTAGTAGAAAAAAAGCACCGGCATTTTGCTGGTGCTTTTTTTCTGGCATTGATTCAAGATAGTCATGCTGATTATCGAACTTAAAGTAGGTAGTGTTAGATTAAAAAGGTGGTAAGAAAAGTGAATTCAAAAGAAAAAATGTTAGAGTTAATTAAAGAGAAAAAAGCAGGCGGCGGAAAATCTATACAAAAAAAAGACACGCCAAAAAATGACCGAAAATATATGCGAAAAGCTCCAATACTTTTTAATAAGTAATCGTATAGTTAACGAACAGGTGGAAAAGTAGGGAAATGACAATGTGAAATTGTTGATTCTCTACTTTTTCTATACTCTTCTTATTCTTAAAGAATTGAATTGGAATAGTAAACCATTCTTTCTTCTAACAAAGAATCTAGCGAGTGTATTTTGCACTCGCAGTAGAATAATTGTTGAATGCTATTTAAGGCATACTTTAATAATTGAACGTAACACCTTAAATTTCAAAATATACATCATAATGAAACCGACAATTCGGATTGAAATGTGCGGCGCAGTGTGAACATTTTTGATGTGCCATATACTCCTTTATGTTACATTCGGTTAAACATTTTCCGCAAAGGATTGCTTTTTTAGAAAACTCTTCTTTAGACCAGCGCTTTTTGGTATGATTTACACTTTCATCATGGCATTTATAACAAGGATAATAGTCTCCGCAGCATTTAAATTTGATCGCGACAATATCTTTCTCTCCATGATAATGTATACACCGTGTCTGATTATCAATCAAAAATCCTTTTACCTTCATAACATGTCTTTCTCCTTTGTTTGCTTTTTCAAACGCAACAATACTATATAATAAATGTTAGCGTCAGACAAGGGCTGAAGATCATAGACCAAATCTACAAGAATTTCATTTTTTTGAACTAACTCTGTTTATTAAAAGAGAGAGTACGTCTTGAGTACTTATAATAAATAGATATTTACTCTCAATTTAATATAGATTCAACTATAAGATTATAGTGATTTTAATGTATACCATACAGAAAATTCTCCGTCGCAAAAGAATATCTACACTATGATGAGGTTTCTATTACCAATACTTTGTTTGCCAGTCATCTACTTCTCGGGAACACTGCTATTCAATCAACCAGGTATATACTGTATTATTATTGCTTTATTGTTTTATGTTTATTGGATTTACTCGTATCCGAAGCAACATAAGAATACGATCAAGAAACAGTCCGCAAAACTACTGAATGAAGGAGATAATTCTTCGTTTTTTGGGAAGAAAAGAATGGATATTGTAGAAGATAAGTTGATTCTTACAGAAGATAATGCGACAATGACTCTGTCTAAAGACAGAGTCAAAGATAGTAAAGAATACGATGATATGAGCATTCTTTACTTAAGTGCCGTATCTGCATATATCATTCCCAAAAGATATCTGAATGATCAAAACATAACTGATATCCGTGCTATTCTCAAATAATAATCTTCGAATTAAAGAAATTCCTATGACAGGGAGTTTCTTTTTTTATAAATAAGATCGACTAGTGATTACATAGATATGAATAATATTTATAGGGAGTTTTTTTAAAAACTCAAAATGATAAGTTCTTAAAATAAGTTCGAAATGACGTGCTTGTATAAACTATCTTATCTTTAGCGATATAGGATTTCACGGAGAACTTAAGTGTGTTAAATTATAATTAAACAATAATATAGTCTTTAGATAAGAATAGAGAGGAGGGGTTCATTTTGTTAAAAGTATTACATGTTATTTTTTCCATAATCGTGCTTTTTCTAGCAGCATTCAGCCTAATATTTCAAAACTTTGAGTTTCTTCATTTTATGACGTTCTTCTTAGCTTTGACAATGTTGATTATGGGTTTAAAAGAATTCAAAGAAAACCGGAAAATTGCTGGATGGACATATGTAGTAATCTTTTTATTCGGATCATTCGTATCAATTCAGGGGGGTTTATTAAACTGAAGGTTGCTTTGAGGGCTCTATTATTAAGGAGTAGCTCAGCAAAACTAACTTAAATTATTAACTATAAAATTATAATACGAGGAGACATACACATGAAAGTAGTCGTCATAGGTGGCAGTGGACATATCGGGACGTACTTAGTTCCCAAACTAGTAAGAGAAAATCATCAGGTCGTCATGGTCAGTCGGGGGAAGAGTGAGCCTTATATCAAGGACTGGGCTTGGGAAAAGGCGGAACATGTTGCACTGGACCGCAGTAATGACCCGGACTTTACAGCGAAAATTGCAAAGATGAACGCTGATGTTGTGATTGATCTGATCTGTTTTAAACTGGAAGAGGTCAAGCAGATGGTGGGTGCGTTAAAAGAGACTGATCTTTCACATTACCTTTATTGTTCAACGATTTGGACACATGGACGGGCGGAAACAGTTCCTGCAGATCCAAACGGGGTAAAACACCCACTGGATGAGTACGGCAGCCAAAAATATGAAAGTGAAAAATACTTGAAGCATGAGTATCACGTAAATGGCTTTCCGGCAACGATGATCAGCCCGGGACAAATCTGTGGTCCTGGCTGGTCGATCATCAGTCCGCTGGGATACGGGGATGATGGTGTTTTCCAGATAATCGCAGATGGGGAAGAGCTTTGTCTGCCTAACTTTGGCATGGAAACCCTGCATCCAGTACACGCTGAAGATGTGGCGCAGTTGTTTGTGGATGCGATGAACCACCGGACGCAAGCTTTGGGAGAAAACTTTCATGCTGTCTCAGAAGATTCGCTGACACTTTACGGATACGCCATGGCTATGTACCGCTTTTTCAACCAGGAGCCAAAGATCGAATTCTTACCCTGGGATAAGTGGTGCGATTATGTACAGAGTGAACGGCAAACGAGCATTTCAAATCATCACCTCGCTCGCAGCGGGCACTATAGCATCGAGAATGCTAAAAAACTCATTGAATACAAACCGAGGTATTCGGCTACGCAAGTGGTAGAGGCAAGCATTCAAAGTTATATTGATCGCGGAGTGATTACACTTAAATAAGCTATTTACTGTAGTACTCGTTCAATCGGATTGATTCGATTGGGCGAGTTTTTTGTGCAGAAATTTTAAAGTCATCGAAACACTAACTGAACCGTTATTTATTAAGGTGAAAAGAGTTATTGTATAAGGTGAATTGTCCTTTCGTCTGTTTTTAAAGATTTGGTAAACAGCAAGATATTAGCTTTCTGAAAACGACTAATAAAAAATAAGCAGATTCGTGATATAATAGAAATCGGGCATTTTAAATGCATCTGTAAAAAAGGAAAATATTAAGGAGATAAAAAATAAATGACTTACGCACTTGAGATAAAAGATTTGAAAAAAGTATATGCAGGTGGCGTTGAGGCACTCCGTGGCATCGATTTGACGGTTGAAGAAGGAGACTTCTATGCGCTGTTGGGTCCCAATGGTGCCGGTAAATCAACAATCATCGGTATTATCACGTCATTAGTCAACAAGACATCAGGAAACGTAAAAGTGTTTGGCTATGATCTGGATACCGATCTGGTGCGTGCTAAACAGCAGATCGGCCTGGTTCCCCAGGAATTCAACTTCAACCCGTTTGAAAAAGTCCAGCAGATCGTTGTCAATCAGGCTGGATATTACGGCGTTCCACGTAAAGAGGCATTAGAGCGCAGTGAAAAGTACCTGAAACAATCTGATTTATGGGAAAAAAGAGAAGTACGCGCCCGTATGCTTTCAGGTGGAATGAAACGCAGATTGATGATCGCCCGTGCATTGATGCATGAACCCCGTCTACTTATCCTAGATGAACCAACAGCCGGGGTGGATATTGAGCTGAGACGCGAAATGTGGCGTTTCCTGAAAGAGTTGAATGCGAATGGGACAACAATTATTCTAACGACTCATAATCTGGAAGAAGCAGAAATGCTTTGCCGGAATATCGGCATTATTCAAACTGGGGAACTGATCGAAGATACTAGCATGAAAGCCTTACTGGCAAAACTTATGTTTGAGACGTTTATCTTTGATTTAGAGCCTTCTGATATAAAACCAACAATCACAGGTTATCCAAGTCAGCTTGAAGATGAAACGACTCTTTCTGTAGAAGTCGAGCGTAATCAGGGAGTCAACGACGTGTTTGAGCAGCTCAATCAACAGGGGATCAAAGTCCTTTCTATGCGCAATAAATCCAACAGACTGGAAGAATTATTCCTGAAAATCACCGAAAAAACAGACCAAGTGGAGGACTCAAATGTTTAACCTATATTACACAGCTTTAAAAAGTCTGGCAGTCAAAGAAACGAATCGCTATCTGCGTATATGGGTACAAACCCTGGTTCCGCCAGTGATCACGACATCGTTATACTTTGTCATCTTCGGAAATCTGATCGGTGAAAGAATCGGACAGATGGAGGGATTCTCCTATATGGAATTCATCGTACCTGGACTGATCATGATGTCAGTCATCACAAGTTCCTATTCTAATGTCTCTTCATCCTTTTTTTCACAGAAATTTCAGAAAAATATTGAAGAATTGCTGATTGCACCCGTCCCGACACACATCATCATGTGGGGATTTGTCATCGGCGGGATTGGCAGAAGCATTCTCGTGGGGACCCTTGTTACGATTATTTCTCTCTTTTTCGTTCCACTCCAGGCGTATTCATGGTTCATTATCATAGTTACCCTACTTATGACGTCTATTGTGTTCTCATTAGCAGGCTTATTGAACGGTATCTTCGCCCAATCTTTTGATGATGTGTCGATCGTGCCGACCTTTGTCCTGCAGCCGCTGACTTATCTTGGGGGGGTATTTTATGCCATCTCGATGCTGCCTCCATTCTGGCAGGGCGTTTCACGAGTCAATCCAATCGTCTATATGATTTCAGGATTCCGGTATGGTTTCCTTGGTATTATAGATGTGCCGATTTTGCTTTCTATGGGCATACTGATTCTATTTATCGGCGTTCTGTACGCGATCGACTGGTATTTAATTGAAACAGGCCGCGGATTGAGAAGTTAGTGACTGTAAGTTCTCAAAATATAGTATGATTCTGATTTATTTATATCAAAAAAGTTAAACCAGATGTCCTCGACTAATTATGTTGAGGATGTCTGGTTTTTGCTTAATCAGGATGTAATTATAAACCTTATTAGTACCTCTTCTAAGATGGTTAATGTCTACCAGACACCTTAAGGATATTAGTGTTAATGATAAAATCAAATATAAAAAATCATTGTAGATTAACTCACATATGCAAGATGTTATTGATTATACTATATAAATAGTATAATCAATAAGACAAGAGATTTCATTCGAACGATAGAGTGAAAAAGGATAAAATGAAGAGAGGCAATTGTTTCTCAATTACTAAAAATCAGTGTCAAGCGAAAAGAAAAGAGGCTATATAATGTTGAAAAATAACGATTTTTCAGATATAACTTTAGGACGTAGATCCATTCGAGTTTATGATGAAACCGTCAAGATTTCTCGCGAAGAAATGCTTGAAATGATTCAAAAAGCAACAAGAGCCCCGTCATCAGTAAATTTGCAGCCTTGGCGCTTTGTCGCGGTGGATAGCGATGAAGGGAAAGCAAAATTAAGGCCACTGGTTCGATGGAATACAAAACAAAACGATACATCATCAGCAATGCTTCTGATTTTCGGAGATTTGCAGTGTTATGAATACGCAGATGAGATCTACGATAAAGCAGTGGCAGAAGGAAAAATGTCAGAGAAAGAGAAAAATGAGCAGCTGGCTGGTATCATTCCTCTCTATGAAAGCTTCAATAAAGAAAAAATGAAGAAAGCAGTAAGACTCGATTCCGCTTTAGCAGCTATGCAGTTTATGCTTGTTGCACGTAGCCACGGTTATGATACAAATCCTATCGCCGGATTCGAGCATGGCCAATTAGCAGAAGCGGTTGGATTAGACAAAGAACGCTACGTTCCGGTTCTGATTTTATCTGTGGGTAAAGCATTGGAAACAGGCGAAGAAACTGTTCGGCTAGATGCAGTAAAAATCACAACTTTTCTATAATAGGTCATAGTTTGAGCGTATCTTTGTGTGAAAAATGGCTTGATTGTTAATCAACGCAAAATACAAGATGCATATTTTTTAGTAAACGAAAACTTCAAGAGGAGATATACATGGCATTCGACTATGACTTGGATTTTGATAACATTAACTTTCGCGAACAGCCGGAACTTTACAGAGTGGGCAGAGGAGAACAGGGCGTGCTGATGGTAGAGCCCTACAAGAGCGAGATACTCCAGCACGGGCGATTCAAAACGCCTGAGATTGCAAAGGAGTCATCCGAAATGATCTATCAGATGTACCTGGATTATAAAAAGGATGGGGATTTTGTCGGGATGGACATGGCGAGGAAATATCTCCAGATGGGATATACCAGGTCCCGCCGTTATGCGAACTATAAAGGTGGCAGGAAATACGACGAAGACGGTGACGTGAAGGATAGAGATATCGACCCGGAAAAAGCGGAATCAGCCGCTATATTTGAAGAGAAATGGATCATTGTAAGAGAAGACGAAGACTATCTCAAACTAAAAAAAGAACACCAAAAAAAATATGGTTAAGCCAATTAGGAGGAAGCATATGAATTCTAAATTATTGGTTGTGTCTCTATCTTTTATCGTTCTTTTTTCACTAACGGGCTGTTTCGGCACAAGTGAAACGGACGACGAAGGCGATAATAATGGCGAAACTGGGCAAGTCAGCAATGACGACGATACGGAAGATTCTTTTGAAGAAAATTTTCCAGAGCCACCAGGTTTAACTCTTTATGCTGGAGAAGAAACCCTTGATCCTGTTCTTGGTACGTATAGCTGGAGTGTTGGAAATGAGGACGGGACAGTAACTGCAACAGAAGTAGATGCTGCTGCTCCGCCAGAATTAGTCAGGATTATTGATCCGATGGAAGTCACGGCTGACACAACTATCGATCTTGATTTCAAAGAACAACCAAATCGTTACACTGTGAGGATATGGGATGAAGACAACAACGTTCTTAGCGAATCAGATGAAGTTGATCTATCAGGTGAAGGTATAGTTATTTATGAAGTGCTGGCACACTGGGAACAAGGTACAGCAACTTATGCTTTTTATTTAAATATTAAATAGGTTTTTATGTAGTTACTCATTATTTAAAATACACTCCTCTTACTGGACATAACCGTTCGTTAGAAGGCGTGAATTTTTTGCTTTTCATATTGCTTGAGAGACTGATAAGCCACGTAGTATGATACTATATAATTGAAGAAATTATTTTACTATAAATTTATATATAAGGAGCTTACCCATGAAAATTAACTTCACGAAGAAACAGTATCGCTCACTCATAGATTTGATTCATTTAGGAGATATGGTTGTTAACGGTATTCGCACTGATGATACAGTAGAGGAATATGAGGAGCTTCGAGAGTATATCTATTCGTTTGCAAAACAAATGGGACAAGAGGATAACATTAAATATGATAAAGAATACGATATGCACTTTGAAACAAGGGAATATGAGTCAGGAAAAGTTCAGGAGTATATTGAGGATTACGACGATGAAATCTTCTGGACAGAATTAGCCTCACGGTTAGCCACACGAGATACGCAGAAACTGATAATGTTGACTGGAGAGATCTCTGACAAGGATGAAGATTTGAAAAAGTACTGGTCTAGAGAGGATATATACCAGAAGGAATTTGAAGAAAATGGGCTTAGAAACGTAGTAGTGGATTTTAAAAAAGTAAAAAAAAGCTAAGTTGCAGCTGCCTCAGGAACAGAAAAACATCACGAAACCTCCGTCATTTTAAGGGTTCGTGATGTTTTTTCTAGTGTTAAGACAGAAAATTGCTTGCGGTGCTGTTAGATTTCCACGGTATATCAAATCGATCAATGACCATATTATAACTCTACGACAGATAACTTTGCAGGTAAATCTCCAGCTAGTAGTCGATCAGGCGTCCATTATCATTCCACTGACCATAAAGTTTATTGTCTCGAGTATTTGAGATGAACTTATCCAGTCTTCTATTAAACAGATCAGGTTGATTTTCGTTGCCTTGGATATTATCTAAGCGAATTCGTCTGTACAGTTCAGGTAAGGCGAGAAAGTTCTGATACAGCTCTTCATCTGCTTTCAAACGTTCCTCGATCTCAGGGTCTATTTTAAACGAACCAGGGGACATATCTGGCAGGACCTGTCTGCCACTTTCTCTCATCAAGCCCATTTTTTCCAATCGTCGGACCCGTTCTTTATTTAACTCTGTCCAGTTGCTGTTCTTTCGTCTGGGAGAGAATCTCTGAGCGAGCTCTCCGCTAGGTAATTTCTTCTGGATTCCGTCTATCCATCCAAAGCACATGGCCTCTTCAACTGCATCTAAATAGTGAATCCCATCTATTTGTTTAGCCGAACTGATAACTATCCAACAGAAGGTCTCCGTAGCTGCATTCTCTTCAAGCCAGTCACGCAACTCCTGTCTTGTTTTTACTTCGATCAAGTTTGTGATATCCATCTAGCATCAGTCCTTTACAAGTTGCTAATAAATACTTACCAGTAATTTAATGCAAGGCAGTGTTTCAATGATTGTTTATATTTATTATATTCCCTTTACAGACAATTAGTACACTAAATTTCAATACCTATTTCAAGAGTCAGAGTGATCAAGTTGATTAGGGGTTTCCGCTCCGATAGAGCATACTAAAAAGCGGTGTGCGAGGAATAGATAATTCATTCCTCGCACACCGCTTCGTATACTTCATCTATTAAAGAGTCTTTACAAGTAATTAGGCTAAATTATTATTTAGACCAAGGGAAAAGCATTGGTACTCTTTGTGTGTATTCTTCCCATTCATCATATTTCTCCATGTTTTTCTCTAGTAATGGAGTGGATATTTTGATCAATACGGTACTCATTAAAATAGGTGAGATAGCTAACAAGATATAATAAATTGGGTTTACGGAACCAGTAAAGAACAACGTAATACCACTGGCATATAATCCGATCCAAATTAATATCTCTCCAAAATAGTTTGGATGACGTGTGACCGACCATAGTCCTGATTGTAGCAGTTTACCTGTTTTTTTACTGATGTGCTGTCTTAATTGTTCGTCACCAACCACTTCAAAGAGTAGTCCGATCAGCGCAATAAGCAATCCAGCGTAAACGAAATACTGATGAGCTGCATCAAAACTGAATTCGTTGTATTTGATCACTGTATAACTGGCAGATCCAACGATAAAGTTGATAATGCCTTGAACCATAAATACTCTGAAAAAGGCAATGAGGACGACGTTATCTCCCCACTCTTCACGCCACTGTGCGTATCTGAAATCCTCGGGTTTTCCATAATTTCTTTTCAATAAACGTAATGATAACCTGAGACCCCATACAGTGATAAATCCAACAATCACATATGATAAAATGGTGGGATCTTCAGTCACCAATAGCGTAAGCCAACTACCAACAACAAACCCCATTCCCCAACCAATGTCGACAATGGAATTGTTTTTGATCACGGTTGCTATAATAAAGATTATGGTGAAATAAGCAAAGGTGAAAAGTAATGGCACCAGTAGTCCATCCAAACCTATATTAGTAAATCCTTGTGTAGCGATTGCCAGCGTTGCTAAAAACAATATAGGGTAAATAATAAGTCTTTTCTTATCCATAACGCACCTCTTTCAGTTTTATAAATAACAATATACCATAAAAAAAGTATATAAATCTAGTTAGCCCTATAATAAGGTATGCTACTTTTATTATAAATAACTACAGCAGAAACAGACGCAAGTTTTTAATCGGAACTCACCCTACTTGAAAGCGTGAATCCAATAAAGTAAATGGCTACGCCCAATATAGCTGAAATATATATAATTAGATTGTTCAGACTCATGTCACCAAAGAAAAATAACAGAAGAACAGTCGCACTATACAACATTTGACTTGCTAAGAGTCTGGATCTGTTTACTCTCTTACCTCTATCATCTGTGGTTTCAACTTTTGATAAAAACCAAAACAACATAAACGATAGACACAATGTGGCAATTACAAATAGGGTTATAGGATCTAAATAATCTATATTATTGAAGGATAAATAGTTCATGAAAAAACTTTCTACTATAAAAAATGCCAACCCGATCCCACTAGCTATTAATACCACTTTTGCTTTTTCTCTCGTTTTTGTGATAAACGTCATAGCTAAAAGAAATATAAGTAAGTAGACACTGTTTTCATCGTTAAAAGATAGGTAAACAGTGAATCCCAGTACTGAATATATGTCGAAAACGGTTAGTTCTTTTCCCGTGATGCCATTTACCATTCTCATAAGTAGAAGTATCCAGAAAATAATTATGAGCTGAACATTTTCATAATGGAGTAAATTTAAAAGTGAAAAGGCAGCGGCTATAAATGCTGAATACTGATGTTTTGAATCAAGTTCTCTGGAAAGTGCCCAGGTCAAAAAGACGCCAATACCTATATATAGCCCTGCTGAAATTTCTCCTATTAACGCCCACCCGAAAGCGGCGGCTAATGCTGCCAATAGTGCTATTAGCTGATTTGTTTTATAGCTAAAATTCATATTTCTTCCCAATGTAAAGATAAAACCACTCCTTCATGAACAAAGTATGCCCTGATTTTTTTCTGATTAATAAACTGTTCTTCCGTATGTCTTTTCAATTCTTTCTAATTCAATATTCGATAAAGTGCTTCTGCTATAATTTGATAACCTGCACTGTTTGGATGGAATTCATCTAGAGAGAGATAGTCGTTTAAATGATATTGAAACAATTCATACGTTGGTATATAGGCAAAGTTAATATCCGAAGCTACAATTAAACGCGTTTCGTAATTCCATTTTAAAACTAATCTGGTATTTTGTAGTTCTTCTTGGCTATAAGGATTGTATAAACCTATTAAGGCTAATTGTGCATCTGGATTGATGGATCGAATCTCTCTTACTGTAAAGTCTAGATTTTCTTTGTAGGTGTTGAGTGCTTCTTCAAATGCGAGCGTTAAAGTTAAATTATCTTCGTACTCCAGACGATTTAAATCATTTCCCCCAATTGAAATAATTATCAACTGTGCACTTTTGATACTGGAATTATGTTCTCCGCTCTCAATTAAAGCTGCAAGTTGATTGCTGTCATAGCCGGGTACTGAGATGTTTGTAAGGGTCTTTTCGTCTGCATCTTCGTCAGTCATTAAATTTAGGTATCTTTCGCCTATACCTAAATTTTCTTCGTCTCCGAATCCAAATCCTATAGAGTCTCCAAGAATGAGTATATCAGAAGGATCTGCTGGAATCAGGTCTTCTTCGGGCGTAGTTATTGAGTCTTGCATCGGGTCTTCTGTATAAACGTTTTCTTCACTCCTGCTTATAACGATAGAGGCAACGAAACCTGATACAAATAGGATCGATAGGGCTAATGCACCCACAAATAATAGGGGCCATATCACTTTTTTATACATAGTTATCCTCCTTGAACATCGACTTAAACCAAGACATCTTTGCGATTAAATACGATAAAACTTATCAGCAATGACACTACAGCCCAACCACTTAGTATTAGAATAGAAAAGTTCAAACTCATTCCTTCGACAGGTTGATAGGAGCCGGTCAAATAGCGCGTCAGATCTAAATTGGTCACGAAAAAGTATTTGACGAGTTCCCATTCAGATAAGAAAAACTGTAAAAATTGACCGCCGATCAGAGACGCCATCAATATGCCTATAGCTGATGAACTATTATCAACGATAACGGAAATCAACAGCGTTATAGAGGCTACTATGATAGAGACAAACCACAATAGAGAATAAATCAGTAAAGTATATTGAAAGCGGGAGATCAATATAGTTGAATCTGAATCTAATGTACCCTCAAACAAACTAAAACCTGTCACTACGGGTTCACTGAATCCCCATTCTTGGAAGAACAAATAAGCTACCAAAGTCGATATGATACCGATAATAAAAACTAAAACCGTGGTCATGATCAAAAGGGCAATATACTTGCTCAATAATACTTTCCACCGGGGGACAGCGCGTGTGAGCAAGATTTTGATTGTTTTTTTGGAGAATTCATTTGAAACTAAATCCGCAGCTAATATGACAATGAGAAGAGGGATAAACAAGGTGATACCTTGTTCTACAAATGCAACATTAAATTTAGAGGCGGTAGGAGTGATAGGATTGATGTCGTTCTCAATAAAATAAGTCAGCTGCTGAATTTCTCTATCGATAGACGCTCTTACTTCCTCAGGTATGAATTCATCGCTACTGCGTTCTTCAAGATCACTGAGTCTTTGAGCAGTAAGGGATTCCCAATCATAGGCTATCCCACCAGATTCTGCTTCAAATTGTTGTATGTTTCGGTCATAAGAATATTTTTGTCCATACGAGAACAGACCTACAAAAATCAAAAGTAAAACGATGATCAGCAGCATTTTTTTCTTTAATAAAATCTTCATCACTTCATTTTGCGTCAACGAAAGCATAGTATCACACCCTTACTAGATTTTATTTTTCCCTGTGAGTGCTAAAAATAAATCTTCCAATGTTCTTTTCTTATTTTCAACATACTTGATCTCAAAACCTAAATTGAATAATGTTTTATTTATTTCTGCAAGCATTTCTACATCCACTAAGGCGTTTAGATTTTGTGCCTCAATAGATGAAGCTATATTAAATTTATTTTTGAGGATCTCTTGTGCCTTTTTTGGATCATCCAGCGTCCAAATGACTTCTCCAGTTGATAGCAGGTCATCTATTGAGGCATTTCTGATGATGCTGCCATTATTTATAATACTGACGCGATCACACATCAATTGAACTTCACTAATTAGATGCGAAGAAATCAAGACTGAGATGTCTTTATCTCTAGCCAAATTTTTTACGATTTCTCTAAATTCGTGGATGCCTTGAGGATCAAGCCCATTTGTCGGTTCGTCTAAAATCAATAGTTTGGGTTTGTGAATCAGGGCCTGAGCTAAACCGATCCGTTGCTTCATTCCCATGGAATAAACTTCAACTTTATCATGGATACGATTACCCATACCGACTAATTCTACAGCGTCATCTATATCTTTTTTAGTCACACCTTTTGACATGCTACCGAGCATTTCAAGGTTTTTATATCCACTCATATAATCATAAAGATCTGGACCTTCTATGATACAGCCGACATTAGACATTGCTTTTACATACTCTTTTTTAATCGAATACCCACAGATTTTTATATCTCCGGAAGTAGGCTTTGATAAACCTACGAGCATCCGTAAAGTCGTCGTTTTCCCAGAACCATTTGGTCCTAAAAAACCTAATATTTCACCCTGTTTGATATCAAAATTGACCTCTTTTATGATCTGCTTTTTCTTGATCTGCTTTGTTATGTTTGAAACCTTTAACACTGATGTATCCATAATAAGCCTCTTTTCAAGGGTAGTTTGATTTCTGAGTATTCAATACTGGCTGATGGATTTAAATTTCTTTTTTTAGGTAAAAGAACAAGCAAAAGATATGTTAATACTATTGTAGCACTATACACACTTGTAGAATAGTAAAACAATAATAAAGGACCAGCAATAATTTTACTGGTCCTTTATCTGATTTAACTTTTCATCATAGTATGGGTTTGAAGGGCAAAAGACTCGATAGCTCAACTTTTTCTAACTACAACTAACACAGATTCAACCGTTATTTTTTTAGTATCCTAAAGTCCAATTTTTAACTATCTTAAGATGAATTATCCCAGAACAGAAAGTGAAAAAGACTGCCTTTTTAATATCTCTAATTTGATTTTAGGAACGCATGTAAACTATCTCCCCAGTCACAAATGGCTGTTACGACTGGCTCTAGACTCAGTCCGATTTCGGTTAGTTTATAGTCCACTTTGGGAGGGACCACCGGGTAAACGGTTCGCTGGATGATATGATCTTCCTCTAATTCTCTTAGTTGTCGGATCAACATCCGCTGGTTGATATCTGGGAAAATCCTTTGAAGTTCGCTTAGTCGTAAGGGAGATTCTTGGAGTAGTGCCCAGACGATTGCAATTTTCCAACGTCCGCCAATAACAGATAAGGCCAAGTCTTTGTTCGTATGGAATTCTTTTCCTTTATGTAGCATGGACTGATTCAAATCCTTTCTCGAAACATGAGTATACCCTATGGTGACAAATATGTCAGTATTAACTTTCTGATCATTATCCAATACAATGGGTTATTGGGAAGAACGACACTCTGATACTATAAGAGGTCTTTCCTTTAAAGGCAATCAAATGAATGAGGTTTAACAAGTTTAGGATGTATAATGAGTTAATGAAGAGGTACGAAGAAAAGAAAGTAGGAAAAACATGAAAAGCAGAGCCGCAGTAGCATTTGGTCCAAATGAACCCCTTGAAATTGTCGAGATCGATGTTGAAGAACCAAAAGAAAATGAAGTAAGGGTAAAAATATTGTATACGTCTGTTTGTCATACAGATGCCTTTACGTTATCTGGAGAGGACCCAGAAGGCGTTTTTCCGGCAGTTTTAGGACATGAAGGTGGAGGAATCGTTGAATCGGTCGGGAAGGGTGTCACATCCTTCAAACCGGGCGATCACGTCATCCCCCTATATACAGCAGAATGTGGGAAGTGTAAGTTCTGTCTTTCCGGGAAAACAAATTTATGCAGTTCAGTCCGTGAGACTCAAGGTAAAGGGCTGATGAAGGATGGGACGACTCGTTTTTCATATAATGGCGAGCCGATTTATCATTATATGGGGACCAGCACCTTTAGTGAATACACAGTCGTAAATGATGTCAACCTGGTTAAAGTCGACGAAAATGCACCATTAGAAAAGGTTTGCTTACTTGGTTGCGGTGTAACGACGGGCATGGGTGCCGTTAAAAACACGGCGAAAGTTGAAGAAGGCGCAGTCACTGCCGTATTTGGCCTGGGGGCAATCGGCTTGGCTGCCATTCAAGGCTTGAAAAAAGCAAATGCAAAACGGATCATTGCCATTGATATAAACCCGAAAAAATGGGAATTAGCTAAAAAGATGGGTGCGACGGACTTTGTTGATCCAAAAGAACACGACCGTCCGATCCAGGAAGTCATTGTCGAAATGACAGATGGCGGTGTGGATTACAGTTTTGAATGTATCGGGAACGTGGATGTCATGAGATCAGCGCTTGAATGCTGCCACAAAGGTTGGGGCGAAAGCATCATCCTTGGTGTCGCAGGTGCTGGCAAAGAAATCAGTACACGCCCATTCCAACTCGTTACCGGTCGAGTCTGGCGCGGGTCGGCATTTGGTGGCGTAAAAGGAAGAACGGAACTGCCTGGAATGGTTTTGGATTATATGGACGGCGAGATCGATTTGGATTCGTTTATTACGCACAACTTGAAATTTGAAGAGATCAACGAAGCATTTGACCTATTACACAAAGGTGAATCCATCCGTACAGTTTTAGCCTACTAAGCGTTGAATTTAATTTAACTTTAGTTCATCAGAAATTGAGGAGGAAATGATGTGTCAGAAGTAGAACTTTTAGAAGAACATCGTATTTTCGACGGGGTACAATACAAGTATCGTCACAAGTCTGAAATTCTGGACTGTCCGATGACGTTCAGCTTGTTTTTACCGAATAAAGACAGATTTCCTGAGCCGTCTTTGTTATGGTGGCTGTCAGGTTTGACGTGCACCGATGATAATTTCACCCATAAAGCGGGCGCACAACGAGCAGCAGCGCGTTTGGGGATCGCTATGATCATGCCGGACACGAGTCCCAGAGGCGAAGAGATAGCTGACTCGGAAGATTATGACTTAGGACAGGGAGCCGGGTTTTACCTTAATGCGACTGAAGAACCATGGGCAGCGCACTATAAAATGTACGACTATATAATAGAAGAATTAACCAGTCTAGTTCGGGAAGAATTTAGTTTGAATGGGCCAGAATTTATTTCGGGACATTCAATGGGTGGTCACGGAGCATTGGTTTTAGGACTGAAAAATCCAGAACGATTCCAGTCGATCACAGCATTCGCGCCGATCGTTAACCCGAGCCAAGTACCCTGGGGTATGAAAGCCTTTGAGAACTATCTTGGAGAAGATAAAAGTAGGTGGGCTGAGTGGGATGCATTGGCGTTGATGAAGCAACATTCAGGTAAGATAGTACCTATCCTGATCGACCAGGGCGATGCCGATCCTTTTTATAAGAAAGAACTGGAACCGGCTAAGCTAGCCGAAGCTGCAGAAGAGAAGGCTTACCCTTTGACGGTTCGCATGCAAAAAGGGCGTGACCACAGTTTTTATACGATTTCAACATTCATAGAAGAGCATCTCGAGTTTCATATGAATGAATTGAAAAAAGATAGAGGTATTCAGAAGTAGAAGAATACGCTGATTGAACACCGGAATATATCATCGCTGATATTTGAAAAAGTTTGAGTGCTGCGGCAAGATCGTTATTCGACAACTTGGCTCTTGAAAATCAGTTTTGGCGTCGCAATCGGGTCTGAAATGCCTGTGAATAAAACGACAATAGAATTATCCAAGGAATAACTGGTTAGTCAAGCTTCTCTAAAACTGGTTCATTCTGGAGCAGCCTCTAGAACGTGCTGCAAATTCAGTATTCAGTATTGAGAATAGTTCAGTGCAGGTCTATCGGTGAAACGAGTCGCAAAACTATTATAGCAACGGGTTAAATGAAGGATAAGCTTCAGAACTGGTCGCAAACCAATCATTTCAATCATCCGAGTGCTGTTTTTCACTACAACAGACTTCGAAAGACTAAAAAGAGGCAGGGACGTTTGTGAGCTGCTGAAAAAGTTCTAAAAAAGTTGATATCTTACCGTACTTATCGGTAAGATATCAACTTTTTTGGTATAATAATAGAAACAATACCACGGGGAAATGGGCACGCTTAAAACGCATTGTGACTGCCCATACAAGCACGCCCAAACAACTGGGGTCGCACTAACACAGAAATTAACTGGGTTGACTGAGTGGATAGCTAAAGGATAAGACTTTCTGGTACAAACAGAGCGTGACTTAGATGTGACCCTCGATGAATACGAAGACATCCTCACACACATGGTCACTTGCCCAACATGTCACGGGTCGATCGATACGGCGGTCGTCAAGCACGTCGTCGCCAGTCACCGCGTGAACGACCGCAGTCAACTGCCTGTTGCTTAACAGGCGTATGGTCACATATGGATAAGGAGAGAAGACACATGTTTGAATTGGAAGGAAAATACAACAAAGCAAAAGTATTTGCAGATAAGCTCGAAGAGGGGGCGATCGAACAGATCATCACCTTCTGTAACCAACCACACAGCAAAGGGTCGCAGATTCGCATCATGCCTGTCGCGCACCAGGGAGCAGGCTCGACGATCGGCACAACGATGACTGTGATAGACACCGTCGTTCCGAACCTTGTTGGCGTAGATATTGGGTGTGGGTTAAGCGTCGCAATCGTTAAAATCAACCCTGCAGACCTTTCGTTTGATCGAGTGGATGACGTTATCCGCCGTTACATCCCAAGTGGCTTTTCCAGACAATCGCCGAACCGCTTCCACCGCTTCGGTAAATTAGTCAAGTACCGCGATATTAAAGCACCGATCAATTTGAAACGCGCCAAAGCCTCGATCGGGACATTGGATGGCGGGAATCACTTCATCGAGATCAACGCATATAACGAGGAGCACATTGCGGTCGTTGTGCACAGTGGGTCGCGGAACTTAGGGAAGCGGATTGCAGAATTCCACCAAGACCGTGCGTACGATGAGCTGATTGTTCAAAGAGACACACACGCTGCAATAGTGGCGCAAAGGAAGAAAGACGGGAATCAAAAAGACATTCAAAGCACCCTTCAAGCCATACCCAAACAAGCGATTCCTAAAGAACTGGCTTATTTGAAAGGGGAGTCTTTTGCAGATTACCTGAAAGACATGACGATCGCTCAGCACTATGCCGAACTGAACAGACAAGCCATGCTGGAAACGCTCCTCGCCCAGATGAACTGGACAGCCGTGGATGCCTTCTCAACGATTCACAACTACATTGATATGGATAATATGATCTTACGCAAAGGCGCCATCTCTGCTCAAAAAGACGAGCGGGTCATCATCCCACTGAACATGCGTGACGGCAGCATTATCGCCTACGGCAAGGGCAATGAAGACTGGAACTATTCCGCTCCTCTCGGGGCTGGGCGCTTGATGTCACGTACCAAAGCAAAAAACTGGTGGCACTGGCCTACTTCAAAGAGACCATGAAAGAGGTCTGGAGCAGTTCGGTAAAGCTGTCGACCCTGGATGAAAGCCCTATGGCTTATAAACCAATGGACGAGATTATCGAACAGGTCAAAGAGACCGTGACGATAGACCGCATCATCAAACCGCTCTATAATTTCAAAGCAAACTAAGTCGCCTAACGGGAGGCTGCTGAAAAACAAGAGAGATTTTAGCAGATCATATTGCTCACAATGAGATACAGGATAAAAAAATAGGAATACTGACCATTCACGTTGTGAATGAGGCAGTAATTCCTATTTTTTTCATTAATTAATGTCACTATCCTCATTATATTTACCACAAATATTGTTGTGGCAGCTTGAATGTCCCTGCCTCTTTTTAGTCTGTCTTTCATCACTATATATGTCTTGTTTTTCCAACCACCTGAAGGCACGTTTGAGTTCCGCTGTCCCGTTTTTATCATACCAGCGCCCATGTGCGAGGATGATTTTTTCGGGCTGCCAGTTGAGCATATGAGTATAGCACTGCCGATCTTTTTCCTTTTGTCCAATAAAGGTCAGGCGCAAATCGATCGGAGCCTTACCGTTTGGATCTGCGATACCGGCTAGTTTATAGACTGTTTTCCAGAAATAATTCGACGTGCGTGCTGTTTCAAAATTTTCGATCAGGTCAGTTAGAATCAACGTTTTGCTGCGCTTATGGAAAAACACCACTTCCTCCAGTGCGCTACTGCCTTTAAAAATCAGCTGGTTTATGTCATCTGACCAGTCTGCAGGCGCCTCGTTTTCCAAGGGACGATCGAAATCGACCTTTATGTTTTGCGACTGTGCGCGTCCTTCAACGCCAGGGCTCGACTAGGCAGTCGCCTTTGGGTAATGGGTCTTCCATGCTGTTATATAGGCATAATGAATTCTGTTCGGAGAAATTAAGTGCGTCACTTCACCAAGTTTATCGATTTCTTTCAATAGTTTTTCGTCTGGTTTGATCGGTGAATGGACCCATAATGACTGATCTTTTAATTTAACGATCGTCATTCGTGTTGAAAAGGGAACACCAAAGGCCAGAACGTTCATCTTGATTATCCTGCCATCTACGATCCAGATATCTGTATCGATTTTTTTCAAGGTATTGAGAGGTTCATAAAGTGGAATCGTCATAAAATCATCTCCTTTGCGGATAGAAAATCGGATATCACATTTTCACACAAGAGAAAATGCACCTCTTGATTTGACGTGACCCTATTAAGCGGTCGTCACTACTGGTCCGTCACTTGTGATTATGATGGTATGTTCATATTGCGCCACATAACTTTCATCAGTCAGGAAGGTCCAGCCATCATCAGACTGGAAGACTTCTTCCTCAAGTGTGGAGATAAACGGTTCAAAAGCGATGACTAGGCCTTCTTCCAAGATGACATCATCCCATTTTGAGAAGAAGTTGAAAATGTGATCGGGTTTCTCATGGATCGAGCGTCCGATACCGTGTCCAGTAAGGTTTTTGATAACGGATAAACCATTCTTCTTCGCTACGTCGTGAACCGCTTTTCCGAGTGTACTTGTTTTTGCGTCAGGCATTGCTTTCTCAAGTCCAGCTTCGAAGGCTTCTTTAGCCACGTCACAGATCATTTTCAAAGCGGCATTGCCAAGTCCAACAACGAAGGAGAGACCGGTGTCTGCAAAATACCCGTTCTTGGATCCTGAGACATCGATATTGACAAGATCGCCTTCTGCTATGACCCGGTCACTCGGTATGCCGTGTGCGACTTCTTCATTCACACTGATACAGGTAAAACCTGGGAAATCATAGATTTGTTTAGGCGCTGACTGAGCACCCGCTTGTTCAAATAGTTTCCCCGCCAGGTCGTCGAGTTCTTTTGTGGTTATTCCCGGTTGAGTCTTTTGAACCAACTCATCTCGAATGGCGCCACAGATTTTACCGATTTCTTTCAATCCATTAAAATCTTCTTCAGTTTTTGCAATCATTTAATATCCTCACTTTTCAATGCATAGTCTAGTATCCTTACCTCTAAATTCTAGCACAATTTGTATGCTTATCGGGTTTAATTTCAAAAAATGTACAAAGAGTCTGGACGACGAATGATACAAGTTGGAATAAGATTGTTAAGCGTTTGAGATCGGAAATGTTACAATATTAATGAGATCATTAACTTAATGAATGGAGTGATTCTATGAGTAAATATGAGACGCCCGATTATGATGTAGTGCTGAAAGAAGAGGACTTTGAAATAAGAAAATATGTCGATTTTTATATTGTCGAGTACGAAAATTTAAATAATGAAGATAGTAACAGTTCATTTGGTACTTTGTTCAAGTATATATCCAGCGACAATAAAGCGAATGAAAAAATCTCAATGACAGTACCTGTTATTCAAGAAGAAACTGAAGAAAAAAAGAAAATGGCATTTGTTGTTCCAGAAAAGTATAGGGAATAAATACCAGAACCAAATAATCCGAATCTAAAGGTGAAAAAATTCGACGAAGGCTTGTTCGGTGCAATACATTATTCAGGTTTTTCTAACAAGTCAAAAGAATCAAAAATGAAGAAAAAACTGGAAGAGTGGATACAGGAGAAGGGCTATCAAAAGCAATCAAACTATATGTTGCCTTCTTACAACGGACCGTTTACCCCACCTATGTTCAGAAAAAATGAAATTTGGGTTAGAATCATTAAAGCGTAAGCAAAAGAACAATTTTCAATAATCGATCGAGTAAAAGGCTATGACTGCTCGATTTGTTAAGGGATTAGGATTCTAATAGGGAAGTCCATGGCATGAAATGTTGCTGAGATAAAAATTCTTTCAAAAACCACACGCCCCTTAACGATTAAGTTCGTTAAGGGGCGTATATTTTTTTGAAGTTGAATTATCATTATTGAATGCGGGACTGTCCTAACAAATTGGTGTCCCAACTTCGACGGTCCAGGTTATTACTGACTTGCGAGGCTATACTTTTTTAATCACTCGTCAGCAGTTATCGTCGAAGCAAAAACGCAACAAAAGAATCACAAGATACAGGTAGTCAAAACGAAAAAAGTCTGTTATAATCGTAATTGTGTAACCGCTTTATTTGTTGCTATAGCAAGTTCTGGCCTAGTTTTATCAGGGGTGAAAGCCATGATATAACTAGGCATAAAATCGAGTCGATAAATAGAGCTGTTAAAAAAATTATCTAAAAGGGGAATGCAAACATGAGCGACTATAATGTAGTATCAGCAAGAAATACGGAAAATGCGCCAAAAAATATCGGTCCTTATTCACAGACAGTAGCTTACTCTCATTACAATAATCTTTCAGCTCAATTACCTATCGATCCAAAATCTGGCGAATTGGTAGCGGGCGGGGTTAAAGAGCAGGCTGAACAGTGCTTTAGAAACATCAAGGCGATCGTAGACAGCATCGACCATGTCATGAGCGACGTTGTTAAGATCACTGTATTCGTTAAGAATATCAAAGATGTTGACGCTATTGACGAAGTTTATAAAACATTCTTTTCAACCTATGTTCCTACACGGACGGTAGTCGCAGTTTCAGCTTTGCCTATGGATGCTTTGGTGCAGATCGATGCACTGGTTTCACACGGTGAAGGGACGATTCCAAATGCACCACAATCAGGCGACCTCATAAAACTTACAAATAATACGACTAACGCACCCATGAGTGCTCTATCTACGCAAGCTGTCGCTTTTTCTCATTACAACAATCTTTCAGCTCAATTACCTATCGATCCAAAATCGGGCAGACTGGTAGTCGGTGGTGTAAAAGAGCAGACGGGACAATGCTTGAAGAACATCAAGGCGATTTTAGAAAGCGTCGACGTTCCTTTTGACGATATTGTTAAAATCAATGTCTACCTTAAAAACTTCTCGGATGTTGAAGCCGTAAATGAAGTGTACACGACCTTCTTCCCAGACTCAGCTATCGCCAGAGCCGTAGCCTATTTCCCAGCACGGACAACAGTTGCAGTTTCGGCTTTACCGATGGATGCTTTGGTACAAGTTGAAGCAGTGGTGTCACACGGAGACGGTACACCGCCACAAGCTGTTGAAGACAGGCACGGACTTATCCTGGAAGCAAACAATACGGAAAATGCACCGAAAAATGCTCTAGCTACACAAACTGTCGCTTTTTCTCATTACAATCATCTTTCTGCTCAATTACCTCTAGATCCAAAAACGGGTGAAATGGTAGCGGGTGGTGTAAAAGAACAGGCTGGACAGTGCTTGGAAAACATCAAGGCAATTATAGAAAGTGTCGACCACGTTATGGAGGATGTGGTTAAAGTGAATATATTCCTTAAAAACATTGCGGATATCGATGCTGTCGACGAAGTTTATAAAACCTTCTTCCCAGACGGTGTTCCTGCTCGAAGCATAGTTGGCGTATCAGCTTTACCTGAAGGTGCTATGATCCAAATCGATGCCGTTGTATCAAACGCCGAGGGAACACCTCCAATAGCTTAGTAATAAGTATTTTTTTTTGAAGGCAGGAACGGTCAACGTTACTTTTTAATGCCGATTCTTAAAAGCACAGCTGAAAAAGCATCAAGATTTCTGCCGATTATGGCCGAAATCTTGATGCTTTTTTTAGTTTACTATTATCGTTTTACTGAAAGGTACTGTTTTACTTGTTCTTTCGCAGCTTCCACTGACGATTCTTCGATCGATGTGACCAAGTTTTCCGCACAAGCGGTCGAATGATTGTACCTCGGGTCATAATAATGCGTCAAAAGGTTCTCTACTACGACTGGATAATCTTTTTCTGCAAGTGCCTGTGCTATCGCATTCGCCACAGGTGTGTGAATGCGATTTTTGATCACTTGAAAGGCTTCGATAAATTGATCGTGATAGTCATCAGGTGAATAGTCTGCTAAAATATTTTTTACGCGCTCGTTTAAGGGAAGCTCGATAAACAATTGAGGACTCGTTTCTTTATGTTGGTAGAAGCGCTCAGGTATCGTTATCTTGCCGACCCGTGAGCTTTCCCCCTCAATGAGTATGAAGGCTTCGTCTTGATAGCGTAATAAAGCTTCACCTAACAACAGATTGAACGTTCTTTGATTACTCGGTTCCAGTCCGATATGACCGAAGATCGAACCGCGATGACTGGCCATACCTTCCAAATCAATAACGGGATAACCCTCTTTCTTCAGTTGAAGAAGAATGTGCGTTTTTCCGTTTCCGGTATGCCCGTTCAAGACATATAGTGGTGGGATGCGTACTGTGCCGAGCTGTTCTTTATTCCAGCTGTGATAAGCTCTGATCCCTCCAGTTAACCGATTTATTGGGATATTCATTAAACCCACGACCGTCGCGGCAGTTTCACTGCGCATGCCCCCGCGCCAGCAGAATACGGTTACTGGTGTCTTCAGTTCCTTGAATTGCTGGATAAAGACAGGTAATTTCTTTGAGAAAATTTCCAAACCGAGGTCTTTTGCAGCGTCCTGTCCTTTTTGTTTATAGGTTGTTCCGACCTCTGCCCTCTCGTCGTTCGAAAAAAGTGGTATGTTGATCGCGCCTGGAATCGTTGCTTCCGCATATTCTTTTGGTGAACGCACATCGACAATGGTACTTCGCTGTTCTTTTAATCGATAGAGCTCAAGTGGTGTGACATCTTTAAACATAATCGTATCCTTTCTTATTTGACGTAGATATGACCGGCATCGCCGTCTGTTACTTCCCCAATCAGTTTTGCATCGATGCCTTTAAGTTTAAGAGATTCAAGCAATGCTGAAACGTCTTCTTCGCTTACGGCCATCAGTAAGCCGCCGGAGGTGACTGCATCTGCTAAAATCAGCTGATCGATCTCATCGTGATGGTCTTCGAAATGGACAACAGCTTTTACATGTTTCAAATTATTTCGTGATCCACCAGGAATGGCACCTTGTTCTGCAAGGTGACGCACGCGAGGGAGAACAGGGACGTCATCTTTTCGGATGGTCAACGCTTGATGACTTTCTGTGGCCATTTCAGTGAGGTGGCCTAACAGTCCAAAACCAGTGACGTCGGTACAGGCATGGACGTCGTGCTGATTCATGACTGCTGCCGCCGATTTATTTAGTGTTGCCATCACGCGCGTAACGTTTCTAGTTTCTTCTTCTGTCAATAAGTTGTTTTTAATGGCTGTGGTCGAGATCCCCACGCCGATCGGTTTTGTGAGAATAAGTTTGTCGCCTATTTTCGCTCCGGCATTTGTATGAATGTGATCCGGATGAATCGTACCGGTGACTGAAAGGCCAAACTTGGGTTCCTGATCATCGATTGAGTGTCCCCCGACAAGGTTACAGTCTGCTTCTTTTAATTTATCACTTGCCCCGCGTAAGATGTCAGTGAGGATCGCTTTATCTAGGTCGAATATGGGAAAAGCCACGATGTTCAGTGCAGTGATCGGCGTTCCGCCCATCGCATACACATCACTCAGGGCATTAGCCGCTGCAATCTGACCGAAATCATACGGATCATCAACGATGGGAGTGAAGAAATCAAGTGTCTGGACGATGGCCAGGTCATCCGTTAATTTATAGACACCCGCGTCGTCTCCGGTATCTAAGCCGACAAGCAGATTTGGGTCGTTCTTTTGTGCTGGAAGATTAAGAAGTACTTCGCGTAATTCGGTAGGACCGATCTTACAGCCGCAGCCGCCTTTTTTTGTAAGTGTGGTTAATTTAACTTGAGTCATTCTTTCTGCCTTCTTTCATTTGGTGGATATCGATACTTACAGTTTAACATTCATTTCACCGTTCTGTTATAAATGAATGGTTTTTTTTTAAGATTATCAAGAATTATATGATATCTTATATTGATAAACTTCGCAGTATGTTAATATAATACTAAAGAGGCAATTTATTGAAGTTCAATCAAAATACGGTAACTTTCGTTAATCCACTCAAACAGTAGCGGAACGAATTATGCGAACAACTATATGCTGTTTTTGATGTTCGTGTAATATGATGTGATTTAGTATGAAACAGGCTGAAATTAAACGTTTTTATCATTATAAAGGGGTGACTACCAAATGGGCTTTTTTAATAAAATGACAGAACCGATCTTTCTTAAAGAGAATGGGAATGCTGAAGAACAGTTGGAAATGCTGAAAGACTTGGAACCGACCCTGAATGCGGAAGGGTTAAATATCTTGAAGCGAGATATAAAATTCCTGGAGTATGGCATAGCTGGTGAGAAGAATATAAAATTCGAACTAAAAAACAGTCATATACCTATGTATGTCCTGCATGATATTTATCTGGAAGATGGGGACTTAAGTGCACAAATAGACTACTTGGTTTTTACAAAGAAATTATGTTTTATTATTGAATGCAAAAATCTTTATGGAAATATCGACATCAATAATGCGGGCGATTTTATACGCACGACAGAATTTAAAGGGCGTAAGAAGAAGGAAGGAATCTATTCTCCGATCACTCAGAATCAACGTCATATGGACTTAATGAAAAAGATAAGGGTTGAGAGTAGAAGTAATATTTTGACTAAGTCTATTTCTAAAAGATATTTTGATGAGTTAAACAAGCCGGTCGTTGTGCTGGCTAATCCAAAGACGGTACTTAATGCAAGGTATGCAAAAAAAGAAGTGAAAGAAAAAGTAATAAGGGCAGATCAATTGGTGAAATACATAAAAGTAGCATATCAACAGTCAAATAGAGAAGCTCTTTCTGACAAAGATATGTTGGCTTGGGCAAAATCTTATTTGGATGTACACATAGATAGTTTGAAAGATTATACCCAAAAGTATGAACCTTATAAATTGAAAACTGATAAACAGGGTATGGATGAACTGGTCAGTCTGACTTCAGAAGAAAAACCAGCAGTACATAAAGCATTACCAGAAAAGATATCAGACATATTTAAAGAATTGAAGGATTTCCGATTAACTAAGAGTCGGGAAGAAGAAATCAGAGCTTATTACATCTTCAGCGACAAGCAGTTAACAGCCTTGATTGAAGAGATGCCTAAGAGTAAAGAAGACCTTCAGTTAGTCGATGGATTTGGTAAGGCCAAGGTAGAAAAATACGGCGATGACATTTTGAGTATCATACAGAAATACTAGTTTGGTCATAGCCGTGATAGCTAAATGGATTACCCTTTTTGTTTTGCTGTAAAAAATTTCAGCTGGATTAAATTAAGTAGCGTTACAGACTAAAAATAACACTTGATCAGTTTCTCAAGCGAAGTAACTGATTAAGTGTAGATATACCAATATTTCATTATATAATCATAATTATATTATACAGTACAAATAGAAATGAATTTTTGAGCTTAACTTACTTTATAAAAGAGGTGTTATATGAGATGAAAAAACTGGTTGAACGACTCAACGCTGCTTTTAATTTAACGGAAGACCTTGTCAATGGCTTAAGTGTTCAAGAATTAGAATTAACGCTAGGTGACTTGCCGTCGAATACGATAGGCGAACAAATCTGGTGCATCGTCGGTGCAAGAGAAAGCTACCTTCAAGCTGTTATTCATAATGAATGGATCGGTTTTTCATGTTCACTTAAGGATTTAACTTCACATTCGAGTGTAATGGACAGTCTCAAAAGTAGTTCCAAAGCCTGCATAGATCAAATTGATTCTACAGATTTGAATGACACACAGATCGACTATCTTTTTACACTTCTGGAGCATGAAATCCAGCATCACGGACAGCTGATTCGATATATTTACGGAAACAAACTTCACTTTCCCAAGAGCTGGAATGAGCGATATACCGTTTAACTATACCGATACAAGTACCCCATGATTTCATAGTCGATGTCATGGGGCATTTGTATGTTTGAAGTGCTTTTTGACATGGAATGGTATACCGAAAACTTTTCTCGGAAGGGGTTATTTCATAATTTCTCAGTGCTGCTGATTTAGTGTCTTTGCAAAACTGTGGATCACATCTTCTCGAATAGCCGATACATCCTTGTCGATTTTCGCCACCTTTTTTGTGATCATTTTTTCCACAAAATTCATGTCACTGAAGTCAAAGGCTCCTCCAAAACACTCTCTTATTACCGCTTTGTCCTGTAATTCGGTTGTGTAATTGACTTCCAGTTCGTTTCTCAGTGTATGTTCTTCCTGCATGCCACAAATAAACAGACCGATTGTTTTTTGTTCCAGTTCATTTAAATTTGTTTTTGCGAATGTATCCACTTCTTTTAATATCTTCCCGACGTATACTGGACTGCCAAGGACAACCGTATCGTATTTTGAAAAATCAACTTCAGTCTGGTCTCTCAAGTTGACTCTCTCTGTTTCTCCGTCCAGGTGTTCTTCCAGCAATTTCGCACATTTTTCAGTACAGCCATGTTTGCTCGCATAGGCTATCAAGGTCTTCATCTCGTTTCCTCCTTTTAGGGATCCAAAGCATTTTCAATAGCTTTTAAATAGGCGCGGGAGGTGACCGTCGAACCGGTGACCACATCCGTATCAGTCTGTTGATTTTCCAGAACATTTTCAATGATTTCCTGACTGAATGCAGCCGTTCTAAATAGCATATCCTCGATTATAATGATATCGGTAATTTCTCCATTTTCAACAACCACTTCCACTTTGTTGGACCATCTACCTCCTTCATACTCACCTTGGTAACGACCGTCTTCCAGCTCAGCAGCACTTCCACCTTCCAGTGGGATATCTCTATCAAGACCACGTGCCGCATAGATAAAAAACCCAGCAGCAACGATCGGCAGTATGCCAATCAGCACCGCAAAACCTTTCAAAAACTTTTTCATGCCAGCCAACTCCTTTTAACGGTACGACGAAAATCGGAGACGATCACAACAGATAATGGGAATAATGGGAAGATTAACAGTAGAGGATTTACAGGAGTTAATTCAGTCTAATTATAACTCTTTGAGAGTTGATCAGGCAAATAAAAGCCTGTCAATTCAACATATTCTATTCCACTTTAGTTGATTCATAAAGAGGTGTTACGTACTGAAAATGACACTTGATCAGTTTTTCAAAGCTAGCTAACTGTTATCTGCTTTGTGAATCCTTTGCGATTTAGAAAAAGAGGAAGAACGATAAGAGCTAAGGGAACACGATTTATGTGTATAGTCATATTTGGACTTAGGAGCATGCTTAAATACACCTTTCAAGAACAAAGTGACATACGTATGACGCATAAGTAAACGTAGAGAACGATATTCAAATCAGCTGTTTGATGGGGTGGCTGGTCATGTTATAATAAGGAGCTTAGGATATCTACGCTTTAACTTTGAACGGATGCTAAAAAAGCCTCCGCCTATCGAAAAAATATGGAGGTGTAAGAAAATGAATAAACGATGGACCATTGGTAAGATAAAAGAATATGTTGAGAACAATTCGGAAAGCAAGTTGCTGTCGACTGAATACCTCGGTTTTTCTCAGAAGCTACAATTTGAATGTGCGTGTGGAAATACTTTTGAAAAAACATTTACGAAATTTAAAGATAAGAAACAACGCAAGTGTGACGTTTGTCAGCCGCCGAAAGAGGCACGCTGAAGAAATAGCTTATAAATAATGTGCCGATTTCTCTTTAAGAGAAATCGGCATTTTTTTATTCACTATGAATCACTCGCCGAACAAGGTGTCGCGTTGTTCCATCTAATGATTACTAGTTGGAAAATATCAATATCGATAGTCTTTCTTTAAGTAAAAAATCATAAAGTGATATAATTAAAGACTACATACGAAGAAGAACATCAAGCGATGTGAGCATCAACTGATATATTAAAGAGGAGGGATTTTCATGCAGAATAAAGAGCTTTTAAAAGAACTGGACGAGATCTTAAATTATATCAGTGTGGAGATCGGCGAACGGTTAACGGGATCAGAAAACAATAAAAAAGTCGAAGCGTATGCAGAGAATTACTTCAAGGATCAAGGTTTCGAAGTAGAATTACAGCGATTCTCCTGCCTGGATTTCAAAACGGCGGATGCCGAGTTGACTTTTAAAGGTGAAACCATTCCAGTGAAGCCTTCCTATTACACGACCGGGTGCAGCGTCACCGGCGAATATGTAAAAATCGAAACAGTGGCTGAACTGAAAGGAAGCAGTTTGACGGACAAAATCGCGGTCTTACACAGTGAGTTGACAGAAGAACAGATCATGCCAAAGAGTTTTCCTTTTTACAATCCAAAAGGACATCAGGAAATCGTTCGATTACTGGAAGAAAAAAATCCGGTAGCCATCGTTACTGTCGTTGAGAAGGATGAATCCATTTTCGAGGACGGCGACTTCACCATCCCCAGTGTGTATGTGACTAAGAATGAAGGTGAGAAATTACTTGAAAATAACGGAGAAATAAAACTGGTGGTCAACGCAGCGAGAGAAGACTCTCATGGAGCTAACGTTATCGCTAGACTCAATCCTGAAAAGAGACATAAAGTGGTCTTAACGGCTCATATGGATACGAAATCAGGGACTCCGGGAGCTTTGGATAACGCCACCGGCATCGCCATCCTATTGCTGCTGAGTCAGTTGATCAAATCAGAGGACATCGATTTCTGTCTGGAACTGTTATTACTGAACGGGGAAGACTATTATTCTATCCCTGGACAACGAAAGTATATGGACACCTACCTTAAAGCACCCCGAGACATTTTATTAGCCATCAACTGCGATGGTGTCGGCCTTAAAAACAGTCCGACGACAGTCACGTTTATCGAGGGTGAAAGGGAACTGAAAAATCAGCTGAAAGACAGATTACTTGATAATCGCGATCTAGAGTTCATAGATCCCTGGGTTCAAGGCGATCACATGATATTCGCCATGGAAAACATCCCTGTCATTGCCTTTACCTCGAAAGGTATCTTTCAGCTGCTGGAGACAGTTATTCACACCGAAAAAGATACGATAGAACTGATCGATCATGAAAAAATAATAAAAGTTGTTCGAATACTCGAAGAAACTGTAAAAAAATTAACTTAGGGGAGCTTGTCTAGTTTAAATTAATTGATAAAAAAGGAAAAAATTAGGAATGAAGTGAAAGAAAAGCTTGCATCATTATCAGTTAACGTGTAAACTGATAATGCAGAGAGGAATGATACCGGTGAAAAAGAATACATTAGCGTCACTGATCTGGGTCCGTATCACACGGTTCACTCACCAGAGTGCGTTACTGTCTAATGATTTTTTAAAGCAGTACGATATAACTGTTGCCCAATTTGATGTACTTAATCAGATCGGCACGTACCAGCCCCTTTCGCAAAGTGAATTAGCTGATAAAATCACTGTTTCGGCCGGTGGCATTTCTCGGATGTTGAGCAGGCTTGAACGCGAAGGCCATATCAAACGTACTATCGAATGGAAAACAAAATGGATCAGCCTGACTGAAAAAGGCGAAGCGAAATTGGATGAAGTGTTTGAGCATCAGTTAGCGTTTCAAACATCTCTCATAGAAGACTGTTTGACCATATCTGAACAAAAAACGCTGTACACCTTGATGACTAAAGTTCAAAGACACACGGAAAAAGAATTAAATAAATAAAAAAGTACATTCAATTTTTTTTATATCATCACTTGACTAATCAATCAATAAACAAGGAGGAATCTCAATGTCGACTATTTTAGGTCACCATCACATATCGATGTTGGTGAAGAATGCCAAAGGAACGAATCGGTTTTACAAAGATGTTTTGGGATTACGTCGTGTGAAAGTAACCGTCAACCAAGATGACCCGTCGATGTACCATTTGTTTTATGGAGACAAGACGGGCAGCCCCGGAACGGGTTTGACCTTCTTCGAGATGCCCAGTATCGGCAGGACCCATCGTGGGACCAATGCCATCACCCGGATCGGTCTGATGGTCCCGTCTGACGAGAGTCTCAACTACTGGAAAGTACGGTTCGAACAGCTGGACGTATACCACGGCAGTATAACGACGTATGCCAAACGAAAAGCATTGAATTTTGAAGATCCGGATGGACTCCAGTTGGTTTTGCTGGTGGCTGACGGAGAAGAGATGGATACTTGGGAAAGTTACGAGCAATCGGAAGTGCCTGTGGAGCATCAGATACGCGGGATGGGCACAATCGAGATTTCGGTGCGGGACAGTGACCGCTTCACCAAGACATTGACTGACGTCTTGAAGTACAAAGAGGTTTACCGAGACACGACTGAAGTGCTTTTTCAAACGGCGAAGGAAGACAGTTACGGAGAAATCCTGGTGAAACACTTGGATGGACCAGATGAAAAACCCGGACGAGGCAGTATCCATCACTTAGCCATCCGAGTAAGTGAGGAGTCAGAACTGGCACACTGGGACGAAACGGCTCGTCAGAACAGGTTCAGTTCTTCCGTTTTGGTTGACCGCTATTACTTCAAGAGTTTATACTTCCGCGAACCCAGTGGTATCCTGTTCGAAGTTGCGACAGACGGACCCGGATTCACCGTCGATCAAACGAGTGATCATCTAGGTGAAAAGCTCGTCTTGCCGACTTTTTTGGAAGATAGACGAGAAGAAATCGAAAGCAGATTGGAACCTATCGATTAAGTTTGATAGATAAAAAAATGAACAACATACTAAATAACAGAAGAGAAAAGGAGAATTTTATAATGACTAACAAAATGAATATAGGTATTATTTTAGGAAGTACAAGAGATGGACGTGTCAGTCCTCAAGTAGGCGAATGGGTCAAGGAAGTCGCAGACGAACGTGGCGATGCAAATTACGAAGTCGTAGATCTCCTTGAGTATCAGTTGCCGTTCTTGGGAACAACAGATGGTACGGAGCCGGGAATAGCTGCCTGGAACGAAAAAATAGACAGCTTAGATGGCTTTGTCTTTATTGTTCAGGAATACAACCACAGTTACACAGGTGTTTTGAAGAATGCGATCGACCACTTGAGAGATGCATGGCACGACAAAGCAGCTGGCATAGTGAGTTATGGCTCTACAGGCGGCGCACGCGCAGCTGAACATCTTCGCGGTGTTCTAGGCGAACTGAAAATTGCAGACGTCCGTGTCCATCCGACACTGTCATTGTTTACCGACTTTGAAAACTTCACGACATTCAAACCGGCCGAACTGCATTTAACCAATGTGAATGAAATGCTGGACCAAGTGAATGCCTGGAGTAATGCGTTGAAACCATTACGAATTAAAGAAGAAACAGTAGTGGAATTATAATCTAAATAAGATAATAAAAGTTCAATAAATCGGCCAGTAATCTTTACGCTGATTTATTGGACTTTTTTTACATCGTTATTGTTGCAATTACAACAATAGCGATGTAACCTGTTTATATACAATAGATAATTATTAGCAAGACAGAGTAAAAGTTTAGTACTTATTTAAAATAGAGAGGTGAATCATGGTAGACATTCTGAGAGATATTGGCGTGATAGCCCGATCACTTGATTCAATCGCCAATATCGAGTTCAAGGATCTAGATCTTACAAGGGGACAGTATTTGTACGTAGTCCGGATAGATGAAAATCCGGGGATCATACCTGATCGACTGGCTGATATGATAAAAGTGGATAGGACGACCGCATCGCGGGCAATCAACAAGCTAGAAAAACAGAGATTCATTGAAAAGCGGGAAGATCCTGAAAACAAGAAGATCAAGAGATTGTTTGCTACAGAAAAAGGGGCTGAGGCCGCAGAATACATCCGCCGAGAAAATACCCTTTCTAGTGAAGTGGCTCTGGATGGTTTGACACAGGAAGAAGCGAGAAACCTTTCCGTGCTATTGAAAAAAGTAAAAAGAAATGTTGAGTCGGATTGGAATACTGTAAAAAAAGGAAAGAAACGAGCGTATTGAATAGCGAACAACCATGTTTGCCATAGCGTTTAATCGTCTACGCAGTGCGCACACTATCTTTATTGGAGATGACGAACAGAGCGAATTGATCATGACCAAACAATTAATAAAATGAGAGTGGAGGATATTTTTATGAATAAATTTATTGTTGAGGAAGAATTTTGGGATCTGTTCCCTGATACCCAGGTGAATGTCCTGATTATCAAGGGAATCGATAACCATGTGGATGAGTCGAACAGGAACTATTTTGTCGAGTTGCTGGAAAAAGGAAAACAAGAAGCAGAGACATTTTTGACAGGAGAAGTCTTCAGTCAAAATCCAGTTGTTGATGAATGGCGGAGTGCTTTCCAACACTTTAAAACTAAAAAGGGAGCGCGTTCCTCAATAGAGGCGCTGCTAAAACGAGTGAGTCAGGAACGGGATTTCTCTCCCATCAATCCTTTAGTCGATATCTATAACAGTGTTTCCCCTGAAGTATGCCGTTCCTTGTGGTGGAGAAGATATGGATGTGATTGCGGGTGATTTACGTCTTGGCAAAGCTAAAGGAGGCGAACACTTTTTTCCATTGGGAGCAAATAGTGATTCACCTGCATTACCCAGTGAGATCATTTATTATGATGATGAAGGAGCTGTTTGTCGGTGTCTTAACTGGTGGGAAGCAAAGCGGACCATGCTGCAGGAGAAAACCAAGAATGCAGTATTGGTGATTGAGTCAGTTAACGCTGAACAAGCGAAACGGGTAAATGAAGCGGCGGAAGAACTGAAAATTCTCGTGGATGCATATTTCAAAATGGATAGTACAGCAACCATATTAACAAAAGACGATCCTTCGTTGAATGTTGTGTGAATGCGAAGAAGCTGACAGAAAAAAGTTGTGACTGTTTACGTAAGTGGTCGTTATGGCGGCAAGATAATTCAAAAGTTAAAGCAGGTTAGATTTGACGCTATCTGAAAAATTGTGAAATAAGTATCTTGCAAATATAAGAAGCACTCTAAAAGTTTGCTTGATTTTTGATTGAATAGTGAATACTATGACATCTTCTTAAGGGGTTCTTTTTTTGAATTTGCTAATATGAGAAAGGTTCTACGTAGACATATGTCTGTGACAATAGTATTACAATTATTATTATATTGTGTAATAATTCACTTGTGAATGGTATAGTTAACAAATACTAGTGATAGGATGAGTATGATGGATAATACAATAAGTTTTTACACACTCTATTTTTTTTACGGATTGACTTTCTATACATTTGGTTTGAGTGCTATACTTCAGAATAACCAAACTTCTGTCGACTCAATTGATGTTTTTTCAAAAAATATTTACTTAGGTTACTTTGGTTTATTTCATGGAACAACGGAATGGTTTATCATGATACGCTCGCTTGATATTTTTAGCAATTATTCTTTTTATCTTTATACTTTTCAAATAGTAGCCAACGCGGCATCGTTTAGTTTCTTACTTTACTACGGCTTAAACTTTCATTCTTCTAGTTCAAAAACAAGGATAAAAAAAATTATACCCTTAGCTCTGTTTTCGGTTTGGATCACAGGTTTATATATATCCTTTAATGTAAGCGGTTATGCGCAGACGTTTCCTCTTTTTAGTGCATTGAGCAGGTATTTTATTGGACTCCCGGCAACTATATATACGAGCTACAGGTTTTTCAAACTTTCCAGACAATCGAAGAGAAAGCATTTGCTTACTTTGTCTAATCATTTAATCATAATCAGCCTCTGTTTTTTATTTTATGGAATATTTTCAGGGATATTGATCACAGATAAAGGCTTTTTTCCTAATACCATAATAAATAGCTCGTTACTTCAAGAAACTATTGGTGTCTCATCTGAATTTTTAAGGATGATAATGGCTATTATAATTACGGTGTATTATTTAAGAAGTATAAAAGAATATAGGGCTGAGGAAGAAAGGAAACTGTACCACTTAATTGAAACTAAAATGCAGTATAAGGAAAGAAAAAAAATAGCAAGAGAGTTGCACGATAATATTATTCAAGAGTTATTTGCGAGTGGAATGCTAATAGAAAATATTTTAGATTCAGAAAAAGAGCAGACCATTAGGAATGATTTAACTATCGTCAAAAGTAATTTAAATAAATCTATTGATAATATTCGGTCATTAATGGGGGATATCCTTTCTAAAAAATTCAATATAGAGCAGTTCCAAGAGGAAATAGACCAGTTGATTTATAAGCATTCAATGTATTCTAATATTTCCTTTGTCACAAATTTTGAAGACTCTCAAAATCATCTCAGGGATTCATCTGAGAAGAGCTTAACTAATCTATACTATATTATCCAGGAAGCACTCATTAATATAATTAAGCACGCTGAAGCAACGGAAGCATCGATCATCACAGAGGGAACACATGAATGTTTTGAAGTAAGGATAACAGACAATGGGAGAGGCATTGATAAGGCTAATCTAGACCAATCAAGAGAGACTGAACATCTTGGATTAGCTATTATAAAAGAGCGTGCGCAGATTATTGATGCACAATTGACGATAAACAGCACCCTAAAGGGAACAACAATAATCATCAAAGTACCTTGGAGGTCTGAAAATGATGAATAAAATCAAAGTAGTAATTATTGATGATCACAACATTGTAAGAATGGGAATTAAATCATTGATAGAGAAGGATGATCGTTTTTATGTGAGTGGTGAGAGCGATACATTAACTGAAGGCTTATCAATTATACTCAGTCAAAAACCAGATGTCGTCTTACTTGATTTTCGCCTCCCTGACGGCGATGCAGTAATAGGAACTAAAAGAATTAAAACGGCTTGTCCAGATGTTAAGGTACTGATATTGACGGCTTATCAAAGTGAAGAAGTTTTATCTGAAGTCCTTCGGGTAGGTGCGGATGGTTTTTTATTGAAAACCATTGAGAGTGTCAAAATAACTGAGGCATTGTATAAAGTTTACAAAGGAGAAGGTTATCTTGATGAGAGTATATCCGGATTGATTTTCGACAAATTGAAATCTACTTACAAAAAAACTTCACTCAATCCCTTTTCACTTACCTTGAGAGAAAAAAATATATTAGATTTGTTAGTCAATGGGAATTCCAACAAAGAAATTGCGTATGATTTAGAAATAGCAGAAAAGACTGTTAGAAATAATTTGACTAGAATAATGGAAAAGCTAAATGTGACTAATCGGACTGAAGCTGCGTTAGTTTGGAAACGTTATATTAATTAAAGTTAATAACCCAAAAAAAGTAGGGCTTAGAAGAGATCTTTCTAAAGACTGCTTTTTAGTTTTCGCTTGATTGTAATCTCACTTTGTAAAGGTATTGCCTTCATCTGAATTACCTGTATGTTTAAGTGTTCTGATTTGAACTTGCTTCTCTTGAAATTCTGATTGTTGTACCAGAAATGGTATCGTATGAGTTTTGAAAATGAATTAGTTGCTCATGTCAGTACATCCATCTCCAGTGAATACGGGAATGATGCGTTCCGTTGAAGAAGGACTGAACCCGGGCAAGTCAGAAGATGCCAAGACAGCCATCACTGAACAAATTTCGATTGGTCGTTTTGGAGGAGCAGTTGAAATTGCTAAGTTAGTGCTATTCCTCACTCCTGATGAGAGCGAACTTATATCCGGAAGTTAGTACCGAATCGACGGCGGGATGGCAGTCAAATAATTCAAAGATTGAAGAAATATAGATCTGAAGTTGTCAAAATAATGTTGGAATAAGCATTTTGTGAATACAAGAAGCACTGTAAAAATTTCGATCGATTATTATTGAATAATGATTACAAATAAATGAGGACCTCTTATTTTGTGGTTCTTTTTTTGTCCACAAGAATGCGCTCATTGAATTGGGATGATTCGATATAACTGTAGGTACAACGTAACGTAAGGAAAGAGCCTGCGAAGAGAGCGCTGGCGACCGTAGAAATCATGATCTTTATTTGTGATAAAAGATGACCACAGGAGTTGCGTTCATCCTATAAAACAGATCGAATCGGTGCGTATTTTCGCCAAAAAATCAGAGGTGAAAAAACTTAATTTCTTCACATTATATTCAATGAATTTAAAGGAAAAAATGAGAACAAAAAACCCGTACATTAAATTTTTGACCTGAATATGAGCATAAAAATTGTGAAAAACATTTGTAATTCTAACAATAAATAGGGTATAGTATTAATTAGAAATAAATGAGAGATATATTAAGGGGAAAAAATGGAGAATTTTACAGCAATTAATACGACGATCAATGAGTTAGTATGGGGATGGCCGCTTCTGGTTCTTATTTTAGGGTCAGGTATTTACTTGACGATACGGACGGATTTCATATCCTTCACTAAATTTGGCTACGCTATGAAGCAGACACTTTTCAAAATGTTTAAGAAAGATCAAGTGGGTGAAGGGGAAGTCACGGCCTTTCAAGCTGTGTCGACTGCTTTAGCAGCCGCAGTCGGTACGGGGAATATTGCCGGCGTCGGTACGGCTATAGCGATAGGCGGACCAGGTGCAATTTTCTGGATGTGGCTCGCTGCCGTATTTGGAATGGCGACGAAATTCGGCGAGGTCGTCCTGTCTATCGAATACAGAGAAAAGACTGATAAGGGTCACTTTGTCGGTGGACCGATGTACTACCTTGATAAAGGAGCAAACAAGAAGTGGCTCGGCGTACTGTTTGCCATTTTTGGTACAGTAGCCACCTTTGGGATTGGTAACATGGTGCAGTCCAATTCTGTTGCGGCTTCACTTAAAAGCACGTTTGATATCGATCCTATAGTAACCGGGATTGTGTTAATGATCGGTGTTGGCCTAGTCACATTAGGCGGCATTAAAAAAATCGGAAAAGTCACATCGGTATTGGTTCCATTAATGGCAGCCGTTTATATTGTTGGTGGCATGATCATTATTATCCTTAATATCGAACTTGTCCCAGGGGCATTTGGAATTATATTCCGGGATGCCTTCACCGGAACGGCAGCCACTGGTGGTTTTGTCGGTTCCACAATGGCAATGACGATCCGATTCGGTATTGCCAGAGGAGTCTTTACAAATGAAGCCGGACTGGGAAGTGCACCTATTGCCCATGCGGCAGCGACAACAGATCATCCTGTCAGACAGGGACTTTGGGGCATTTTTGAAGTCTTCGTCGACACACTCGTTCTGTGTACCATTACTGCTCTTGTCATTGTCATGACGGGCGTATGGGAAACTGGTCTGGACGGCGCCGCTTTAACAACGGTGGCGTTTGATGAAGGGATGCCGTTTGGCGGACACATCGTGACATTCGGTTTAGTCTTCTTTGCATTTTCAACATTGTTGGGCTGGTCTTACTACGGCGAACGTTGTATGGAGTATTTATTTGGACCCAAATCGATTATCATCTACCGACTTATTTTTCTTCCACTGATCGTGGTTGGATCAGTTGGTGGACTGCGTGTCATCTGGGCTATCGCGGATACACTGAACGGCCTGATGGCATTACCGAACTTGATCGGTTTGTTACTGCTGAGTCCGGTGATCGCACGCTTGACCAAGGAATACTTCGGTAAAGACGGTATTTATGAAAGTGAACAAACAGAAAGTTAAATAAGTATGATCAGTGTAGTGAAATGAAAATTAATAATATGGTATAAAAAAGAACCTCTTTTCGAAGAGGTTCTTTTTTATACCATATTATTTGTCACTGGTTCAAAACTATACTACATCAATAGACTGTCTTTTTGTGAAAAACAGATTAAATGGTATAATGGACGACTAAAAACGAAGGAGAACTTCGAGCAATCTGCTGATTAGCTAACACGTCAAAAAAGGTGGAAGCATAATGCAGAATGAAGAGCTATTTAAGAAACTGGATGACATCTTAAACTATATTAGTATAGAGACGGGTGAACGTTTAAAGCGTTTAGAAAAAAAGTCGAAGCGTATGCAGGAAATCATTTCAATACGGAAAGAGCCTAGTTGGCTTTTAAAGATAAAAACATTCCGGTTAGGCCCTCCTACTATACGAACGGGTGTAACGTCAGCGATGAATATGTAAAAATCAGAACGGTGGATGAACTGAAAAGAAGCGATTTAACGGACGAGAGATCAGTTTTACATGGTGTGTTGACAAAAGAAGAGATCATGCCGAACAGTTTCTTTTTTTATAATCCTGAATGACATCAGAAAATCATTCAGTTACTTGAAGAAAAAAGTCGGTGGCCATCGTCACAGTCGTTGAAAAGGATGAATCAGTTTTTGAAGATGGCGACTTCGTGATACCTAGCGTGTATATGACAAAGAATGAAGGAGAGACCTTACTTGAAAATGACGGGGAAATAAAAGCAGTGATCAATGCTGTGAGAGAAGAATCTTATCTGGATAACGTTATGGCCAGACTGAACCCGGAGATGAGTCAGAAACTGGTCGTTACGGCTCATAGGGATACTAAAACAGGTGCTCCGGGAGCTTTGGATAAGGCAACTGGTATCACCATTCTATTATTGTTGAGTCATTCGATCAAGTAAGAGGATATTGATTTCTGTCTCGAACTGTTATTACTGAACGAGGAAGACTACTATTCGATCCCGGGACATTTGGCATATGTGGAGACGTACCTTCAGAATACAAAGTACATCCTATTAGCGATCAACTGCGATGGGGTGGGGCTGAAAAATAGTCTAATGGCTGTCTCGCTAATTGAATGTGACAGCGAAACAGAAAATCGGTTAAACAAAATAATGCTTAAAAGAACGGGGATAGAATTTATAGATCCCTGGGCTCAAGGCGACCAGATGTTGTTTGTCTTGAAACATATACCGACCGTCATCTTTACCTCTAGTGGTGTCTTTTAGATCTTGGATACTATTATCCACACAGAAAAGAATACATTAGACATAGTTGATGATGAGAAAGTTGTTAGTGTGGTCCGAGTGATCGAAGAAGTTTTTTTGTGCCTTAAAATAAGTTGCACAAATAATTGAATGAATTTGTAAGTTTATTACTTTCTCATTATCTTATATAGTAGGTGTAGGAAAAGATTAACGTCACAACATAAGGAGTGAAAATATGTTAAGTGAATTTTTGAGAGGGAATACAAACTTTATAGATAAAGTATCATCCTGGGAAGAATCTATAGAAATTGCTTCTCAACCATTAATTGAAAAGGCTTACATCGAATCGAAGTATATACAGGCTATGATAGAAAATGTAAGAGTAAATGGATCATATATTGTGATTGTACCTGAAATTGCTATGCCTCATGCAACGACGGATAAAGGTGTTAATAAAACAAGTATGTCGTTTTTAAAGTTGAACGAACCGGTTATTTTCCCTGGGAATCACGAAGTGAAACTTCTTTTTGTATTAGCTACTGAAGATACTACGACCCACTTGGAACTTCTTTCGGACCTCTCATCGATTCTGATTGAGGAAGAAATCAAGGAGATGCTGAAATCTGCTAAAAATGAAGAAGAAGTTATTGAGTTAATTAAGAGGGTGGAAGAATGAAATTAAATGTGAATGGTTTCGATATAGAAGCAAATTATACTGAGCAGGAAATAGAATCAGTTTTTTTACCCCTTTTAAAAGAAATTAATGAAAAACGGGAAAAGAAAGGAAAAAGGTTGATCGTTTTTCTCGCGGCACCGCCGGGAACTGGAAAAACTACACTGAGTCTCTTTTTAAACAAATTCTATGACGACCATTTTTCTGCTTTTACTTTTCAGTCTATTTCCATAGACGGCTTTCATCATAAAAGAAAATATTTATTATCAAATTACATTGTAGCTGATAATCACAAGGTTCTATTGAATGATATAAAAGGTAGTCCAGAGACGTTTGATATTGAATCCCTGAAAACCGCTTTAAGTCAACTGGAAGATGAAACAGTATTATGGCCAGTATATGATCGTAATACACACGATATCAGTGAAGACAAAATCAAGATTGACTCAGATATCATTTTGATCGAAGGAAATTGGCTGCTTCTGAATGAAGAAAAATGGAAAGAGCTGGTAAATTTTTGTGATCTCAGCATATTTATCCAGGCAGAAGAAACGATACTAAGAACGAGATTAATTGAAAGGAAAATGAGAGGGGGGATCAGTTTAAAAGATGCTAGAACTTTTTATGAACAGAGTGATAATAAAAACATAAAAAGAGTGCTTGAGCGGCATCACACTCCGGATATTACATTAACATTAAATAATAAAAAAGAAATTGTGAAAGGATGATAAAAATGATGGATACAGGAACTGAAAACCCAAAGACAAGTAATCGGGCCAGAGTTCAAGCTTTCGGTGGTTTTCTAACCAACATGGTTCTTCCTAACATTGGTGCATTTATCGCTTGGGGGATTTTAACGGCCTTATTTATTCCCACTGGTTGGTTTCCTAATGAAGACCTCGCAGCTATAGTTGGTCCGGCTATAACCTATTTATTACCATTACTTTTGGCCCATACTGGAGGTAGAATGGTCGGTGGACAGCGTGGAGCAGTCATGGGAACTATCGGTGCAATTGGATTAATTGTAGGATCTGACATTCCAATGTTCTTGGGAGCAATGGCTATCGGTCCTTTAGGTGGCTGGCTAATTAAGAAAGTTGATAAAGTAATTGAAGATAAAATACCTGCTGGCTTCGAGATGGTAGTTAATAATTTCTCTATCGGGATATTAGGATTTTTATTAATGCTTTTCTCATTCTTTGTTATTGGCCCTATCATTGTAGTAGCCAATAACTTTGTAACCGCAGCGATTGAAGCATTGGTTTCTACTGGATTTTTACCTCTTCTTTCAATTATAAATGAACCGGCTAAAGTTCTATTTTTGAATAACGTTATTGACCAGGGAATCTATTATCCGTTAGGTATGCAAGAAACACTGGAAGTAGGAAAATCCATTTACTTTACAGTTGCATCCAATCCGGGACCTGGACTAGGCTTGCTATTAGCTTTTACTTTCTTTGGTAAAAAAGTGGCAAGAAGAACTGCTCCGGGAGCAATTATTATTCACTTCTTCGGTGGAATTCATGAATTGTATTTCCCTTATGTTTTAATGAAACCGATAACAATATTGGGTATGATTGCTGGTGGGATGTCAGGTATATTAACCTTCCAAGTCTTTGGTGCAGGTTTAGTTGCTGGTCCAAGTCCTGGTTCCATCTTTGCGTATCTAGCGCTGACACCACGAGGTAACTTTATAGGAGTCATAGCTGGGGTACTAGTTGGGACAATTGTTTCATTTTTAGTTACTTCAGCCATTCTAAAAGCGGATAAAAGTACGGAAGATGAATTTGAAGAATCTCTAGAAAAATCAAAAAGAATGAAGTCTGAAGGGAAAAAATTATATACTTCAGGAACTGCAACAGTTGCTCAACCGGTTAATAAAATTGCGTTTGCCTGTGATGCTGGATTAGGAAGCAGTGCACTAGGCGCTACGACCTTCAAGAAGAGACTGAAAAAAGTGGATTTAGATGAAATCGATGTTAAAAATTATCGCATTGAGGATGTTCCTGAAGAGTCGGATATCATCGTCGTACACAAAAACTTACTTGAAAGAACACGCATGAAACACCCGGATACAAGAATTGTCACTATAGAAAACTATATTGAGGATTCGAATCTACAGGACTTATTAAACGAATTGAAAGAGAGATGATTAGATGAGAACCAAAGCTGTTGCGTTATACGGAAAAAAAGATTTAAGAGTGAGAGAGTTTGACCTTCCTGAAATCGGAGAAGAAGAATTGCTGGTAAAGGTTATTAGTGATACGGCTTGTTTATCAACTTATAAAGCAACCATTCTTGGCGAGGATCATAAACGGGTTCCGGAAAATTTGGAGGAACATCCAATCATCGTAGGCCATGAATTTGGAGGGTTTATTGTAGAAGTCGGAGATAAAATAAGAGAACAATTTAACGAAGGAGACAAATTTGTTCTTCAACCGGCCATGGGGTTAGATAGCGGCTATTCTGCCGGCTACAGCTATGAGTTTTTTGGAGGCGATGCAACATATTGTATTATTCCAAAAGTTGCTATCGACTTAGGCAGTGTTCTTCCTTATAACGGGACCTATTTTGCTAATGGCTCACTTGCAGAACCGATGTCCTGTATCATTGGTGCATTCAACGCGAATTACCACACAACACCTTATGTGTATAAACATGAGATGGGAGTCAAAAAGGGAGGACAACTTGCTTTACTTGGTTGTGGCGGTCCGATGGGGATAGGTGCTCTCGATTATGCAGTAAATGGCGACTTGGGTATAAAGAAAATTGTGGCTACAGAAATAGATGAAAAGAGAATCAATCGTCTGAAGAAACTTATACCGCCAAGCGCTGCGAAAGAAAAAGGAATTGAGCTAGTATACGTGAATGTAGGAGAAGTTGAAAATCAGAAGGATTATTTAATGGAATTGTCGGATAATCAAGGGTTTGATGATGTATTTGTATTTGCCGCGGTGGAGCCTCTGCTGATTTTAGCTGATGGTATTTTGGGGAACGATGGTTGCTTGAATTTCTTTGCAGGTCCGACGGATAAAAATTTCACTGTGCCAATTAATTTATACAATGTTCATTATGCCTCTACTCATATTGTGGGAACTTCCGGAGGATCCACGGATGATATGAAACACTCTTTGAAACTGACTGAAGAAGGAAAAATCAATCCTTCCATGATGATCACACACATAGGAGGCATAGAAGCGACGCCGGAAATGATATTAGGAATGAAAAATGCCAGTGCCGGGAAAAATGCCATCTATCCACATATCTCATTGGAGTTGACCGGTCTGGAAGAGTTCGAAGAAAAAGGAAAGACTGACCCTGTCTTCATGGAAGTTCACAAATTAATAGAAAAACACGACGGGATATGGAATGAAGAAGCAGAAAAATACTTGCTGGAAAATCTCAGTAATTAATGATAATGATGATTTAATGTTTAGTACTATTTTTGTACCAAAACTGTTAAAATAGTATAAACAACAAACTGATGTCGCTGCAGTATCCGAGATGATCATCCCGGATACTGCAGCGACCAGTTTATCAATCGATAACAGCCAGTATTATTGATCTATCGGGAAAGGAGGAAGATATGCTTACTTTCAGAGAAATCAACATCATTAGGGAGTTACTGAAAAACCCGGTCAGGACAATTGATTCTTTGTCTAAACAATTTAATATCAGCAAACGAACGGTAAGATATGATATGGATAATATTGGAGATGTTCTGTATGAGAACGGCCTACTGTCATCTACCTTTGATCTCTTTGATCAGGTAGATAAATCAAATAAAGAAAAAATCAAAGAATTTATAGAAAATCTGAAAATCAATGAACTTATTTTACAACAGAATGAGCGGTATTTGATTTTAAAGTATTCTTATATACTTTTGGGCAAGCTTAATTTAACACACCTAAGCAGAGAACTGCTGGTCAGCAGAGTTACGATAAAGAACGATTACAATCAGTTCTTAAAGGAATTAAAACAGTTAAAGTTAGAGTCGAAATTAAAGCATAAAGATGGATTCATTCTGATTGGTAAGGAGAAAGACATTCGTGATGCCCAGTGGAAAGTATTGAATAGTATTTCTAAAGAGACGATGCATAATAAACTTCTATTCTCCAAACTTCTAGATCAATATATGGGGGATTTGAATTTAAAGGGGATCAATCAGTTCTTGTCTGCAATGCAGAAAAAACTTAGTTGTGTTTTTTCTGATAAAACCTATAAAGATATTCGTAATTACTTGATAGTTGTCTTACAGAGAAATAAAAAGGGTGAGGTGAATAATTTTTTTTACAAATCGGATACACATCTTCGTACTTATGAACTGGAAGTGTTGAAATCAGAGAAAGGGATATTGGAAGAATTTTATGGAGTAAGAGTAAAAGAAATAGATTTAATAGAAATATCTAAAATGTTGATCAATGGTAAGTACATCAAATTAACAGACATTTCTTATAATTACTGGATTGAAATGGACAGTCTAGTGTTTAAGCTGATTCGTATTTTCAGTGAATACCATGGTGTTGATTTGACTAAAGATAAAGAACTGTTTGAAGGACTGTCCAATCATCTGAAACCGATCCTGTTCAATATTAAAAATAATATAGAATCCAATCAGCCTATCTCTTATGATGTAAAGTCGGAGTATCCAGATGTATATGAGTGTACACTGAATTCTTTAAAGGAATCCGGCTTGCTTCCTACCAAAAGAAAGATTGATGAAGAAGTTTCTCTGATAACGATTCACTTTGCAGCCGCGCTTCATAGAGGAGTTTTGCTTGAAAAGAAACCGAAAAACATTTTACTCGTTTGCAGTCAAGGTATTGGTGTATCCAAATTTTTAGAGCAACGTTTGGAAAGGGAGTTTAATGTCAAAGTTGTCGATACCATTCCATTGCATTATTTATCAGATTATCCCCAAAAGCATTTAGTGGATATGATCATTACCGCGGTGGATCTTGAAGAGGTTATGACGAATCTTTCTTTTATAAAAGTTAATACAATACTTACAGAAGAGGATTTATTAAATTTGGAAAAAGTAGGTATAATGAAAACAACCAAGAAAATTGAACTTTCTCAACTGGTGAATACGATTTATTCAAATGTTGAAGTGGGAAATAATAAGGAACTGGTTAAGGCATTAAAAGATAATTTCGGCAGTTTCATATTAGATGATTTGATTTCTGCTGACAACGAAAAAGAAGCAAAGGTACCTAAGTCTCATATACAAATAGTGGAATCGGTAGATTCCTGGAAAGAAGCCATCGTTATAGCGACCAGGCCTTTAGTTGATAATTCATACGTAGCCGAGAGTTATATTGAAAATGTAACTGAATCTTTCGAAAAGTACGGCTATTATATGTTCATAGGAGATGAAGTGGCTATTCCTCATGCGCGCTCCGACAAAGATGTATTTAAAACGGGATTTAGTATTTTGATCCTCAAGAATAAGGTACAGTATTCTGAGGACAGTGCCATAAAAGTATTGATTTGTTTTGCCTCAATGGATAATCTGGAACATCTAGATACATTAGTCAATTTGATAGAGGTAGTAAAATCAGACGAATTTAAGCAAATATTGAATCAGAACATAACCGAGGAAGCAGTTTTCCAGCTGATTTCTTCAAATATTTAAAGGAAAGACAGCGATTTTCCGCCTGTCTTTTCTTTATTTTTATATAGACGCATAAGTATTGTCGGCTTGATCTTTTCGATTAGATAAATCATCAGACTGCATTATTATGCTTTTGTAATTATTTGAAAATCTACTTACATTAATCTGGCAGTAATAGAAATTAGAATATAAGCTGTAAAGATGAAAAAAATGATGTACATTCTCCAAAAAATTGTGTATATTAATATTAAAATATAATGAGTGTTTAATTAAAAGGAGAAAAATATGGATAGATTAATGGAGATAAATGAGTTTGTAAATGATTTGGTTTGGGGATGGCCGTTCTTGGTACTGATTGTGGGGACCGGGGTCTTCCTGACCATATATACACGATTTATATCGTTTGCGAAATTCGGTTATGTTATGAAACAGACGTTCTTTAAAATGTTTAAGAAAGATCAAGTTGGCGAAGGTGAAATCACTGCTTTCCAGGCTGTGTCTACTGCTTTGGCAGCAACGGTCGGGACCGGGAACATTGCCGGTGTCGGGACAGCCATTGCGATCGGTGGTCCAGGTGCCGTCTTTTGGATGTGGGTGGCTGCCTTGTTTGGAATGGCGACGAAATACGGGGAAGTCGTTCTGGCTATCGAGTACAGAGAGAAGACGGAAGACGGCCGGTTTATCGGCGGTCCGATGTACTACCTTTCAAAAGGCGCCAACATGAAGTGGCTGGGTATAATGTTTGCGGTCTTTGGAGCAACAGCGACGTTCGGCATCGGGAACATGGTACAGTCTAATTCTGTGGCAGCTTCTTTAAATACAACGTTTAATATCGATCCCTGGGTGACGGGAATCGTCTTAGCTATTTTGGTTGCATTAGTGACTGTCGGTGGCATCAAAAAAATCGGTAAAGTCACCGAAGTTATCGTGCCGTTTATGGCCGCTATCTATATCTTGGGTGGCCTGATCATTATTGTGGCAAATATTGAACTCGTACCAAGTGCATTAGGGACCATTTTCAGTGATGCCTTCACAGGCACTGCCGCAACAGGCGGTTTTGTCGGATCGACATTAGCCATGTCGATCCGATACGGTGTGGCCAGGGGCGTCTTCACCAATGAAGCGGGACTGGGAAGCGCACCGATCGCACACGCGGCGGCAACGACGGATCATCCTGTCCGTCAAGGCCTATGGGGTATCTTTGAAGTATTTGCGGACACTCTCGTCATTTGTACGATCACAGCGTTAGTCATCGTCATGACTGGGGCAGTGGATACAGGACTGGATGGCGCCGCTTTGACCACCTCGGCTTTTGATGAAGGCATCATGTTTGGTGGTTACATCGTGACGTTTGGTCTGGTCTTCTTTGCCTTTTCGACACTGATCGGCTGGTCTTACTACGGCGAGCGTTGTATCGAATTTCTATTCGGACCAAAAGCCATTATCTTTTACCGCATGGTCTTTATCCCATTGATCGTTGTAGGCGCAGTTGGTGGCCTCCGTGCGATTTGGGCCTTGGCTGACACGTTGAATGGTCTGATGGCACTACCTAACCTGATTGGCCTGTTGATATTGAGCCCGGTCATCATCAAATCGACCAAAGATTATTTTGGTAAAGACGGAATCTATCAGCAGGAAGAAAAAAGCTGATAATTTAATAAAACTATCGCAGGAGAATCTCTTAATAGAGGTTCTCCTGTTTTAGTTACAGGGATCGCGGTTTGGTTGGCCTAGATTATAAGAAAGTTGAAGGCTGTCATTATGATATTCCTGACTCCCGATTGCACAAGTGGCGAGTTTTCTGTAAACATTACTCCAGTGCGCAAAATGAATAAGATCAGGAGAGTCTTTTTATGGCATAAAAAGCATAGGCAAATCGTTTCTGAAATTTTTCGGTTGACTTTCAAAAATAGACTCGCTATAATGAGAAAAAATTAATAAAACTATTAAAAAGAAAGGAGGGTCACTCAATTATGACTAACGATTCATTCATCAAATTGACTGTGCAATATTCTTGGCAAAGCTGGGGCGTCGACAAACGCGCTGGTTATTGGCGTTGCGCAAAAATTGAATGAGCGAATCGTAAATGAGTGATTCTTCGATAAATACATGTGTATATCTGTAGCTAAGTCTAAGTTGCCTGCTTTGTTTGAACAAGGTGCGTGTACCAATTTAGAATCTATGGATAGCTGTATTCTGCTTAGGCAGAAACTCATTTTAAATGGGTTTCTGTCTTTTTTTTTAATAAACAATCAACAAGTAAGAGTAGTATATTCAACTGCCCCATTACAGAGAACTTGCGAGACTGAGAAGCAAGTATGGGAATTGAATGGAATGGACTTACGAGAATCTATCTGAAAGAGAGTAGGATAGGTCGAGTCATCCCCGTTAACGGATGAGAGTGTAGGAGTCAATTTTCCTAAATTGTGGTGGTACCGCGGTAATTTTTATCGTCCCTCAGTAGTGTAATAGCTATCGAGGGCTTTTTTTTATGAAAAAAATGTGGTTTTGGACAAAGAAGAGGGTGTTTTTTAGAGAAAGCGATCAATTTTTACAGCTGATGCGTACCGAATAAACTGAATGATCAGTCAAGATTTACTTACTAAATTCAAAGGGGATAAGACAATGAGTATTCAATACAAAACGAAACAAATCAACGGAGATATGCTGACACCCATTTCGGTGTTTCAACGATTGAACGGCAAGAAGAAATTTATATTAGAGAGTTCAAGTGGGCACGGGGAAAAAGGGCGGTATTCGTTTATCGGAATGGATCCGTATAAGGAGATCGTCGGGAACGAGCAGATCGTCACCGTGAAAGAAGACAGCCAGGAAGAAACGTTCCATGAAAAGCCATTAGAGGTTGTAAAAGCGCATATTCCACAGGTGTCACTGGATTTGCCCTTCCCCTTTTATGGCGGAGCAGTGGGTTACATTGGATACGACGCGATCCGTGAATATGAAAAAATCGGGGAGCGACTGAAGGACGAAATCGACATGCCGGATATTCATTTAATGTTTTATCAGGAACTGGTGGTGTTCGATCATAAGAAACAGGAAGTCACCATCGTAGCGCTGGCAATTGATGGGATCGAGAACTTGGATCAGCGGATCAGAACCATTGAAGAAATGATCCAGCAGCCGGCAGAAGAAAAGATGAACGAGCTGACGCCTCTGGAGTTCTCGACTTCTCATGATAGGGAAAGCTTTATGAAGCTGGTCAAGAAGGCAAAAGAGCATATCGTTGAGGGGGATATCTTCCAGGTCGTGCTGTCCCAACGAATGAAAGCAACGTTTGAAGTGGATCCCTTTACGTTTTACCGGAAATTAAGAGTAGCGAATCCTTCTCCTTATATGTTTTTCGTGGATTTCCAAGAGTATATAGTGCTTGGAGCCTCACCGGAAAGTTTGATCAAGGTCACGGGCGATAAAGTCATCACCAATCCGATTGCCGGAACGAGACCAAGAGGCGAAACGGTCGAAGCAGACGATGCGTATGCAGAAGAATTACTTTCAGATGAAAAAGAGTGTGCCGAACATAAAATGCTCGTGGATCTAAGTCGAAACGATTTGGGGCGCGTTTCACAGATTGGATCGATCTCAATAGATAAGTATATGACGATTGAACGGTTCCAGCATGTGATGCATATTGTCTCGGAAGTGAGTGGCACCTTGGCAGACGGACTGACCGGTTTGGATGCACTGACCACCACCTTGCCAGCAGGAACAGTGTCAGGGGCACCTAAAATTCGAGCGATGCAGATCGTGAATGAGTTGGAAGACAACTTACGCGGTGTTTATTCTGGTTCGATCGGCTACATCAATTTGAATGGAGATTTGGATCTGGCCTTAGCTATCCGAACAATGGTAATAAAAGACAACCTGGCGTATGTTCAGGCAGGAGCAGGGATCGTGTATGATTCTGATCCTGCAACGGAATACCAGGAAACATTAAATAAAGCAAAATCCTTACTGGAGGTCGGACAAAAATGATTTTACTAATCGATAATTATGATTCATTTACGTATAACTTGTACCAATATTTAGGTGAATGTGGAGAAGAAGTAAAAGTCGTGCGAAATGATGCACTGACGATCGCAGAGGTGCGGGCATTAAATCCTAAAGCCATCGTACTTTCTCCTGGACCAGGTACCCCAAGTCAAGCAGGGATTTGTGTCGATCTCGTTAAAGAATTGCATGAGGAAGTGCCTATTTTAGGGATTTGCTTAGGGCATCAGGCCATCGGTGAAGCATTCGGTGGAACTGTCGGTCATGCCGACGAAGTCAAACATGGTAAAACAGCGCGAGTCCTGCATCATCAGGCGGACCTGTTTAAAGGACTGAAAGTGGAAATCGAAGTGATGCGTTACCACTCGTTAGTCATCTTAAAAAACACTTTGCCAGCATGTCTGACAATTACAGCGACGTCGATCACAGACGGCGAAATTATGGCAGTGAAGCATGACGCTTACCCCATTTATGGCTTACAGTTTCATCCGGAATCAATTGGAACGAGTGATGGCAAGCAAATGATAGAAAACTTTTTAGACACGATCAGCAAAGAAGTGGTGAGCGTGAGATGAAGGCATTTATTGAAAAAGTATTGCGGCGTGAGGATCTGACGATTGGAGAGATGGAAACGGCAAGCCACTTGCTGTTTAGTGGAGAAACAGATGAACGACAAAAAGCTGCTTTCTTGACCGCTCTGCGTGCCAAAGGTGAGGCAGTGAGTGAACTGACCGGGCTGGCAAAAGTGATGCGGGAGGTCGCCGTGAAGCTGCCTAAAGAACTGCCCGATGTGATGGATAACTGCGGGACAGGTGGCGATGGTTCTCAAAGTTTCAATATCAGCACCACCAGTGCTTTTGTTTTGGCCGGAGCGGGCGTGACCGTGGCTAAACATGGAAATCGAAGCATCTCAAGTCAAACCGGGAGTGCGGATGTGCTGGAAGAATTAGGCGTGCATTTAAGTGCTACTCCAGAGGAAATGACGGAATTACTAGAGAAAAACAAGATTGCCTTTTTATTCGCACCCAATGTGCACCCAGCTATGAAACATGTGATGCCCGTTCGAAAAGCGTTGGGTATCCCGACTATTTTCAATCTGATCGGTCCACTCACAAACCCGGCAGCCTTGACCACTCAGTTAGTAGGCGTTTACCGCAAAGATGTTCTGATGGATATCGGAAACGTTCTGCACAAATTAGGGAGAAAACGGGCAGTCGTTGTGCACGGAAAAGGTGGGTTGGATGAGGCTTCCTTAGCAGGGATAAATCACTGCATCTTGGTCACTGAGAAAGGACTGACCGCTTTTGATGTCTCTCCGGAAGAAGTTGGTTTGCAAAAAATTGCAAACAGCGCGCTTAAAGGCGGAAATGCCAAAGAAAATGCAGTCATCCTGCGTTCGGTTTTGGAAGGCGTAAAAGGGGCACATCGAGAAGTCGTCCTGTTGAATGCTGGATTAGGCTTGCTCGCGAGTGGCAAAGCTCAGACCCCAAAAGAAGGGGTCACGCTGGCAAAAGAAAGCATTGATTCAGGGGCGGCCTTGAAGAAACTTGACTTTTTAGTCGCCTACGGGAAGGAGAGCGCATGAATGGAAACTATTTTAAAAACGATTTTAAAAGAAAAGCAAAAAGAAGTCTTTAGATTGAAAGAGTCTTTTTCAAAAGAAACACTCAAAAGAACGGTCCCGGTACGCTCTTTTTATAATAGGTGCAAAGAAGCCAAAGACATGCAGGTGATTGCGGAATTTAAACGGTCCTCTCCATCCAAAGGGGAGATCAATCATAGCATTGAACCGGGAAAACAGGCGAAAATCTATGCAGAAGCCGGCGCATCGATGATTTCCGTATTGACAGATAAGCCGTTTTTCCAAGGGGAAATGGCTGATCTGGTAGCCGTTCGAGAAGCAGTAAGCCTGCCGATCTTAAATAAAGATTTTATCATCGACCCCGTTCAAATCGATCGCGCTTATGTTTATGGTGCGGATGTGATTTTGCTGATCGTGGCGGCTTTGTCCGATGAACAGTTAAAAAATTTGAATGAGTATGCAGAGGGTTTAGGACTAGAAGTATTGGTGGAAGTACACAACGAAGAAGAATTGCAGCGCGCGCAAGTCATACAGCCTAAACTCATCGGCATCAATAATCGGAACTTGAAAACCTTTGAAGTGACGTTAGAAACAACGGAGCGATTAGCTGAAAAAGTGGATACAGCCGAGCAGGTGCTTATTAGTGAGAGCGGCATGTCAAGCGTTGAAGAGGTAAAACGAGCGTGGCATGCAGGAGCAAGAGCCATTTTAGTGGGTGAGACGTTGATGAAAGCCAAGAATGTAAAAGAAACGATCCATTCTTTCCAGCAAGGAGCAGACAATGATGCTTGTTAAGATTTGTGGGATTCAAACGCCAGAAACGGCGCAAATGGCAGTAGAAGCAGGGGCTGACCTTATTGGGCTAGTCTTTGCAGCAAGCAAACGGCAAGTAACGATTGACGAGGCAAGAGAAATCAAAAACAGCCTTTCAAATACGAGCGTCAAAGTAGTAGGCGTCTTTCGAAATCAGCCCATACAGGAAGTGAATAGAATCAGTCGCGAACTGGGTCTTGATTATGTGCAGTTACATGGGAAAGAGAGTGTGACAGAGTGCCAGCAAATAAATACCCCACTCATCAAGGCTCTCTCTTTTGAAGAAATCAGCGAAGCCAAGCACTATCAGCAGGTAGCGGATTATATTTTGATCGATAGCCCAAAACCGGGTAGTGGCGAAACCTTTGACTGGACAACGTTAAAAAATAAAAACGAGGACTTTCCACACTTTTTAGCAGGCGGGTTGTCACCTGAAAATATAGCAGAAGCGATTCAACACTTGCAGCCTATTGGAGTGGATGTATCCAGTGGGGTAGAAACGAATGGAAGTAAAGATGCTGAGAAGATTCGAAGGTTTACTCATCAAGTAAAACAGGTAGAGTAAGCGATAAGCGAGAGGAGAAACTATGAAAACTATGGAAACTATCAGAGAGACTTTACCAGATAAAAAAGGGCACTTTGGCCAATTCGGTGGACGATTTGTACCCGAAACATTGATGCCCGCTATTTTAGAACTTGAAGAAGCCTATGAAGAGGCGAAGAAGGACCCGGCATTTACGCAGGAAATTGAGCGTTACTTAAAAGACTATGTTGGACGAGAAACCCCATTGACCTTTGCAAAGCGTCTGACTGAAGAATTTGGGGGTCCACAGATTTATCTGAAGCGAGAAGACTTGAATCATACGGGTGCACATAAGATCAACAATGCTTTAGGACAAGCCCTGCTCACCCAGAGGATGGGTAAGAAAAAGGTGGTTGCTGAAACAGGTGCGGGTCAACATGGCGTAGCGACAGCAACCGTTTGTGCCTTACTTGATTTAGAGTGCATTGTATTTATGGGAAAAGAAGACGTGAGACGTCAGAAGTTAAATGTTTTTCGTATGGAATTATTAGGCGCACAAGTAATCAGTGTCGATCAAGGAAAAGGAACGTTGAAAGATGCAGTTAATGAAGCGCTGCGTTATTGGGTAGCGAACGTGGAAGACACCCATTATATTATCGGATCGGTTGTAGGGCCACATCCCTTCCCGAAAATAGTTCGAGATTTTCAGAGTGTGATTGGAAAGGAAACCAAAGAGCAATTTGAAGCGCTGAAGCACAAATTACCAGATGCTATTGTTGCGTGTGTAGGCGGAGGAAGCAATGCGATGGGTATATTTGCGCCATTTGTGAATGAGGCATCCGTTAAATTATATGGAGCCGAAGCTGCTGGAAAAGGAATCGATACGGGAGAACATGCAGCGACCCTGACTGCTGGAAAAGTGGGCGTGCTGCATGGTATGATGTCATATTTACTCCAGGATGAAGCCGGGCAAATTACTGAACCTTACTCCATTTCAGCAGGTATGGACTATCCAGGGATCGGTCCAGAGCACAGCTACTTGAAAGATATGAAGCGTGTGACCTATGAAGGGATCACGGACCAGGAAGCACTTGAAGGGTTGCAGTTGCTGTCTCGCAAAGAAGGGATCATTCCTGCTCTTGAAACAGCCCATGCGATCGCCTATGCACAAAAAATCGCTAAACGGATGAAGCCAGATGAAAGCTTGATCATTTGTCTTTCTGGAAGAGGAGACAAGGATGTCGAAACAGTGAGAGAAAGAATAGGAGGTCAGGCAGATGAGTAAAACAACATTGGAGCAGGCCTTTCAGAAGACCCTGGACCAGGGAGACAAGATATTCGTCCCTTACATTATGGCGGGCGATGGCGGGCTGGATGTTTTGCCTGAGCGCATTCAGTTTCTGGAAGAAGCGGGTGCTACAGCTTTAGAATTAGGAATTCCGTTTTCTGATCCGGTAGCTGATGGACCGACTATTCAAGAAGCCGGGTTACGAGCGTTGGAAGAAAAAGTCACGTTAAGAAAAGTCCTTCGTAAATTAAAAGAAACCAAGCACGATCGAACGATTCCAATCATCCTGATGACATATATGAATCCGATCTATGCCTATAAAATAGAGGACTTCATCAATGAGAGTGTTGATTCCGGAGTGGATGGATTAATAATCCCAGACTTACCGATGGAAGAGGAAGACCGTATCACAAGATATCTGTCAGATAAAGAAATCGCTCTGATTAGATTAGCTGCGTTAACCAGTCCGATCGAACGTTTAAAGAAGATTGCTGAAAAAACGGAAGGCTTTTTATATGCAGTGACGGTAAAGGGAACAACAGGAGCCCAAGTGGAGTTTGCAGAAACAGTTGGAGAATACATTAAAGAATTAAAAGCGATGAGTTCAAAACCTGTCCTCGCTGGATTCGGGGTGTCAACGCCTGAACAGGTCAGACAACTCAGTCAGTATGGAGATGGCGTAGTGGTAGGAAGCAAAATCGTTTCCAGCTTCTATGAAGAAAAGAGAGGGGAAATTGTAGATCTTATTAACGCCTCTAAAAAGTAGTCAAACGATATGACATGACTTTTTAGGGGAGTCGCTGACCTGTATAATAAAGTGGCTGTGCTGCAGTTATAAGTGATTGAAAGCATATCTTTTTGGTCAATTGAAGGGCTGTTTACCTGGGGGGGAAATGAAAATAGAGATGATTCTCGAATGAGAATCATCTCTGTTTTATGTTAATCACTTTAAATTAATTAGAACGTAGACAGTCCGCTCCATTCCTGGGAATGGTACAGCAAGTTTTCCGATCATATTTCTGAGGGTGAATAGTAATCAAGTCAGGGGGAGGTTTAATGCAGTAAGACAAATCGTTCTTTATAAGAAACTAAAATGTCTACGATATCATTGGGATCAATAGTCTTGTTCAATATCTTTGGACCATGCGTCAACTTCTTCTTTAGTTGAGAGTTTTTTTACAGGGAAGTTTTCCGTTGCTTTAGAAAATTTCAAAGAAACTTTTTTCTTTTCTGTCAGCACTAGTTCAAAGGGTAATCCGGCATCAGCTACAACTCTTTTGTATAAGGCATTTATGACGAATGTCTGATTTAAACCTAATTCTTTGAAAATAAGATTAGCCTCATCTGCAAGTTTTTTATCGATTTGAACTCGTACAAATATTTTTTTCCGTATACTCACAAGAACCCCCCCTTAAAATAATTTTCTTGTATCACAATTTTACACCTATATAATACTGCTAAGCGAGTGCGATTGCAATGCCTTTGAGACTAGTTCATGTGTACAAATTATGACTTATGGCTCTAGTTATTAGCTTTTAAAATACACTTAAAATAGGTGGTGATTTCATGAAACGCCTGGAAAAAATCGGACTGTTTTTGATGCTGATAGCTATCGGTCTCGTAGTAGGCACGGGTGGGGATTCGAAACAAGTCGAGGAACCGGAAAATATTAAAGATTAAGGTATTTCAAAATTTTGTAGAGTATCTGAAAATTGATCGGGTATAAAAAAAGCACGTTGGAATACGAATAAACTTATTCCAATGTGCTTTTAATAGATATTAAAAGTATCTCCCTACGTTATATAAGAAACGTTCATTTTCTTATATAACGTAGATAATCCGCTCCACTCCTAGGAATGGTACAGCAAGTTTTCCAATCAATTCTAGTTGTGCTATACTGTTGTAAAATTAATATATACAAATATATCGTGGTGAGTAGTTCTATTGTCTCAGTGTAAAGGATTTGAATGCATAGAAACAGGAGGAAAAAAGATGAATGAAGAAGTTGACGTAAGCGAAAACGAGAAATTCCCGTGGGGCTGATATTCAGTTATGCACCAGCCAATGCAGCAAGTAAAAAAGAAATTATAGATATTTTGTAAAGTGATTTTTAATAAAGGGTCATGCTGAAAAGTTCAAAGAGTGTAAGTAAATAGTTCAGGGTTTCAATAGTATAAAGTCAAAAGCAGTCTAGAAGGTGGTTGTACAAATGACTCTAAAACGAGTGTTACTGATACTCCAATGTGTGATGCCACTGCTGCTGCTTATTTTTTTCTTATGGCAAATGATCTATTCAAATTACGAGAGCACGAAATTCATTTTCCGCATGCTGTTGTTTTTGAATTTAGTCGGGATATCTGCAACGATAATCACGACTAGAAAAGAAAGAACACAGTCATCTCCTCAAACAATCATTATGATAACCGGTTTAACAGTCATTTTCACCATCGTTGCGATGGTAAGCGTATTGATCAATTCACTGAGAAAGGCACTTTAAGATGCATCAGCTACAGATATGCATTGACTACACAGGAGGGGAAAGTTATCAAACAAAATAATAATGAGGTGCAAATATTTGCGAAAATAGTCACACTTATCTTGTTGTCTTTTCAATTTACATACTAACGAGTGCTGATATCATCAGATATGCAAGCTGGGTCAAAGCGTTAGCCACTATTTCTTTAATTCTTCAGTTCTTGATTATATTAGGAATGATCATAGGCTAGTTGGCGTGGATGTTCAGTTAAACTTTTACTACTATAATGAACATGGGAAGTTATAATCACTATCAGATAACTAAGTTGAGTTAACAGTGAAATATAAGGAGTCGCAGGGAGTGAAATATGAAACTATTATTAGTAGGTGCAGTGTTATTAGTTATAGGAGTGGTTATTTTTCTTGAAATTAAAAAAAGTACTGTGCCGGATAAAAGTCGTTCAAAAACTATTTCTGATAATGGAATGGGAGATCATCTATTTGATGAGCACCTTATTTTAGATGCGAGTATAGATGAATACAGATCTTTATCTGATGTTGAAGAAGAGTCTGAGGCCATTGTTATTGCAGGAAAAGTATCAGAGCATGCTCCTACGCTAATAAAAAATGAACAAGGAAGTATTCAGAAAGCCTATACGCTGTCTGATTTCAAAATCAAAAAAGTAGTGGCTGGTCATCTCCTAAATGCTGGAGAAACATTTACGCTACTGGAAAATGAAGCGTACGATGCGGTAAAAAGATTGAAGTATCATATATTAGGATATGAAAAAATGATCACGGGTAGAGATTACTTGCTCCTTCTACATCGATCTGAAAATAATCCATATCTATCAGTCGTTGGTATAAATTATGGCAAAATTCCTTTAGTGAAAGAAACGAGTGAAGTATCTTTAAGTCTTCATAGTGCCAACACAGATTACGCGGCTGAATTTTTAGATAAATACAATCATATCGATACTATAAGAAAACAGGCCCGCTGTAAATTCGCCGATTATATTTCTGAGTACAAATAGATTTGGCTTAGAAATTAAAAGCACCCTAGAATGGAGAGAATACAAAATACCTATTTAGAAGAGGTTTCAAATTTTGTGTCTCATAGATGTTCTATTGATTGGAACATACGCTTTGTACGTAGTTCTGCCGGAGAAAAATTGATTAGGCTATTATCCAATAGGAATTGTGCAGATTATTCTCTTAACAGGGCTTTGATTTCTTTAACCTTGTATGTTGGACGTGTTACTTAGGGCAGTTTTTATCATCTCTATTATGGTATGCATTTATGCAGTAATCAAAGCTGACGCTACATTTAGCTTCATTTTTTTACAGAAATTTAAACTGAAGGAGTTGAGATAGAAATGCAAATATTTATTAATGTCTTACTGGGGTTATCTATATTTGTCGGCTATGGATTAATGATTGCTGGACAAATATGGGGATTGATATTTATCCTAATAACGCTATTCGGATCATTGTATATTCAGTACAAACGTAGCAAAGAAAAGACAGGGAATTAGAGTTTAGTCAATCGCTGCATGCTTTCATTTTCAATATTGCGCTCGTTGTATATTCTTTATTCTGATTTTAGGATGGTTAAAAATATTTATACTTAATATGTGATAGTGAAGCAAATGGATGGCTTTTTCTGAGTTACATAAGCGCTTTATTGAATGGGTGAGTTTTGCTACAATAGAAGTGATAAACATATACATATATATCCAAATTCAAATCGATTTTATATAAGGGACTGAAGGAACGATGAATAAGATAGGAAACTGGATCAGTCTTGGACTGATAAGTATAGTATTTCTTTATATACCGACGCTATTTCTGCTTATAATTCTTTACCAGATTGTCTTTGGAACGTCAATAAACTTTCACTGGTCTTTTACCTTATTTTATTTGGGTTTATTAGTGCAATGGATGCATGAGAAATTTAAACACCAGTCACTTGAGGAAGAGATAGACGGTCAAAGTCACTTGGAACGAACACTATCAGAGAATGGTTGGGAAATACTTGATCGCAGAAGAGACACGTTGACTGTCAGACCTACATTCGATGTTCCTTTCAACTTAGTGATCAATGACAAAGTAGAGATTCACTATACGGATCAGACAGCTAAAATAGAAGGACCGCTGCACTATGTGATGGCACTGTCTAAAGCTATCAAGGGAGAACCGGTTAAAAAGAAATGGACAGCATTCCGGGCGTTAAAAGCCACAGTCGCCACAGGTTTTATCCTGCTACCTTTTATAACGCAAAGTGGTTTGCTTTGGGAAATTAAAGTGATGCGTCATAATGTCGAAGCTGCTTCGACTGAAACTGATATTAAAGTGGAAAGTGAGGCAGACATTTCTGTCGAAAACATCAACAATAACGGCCTTGGAGTTGAGAACGCTGAACACATTTTCTATAGTCATGGAAACAATACACTCATCAAAACGGATAATGAATTGAATTATGAAAAGTTACTGATGAAAGATGAACCGTATTACAGGTTTGAAAACTTGAACCTTGCGGGTGACTGGCTCTATTACACCAGGGATGAATCACTTTACACAATGAAAACGGACGGAACGAATGAACAGGTCCTTTACGATTTAGGCTATATTGAAGATGTCCACGTGACTGAAAAAGGCATTTATTTTGTTAATACTATGGATAACTCTAACGTTTACCGCATGGATCTGAATGGTGAAAATCTCGAACGGCTACTTGATGTCGAGGCAAGAGACATTGCCATATACGGTGACGAGTTGCTCGTCAGTCACGAAGAGGTCGTGGAACACTTAAGTCTTGATGGTAGTGAGAGAGAAGTCGTACTAAATGAATCAGCGGCGGATATAGTTAAACACGACAGCTATTACTATTACATTGGCTCGGACGATAAACTGTATAAGAGTACAGTAGATGGAACGTCCGGTTCAGTAATTCTCGTCGACCGGCCCGTTGGGACTTACACACTCACAGACGACAAAATCATTTACACGCTTAGATCTGACGATGATTTCCACCCAAGTCACGGCGTTCATCTGACAGATCATACCGGCTCAAAGAATGAACGTGTTTACGCGTCAAACTATGTCGAGAGTTTGATAAAGGTAGGTGATTCGATACTATTCAATGCATCGGGCACTTATAATACACTGGAAATGATGCGATATGATTTAATGGATGGTCAGGTTGGGGAAATCTTTATTGATTGAAATAAATGAATTTTAGACCACAGTGAAAATTTTGATACCGCCAACAGTTCCCTGATTAATAGAAGTGCTTTCTTAACGCTGTCAGGTTTGTTAAAAAAATATTTAAGACAGAGGTTTTTGATGAAGGAGTTGACCTGAAAAGATGCTGAATGAGTCGGACTCAATCGTGTTGAAGAAAATCTTATATCCATTGTTCTTTGGCCTGACTTGGGGGATGCTGATCTATACGCTCGACATATACAATGCAGACTTTTTACTGATATTATATTCGATCATAGCAGTAGGAACATTTCTGTATTCGATATGGAACCTATGGCATATGCTGGAAAAGAAAGTTAAGTTAAAGGTACTAACCTATATATCACTTTTTACAGTTATTTTCCATGGAAGTACCGCGGTTATCAATTTTTACTTTCAAGGTATAATTGCGACAGTTTATGGAATATATCTGCTGGTTCTTTTTTGGAAGATGCTCACAAAAAAGAACTCAAAAGTGTGACTAATCAAGCTTTAAGTGACCATGTAGTGATTGGACTAAAAGGAGGAGTTGCAAGTGTTGAGAAAAAAATGGGTTCTTTGTTTATCCTTATTACTAAGCGCGTATGTTTCAGGTTGTTCCAACAGCAACCTCGATACATATACTGGAGACGTATTAAGAATAAGTGTGATTGGGGATACTCCAGATGTTTCAGAAGAAAATATTTCGTATTCTAATGCAGAGTTTAGTGATTTAGAAGACGAAGACGGTTCTCTGAATGTACAGGGAGATGCACTATTCATAATGCCGGAAAACTTAGTCGAAGCATCTGATGATAAGTATATTGACCATTATAATAAGTTGAAAATCCCTATCTTTTTTATTGGCACTACAAAAACTCATGCTCCCTTTGTGTTTGATAATATTAATTACGAGGATGCCAGGGAGGTTTCTCCGAAGAGTTATGCAGCTGGATACTTGTATCATTCAGAAAATGAATTAGGTGAACACTGGATATTTAGTGGAGAAGACGAAGAAGAACTAACTGAAAATGAAATAAAAAATATCTATAGTGATGTATTTCGTACAATTAATAATATAAATGAAAATTATTAGTACAGTAAAGGAATATCAATCATGACAATGAAACTGAGAATACCTATATTATTTGCAATATTATCAGTCACAACAGCCTTTTATGAAAGCATACCGGCTTTTTTTTTTCCACTGATAATTACTTCTCGTACAGTCTTCAATTCATATTGACGATTATCGTGTTATTTTATTCCTTTGAGAAAATGAATGTTAACGAGAAAGACGTTCATATTGCAATCGGCTTACTTATCGTAGCAGTGACCGCTATGTTCGAGCTTTATACATATATCATCTAGGGGGTAATTTTATGAAACGACTGAAAAAAGTCGGGCTATTTTTGATGCTCTTAGTTATCGGTTTGGCAGGTGGCATGGGTGGGTCTTTGAAACAGGCCGAGGAACAGGAAAGCGTTGACGATTAAAGACAAACTATAGATCTCGCAAGTCATTCAGGAAACTTAAATGAATGCCTTGCGTTGTTTTTTACTCGGCTTATTATTCTTTGTGATAGTAAATAAAAGGCGAAGGAGAAATTAAAATGATGAAGAATTTAGGATTATGGTTTTAGTTGAATGTCATTATAGGCATTGTTCTATTCAACCCGATCTCTGTAATATCTAATACTATTTTTACAAATATAATTTCTGAGTTTGAAATACTACTGAATCTGTTAGGCTTTTCCGCCATAATTTCCACACTAATTGTGTGCACAAAACTAATATTGAATAAGATAGATACTCTTGAAAAATAAACAGACTCAAACGGGCATCTATTTTTAGCTACATACAAACAGTTCTTTAAGGTAATTATGATGAAGAAAAGATACAATAGATTAAAGTATCAAATAATTGAATTCACGACTGAACATAGATAATGAGGGACTGACAAAATGAAACAAGTATTTGTACTATTAAATATTTTTATAACGTTCTTGGGGTTAGGCTTTTTAGGATATGAAGTGGGAATGCTTTCCGCAATCCATGACTGGACCTGGATTCATATTCCCGTTCTTATGAGCTATTTCGTTGTTAGTTTCTTTTTACACATTGTTATACATGAAGCCGGTCATTTAGTAGCAGGACTGTTATCAGGCTATTCGTTTTCTATGTTTAAATTCTTAAGTTTTATTTGGGTAAAAGAGTCAGGAAAAATCACTCTAAAAAAACAGCGTGTTCCCGGTATGCTGGGACAGTGCTTAATGATGCCACCTGAGAAAATCACAACTCCACCATACGCTTTATATCATTTGGGTGGTATCATAGCCAATTTGATTGCAGCGGCAGGGGGTTATCTAATGTGGATGATGGCATACCCCCCTTTGTTGAAAATAGGCTTCCTCACTTTTACCGTTGTTGGAATTATTCTTGCGATGATGAACCTTATCCCTGTGGAGCCAAACGATGGCATGCATTTGTGGAAGGCTTCAAAAAGCATAGAATATCAGATCCAATTCAATCAGTTGCTTCAGATACATGCAGGGATGATCAAAGGTAAAACTGGGCAAGAACTGCAGGAATTACTTTATTTTGTTGGAAAAGAACCGTTAACAGATGGAAATAACGTGACGATGCTATCGCTTAAGGCATTAAAACATACCGAAAAATTTGAATTTGATCAAGCGGAGATGATATTGCGACCGCTATGGGACCAGTTTGATCAATTACTGGATCTACACAAATTTGAAGTTTTAAAAGAATATCTATTTGTATTGCTGTTAAGTCATCCTGATGATGATGCCGTAGCGGAAATTGTAAATAACAAGTGGTATAAAAAACGAGATAAGATTAAGCAGGCAGATACCAAACGTGTATTAGCAACCTATGCTTTTATAAAAGAAAATGATTTTGAAAAAGCGATAAGACTCTTGGATGAGGCAGAAAGTTATATCAAAAAAGCACCCACGTTAACTGATCAAAAAATCGAGAGGGAATTGAATAACTATCTACGGAAGAAAATTAAAGAAGAAAGCTCTGACTCAGTAACTGATTGAATATAAGACTGAGAATATCGAGATTGAAAGCTTACGCTTATCAGATCATTCTAAATGAGACAGGACTCAAGCTTCCCATACATTAGTATAAGGAAGATTGAGTCCTATTTTTGATAAGGAGTATTATTTAAAACAGTCAATGAACAGCGGACTTGAAAGTATAAGTTATAATTATTTTGAAAAGGTTGTAAGATTTCGTCCGTTGGCGCGTCTTATATATAAGGGGGTGAGAAGGTGGTAGAACTTGAAGAGATTTATTCATTGTATTTCAAAGATGTCTATTTGTTCGCGTACAGCTTAACGAGGGACAAACACCTGGCTGAAGATATTACGTCTGAAACATTTTTAAAAGCACTAAAATCCTTGGATAGTTTCAAAGGGGAGAGTGATATTCGCGTCTGGCTTTTTCAAATTGCAAAAAACACCTATTACTCCTATTTAAGAAAGCATAAAAAAGAAATAGCACTCGATTCCATCGGAGAGATAGAAGATGAAACAGATATAGAAAAGATCATCTTTTTAAAAGAAGAATCGATGAATGTACATAAAGTTCTGCATCAGCTTTCTGAACCTTACAAGGAGGTATTTACGTTAAGATTATTTGGAGAACTGAGTTTTAAACAGATAGGTGAACTATTCGGTAAAACAGACAATTGGGCTTGCGTGACCTTCTATAGAGCGAAAAGAAAAATAAGAGAAGAAATGAGGAAAAACGAATGAATGTATCCTGCAATGTCATAAAAGATCTCATCCCCTTATATACGGAAGATATGCTCAGTGATGATTCAGTACACTTGGTAGAAAAGCATCTTGAGCATTGTGACGACTGTCGAAAGTTGCTGAATGAACTGAACCAGCCGTATCATGCGCCTGTAGAAACTGACGTCAGGCCGTTAATGAAGATGAAATCGGCTCTTAGAAAGAAGAAAGCAACATCGATAGCTCTGACGTTTGTTTTTACATTATTGTTTTCTGCACTCCTCTTTGCTTTTGTGACTGCACCAAAGTATCTACCCTATAGTGAAGAGCTTATTCAAGTTAGTGAGCAAGCAGGTGAGTCTATCGTCGTTGAATTCAGTGAACACGTCTCAGGCTATGATATGAAACGCTATTCGTCAGAAGGAGAACCTGACATGGCTTATCATCTCACCACTTGGACAACTATCTGGGAGGAATATATACAGCCAAACGACATCGGGACAGTGGTGTTGAATGCAGAAGATGAAACCGTGTCGTCAGTTTACTACTATCAGACTGACGGAGCACCGGACCGATTGATTTACGGTATTGATGATAATCCAAATGGAGGGATAGTGACCTTGCCGAGACTGAATCTGTCGTATTATCTACTGATAGCTATACTGTTGGGCGGGTTATGTCTGGTTATTGCAGCAGTGTTTCGTCAGAACAAGCAAATTGCAAAATTTTCTATTAAGACACTATTACTCCTGGTTTCTTATATAATTGCTCATTTAATCGTTAGAGGATCAACTTCTGCATCATATAACTCCACAAGGGATCTGCTGGCCATTATTTTGATTGTGATTCCGTTATATGCTCTGATTTTATTGGGAATAAACGTTTATTCTATCAGAAGAGAACGAAAACAAATCGAGAAGTTAAACTGACAAAAGAGTCCCTTGTTTACTGCAATAGTAAACAAGGGACTCTTTATATATATATTTAAGCTTTTATTGATTAGAACAACATTTAATTTCTAACCGGCTACTTCTAGAACGTCGACAGTCCGCTCCACTCCTGGATATGATACAGCCAGTCTTTCCATACTGTTGCTTCCGCATGCTCGGAGTAGTCAACGGTATACGTACCGCCTTCGTTCTCCCAAATGCGGTCAAAGTACTGGAGCATGTCCTCTATTCCCGGTTGACCTTTTGCGCCTGAGATCCTGACGTTTGTTTCCAAGTTGTAGTCCTGCAGATTTCGCCGCGTAAAATTGGTGGATCCGCCGATCATGGTCACCTCTTCTTTTGTTTCATACAGCAGGAACTTCGTATGGAACTGTTCCCCGTGAGACTGATACCATCTTATATCGATCGAACTGTTGCCCTTGATCAATTCATCCGCAACCGGACGATTAGGGATGCCGATTTTTTTAACGCCGAAAGCATCCTCGTTGATGTCCAGAATGAGTTGGATGTTTACCTCTCGACGTTCAGCCTCGAGTAAGGCCGCAATGATGTCGCGATCCGAGATATAAAACATGCCTATTTTGATCATGTCAGTCGACTGTGCCAGATTGATGGACTCAAGGAGAGACGTTTTGATTTTCTGTTCAGTCAATAATTGAACAGTGTACGCTTCATTTGTCTCAGCACTTTTACTCTTTATTTGAAAAGAATCAAACAGAGCCGTATCGAAACCGGACATTTCAGCGACTGCTCTTTCAGAGGCAAGCAAATCGTTCAGAAAAGGTCCTTGCATGACATAGGCGACATTGGAATGATAGGCACTGGCATCATGAGGATTGGCAGATGTAATCAGACCTTCACGTTCAGTCATGATCGTTTTTCGATGGTTGGCTTTAAAGTGCAGCAAATTGAGATAGGAAAGGACATTGACCTTTGGACCTTGAGCACGAAAAGCATTCGGCAGATAGCTGGATTCGGATGTGTCGAACCAGTTCAAATAAGCCCTTGAAAAACCGGAGTAAATAGGATTGGAATCTCTTAACGGCTCTAGATCGGTAATGATGACTTCGATCCCCGCGTCTTTCATCTGATCGATGGTCTCTGGCATATATGTGCCATAGAAGGTATTGATGGGATCGGTGATGAAAACAATATCCACTTCAGGGGATTTCCGTTTCTTTTGGATGAGCAGTTCTGCCAGATCGTTCGCCAGCGTAGGGAAGTCCAAATCGGGATTGGTATGGTCGTAGTCATCGTTGAACAAGAACATATCCGCAACGATGAAGTCTTCTGCCTCGGCGATCATGTGATAGATATAGTCGGAGATTTCCTGTTCATATTCGACTTCACCCTTTGCATTTTCATAGGTCAAGTCATAGAGGAACTGGAAGTCACTCGTCTCGTGCCGTTCGCCTTTTACGGAGATCCCCTGGGGAACCGGTTTCAAATAATGATACAGTGAAACCATCAGTGGAATCAGGATCAAGCTGAAAATAATCACGCTCAGCAGTGTTTTTTTCTCAAGTAAAGACGCAACTTTCTTTTTGGATGAGGCATGTTTTCTTAAAGGCATAATCGACCTGCTTTCTTTATTTGGTATGCGTACGTTTGCGTGATTTGTTTTTCATAAGTCTACCATGAAAACAAAGTGATGTCTCTGTTGATCAGCAACGATAAAATATAATAACAACTATTTTCAAAAATAAAATATAGTTTTTAAAGAAAAGCGCTATCAATAGAGGGCGCTTTTTTGCTAAACTGAAGGTAATAGAATCGTCGATAAAGAAAGGACACAGCTGAGAATAAGGTTTGTTGATCATAGTATGGAGGGAGAAAATGAAAACACTAAAAAATTGGCTCTATATTGCCTTGAGAGGGACCGTGTTTGTCTACTTACCGGTGGCCCTGCTACTTTATGGCAGTTACAGGGCTGTCTTCAACATAAATCCAGGCGTTCAGTGGGTATTTATCGTATTCTATCTCTTGTTCTTTCTCCGGTGGTTGATCGCTAAATACAGACACCAATCCATCGAGGAAGAAGTCCAGAGCTTTGACGGTTTAGACAAGCTGATCGAACAGGGCAGATGGAAAGTCACCGATAAGAGTGAAAACGAAATGACGGTAAGACCGACGTTCGATGTACCGTTCAACCGGGTCGTCAATGACCGGATCGTTCTGCATTATGTAACCGATAAAGTAACGATCGAAGGACCGAAGCATTACATCACGATACTGGATAAAAATATCCGAGGGGAAGAGAGTCTCTGGACCAGAAAAAGCGTCTCGTCTCTCAAATTCATCCTTATTGCAATCATAGGACTTATGCCACTAATGGTGGAATCTAATCTGGTATGGAGCATGAATGTTCTGCGCCACAACACACTCTCAAGTGTCAGTGATGAAGTGGAAATCGACTCGGAAGAATACAGTGGCAATTCGCTGGAAAACACATTGAATTACGGACGTGCAGTCGAAAACGAAGAATACGTATTTTATGTTGAGAATCATTTGAATCTTGTCAAGATAGACAAACAGTTTGAAAACAAAGAGTACCTGATACAACGCGAGGGAGGCACCGGCGTCAGTCAACTGAATGTGGTCGGAGATTGGCTATACTTCACCAGAGGAGAAAGCCTGGAAAGGATGAGGACGGATGGCAGCGCTCATTCAACGCTTTACTCCCTGGGTTATCTTGTGGAATTGCAGATCCAGGGGAACTGGATCTATTTTTTAAGCTGGGAAGATGATTTTAGCGTCTATAAAATGGACCTGAATGGACAAAATCTTGCGCAGCTGATAGACGTTAAAGCCTCCAGTTTCTCCATCTATGACAGTCGACTACTGATCAGCCATGAAAAAGAAGGACGGTCGGTCGTAGAAAGCTATAGCCTCGATGGTAAAGATGGGCAGATTGTGATAAACGATCCCGCACAAAATCTGACGATATGGAACGATGACTACTATTATATAGGTGGTAACCATAAACTCTACCGGAGTAAAGTAGGGGGAGAAAGCGAACCGGAAGTGGTCGTGCACGGGCCTGTTTCTTCTTATTTGCCTACCGAGCAAGGCATCATCTATTCGCTGCATTCCAGTGAGGGGGCATACCCTGGAGCGGGCGTCTACAGGATGACCTTTGATGGCAGCGAGAGTTCCAACCTTTCCGACCTGGACAGAGTGGAAGGTTTTGCGAAAGTCGGTGACTCGGTCCTCTTCACTGCAGGCGTGGGTTTTGAAGAACCCGACGTGAATAGAATCGATTTGGAAAGTGAATCAATCGATGTGCTGGACTGAATGAGGTAGTGCAGCATCAATCGTTTTGAAAAGAATAATCAAGATAGAAGAAAGTGGGGAAATAGATGAAATTTGGCATGCGCAAGCCAAGCATCAAGCGGTCGATAAAAGCACGGACGACTGGGAGAGTTAAACGAGCAGTGAAACGAAGCGTGGTACCTGGTTACGGTAAAAAGGGAATGGGCTGGCTTAAGGATCCGAAAAAAGCCGCATACAATAAAGTATACAAAAAGACATCCTTTTCTTTCTGGGATGTATTCAAATAATATCTAAGTGCTAAAGCTAAGCGTACATATAAGGGGAGGAAAGCAATGATCGATGAGTTAAAGTGCCCATATTGTGGCAATCAAACAGTTGAAGAAAGTGAAAGACAGCAACCAGAAGTGTCGGATAAGTACAAATGTGGGACATGCGGTAAAACGTTTGGACTAGGAGCCAATGAATCGATCCGCCAATGTCACACATTCTGTTTTACTTATGGCGGCTTTCACGGAGGATTCAAGACCATTCTCATCGAAGAACGGGACGGGTATGCAGACATACAAATAACGGCACCATACAGTTTAGGTGATGATATCCTAAAAGTGCGGATCACAGTGGATGAATGGCAGACAATCAAAACGTACCTCTTCCGAGAGTTGTTTGTCCTGTCATGGGATGAAGACTATTATGACTCAAATATCATGGACGGCACCCAGTGGGAACTGAAACTCAAATTTGATAACAGAAAGAAATTCAAAGTAGCCGGTTCGAACCTTTTTCCAGCATTATTTGATGAACTCTTGGAATATCTCGATCCTTATTTTAAGCAGGTTGGAGCGTGAGAGAGTAAGTGTAATGAATATTTACATACTTTTGATAGAGAAATTAGGGAATTATTAAGTAAGGATGATGATTTATGTCGATGTACTTTAAAGACTTACCCGCTAAAAGTACTCAGTTTATAAATACAAAAAATCGAAATATGGAATTTTTTGAAGATTTTAGAGCATACGCAAGGGAGTTAACAATACTGGCTGGGAATTCAAAAAGTGCTAAAAGTGGTAAAGCAGATTCTTATGCACGTTACCTCGTCAGACTAGTTTATAATTATGAAATGATTTTCAATGATTATATAATTGATTTTGAAGTATTTGAGTCCTTTGAAAAGCTAAACAAATTAACTCAAATGAATGATTTTTCCTCCTACAATAAGCATGAAAACCACTATCCGAGTGCTACTTTAAAATGTTATTTGTCCTATTTGACATTCCTTAATGATGAAGTGGAAGAATATAACGATTATGAGATGAATACTAAAATAAATATATCTTCAAATAAAGATTCTATTGAAAGTTTACATGAAAGATCGATTTCAGGAAAACAATATAGAGGGAATAAAACGCAGTTTAATGGGAGATATAGTTACAATCGTAAAATTGTAGAAAGTGAAAAAGCGAAGATAAATAGTGGATGGAAATGCGAATATAATAATAATCATAAGACATTCACTAATATAAGAAATAAAGAGACTTATATTGAAGCTCATCACTTAATACCTATGGCAGCACAAGATTATTTTGTCTACAACATTGATTTTTCAGACAATATAGTATGTTTATGTCCAACCTGTCACAGTAAAATACATCATTCTATATACCCTGAACGGAAGAAAACAATTGAGATATTGTTCAATAAAAGAGAGTTTAAATATGAAAAGTATGGAATAGAAATTGATAGGGAAAAATTACTTACGTTCTATGGTGTTTTATGATTATTATTACTGTTATTAGTCTTTAAGTTCTCATTCAAGATTTACGCAGTACTTTTTATAAAAACTGCCCTATAAGAGATGTACATCAAGCTTTTTTATCGAATTATAAAGTTAACTAGTTGAATCAAATTGTTGTGAAAATCAACAAAAACTAGAAGTTAATATCTATTAATCTATAAAACACGAACATTGATGATGTAAATACTAAATACATGCGACATTTCATTGACCTGAGTTAATGGCTTTGATACCATTGTTCTGTGATTGAATTATAGATAAACTCAATTCCATAAATGGATAAAAGTGAAGGCTCTTAAATGGAGTTCTTTACTAAGGAGGATTTTCAATGTCAACATTTGTAGTATTAGGTGCGCAATGGGGAGACGAAGGAAAAGGTAAAATGACCGATTTCCTGGCCGAGAGTGTCGATTTAGTCGTTAGGTTTCAAGGAGGAAACAATGCCGGTCATACGGTAATCGTTGGTGAGAGTAAGTATATGCTCCACTTGATTCCTTCAGGTATTTTATATGATGATAAACTAAATATCCTGGGCAACGGCACTGTGATCGATCCGGAAGCACTTTTCAAGGAGATGGGTTATTTAGAAGATCTAGGCGTAAAAGTTACCCCTGAAAAATTGCTGATCAGTGATAGAGCACATGTGATCATGCCATACCACAGACTGCTGGATAATTTGAGCGAAAAATCCAGAACGAACAGTATCGGTACGACAGGCAAAGGCATCGGACCTTCATATGCAGACAAAGCCGAAAGATCCGGTATAAGAATGTGTGACTTGATAAAGCCAGCTGTTTTTAAAAAGAAACTGGCAGAAAATATTAAAATCAAGAATGAACTATTGGTCAAAATATACGATGAAGAACCTTTGGATTTTGATGAAATCTACAAGGAATACAGTGCATTCGCTGAGAAACTGATTCCGTTTGTGCAGGATACCTCGGTAAGACTGTATGATGAGATCAAAGCTGGAAAGAAAGTATTGTTTGAAGGGGCGCAGGGGATGCTTTTGGATATCGATTACGGGACCTATCCTTTCGTGACATCTTCCAATACGATTGCCGGAGGAGTCTGTACGGGAACAGGTATCGGACCAACCATGCTCAAAGGAGCTGTGGGTGTTGCCAAAGCCTATACTACACGTGTAGGTGAAGGTCCTTTCCCAACAGAACTGACGGATGCGACAGGCGACTGGATCAGAGTAAAAGGCGGCGAAGTGGGTGTAACGACAGGTAGAGACCGACGTTGTGGCTGGTTGGATCTGGTTATCCTGAAAACTTCTGCACGTGTTTCGGGGCTGACAAATCTGGTCGTGACCAAAATAGATACACTCGCTGGCTTAGACGAGATAAAAGTCTGCGTGGGCTATACATTCAATAACGAAGTGATCGATTACTTCCCAGCCAGTCTCGAAGACCTGGCTAAATGTGAACCCGTCTACGAAACATTCGACGGATGGGGCGAAGAAGCGGCCATCGCCAAAACGTACGAAGAACTGCCGGAAAACGCTCGGATATATTTGGAACGCATCGCAGAATTCACCGGCGTAGAAGTCTCGATCGTTTCTGTTGGACCCAAAAGAGATCAGACCATTGTCGTCAATGAGATTTAAAAAATGACGAATTAATACCCACTCAATGAGTATTTGTCTTGAGTAGTCAGTATGGACGCGCTAAGTGCCATCCCACTGATTAGCAGCAGCAGAGAGAGCAGTACTGGAAGCAGTTAGTGACCACTCATTGCTCAGTTTTTCGCGAGCAAGGATTAATTAGCCTCGTTAATGACCAGTCAGCAGACGAAATATTTGGAGTGGTCACTAGAGGCCCCTTCGAGTGCCTACTGGCTAAAAAAAATTTTCAGTGGTCAGTAAACGTTGGTGCAAGTGACAACTCGGCATCTATTGGATCCTGACTGGTCACTTACAGTCAACCTAAGTGCCAGCTCTGACACCTGACTTTGTCGAGTGGTCACTAACTTTTTCTCAAGGGGTCACTCAAACTGTAAAAGCCAGTCAGTGGTCAGTTTAATTCAAAAATATCTTTCAAAAAGGAAAGCCTTCGACTCCCCGGGTCAAAGGCTTTCCATTTTGTTTGAAAAAGTGGTCTTCATATTAAAAGGCTTACAAGATAAAAATTCCCTCATAGAGGTTAATTTCTCTAAGTTACTTCCGATAATAGATTAGTACGACTCTTTTTATCAAAGTGAAGAGTCACAGTTGGTATTACTATTGGGGGAAGAAAAATTGAAAATCACAATGAAATTACTCGTTTCATACTTGGTCATAGCTTTACTCGTTATTATACTCGGAGTTATGTCGGTTTTTGGACTTCGGACTGTTTATGAGAACTCAGAAGAGTTGTATACAGATCGTCTGCAGCCGACGATCATCTTATCTGAAGTTTCACAGTTGATGGAGAATACGCGTGTGCATATCTTTTCTGGAGTAGTTAATAATACGCCTATAAGAGGAGAAAGTGCGCTCGAAAATCTTGAACAAGTCGATAGTTTACTGGCCGAGTATGGGTCTAGAGCATTACAAGAGGAAGAAGAAGTTATCTATAATGATTTATTAAACAGCTGGGATGACTTTTCTCTGTCGATTAAAGAAACCGCAGAAAGTCTGTCTGAAGGAGACTATCCAGCCACAATGGACGGGGTCCGCAGTGGAGGGGCATACTACGGCGCAGCCAATATGTATCTGACGAACCTTCTGGAATTGACTGATACTTTGTCTAATGAGACACAGAATCAAAGTGTACAAACCTTTACTACTTTGAGAAACGTGATCATAATAATCAGTCTTCTGGCCACTGCACTGGCTGTATTTATCGGAATCATGATGGGACGAATGATCGGGAAACCATTGAAAGAAATCGCCCACAACTTAAATGAAATCGCCAAGGGGAATCTGACGGTGAAGACCCAGCCGACCAAGCGTAAAGATGAAATCGGGACATTAATCAAGGCAAGCAACGCGATGCAGACTGAATTGAGACACATCATCACAGCCGTCTCTCAAGCCACTAACCAGGTATTGAGTTCAAGTGAAGAACTGACTCAGTCAACGCATGAAGTCGGTCAGGGAGCTGAACAGATCGCCATTACGATGCAGGAGCTGGCTTCCGGTTCGGAGTCGCAGGCCAATTATACCAGTGACTTGTCCGAAAACATGAACCATTTTGTCCAGACCATCGAAGCATCCGCGGACCAAAGTGACCGTATTTACAAAACGTCGAATGATGTAAAGGACCTGACTGAAAAAGGTAGGGGACTGATGGATGACTCGGTATCCCAGATGCAGATGATCGATAAGCTCGTCAAACATTCTGTTGAAGGTGTCAAAGAGCTGGACAATAAATCAGCTAAAGTTTCTAAATTGGTTTCTGTGATTGAAGGAATTGCTGAGCAGACAAATCTGCTTGCCCTGAATGCAGCAATCGAAGCCGCACGTGCTGGTGAACAGGGTAAAGGCTTCGCAGTCGTAGCGGAAGAAGTAAGGAAGCTATCTGAACAAGTGTCTCACTCGGTCGTTGATATCACCAATATCGTCAACAGTATCCAGAAAGAGTCGTCCACTGTAGCTATGAACCTTGAAAATGGGTATGAACAGGTTGCCAAAGGAACAACCCAGATTGAAAATACGGGCGAGACCTTCAACAAGATCTCGTCATCCGTTCAGTCGATGGGACTTGCAATCAAAGAAATCTCTGATAAGTTGAAAGTGAACAAAACACAGACGATTGAAATGAATACCAGTGTGGAAGAAATTGCCAGTGTTTCTGAAGAATCTGCAGCCGGAATCGAACAAACATCGGCCTCTGCTCAACAAACAACGAGTACGATGCAGGAAGTTTCAGCCAGCTCAGAAGAACTTGCTAAAATTGCCGAAGAACTGAACCAGCTGGTGGAGCGATTTAAATTGTAAGCCAGCTTCAAAAAGTCATGTATCAAAACGTCACATCCTGCTGTATAAGACAGCCAGTGTGACGTTTTTTTTATGAAAAAAAGACTGTTTGCGACCGGGATAACAACCTTTCAAGCGGGGTGGGAAATATCCCGTCAAATGGGAAAAGTTCCTTTGTATGCGCTTTCTTTCCTGAAAGGTCTCAAAGTATTGTTAGGAGAGGGAATCAATGTTTAAATGAAACTACAAACAAAAAAGAAAGTGGGAAAAACACATGAAGGAAAAATTACAGCGATTCGGTGGCGCGATGTTTACGCCTGTTTTACTCTTTGCTTTTTCAGGAATAATGGTAGCCTTTGCATTGATGTTCAACAACACTGCCATCGTCGGAAGTATTGCGGCGGAAGGCACATTATGGCATGCATTCTGGACGATTATTGAGAACGGAGCATGGACAGTATTTAGACAGATGGAAATATTGTTTGTCATCGGGATAGCTTTAGGACTGGCTAAGAAAGCTAACGCACGGGCTGTGATGGAATCAGTCGTCATTTACCTGACATTCAATTATTTCCTTTCAAGCATATTGGAGTTATTTGGATCTACATTCGGTGTCGATTTTGCTCAGGAAGTAGGCGGCACGAGTGGCCTGAAGATGATTGCAGGTATCAAGACGCTCGATACGGGGATACTCGGTGCAATAGCGATCGCAAGTGTTGTCGTCTTTTTACACAATCGTTATTTTGATAAGAAACTGCCAGAGTGGCTAGGTATTTTTCAAGGGTCATCCTTTGTTGTTATTGTTGGATTCTTTGCGATGATACCGCTCAGTTTGCTGACAGCCAGCGTATGGCCAGCAGTTCAGACTGGCATCGAGTCAACTCAAGTTCTGATGATAAATTCCGGAACATTTGGCGTCTGGCTTTATACGTTTTTAGAACGTATTCTGATCCCGACCGGCCTGCACCATTTTATTTACACACCGTTTTTATTCGGACCGGCCATTGTTGAAGGTGGTATCGTCACTTCCTTTATAGAAAACATACCTCTTCTGGCGAGTACCGAAGCTTCATTGATCGACGTGTTCCCTCAAGGTGGTTTCGCTTTACATGGGAATTCAAAACTCTTTGCGGCACCGGGGATCGCACTGGCATTTTACTTTACAGCTAAAAAGGAAAACCGTAAGAAAGTGGCTGCTTTAGTTATACCTGCAACATTGACAGCTGTTTTAGCCGGGATCACGGAACCACTGGAATTCACCTTCTTATTCGTGGCACCTGTTCTGTTCCTGGTACATGCGTTACTGGCCGCAACAATGTCAACGGTCATGTATTCATTTGGCGTCGTCGGTGACATGGGCGGCGGACTAATTGAAATAGCATCCAAGAACTGGATCCCGTTATTCAGTAATCATGCCGGGACGTATATTACACAAATCATCATAGGGATTATTTTTACAGGGATTTATTTTATAGTGTTCCGCTATCTGATAGTGAAGTTCGACTATATGACACCTGGGCGTTCAGAGGTTGATGGTGCTAAATTATACGGTAAAGCGGACTATCGCGAGAAACAGGCTAACGGCAAGAAAAAAACAGCCACAGACAGGTATGCAGATCAAGCACTCGCCTTCATCGATGCTTTAGGCGGAGCAGATAATATTGATACTGTTAATAATTGCGCTACGCGTCTGCGGGTCAAAGTGATAGATGCGGCCAAAGTAAAAGATGATTCGGCTTTCAATGCCGGAGGCGCGATGGGCATAGTCAGAAGTAAAAATGCCTTCCAAGTCATCGTGGGTCTTTCTGTACCACAAGTGAGAGAAGCTGTAGAAATTCAAATTGGAAAATAAAGTAATTCAATAGAGATTAAGGAGATGGAATTGATGAAAAAACATTCAATCGTTATAGCAGGTGGAGGCAGCACGTTTACACCAGGAATCGTACTGATGCTCCTTGAAAATTTGGATCGGTTACCGATTAGACAAATCAAATTTTACGACAATGACAAAGAAAGACAGGACATTGTCGCAGATGCGTGTGAGATCATCATGAAAGAAAAAGCACCGGAGATCGCATTTGTTAAAACAACGGATCCAGAAGAGGCGTTCACAGATGTCGATTTTGTCATGGCTCACATTCGTGTAGGAAAATACAAGATGCGCGAAATGGATGAGAAAATCCCTTTGAAATATAATGTCGTCGGTCAAGAGACCTGTGGACCGGGGGGGATATCTTACGGCATGAGATCGATAGGAGGGGTGCTGGAAATAGTCGATTATATGGAGAAATATTCTCCGGATGCATGGATGCTGAATTACTCTAATCCAGCTGCCATCGTCGCAGAAGCCACACGTAAACTGCGTCCGACAGCAAAAGTTTTAAATATTTGTGATATGCCTATTTCAATTGAAAATCTGATGGTGAAAATTTTAGGCTTGAAAAGTCGTAAAGAATTAACAGTAAGGTATTATGGTCTGAATCATTTCGGCTGGTGGACATCTATCCTTGATAAGGAAGGCAATGATTTGATGCCTGAACTGAAGGCGCATGTAAAAGAACATGGCTATTCAGTGAATTTCGATGAAGCAGGTCAGCACGTGGACGACAGCTGGCGCGATACGTTCAAAAAGGTGAAAGATGTCTATGCGCTGGATCCGGATACTTTACCTAACACATATTTGAAATATTATTTCTACCCTCAAGACGAAGTGAAAAAGGCTGATCCTGAGTACACCCGTGCAAATGAAGTAATGGACGGCAGGGAAAAGCATGTGTTTGGGGAATGCAAGAAAATAGCTGCCAATCAGTCTACGGAAGGTTCGACGCTTGAGATAGATGAACATGCTTCTTATATCGTTGATTTAGCGAGGGCGATTGCCTATAATACCGGCGAACGTATGCTGCTGATCGTTGAAAATAAAGGAGCAATCGCTAACTTTGATGAAACGGCGATGGTAGAGGTGCCGTGTATTGTTGGCTCTAATGGTCCTGAACCGATCACTCAAGGAGAAATCCCACGTTTCCAAAAAGGTCTGATGGAACAGCAAGTAGCTGTTGAGAAACTTGTGGTTGAAGCTTGGGAAGAAGGTTCACGCCAGAAATTATGGCAGGCACTCACCTTGTCACGCACGGTGCCTAACGGGCGCGTAGCCAAAGAATTGATGGAGGATTTGATTGAAGCGAACAAAACATACTGGCCTGAAATGGAATAAAGCATTAAACTAATAAAAAACTGTCCATTCATTATTGAATGGACAGTTTTTTTCACGTGAGGACGAGCGACTAATATGATAAGATAAATGGAAGAAGAGAGTAGGGATATTGTGCTGCATGAATTGATCAACAAACATGGGGATAAATTATCTGAAAATGATTATTATATTTTGAATTATATACAAAAGCATACAGATGAAGTTACAGATATGACAATTATTGCCCTGAGCAAGGTCTGCAATATGTCCAAGTCGTCTATTCTGCGTCTGACCAAGAAGTTGGGTTTTTCCGGGTATAGTGAATTCAAATACTATCTAAAGGAAGAATCAGGCCAGCAGATCGTGAGTAGTGACGTGTTTGAATTGAGTATGTCCGATATTCAGACAACGATGAATTTGTTCAAGAAAATTGACAAAAAGTCTATTTATGCGCTTATTGATAAAGCAGACACCATTTATGCTTACGGGACAGGTTGGGGACAGCAGAATGCTCTTCAAGAATTGAAAAGATATCTGATATCAATGAACAAACGCGTCTTTCTCATCCCATCCAAAAAAGAACTTCAGGTTTCGATCAGTCATATGCAACCAGCTGATTTAGTAATTTTCACCTCCCTGAGTGGAGATATCGAAGAGATCATAACAGATTTAAAAGCCATTCACTACAATGGGACATCGACCATATCCATAACCAGCTTTAAAAATAATCATTTGGCAAAACTAACGACACAGCAATTATATTTTCAATCTACTGATTTTGGGTATGCATTTAATGTTGAGCAAAAATCATTCATCGGACTGCAGCTCATTGTTGATCACCTGGTCCGAGGCTATCTGACGTATCAAAATGACAAAGAAAAAGTAGGATAAGTATATTACAAGATTAAGCTGTTAGCTATTTTTTTAACTTCAAAAAAATATGGTTTTTCTGATAGGCGAATTATCATGACAGACAGGCATAGAAATCCTGATTTCAATGACTAAGCTCAATGACAGAGACTTTTTGACGCTGATGTGTTAGAAAGTCTTTTTCTTATTGGCGAGTTCCAATTAGCTAATGTATATCGCTTTCATATATAATAGTAGTAACAGAATAGACATAAGCTAAAGGTGGGAGTGAAAAGTGATGATAAAAAGAGGCATTGGTTTTTTAGTTCTTTTCTTTTTAGTGTTAACAGGTTGTTCAAGTGGCGATGACATGTCTGAATCGACCGAATCGGATTCCGGGGCGGGATATATCGAAGAATTCGTGGTTGAAGAAGATTTTGGAGACGGAGAAGTCACCGTGGGTCAGGGGCAACAACTGATCGGTGAAAAAGTGATCCGCCGAGTTCAACTCGAGTATGAGACACTGGATTTCCAGACAACGACTTCGTTTGTTCTGGATACAGTGAGCTCTTATGATGGCTACATTGAATATTCAAATGAGTCGAGTTATTCACAGACGGGCATTTCACCTCAGGATCAGTCTCGTCAGTATCGACGTGTAGACTATCTTTTTAGGATCCCTACGTCTTCACTGGATGATTTTCTCGATGATTTAGACGGCATGGATGTCTATAAATTAAGTGAAAACGTTGGTTCAGAAGATGTCACGCAATCCTACCGGGATACGGAGTCCCGCATCCGGGTACTGGAGAACAAGGAAGCCCGCTTGATTGAATTGCTCGAACAGGCTGACACGATCGAGGCTATCCTGCAGATCGAAAACAGCTTGAGTGATACTATTGCGGAACGCGAATCCCTTCAATCACAACTGGAAACATTCGATGATTTGATCGATTATACGGAAGTGCATTTGAGCGTCACTGAACGTCCACGCATAGCCAACACACGAGGAGAAGGCTTATCTTTCCTTGAACGTATTCGAGAAGCCCTGGTTGATTCCTTCTATGCCTTTTATTATTTCATACAAGACGCATTTATTTGGTTTATCTATGCTGTACCGTTTATCTTGATTATAGGAGCGATCATCGGACTTGTTTTCTATATCAGGAAAAAAACAGTGGAAAAAAGAAAGTAGTGAATAAGCGTGAAAATCGAACACATTGGTTTATGGACCATTGATCTGGAAAGAATGAGAGAGTTTTACGAGACCTATTTTTCTGCCAAGAGCGGTGCGCTTTACCACAACCCGAAGAAAGGCTTTCATTCATACTTTCTGACCTTTGATTCAGGCAGTCGGCTGGAACTTATGCACAGAGAAGATATAAACAAACCGAATATAGAAAGTTACGGTTATGCACACCTGGCTGTGGGTGTTGGGGATAAGGAAGATGTGGATAACCTTGTGGATAAGTTGAAAGAAGACGGGTATGCTTTAATAAACGGACCGCGTAAGACCGGAGACGGTTATTATGAAGCGGTGATCAAAGATCCTGAAGGCAATTTGATTGAACTGACAACGGATTAAGAAAAAATAAATAAAACTAGGAGACAGCTATGGGATTATTAGTAGACGGTAAATGGTATGACCAATGGTATGACACGGAAAAAAATGACGGACGGTTTATCCGAGAAGAATCGCAGTTCAGAAATTGGGTAACCAAGGATGGGAGTGCCGGTCCGACAGGTGAAGGCGGATTTAAAGCTGAACCGGGACGCTATCACCTATATATTTCGAATGCGTGTCCATGGGCTAACCGTACGATGATCATGCGCGAGTTAAAAGGTTTGGCAGACATGATTTCTGTTTCGGTGGTGAATCCTTTGATGGCGCAACACGGGTGGACTTTTGAAAAGGATGAGGGCGTTGTCCCGGATTCGGTGAGCAATGTGGATTACTTGTATGAAGTGTATACACGTGTGGACCCCGCCTACAGCGGCCGTGTCACAGTTCCGGTTTTATATGATTTAAAACAGCATAAAATCGTCAACAATGAATCGTCTGAGATCATGCGCATGTTAAATAGTGCATTCGATGATGTTGGGGCCATAAAAGGTGACTATTATCCGGAAGAATTTAGAGCGGATATCGATGAGATCAACGACTTAGTCTACAATGCCATTAATAATGGCGTCTACAAAGCCGGCTTTGCGACCAAGCAAGCAGTTTACGAAGAAGAAGTGAAAAAACTCTTTGAAGCCCTGGATGAAGTGGAAGAGCGTTTAGGAAAACACCCTTATCTCGTTGGACACACTATTACCGAAGCCGACTGGCGCCTGTTTACAACCTTGATCCGCTTTGACAGCGTCTATCACGGACATTTCAAATGCAATATCAAGCGCATCAGCGATTATCCAAATCTGTGGCGTTACACGAAAGAATTATACAGTTGGCCTGGTGTTTCTGACACCATCAACTTCCGCCACATCAAAGAACATTACTACCGCAGTCACAAAACCATCAACCCGACCGGTATCGTACCTGTGGGACCAAAATTGGATTTCAACATCTAAATAAGATAGCCTTCCAGTATATGGAAGGCTATTTCTGTTGAACTACCTGATAAATACTATTAAGACACTGTCTCATTAGAAAAAAATGTCCGGATAATTGATTTAAATATATTGTGAGAAAAACAACAACTAAATAAATGTCAGTTTGTATATTGAGAGGGATGACGACTGCTGATTAAGAGGTATATTATCCTCTATCCTTAAAGGATTAAGGATTCAAAAGATGACTGCTTTCTGTTTTTGCAATTTCATACAAGGGACAAATGTCCTTTATTGAGGACGAAAGACCCATTCCTTTTTTGTGAAAAATATAATAAACTAAACAAGTATTGAGTTATTATTTCATTTTAAGTTAGATAAGCAACATGAAAAGTACTATGAAAAATCGATGTGAGGGAGAGGAAATAAATAATGAAAAAACGTATAATAATGCTGGCTTTTGCTCAGTTATTAACGATATCTTTGTTAGGCGGTTGTAACGAGACGGACGATTCTCAAAATGATGAGAGTGAAGATGCATTAAGTTCCGAAGAAACTGATACAAATGACGTGAATGACGAAAACGACACAGAACAATCATACACGGGGACTTTTGTTGGACGTTATTGGAGTGGGGAAACAGATGGTGTGCCATATGAAGAAGCAGATCAATATATTGAGACCATTCTGGAACTTGATGAAGATGGAACAATCGTTGATGCGAAAATGAACTTCTTTAAAACTGTTGATGATTTCTGGACGCTGCGTCAAAGCGGTAATGCCTATGTTGATATCAATTACGATATCGATCCAACTAGTGCTGTTCCAGGAGAAGACTACGAAGCGGGAGATTCCATGTTTACTATTTACACTGCGGACATGATGAGTTTTTATGCTGTTGGTGTAAGCGAAGATAACACTGTTGCTCATGCAATCGTCGATCCGATCACCAGATATCAGTTTGAATCCAAGCTGCCGGCTGACTTCGATTACGAAACGCCAATGAGTGAATTGACAGTCAATTCTGAATTTAATAAACCGACTACCCGTACTTCAGGGTCAGGTCCGAACGAATGGGAGAGACTTGAATTAAGAACGATCTTCAACACAGAAGATCCATGGTCTCATGTTGTCAATAGTACGGGCGTGCTGGAAGGTGTAGATAACGATTCAACGGTCAAAGAATATATGGAAGCATTAGGTGTAGAATTTGATGGCGAAACACCTCAACCTATGGGAGCTGTATATAGTTACTTTGGCAAGGGTGGATGGAACGGAAACTACCGTGCGATTGAAGAAAACTTGATCGGGCAAAACGCGACAGAGCTAACGTCTCTTATTGACTGGTCTGATTATGAAGAGTCTGTCAATGATGAAAACCAGTTTGGCGTAGATGTAGAGACTGGAGCAACAACTACAGTCCAAAATTCTGTTGATACAATATCTGGTGCAACGGTCAGGATGTCCAGAGAAGCAACTTCTTATCAAAGAGCCTTAATAGATGCGGGTATTTTAGATGAAGATGACATTATTCTTGGAAGATTTTAATTAAAAGTAAAAAATGTGATTAAATAAAAGAATAGAGCTCCCTGAGTTGGTCGGTCTGGCTAACTCAGGGGCTCTTTTTTTGATTACATGTGTTAAGAGAATGAGAGCCGTTGCTTACTCCCGCAGTATGATTTAACTACCGTCTGGTATAATTATTCTGATTCGGGCATTGGTGAATTAGAAATACTACTCAAAGAAAAAAAGCCTCCCGATTTTTATTTTTCTCAAAATAGTGTAAACTGTAGAGACGTAAAATTTAAAGGATTGATATTTAAAGTGAGTACAGATAGAGAAAAAGTGAAAGTGTTGAACAAACTCGTTGCCCATTACGGGATCCAGAATTGGTGGTCGGATGAGAACCGCATCAAAGATTGGGTATCGATGATCCTGATCCAGCAAACGACACAAGAGAATGTCGAAAAAGTGTTGAAGAACCTTGATCCCTATTTAACAGTGGACCAGTTGCATAAGATGGAAGACGAAAAGCTGCAGTTGCTGATCCGACCGGCGGGATTCTACAAGCAGAAAAGTGCCTATATCAAAGTACTCATGACGTGGTTTGTCAGCCATGGAGAAGAGTTTGAAAAGTTTGAGTCGTATTCTGATGAGACGTTGCGCAAAGAATTGCTGAGTATCAAAGGTGTCGGTCCGGAAACGGCGGATGCGATGCTGCTCTACATTTTTAACCGTAATGTGTTTATTGGGGACCAGTACGCGATCCGGCTGTTCAAGCGTCTTGGCTTTGGTGAGTTCAAAAACTTAGGTCACATGCGCCGAGAGTTCAACCACTTGACTGAACTCGTCCCGGTCGAGTTATGTAAAGAATGGCATGCGGCCATTGATGAACATGGAAAAGTGTTTCGTAAAAATAAAAACGTGGATGAAACCTGGCTACTCCCCTGATTCGCAGGTAAGGATAACTTAATTGAATATAGAATGAAAAACTTCCATGAAATCATGGAAGTTTTTTATCTTTCTATCTATGTAAAGAAAGATGCTCGTCTCGAGACGAGCATCTACTCATGTAGCTTGTTTCAGTCAACCTGGTCGAAATGCAGGGCGCCTTCCTCTCTTTCGATGCCGAAAAGAGTCAGCAATTCCAGCAGGTTACTGATGCTGAAGGTACTCTCAATCGTTTCGGGTTCGACTGGTTTTTCTGAAAAGTTGTACCACACACTGTCGATCCCGGCATTGTTGGCTCCCTGGATATCAGAGGTGAGGCTGTCGCCGACCATAAGGAATTCAGCCTTATTGTCCGTCTTTAAAGTATCGAAAATGTGGGTGAAGAATTGCGGATCGGGTTTTTCTACTCCTATTTCTTCAGAAATAAAGACCTCTTCAAAAAAGTGGGTCAGATCAGCGCCTGCGAGCCTCTGCCATTGTGTCTTTGCCACACCATTTGTTCCGGCGTATATATGATACCCGTTTTTTTTCAAGGCCGTCAACAGTTCATGTGCATGGTCCATCTTTTTGTACCCTTGCCCAAGATTTTGACGGTAAAGCTCTTCGACCGTTTGTCCGTCTACACTTAATCCGAACCCTTCCAGGAAGAGTGCAAAGCGACTGGAAAAAAGTGTTTCCCGGGAAATGATGCCCTGTTCCAACTTTTGCCATAAACCGTGGTTGATTTCCTTATACAGTGCTATTGTTTTTTCAGTATAAGGAAGGTTGTAGGCATCAATGACCTTTTTCAGGGCTTTTTCTTCTGTATCACGGAAGTCCAGTACCGTGTTATCCAAATCGAAAATTATTTTCTTATATCTCATGCTCGATTCCTTCCTCTTTTGCTGAATTGTTTGTTTTCATGTATCTTTCTTTTTTACCCAATAAATCTATTTTATCCATGTACCGGCTTAATTACAAATACTTTCGTCTTTCTTTGAATAGATATCGCTTAAACAAATGCTTGTTTTGTGTGAATTTTCATTTGAAAAGGGATGCTCTTTACCATCGTATTTCTGTCCAATAAACTACTTTTGTCTTATACTGTAAGTGGTTTCAAGTGAAGAGAAGGATGTATGAAAAAAATAAAGCCGTAAGAGAGGAGACGGTCATGCGCTATACGATTACTGGAGCGACGGGACAACTAGGTACTGAAGTGATGCAGGTCGCCATAAAAAAACTACCTATTGAAGAACTGCGAATATCTATTCGCGATATCAAGAAAGCCGTGAAGTATAAAGAGATGGGAGTAGAAGTGAAAAAAGCCGATTACCGAAACAAGGCAGAACTTGTTCAAGCCTGGCAGGATACGGATGTGCTGGTATACATCCCCAGCATCGTCCATCCGAGCTATGAACGGCTGCCGGAGATTGAAAACGTCGTTCTGGCCGCCGAGGAAGCCAAGGTGAAACACCTCATATTTGTGAGTTTCTATGCAGACCAGGAAAATAATCCATTCCAAATGAGTCCTTTTTACGGCTATGCGAGCAGACGCTTGGCCTGTTCGTCTCTTTCTTATACGATCATGAAAAATGCGATGTATGTAGATCCGTTGATCAGTTATCTTCCGGAACTCATTGAAGGTGGCAATGTCGTCTACCCAGTGCCGCATGAGAAGATCAGTTTCATCTCCCGAGCGGATAGTGCCAAAGCAATCTTGGCTGTGGCAGCTGACGCTTCCCTTCAGGATCAGACGTATACACTGACGCAGAAACGTTCTTACACGATGACGGAACTGGCAGACACACTCAGCGACGTTTCTGGCGAAAAAATCGGCTTTTCCCCGATGTCTCTAGAGGCATTTGCTCTGACTTACGATGAACCGAAGGGGTTTGGCGCTCTATTAGCTTCCATGTACGAAGCAGCCAACCGGGGCCTGCTGGCTATCGTTACGGAGGATTTCCGTAAGATCACGGGACGGGAAGCAGAATCACTTTCCAGTTATCTTAAACGTCACTATCCAACGGACTAAAGTAACCATTGGAATCGAACAAACAGGATGGAATGAGAATTCCATCCTGTTTGTTTGTAAATACGATACTTGGATTCTATTGATCACTCAAAAAAAACTTCCCAATTATATCTGAATTGGGAAGTTAAGGAATACGTGTTTATCCTGAGATCGGAACTGAAATGAAGGGCATAAAAAACTGAAATCAATAAAACAAAAAAGAAAGAAGCCCGAGGCTTCTTTCTTTAGCTTTGATTGTGTTAGTCACTATTTCGGTCGCGGATAAGTCCATGTAAATCATCTGAATGGGACGGTGGATTTTTTAAAACTTCTTTGACTTTGCCTAACCTTGGATTGATATTCCAAAGCAAGATACCGACAGGTTTGTCTTCTTTCAGATAATAAACAACTGTTCCATCATCTACATGATCTATGAGGAGTTGGAGTCTTGAATCAAGTGCGCCGTATGCCATCCAGGATATATCAAAAACGTCTGAATAGAAGTAAGGGGTATAGTCATACGGTTTATCGGAACCGGCCATGATTTTCCCGACAGCTGTCCCGGATTTTCGTGCATGGTCAACGTGTTCAATGCGTTTTCGTCCAAAGATCGGATCAGGATATGATGAAATATCTCCAGCGGCATAGATGTCTGGATCGGACGTACGGAAATAGTCATCGACAATAACCCCGTTGTCCACTTCAAGTCCGGCATCTTTGGCAAGCGTAAGTCGCGGTTTGGCACCTAAACCGAGAACCAGTGTATCTCCTTCAACGGTTTCGCCATTTTCCAGCTTGAGAACGAGTTTATCGCCATTTTTACTGTAAGACGCAGCGCGTGAAGTATTCTTTAAAGTGACGCCAGCTTGTCGGTAGCGTTCCTCATACTCTTTAGCCAGCTCAAGCGGGAAGCGATTATCGTTTAAGACCTTTTGCGGATAGATAAGCGTCACCTGGGTGTTGTTCAGTTTCAGATTCGCGGCGAGTTCTGTTCCGATATAACCTCCGCCGACGACGATGACATGCTGGTCTTTTCCGGAGAATTCTCTCAATTTACGGTAGTCTTCGAATGTGCGAAAGGCTATCACGTGATCGTCTTCCGGGCCTTTCAAGGTCCGCGGTTCGCTGCCAGTCGCTAGAAGCAGTTTGCCGTAAGAAAGTGTTGTTCCGTCGTGTGTCGTGACCGTTTTGTTTTGTCTGTCGATCGAAGTCACGACTGTTTCAAGCATGATGTCTGAATCTGTTTCTTCAGCTGTGTTGAAAGGAACGTCTTCAACGGAATAGTCATCATCTGTCCACAGTCTCTTCGATAAGGCCGGACGGGCGTAGGGTCCATCCTGATCCGAAGAAAGAATGCCGATGGAACCTTTGTTGTCTGACTTGCGTATACTTTTTGCAGCATAAGCGGCAGCAATTCCGCCACCGATAAACAAGTAATCATAATATGTTTCATTGGATTTATGCATGAATGAATCTCTCCTTTATCATAATGAATAAGTCGGTTGAAGGGTTGCACCTTTGTCTTTGAAACCTTGATCCATCGAATCTCTCCTTCCGATTAACGTATGGATTTTAACACTCTGCCTTTAAAGTCTTGTTGCTTAAAAGGGTACTATTCTAATAGGAAAAACTCAATTATAAGCTATTGGGCAGGCAGTAGTGTAAATAAAAAAATTAAAGCAGTATGTGAGCGGGAGTGCCGGAAGAATATAAAAGTACCAAAAGATTATTCTGATTGAAATACAGGGAAATTCTCTTTCTGGCATATCCATATGGTCAATAACGGAAGCAACTGTATTCGGATTCACTTCATCTATTTCGGTCTGAATCATTCCTCACGAATCTTTTGAGTTAAGGTTCAGTGGGATAAGTTTCTGAACGAGATATAGCGTATTGTATTATGTTATTCTATAATTAAGAAAATCCTGCAAAAATTAAGGTTTTTGTATTTCAAGTGATGTTGACGATTAATAAAGAAGCTTTTATTTAATAAGTATAAAAAAATAATGAAATATGTGAAGAAGGGGATGTCATGGCTGAAACTAAATGGTTTCATTTAAGCAGTGAAGAGACAGAAAAAGAAACAGAGACAGATACACAAACAGGATTAAATGATCAGGAAGTAAAAAAAAGACAAGAGGAATACGGATTAAATAAATTACCTAAAAAAAAGAAGACGCCTGTGTGGGTGAAATTCTTCAGACAATTTAATGATGTTCTGATTTATATCTTGCTCTTTGCGGCTGTCGTTACTTTTATTTTGGGTCATTATGCCGATACCGTTGTTATCCTGCTTGTTGCCATTATAAATGCCGTTATTGGTTATGTTCAAGAAAGAAAAGCAGAAAAAGCACTTGAAGGTATCAAAAAAATGTTATCTTTAGAGGCAGTCGTTCTCAGAAATGAACAAAAGAGAGAAGTGGATGCAACGGAGCTCGTCCCGGGAGATATCGTGATACTCAATCCTGGAGACAAGGTACCTGCAGACATCCGGTTGTTTGATACGGATAAGCTAAAAGTTGAAGAGTCACCCTTAACAGGGGAATCCACCTCTGTTGAAAAACAGACTCATGTGTTGGAAGAAGATACACCGCTTGGCGACCGAATCAATATGGTGTTTTCAGGAACCTCTGTCTCTTCAGGAACGGCAAAAGGAATCGTCGTTGAAACGGGAGAAACGACAGAAATAGGTGAAATCAACCGTTCCATGGGTGAAGTTGAAGAAATAAAAACACCCTTGCTCCAGCAGACGGATAGATTTGGGAAAACGATCTCAGTCGTTATTCTTGTTTTTGCCGTCATATTATTTGCAGTGGGCTTAATTGTCCATGATTATGAATGGGGCGAACTCCTGCTGTCCGTGATCAGTCTGACTGTTGCCGCTATTCCTGAAGGACTTCCCGCTATCTTGACCATTATTCTGGCTTTAGGTGTGCAGTCCATGGCAGATAAAAATGCAATCATGCGCACACTGCCTTCAGTAGAAACATTGGGAGCCGTAACGGTTATTTGTTCAGATAAGACAGGGACACTTACAAAAAATGAAATGACGGTGCAGTCGGTCATCACCAGAGAGCATAGCTATTCTGTAACGGGATTAGGCTACGCACCGGAAGGCAAGATAGTGAACGAACAGGAAGAAGAAATCGATGTCGATGAAGAGATGGACCTGAGAGAGTTACTGACTGCAGCTAAAACAGTAAATGAGTCGGATATTTATGAGAAAGAAGACGGATGGGTCATCAGAGGAGATCCGACTGAAGGCTGCTTGATTACCCTGGCCGAAAAAGCGAATGTCTCTATCGGTGCCCTTGAAATGAAATCCAAGATCCCTTTTGATTCAGAGTACAAATATATGGCAGGATTAGTCGAAGAAAATAAATTGAAGAAAATTTATATTAAAGGCGCCCCGGACCGTTTGTTTGAAATGGCCGGTTTGGAGTCAGAGGATCTTCTATATTGGGAAAAACAGATGAACAAACGGTCTAAAAAAGGTGAACGTGTGCTCGCGATGGCGATCAAAGAGGTCTCTGAGACCAAAGAACACATCGACCATGAGGATATCCAATCAGGCATAACGATACTTGGACTCACAGGTATTATCGATCCGCCTCGAGAGAATGTCATTGAAGCCATCAAAGTCTGTAAAGAAGCGGGTATCCAGGTTAAAATGATTACCGGAGATCACAAGGAAACAGCTCTGGCGATTGCCAAGCAACTTGGGATCACAGACGGAGATAAAGTCTTCGAAGGGCGCGAGTTGGAAGAGATGTCCGATGCAGAATTGCAGGAGATCGTGGAAGAGGTCGATGTCTTTGCGCGAACGAGCCCTCATAACAAACTGAAACTGGTCGAAGCACTGCAAAGCAACGGCCATATCAGCGCCATGACGGGTGATGGTGTAAATGATGCACCCGCCCTGAAACGAGCAGACGTCGGAGTGGCTATGGGTATCAAAGGAACAGAGGTGGCCAAAGAAGCCTCTGAAATTGTTTTAGCAGATGACGATTTTTCTACCATTGTCAATGCGATAAAAGAAGGTCGACGGGTCTATGATAACTTAAAGAAAACCATCCTCTTCATTTTACCGACCAACGGGGCAGAAGCTTTGCTGATTATGACAGCGTTGATAATAGGAGTAGAAATGCCATTAACACCTGTGCAGATCCTATATGTCAACATGATCACCGCGGTAACTATCGCTTTGGCTTTGGCTTTTGAACCCTTGGAGAAAGGCACGATGTCAAAACCGCCGCGTGATTCTAATCAAAGGCTGTTGAGTCCTTACTATGTCTTTCGTATTATATTTGTTTCCGTGCTTATTAGTGGATCCATCATGTTGATCAACCTGCTTCTGTTGGTGGATTATGACGTTGAAATTATAAATACGGTGACGCTTCATTCCCTCGTCTTTGCTCAATTATTCCATTTGTTCAATGTAAGAAACGAGCGTCATTTTAGTCTGAATCGCCAATTTTTTGATAATAAAGCCGCTTTTATAGTATCCGGTTTATTAATCGTTTTCCAACTTTTGGTCACGTATGTTCCGTTCTTGAATAACGCCTTGGGACTTTATCCAATCGATTTGAACTATTGGATTTACCCTGTTATCATAGGGTTCGGTGTGTTTGTAGTAGTAGAAATCGAAAAGTTCATCACACACAAAATTTTAAAAAGAAATATTAGATAATGGACCACAGGTAAGGAAGTGAGGAGAAAATTAATGATGAATACTAAAATGTCAGATTACGATGTCATTGTCGTTGGGGCAGGTTTGGCAGGATTAACTGCCGCGAAGGCTTTACATGAAGAAGGAAAGAACTACTTAATTTTAGAAGCAACAGACCGAGCTGGTGGAAAAGTATGCTCCAAAGTTTCCGAAGATTCATCACGCTATTTTGAACTGGGTGCGCAGTTTGTTAATAAAGATATGACTGAAATCGTGAAACTCATTGAAGAATCCGGAATGACTCTGGAGGAAACACGCATACCGGAAGACTTGGTGATCATAAGCGAAAAAAGTAGGGAGCCTATTCGTTTTGATTTCAAAGATATCCCAGCACTGTTGAGGGATGTTGCTGAAATAGATTCAACTTCTCAAACACTGGCTAGTTTACTGGATAAGCATGTCGGAAATAAACGAAAACGCCAAATCATTAAGAGCTTTGTAGCCGCCGAAACGACGGTAAACAGTGATTATATCAATGCAGAAGTTTTAGAAGATTTGGTCAGTCGCATCACAACGACGAACAACGAATTGAATTATCAAGCTTCTGGTCCGCTGTCCCGAGTCGTTCGTTATTTGGAGACTATTAATGAAGAGGCGATCCGTTACCTTGAGCCTGTGGTGAAAGTGAAAGCAACCGAAAATGGCTTTATTTTAAAAACTAAAAACAAGACGAAATATCACGCAAAAGCACTGATCATGGCAGTGCCACCAACCACTGCAGCCCGAATCGAGTTCAGTTCATCTTTAGCTGAACATTACGACCGGTACTTGAAGAGTTATATCGATGGTGCAGTGATCAAGATGACCTTCGTATATGATGATCCCTTCTGGCGTGAACAAGCCATTAAAGGAAAGAGAAAGACAGTCTACGGTGTCATCTATGCAGCCAATGAAGGTGTCAATGTAATGGATTCTTCTAAAGCCGGGGGTGAAAACCGACTCACCCTGTTTATCGGTGGAGATAAGGCTAAAGAGCTTGCCAATGTCCCGATAGAAGTGAAAGAATTCTTCGCAAAAGAGCGCTTGATCGAAGTCTTTGGAGATGAAGCAGAAATGTACAAGGATTATGAAATCAGCGAGTGGCAGGGATCACCATACTACGGTGGGGGATATGGCGCAATGGTGCATTATAAAGGTGAACCGAAAGCCCACGAATATTTAAAAGAACCTTTTAATAATCTAATCTTTGCAAGCACAGAGCTTGGTCCGCAGTTCCCTCAATTTATGGAAGGGGCCATCCGCTCCGGACAATACGCTGCCAAACGTTTAATCGAGGAAATGCAGTGAAAATCGGAATAAAAAAAAGAAGGAGCAGAGTATCTGCTCCTTCTTTTTTTTGATAGACTAGTTGATGATGTTAGTTGTTGACTCGGCTGTATGCGTTACCTTCAACAGGGACAGCTTTTTTCAATATATGTTTCTCATAGAATTTATCGATCACAACCGCAATGGCGTTGTCACCAGAAACGTTTGCTGCGGTACCAAAACTGTCTTGAGTAATGTAGAGAGAAACAAGCAGAGTGCCTAATGTTCCAGTTGGATCGATGCCTACCATATAAACAAACGGAAGAGCACTCATGATAGCTCCGCCTGGTGCACCTGGTGCAGCAACTAGCGCGACTCCTAAAGTAGCGATAAAGGCAGCCATCATGCCAAAGCTATGTGGCATATCGAACATCAGCAGCACGGCTGTCACACAAGAAGTGATAGTGACGACACTTCCCATGAGGTGAATAGTCGCACTCAATGGAATAACGAATTCCCTGATTTCTTTTGAAACGCCATTCTTGCGGGCACATTCCATATTTACAGGAATAGTAGCGGCAGAAGATTGTGTTCCTAAAGCAGTGAAGTAACCGGGGACTTGATTTTTCATTAAAGTGACCGGGTTCTTACCTGAATAAAGTCCTGCGAGTATAAATAATATCGTAATAAGCAATAGCTGCAGAGCAATTACGACGACGAACACTCTCCAAAAGACGGAAAGCAGTGAAAAGACTGCGCCGCTGTAACTTAAGTTCAAGAAGTTACCGAAGATGTAAAAAGGCAAGCCTGGAATGATAATTACTGATAAAATTTGAGTAATAATGGCACCGAATTCAGCGAAAAAGTGATACATGACTTCGCCTTTCTCTTCCTTGCGTAACCAGGAAATAAAGACGCCGAACAAAAAGGCAAAGACGATCGCTGACGTGACACCGAATAATGGCTCCAAAGGTAGAGTGAACAGAGGTGCTAGTTCAGTGCCTTCCGTTTGAACAGTTTCTCTAACTGATGCATCGATAAACAAAGGAAAAAGACTTGAGGCCAGCAAATAAGCGATAAAGCCGCCAATCAGAGTGTTGGAATAGGCCATCAGTGCATTCAGCCCAAGTAATTTTCCAGCTCCATCGGTAAGGTCCGAAATACCTTTCACAACAAATCCGACAATCATTAAAGGAATGATAAAGCCTAACAATCGGCTAAACAAGGCCGAAAAAGTGATAGGGATCTGAAGTATGAAGTCTGGTATAAAGGTTAATTGTCCAACCAGGACGCCTAAACCAATGGCAATCAATAATTTCGGTACAAGACCAAGCTTAAATTTCTTTCGATTTTCCATAATATCTCCTCCATTTTCAATCCACTTATCTAGCAATAATTAGATTGTTTAAATTATCTATTAGTATACTACATTAAAATGGAATTATATATAACAAAATGTATTTTAATTTAAAAAGCGACTTTTTTATGAACGGAATTTATGTTAACGCCTCCAATTGTTGGTGTGTTTATAATTAAAAAATTAAAAGTTAATGTGACTATATTATAGATGTGCTTGCGAAACATTTTGAATAAGAGGGAGTTGATATGAGATACTTTCCCATATTGAAAATGAAACGTTGGCTGAGTTCGATGAACATCTTTATAAGTCTATCAGTGTATGACTTGAATCATAAAAAGGTAGTAAATGACTCAACAAGAGTCCTTTATAAATAACGATTTATTTAATAGGATGCCAGGGGATCTGAATGGTATAGTAAGAACGAAACAATGAAAGAAAGGACGAATGAATAATGAGATTAAGTGTACTCGATCAGGCACCCATCACGAGTGGAAATACGGGGCAAGTGGCTCTGGAAAAAGCCGTGGAACTGGCCCAATATACAGAAGGATTAGGGTACTACCGCATGTGGCTGGCAGAACACCACGGCAGTTCAAGCTTTGCCAGTTCTGCTCCAGAAGTAGTGGTGGCGTACATTGCCGCTAAAACAAAACACATCCGGTTGGGGACCGGTGGCACTATGATGATGCATTATTCACCGCTTAAGATGGCGGAAGTGTTCAAGACGTTAAGTGCCTTGGCTCCGGGACGGATCGATTACGGTGTGGGACGCGCACCGGGTGGCGATCAGAATGCCATCTATGCTCTGGCACAAGGGAATGATCCGGACTTTGACCACTTATATGAAAAGTTGGATGTTGCGTTGGCTTTGATAAAGGACGATGTCCCCGATGAAACCCTTTATAGTAAAACACCAGCAACACCGCAGAATGTGACATTGCCGGAAGCTTGGCTGTTAGGGTCAAGTGGGAACAGTGCCATCGAGGCAGGTCAAAGAGGACTGGGATATTCTTTTGCTCAATTTTTCATGCTCAATGCGATGCGCAAAGAGATATTTGATTTGTATAGAGACCGGTTTGTGCCTTCAGCATTCATGGAGAAACCGGAAATAAGTGTGGCTTATCTGGTGACTGTGGCGGAAACGAAAGAGGAAGCCGAATTTCAGGCGAAACCTCAAGACATTGCCCGCATTCGTCTGGGTCAGGGACGTATGTCACCGCTCATGTCGCCTGAAGAGGCACAAAAGCATAAGCTGACCGATGATGAACGTGAAGCGATTCAGACGAACCGACAGATTCATTTGGTCGGGACGGCGAAAGAAGTCGCTGAGCTCTTATATAAAGATCAGAAAACTTACGGTTTCCAGGAAGCCATGATCTGCAGCATCGCGTATTCACAAGAACAGCGCTTGAATACCTATAAATTATTAGCTGAAGAAATGCTTTAACAGAAAGCGATTGAAAGGAAGATGAAGATGAGAGTAGTTTTACTTGAACCGTTAAGAGTACCAGAAGAGATGATTGAAACGCTGGCTCAACCGATAAAAGAGCTGGGACACGACTTCGTTTATTTTGATGAAAAAACAACCGATCCTGATGAACTGTTAAAACGCAGCCAGGATGCGGATATCGTTATGATTGCCAATACCCCTTATCCTAAAGAAGTCGTCGAACAGCTGAACCAGACAAAATTGATCAACGTCGCGTTCACCGGGGTGGACCATGTAGCGCGCGAAACAGCCAAGGAAAAAGAAATGAAAATAGCCAATGCGGCCGGGTATTCCGATCAATCTGTGGCCGAACTCGTTATTGGTTTGACGCTGGATCTATACCGCTCGCTTTCGCAGGGAGATAAAGATATCAGAAGAGAAACATTCCCGGGAGTGATTCAAGGCAGTGAAATCAGAGGGAAAACGGTAGGCATAATTGGGACAGGAAACATTGGCATAAGGACCGCCCAGTTATTCAAAGCGTTCGGTGCGAATTTGACCGGGTACAACCGGACGGAAAAAGATGAAGCGAAAAATTTGGGACTAACGTATTTGCCACTCGAAGAGCTTCTTGAAAAAAGCGATATTGTGTCTGTTCATTTACCTATGAATGATGAAACGAGAAATTTTTTATCCAGAGAGAAGCTGGCTAAAATGAAACCGTCGGCCGTACTGATAAATTGTGCGCGGGGACCGATCATTGATAATCAGGCCTTGGCAGAGTTACTTAACGAAGAGAAACTTGCTGGGGCAGGCATCGACGTCTTTGATATGGAGCCGCCACTTCCAAATGACTATCCGTTACTTCATGCTAAGAATACAGTGTTGACGCCGCATGTCGCTTATCTAACGGACGAAGCCATGGTCAAGCGGGCAGAAATTGCATTCGATAATACCTTGGCATTTTTAAAAGGACAACCACAAAATATCGTTGAATAATAAAGAAGACACCTCTAGAAATCTAGAGGTGTCTTTTACAGTTTCGAAGTATTTTCTGGCAGGAAATTCTTAACGCTTCTCTAATTCACTCTTTAAATATTTCGCCAGTTCCAGCATGGCATACTGCCCGGATACTTTTTCAGCATCGTCATTGTAGTTCGTATTGGTGTTGACGTCGTAAGTGTATACTTCGCCACTTTCATCAATGATAAATTCCAGTGCCGCCACATCGATACGTTGGTTATTCAAGAATGTCTCATAACGTTTAATTTGAGCTTCAGGTAGTCTGTCGATGATCTTGAATTTGTTTTCAGCTGGCAGTTCTTCGCCATCAGGGCCGATCTGGCAGACATCGGCCGGGCACAACTCAAAGCCATCACGCGAATCGACCTTCACTGCATAGAAATACTTTCTGCCTATGAATTCAGAACGGATAATGTGGCCGTCCACAGATTTAATATATTGTTGAACAAGGCTGATGCCGTCGATGGAGTCCTCAAAATCGGGACCATTTACATAATCTTTCAATTCTTCAAGCGAATAGAGTAACCGTACACCCAGCCCTTTGCCTGCGCGGTTATGTTTGATGATAAAAGGAAACTCATTCAGCTTTTCAGCAGCTTTCAAAATGTTTTCCTTACCCACAGTGCCGATAGTTTTAGGCGTTTTTATCCCGGCGGATTGCAAGGCGAGATACTGTTTGAGCTTACTGACTTCAAGGTTGATCGCACCCGTTCCGTTAATGACGCATGCCCCTTTTTCTTCCAGCCACGAGAGTACTTGATCGGTCAGTTCTGGTGCATAGCGATTCCCTCTTGTGTGGGAAGAAGCGCTCATTCGGTTGTAATAGACGCCGTCAGAAGGCAAATCCTGAATATCAAGGAGCCCTTCTGACAAGTCCCAGTCTTCATAAGGGACACCAAGTTCTTCCAGTCGTTTAATCAAATGTTTCGTCCAGTCCATATTTTCATGTATGATATATATTTTTTTCATGTTTAAAAATCTCCTTCAAAGTACATTATGGAAAATTAGCGTTGTGAGCAATTTAGTTGTCTGCAATAGTTCAAGTGTATAATAAATGGATGCTTTTTGAAAGAGGGAAGGGTGGAATATACTTAGTTAATAAAAAAACGCACTGTGCCATCATCTGACACAATACGCTTTGGACTATTGATTCAGTTCGATGGTGATTGGCTCACCATAAGAAGTGAAATCAAGCGTACCCACATCTTCTGGAAACTCGGCAGAATAAAACTGAAGGTGAAGTTCTGCTGATTCCAGCATCTGCTCACTGGTAATGTCAGAATCTTCTTCAGACAAGTTAAGCCGTCCAGTATAATGATTCTCATCTCCAATATACGTGTAGCTGTGTTGAGTAAATATTAGCTCATTACCCCGGTTATCTTCTCCACGTATTTCAATCACTTCAAACGGTATGTCAGTCCAGTTGTCTGAAGTTATTTCAATGAAACTGAAGAGTGGGTGTGTGTTTAAGTTGTTAATGGAATAATCATAGAGATCAGTACTTAACTCCTGATCAATGGAATATCTATTTGTGTGTTTCTGTAGTTCGTCCCTTGCCGTATCGACAGAAAATGTGGCTTTCCCTTCAACGGGTGGCACACGTTCGTCTCTTTTGGTATTGTCTTTCATATCAATAATAAAAAGATCTTCTAAAGTGAGTTCTATAGTGTAATTGTCGGTCATTGAAAAATCTTCATTTAGGTCTATAACTAATATTCGGTTATGAACAGCATCGTCTTCGCTGACTGTTGTTCCGTAACTTGACATCGAATCAGTGACTTTTTTTCCATTTATAGAAAGGATTTTATTCTCTATCCCTCCCAAATGATAGTCTTCTAGAGACTCTCTCAAATCAACGAGTACGTTAATAAGTAATAAATCATCGAAAATAAGCATATCTTCAACTTTTATTTCAGCATCTCCGATCGTCTGAACCTGATTGACGGATATGCTTGTATCGTCGGTTGTTCGTTCTTCTATACCTAACGCTTCAGTGATCGTATACCGAAAGTTCTCTAAGAAAGAGGAGGCAGCAGCTTGAACACGTTGCCCGACGGGTGTCTGCAGACCTAAGAATGTAAGGAAAAGCGTAGCTGCAATTAACAGAACAGGTTTTTTCCAAATTGATGCTTTCGTTGGATTACTAAATTCATTGTTTAATTGACTTTTAACCGACTGAAACAGGACATCTTTTTCCTGGTCAGACAGAGAAGTCTCTTCATAGTCATCTGTATTTATTTTCAACTGATTTAGTAATTTGTAAAGTTTTTTGTCGTTATTCATTCCTTGACTCTCCTTTCTTTTCGAAGTGTCGTCTGATTTTTGATTTTCCTCGTGAGAAACGGCTGTATAAAGCACCTGTGGTCAAATCATGTTTTTCAGCAATGACTTCAGTCGAATCCTTTGACTCAAATATGTCTTTAAACATAATGCGATCTTTCCCATTAAGTGGTGCAAGTAATTCTTCCAACTGAATTTCCCATAATTCTTCTGATAAAGGCTTGTCGTTATGTACATGTTGCGTTTCTAGGTGTTCTTCCCATCCAACAGTATTTAATTCGTTCCTATATTTTTTCAGTGTATTGATAGACCGGTACTTTGCGATGACCGCTACCCAGTTTTTGAAACTCGCTTTTGATGGATCGTACTGGTCAATATTATTCCAGACAGCGAGAAAAACGTCATTCAAACATTCATCCTGATGACCGGGAAGTGCATATAGGTGCTTTTGAATGATGGCTTTTAATAGTCGGCCATATTTACTGATCAATTCCTCAAGTCCCTGCTCGTTTCGGTTTTTAATCGTTTTGATTATCCATTTATCGTCCGCCAAAATGTTACCCTCCTTTGTTCCTTCGCTTATGTATACAAGAAAAAATGATCGAATCTGTCAAGATTGCAAAATAAATGAGTGATCAAGATATTTTATGGTTTCTTTTTAATTAAATTTGAGCATATAGTGTCACTTCGACACTTTGGAATGAGAATGTAGTCAGAACTTACCGAATTGCTCAGACTTCGGTAAGTTCTGCAATCAGATAGGCAGCTAAGTGTCGAAGATACAGCCTATTCGACAGTTTGAAAAAAAAGGTGTCTTTCTAATTACCGAATGAAGCCCGGTTCGGTAATTACAGACAGTCTAGTTTTCTCAAAGTGTCGAACCTAGTCAAAGTTCAACACTTAGGAGGAAATTGTCGTCTTCAAAGTGTCGAACCTGGGAGCATTCGGTAAGTACGCTAAAGAGAAACTTTTCAAATCGCCGAATGCGTAAATTCACCGCTCATTTGGGTGTTTTTTTGACATTAAATCCGGTAATCACTTTTATAAATAACTCGTGATAATTTAATCTATCAAAATCCCTTGTAAATCATCCCTTAGTTAAGATAGCTTGTTGGCAGCAACAAGCTTCCAATATGAAAAAAACTGTAATCAGGTTCGAAAAATCATCCTGTTATACTGCAGTCACTATTCAGTATACCAAATCACAACTAGACAATGATTAACATGAAGGAGAAGTTGGGAGATGTAAGCCCTCTCGCTTGTAACGTAAAAATAGACCTGCTAAATTAAGGGCAGAAGTAAAATACTATATAGGAGTGTGTTAAACGGGTCGTTTAGATAGAAAAGTTGCAGTCATTACCGATGGCGCAGGTGGCGTCGATAATCTAGCCTATATAACATCTAAATTTGCGGAATTTAATATCCGCGTCAATGCTGTTCATCCAGGTACGATCCGTACACCAATGACCGAACATGAGAGCGTCAGAGATTTGGTTAAAGAAATGGAAAAAGATATTCCGATGAAACATATTGCGGAGCCAAAAGAAATATCCAATCTCTTGCTTTATTTGTCATCTGATGAATCCATTTACTCAACCGGTATTGAATTTGTCGTTGATGGTGGCTTGATTCAAGTCATGTATAAGGCAGGCGAAAAATCAATATTTGGATTTGTTCAGAAAAGCTCTCAGACAATTTGTTTGAGAGCTTTTTTGCTACAATGAGGTTACACTTTCTAGACAATAAGAGACTCGACAACATAGAGTGGATAAGTTGGTGAAATTAAAGATAATAGGATACGATATTCATTTATAGTATAATAGTTATAGATGACCAATCGTTTATTCAATTTATTGACTGATGAAATTGGAGGAATGGAAATGGATACGGTTAAGCTATATAATGGAAAGAAAATGCCAGTGATGGGCTTTAAAATCTGTAAAAATTCGGATGAAGAAAAAGCTGTTCAGTCCATTGTTAAAGCTATTGAAGTAGGATTTCGCCATATCGACAGTGCAGCTGGATATGAAAATGAGGAATTAGTGAGTAAGGGACTTAAAAAAAGTGGGTTCCCAAGAGAAGAGTTATTTCTAACCAGTAATTTAATGGTTGATAAACATGTTTATAGCAATGTAAGAGACAAAGTGGAAGGAATATTAGAGAAATTAGGAACGAGCTACCTGGATCTTTATTTGATCCATTGGCCACTTGATGTAGGAACCGGAGAAGATTGGGATAAAGAGAATCTAGAAACTTGGAGAGCGATGGAAGAACTTTACGAAGAAGGTAAACTTAAAGCCATTGGAGTCAGTAATTTCTCAGTCAACCACTTAGAAAATATAGTCGAGCATGCTAAAATCAAACCGATGGTAAATCAGCTGATGATCTATCCGGGTGTTACTCAAAATGATGTGCGTGAATACTGTAAAAAGTATGATATTATCGTTCAAGCGTGTTCACCACTGAATCCACTGAATGTTTTAAGGAAAGAGGATCGTATAAGAGAGATGCTTCAAAAATATAATAAGTCTTTGGCTCAAGTCTTGCTTCGTTTTGGGTTAGATTTAGATGTCCTGCCTCTAACCAGATCAGCACATGCTTACCGTATCGAAGAAAATTTTGATGTTTTTGATTTTAAATTGGATCAAGCAGATTTTGATTACCTGTTTCATTGGCGTCATGCTGATTTTACTGAATCAGATGATCAAAATGGAGAACCACCACAAATCAGTTAGGCGAAGAAAGGAAGAGTTGATTGAAGGTATTAGGTAATATTGTATGGTTTATTTTGGGAGGATTTATTGGATTCTTTACCTGGTTGATATTAGGTGTTCTTTGGTCCATCACTATCATAGGGATTCCTATCGGGATGCAATGTTTCAAATTCTCTACCATGGCCGCAGCACCATTTGGTAAAGATATTGAGTTTGGACACGGGGGAGCATCTTTTATGTTTAATGTGTTATGGCTGGTACTGGGCGGGTTTGCCTTAGTTATTGAATCAGTCACGATGGGGGTCATTTTCTGTTTAACTATTGTAGGGATCCCATTTGGGCTTCAGCATTTTAAACAAGCGAAACTTGCATTGCTGCCATTCGGGGCACGGATCGTTAAGATGGAAATATAATAACAAAGAAAAAATCGCCTATTGATTTAGGCGATTTTTGTTTGCTTTATACCATGTCGCTGCAGCGTCAACTTCTGTTCCGCTGAGCTGATGGCCGTGGTTTTCCCAGTGTAGGGTCACGTCAGCGCCGGCATCGCTGAGTAAATGTTCAAGTTCTTCTGACTCTTCGGAAGCACAGATTGGGTCATTGGTCCCTGCGCCAATAAAAATGGGTGTGTCTGATAAATCTGGAAGCTCCAACCCTCTCAGCGGGACCATCGGGTGATGCAGGATAGCTCCTTTTAGGACATTACTGTAATGAAAGAGCAGACTGCCGGCAATGTTTGCCCCATTTGAATAGCCGATGGCGATGATTTTGTTTCGATCAAAGCCGTATTCTTTGGCAGCATCGTTTAAAAAGTCATTTAATTCGTGTGTTCTGAATTTCAGGTCTGCCTCATCGAAAACACCGGGGCTCAAACGTTTAAAGTAGCGAAACATGCCGTTCTCATTGATGTTTCCTCTGACGCTGAGGACATTCGCTTGGGAATCTACGCGTTCGGCTAAAGGGAGCAAATCCTGTTCCGTGCCGCCTGTGCCGTGAAGTAAGAGTAAAGTGGTGCTTGTTAGATCAGTTCCTTCTTTAAATATATGTTTCAATGTCTATTACTCCTTGTCTGTTTTTATTTTCAACGGTATTCAATATTTTTCAGGAGCTTCGTTTCCATTGACGCAGCTCCCGCTACCGCGATATAGATTTTATTACGAATTCGAGATAGTATGCAACAAGTATACGAGCTTACTTACTTTATGTCAATAAATCAAATCCTTCTTAGAATCATGGAAGCGAGTGATTAGATAAAAATTACTATGAGTAAGACTGGCAACCATCATTCGTTATGACGGCTAATTTACGAAGCCTGCTTCACTTAAGAGAACGGATATTTATAATATTCCATTATTGCATGTTGACAAGCATTAAAGAATCGATTACTATAAGTGTAAGCGATTCACTAAAACGTTTTCGGTAAATGCTAAAACGTTTTAGTGTAAATAGAAAAGGATGATGTTTATGATGAAATATGATTATGGAAATGGAGAAAACGAAAACTGGATCGTAGCAGAGGAGGTATTTTCTACCAAGCACCTAGGTAAAGCTGAATCCATACTATCATTAGGAAACGGTTATATGGGATTGCGTTCGGTGACTGAAGAGTCTTATCTGAATGAACAGAGAAATTTATTAGTTAATGGAACGTTTAATAATTTTAGCGAAGAAGAAGTCCCAGAGCTTCCCAATATAGCCGATATAACAAATATAGATTTTAAAATTGATGGAGAACGTTTTTCACTAGAGTTTGGGGAAACAAAAAAATACATCAGATATTTGAATTTGAAAGAAGCTGAGCTGGTAAGAGAAATTGACTGGGTGTCACCTGACCAGAAACAATTAAGCTTTAAATTCAGACGTTTTGTCTCATTAGAGGATCTACATTTAATCGGGCTGCAAATTGAAGTGACCAACAAAGGAGAGCAAGTGGATATAAGTTTTGAGTCTGGTATCGATGCTCAATTGACGAATACTGGTTCTCAACATTTTCATGAAGGTGAAAAAAGAATATATGACAAAAAATTCCTAGAAAGCATTCAAACGACAACTGAATCAAATATAGATATCGTCGTATTGACTGCTCACGATTTGAAGGTGAATAATGAATCGTTATTCATAGAACCCAAGATGGAAATCGCTAGAAGAAAAATGACTGTTAACTATGACCTGACATTAAATCAGGGAGATTCATTGGTTATCGATAAGACCAGTATGGTTTATACAAGCCGAGATAACGAATGGGAAGGCGAATCGTATTCATTAAGCGAAATGAGAAAATTAGCTTTATCAAATTTAAAGGCTAATAGTGAAAAAGGATACGATGCAAATTTCAATGAGCATAAAAAAGCATGGGAAACTAAAGTGTGGAATGCTTATAATTTCAGGTTGAAAACGGATCAGTCATTTGACTTGCTGGCTTCAAGGTTTGCGATTTATCACTTAACGGTAATGGTTCCGGCGCACAGCGATAAAATGGGTATAGGAGCAAAAGCGTTAAGTGGAGAAGGATATAGAGGGCATTCATTTTGGGATACCGAAATTTTCATCCTGCCATTCTTTACTTTCTTTAACCCTGAAATAGCCAAGTCATTACTTAAATATAGATACCATGGGTTGATCGGTGCCAAGCAAAAAGCCTTAGATAATGATTACCAAGGAGCTATGTATCCTTGGGAAGCAGCTTATCCTTCTGATGGAGAAGTCACACCCGTATGGGGAGCTGTGGACATCGTAACGGGTGAACAGACCAAGATATGGAGCGGATTTATTGAGCAGCACATCACTGCCGATATAGCCTTTGCTGTCTATCAGTACTATTCGGCCACTGGTGATGAAGCCTTCATGAATCAATATGGCTATGAAATCATTTTCGAAACAGCAAAATTCTGGTCCAGCCGATTAGAATGGAATGATGAGAAAAAGCTATATGAAATTAACGGAGTAATAGGGCCGGACGAATACAAAGAGCATATAAATAATAATGCGTTTACCAACTACATGGCCCATTTCAATCTATCGTTAGCAATCGAGTATCATGATTCATTGCAAGCTAATAATGAAGATTTGCTTAGTGAGCTTAACGAACGCACATCTATTACAGCAGCTATGGATGATTTGAAGACAGCAAAAGAGAAGTTATATTTGCCTAAACCAGATAAAGAGTCGCTCGTTATTCCACAGGATGATACGTATCTGTTGAAAAAAGAAATAGATCTATCTAAATATAAAAATGCCGATACTGTAGGCAAACTGTTCGATGACTATAACCTTGACCAGGTGAACCAGATGCAGATAAGCAAACAGGCAGATGTTCTGGTACTACTCTATTTGATGGACCAGACTCATCATGAAATGAGCAAAGAACTTAAACAGGCAAACTTCGATTATTATGAACCACGAACCACTCATGATTCATCCTTGAGCTTATCGACTCATGCTATAATAGCATCTGATATTAAGAATAAAACATTGGCGTATGATTTATATTCAAAAGCGATTCAAATAGATTTGGGTCCTAATATGCTTTCTTCTGATCCGGGTGTTCATGCTGCGTCAATAGGTGGCATATGGCAGATCATATTATTTGGGTTTGCAGGAGTAAGAGTCAAGAATACCAAGCTAACTGTCAATCCAAGCTTACCTGAAGAATGGAATGAACTGGGATTCGTATTCCAATGGAAAAACAAAGCTGTACAGATAGATATTACAAAGAGTGAATTCACAGTTACACCACTAGATAATCAGCAGATCACTTTTGAGTGTGAAGGGAAAACATACACGTCCAATGAAGCTATAACCATTTAAAAATATAACCTAGGAGGGTTACACATGAATAAATTCATTAAATCTTTAGGACTGGTTTCAACTATTGCTTTATTAGCTGCATGCAACAACGACGACGGGGCAACTGACAACGATACGGGTGACAACGAAGAGGGTGTCACAAACGAGAACGGTGGGAACGTTAATTTAGCAGTCTGGGGATCTTCTCCGGCTGAAACAAATGCAATGGAAGAAACGATAAGCAGTTTTGAAGAAGAAACAGGAATTGAAGTTGAACTGGAAATTATTCAAGACAATTTCCAAGATGCTATGACCGCAAGATTTGCTGCAAATAATGCACCCGATGTTTTCTATCTGGAAGCATTTGCTGCTCCAATGTTTATGGAAAGTGGCGTGCTTGAAAATCTTTCAGGTGAAATAGATGATGTGGATGACTTTTTTGATCCTTTAATTGATGTTTTCCGAAGTGGTGAAGATGAACTGTATGCAGTTCCGAAAGATTATTCTACATTAGCATTATATGTTAATGAAGACATATTAGAAGCAGCGGGATATAGTGTCGAAGATATCCCTCGCGACTGGGATGATTTATTGGCTTTTGCGGATGAGTTGCAAGACAATTTAGAAGATGATCAGGCAGCAATGCTTTTCGACCAATCACTTGCGAGACACTATAGTGCATTCATCAATAATGGGCTAGATCCCGCAGGAGAAGAAGGACGCGCTGATTTCACGTCGAATCCTGAAGTCATTGACTATTTCCAGTCGATCATAGACGGTAAAGAAGCTGGATATATGCAAAATCCTCAAATCGATATGGGCATCGACTCAGCTGGTGCGGCCTTTGGTGCAAACAAAGCGGCTATGATGATGGAAGGTAACTGGGTAATCAGTGCGTTGAATCAAGAATACTCAGATTTGAATTATGCTGTTGTTGAGTCTCCAACTATTAATGGAGAAGAACAATCAATGACCTTCAGTGTCGGGTATGCTGTTTCAAAAGATTCAGAGAATAGAGATGAAGCAATTTCGTTCATCAACTACATGACCAATGCTGGTCTCAAGCAATGGAGTGAGTTATCAGGTACTCTACCTCCAAGAGGATCAATTGCTGATGAAATGAATCTGCTTGATAATCCTGTGTTAGCACCTCATGTAGCGGCTGCAGATTATGGAACTGTTTGGAGTTCAGGTGAAAGTCTGCCCATAGTTTCGGCTGCTTTTGACAACTATTTCCAAGCGGCAATCAATGGGGATATGACCGTTGAAGAAGCACTGCAAGCTGCAGAAGATGAAGCAAACGCAGAATTAGATAGAAGATAAAAAAGTCAACTCCAGATGCTGCAATAGTCTGGAGTTGAGTTCTATATATGGGGAGTAATCAAAATGAGAAAAAAAAGAAAAAATAATATCCAAGGGTTGATATTCATGGCTCCGGCTGCGTTAGCCGCTATTGTATTTATTGTCGTACCGATTGCTTACGCCTTTTTCATGATGTTTTTCAATATCAATCTTTTATCTGGAACGCGTACCTTTATAGGGTTTGATAATTTCGGAAAAATCATTAGTGATCCAAGATTTTGGGCAGCGCTAAGAAACACAACCACTTACGTCGTCGTCGTTGTACCAATACAGACAGCGATCGCCTTGATCATGGCAGCCTTATTGAATAGTAAAATTAAATTTAACCGGGTCTTTTTAACCGTTATGTTTATTCCGACGTTGACCTCTTCATCCGCGATGACGCTTATCTTTATGTGGTTGTTCAATAATAACGGATTGATTGTTAATCAGATCGAACAATTGACGGGAATCAGAACGCAGTTTCTCACCAACCCTGATCTAGCGTTGAGTGTTATCATGATAATGAATATCTTCTCAACCGTTCCACATTTCATGGTCGTCTTTTTATCCGGACTGCAAGACATCCCGACCAACTTGTATGAAGCTTCTTCCATCGACGGAGCCTCTAAAATCAGGCAATTCTTCCATGTGACCATTCCTCAGTTAATGCCGATCTTATTTTATGTGGTCACAATGGGTGTTGTAGGAACATTCCAAATCTTTGATCAGGCCTTTATATTATCTGGAGGGACTGGCGGACCACAAAATGCCACACTGACCTTTACACTGTATATTTATCAGCTTGCATTTACAAGCAATGATATGGGAAGAGCCTCGGCGATGTCCTTCATATTAGGAGTGATCATCTTTACCTTTACGGCGATAATCAACAAAGTGATGAAAGCAGATGAGATGAATGGGTGATAGAAAATGAAAAAAGAAAATAAAACACTGAAAATTATCGTTTACACAATATTGATACTGTACAGTTTACTGACCCTTTTCCCTTTTGGCTGGAGTATTTTGACATCTTTCAAGTCTACAGCTGAAATAGCCTCAGGCGGCACATTTTTTCCGGAAAGTTGGAGTATATCTGGATGGACAACGTTGTTTGAATCTCAATATACAACATGGGTTAGAAACTCCCTGGTCGTTGCATTGATTACCACAGTATTAAACGTCATGTTTAATACAATGGCAGGTTATGCATTTGCCAGAATAGACTTTTTTGGACGAAAATTTTTATTCAGCCTAATGCTGCTATTGATCATGATACCCGGTCAAGTTACAATGATTCCATTGTATATAGTGGTATCCAATCTTGGTCTGATCAATACGCACAGTTCCATTGTTTTAACCTCGATGATCAATATCGCTTATATCTTCATGATGAGACAATTTTTCATCAATTTCCCTAGAGAAGTTGAAGAAGCTGCCTCCATGGATGGGTTGAGCACTCTAGGTATATTTTTCAAAATCGTTTTACCTAATGCGAAACCAGCCATTGCCACTCAAGCTATTTTTATATTTATGGGTGTATGGAACGAATTTATGAGACCGTTATTATTCCTTACGAGTCCTGATAAATACATGCTGACACAAGGATTGAATGCGTTATCCAATCAGTACAGAAATATAACCGCCTGGGATATCATTATGGCTGGGGCTATATTCTCTGTGATTCCAATATTCATTATGTTTATCTTCCTGAATAAATACTTTATTTCTACAAATGACAGAAGTGTAGGGAGTAAATAATAGATTGAATAACTGAAATAACTATCAAAATCATTATGCTATAATAAGTATCTGATCAACAACTGGCCTAGAAATATAGAATCTCAAGCAAAGGTGGAAAGGCGCATGACTACCATTAAAGATGTGGCAAAAGCGGCAGGTGTATCAGTCGCAATGGTTTCCAAAGCTTTGAATAATTATCCTGATGTAAGTCCGACAACGAGAGAAAAAGTGAAAATTATGGCAGAGCAGATGGATTATTCCCCTAATGTCGTAGCTAAAAATCTTTCCTCTAAAAATCAAAAAACGATCGCCATGATCTCGTCAGGTTTCCTGGGTTCAGAAAGTTTGGATAATAGTAACTCCTTTGATATTTTTAAAGGTGTTTACGAAGCGACCGAAGAAGCCAGTTACGAATTGGCGATGTATTTTATTGAAACTCAAAAGCAGGAAACAAAAGATTATGCGAAATTCTGCAGAGATCGAAATATTAGAGGCGTCGTTTTATCAGGGATTAGATTAGATGATCCTTATTTTGAATCGCTATTGAAAACTAACATTCCCTGTGTATTAATAGATGTCAAAGTACCTAATGACAATCAATTAATTGGCAGTGTGAGTATTGACAATGTCCGTGCAACGTATGAAATCGGAGATTATTTGATTTCAAATAATCACCATAATATTGCAATTGTGAGTGGGGCAAAAAAAGCAGATGTTAATACGCAAAGAATGAAAGGCATATCTATGGTAGTTGATGAGCAGGGTATCTCGATAAAAGGAAAGATAATCGATGGTGAATTTAAAGAACAGACTGCCTATGAAAATGTTAAACACTATTTGGCTTCCAACAAAGCCGATCTTCCAACAGCGTTAGTTTGTTTTAGTGACATCATGGCACTAGGCGCATTGAAAGCCATTAATGAAATGGGACTAAAGGTACCGGAAGACATCTCTTTGACTGGTTTTGACGGATTGAAAATCATTGATTATACAAACCCGTCAATTACAACAATAAAACAACCGTTTAGAGAAATGGGTTATGAAGCGGCTAAATTAGTCATGCGGATCATGGAAGGTAAGGCAGATACCAATGAAATAATTGTTCCCCATCAAATGATTATGAATAATAGTGTGAAGAAATTAAACTAATATCGAGATGCACCAAAACACATATTTATTTTAGACTTCAAGTTAAAATAGATATGTGTTTTTTGATGCATATAAAGTATGAAGCGGCGAAGATCGATCTACTTGAATTGTAAAATCATGCTTTGAACGGTTATAATATTAAAAGTGAGAGCGCATCATAAAGGGAGCTCTTATAGCATGGAAAAGGTTAGGCTTACTATCGACCGATCCAATGACCTTTGAATTAGCTGTTAATTCTTTTAGTCTCATGGATGTGCTGGAAGGTAAATCGAATGAGGTTCTTGGACACGGAATTGAATAATGAGATAGGGACTATAAAGGATATTGGTCATTAAAAGCTCCAGGAGAAAAGTCAAGAAAGGAAATCGATATGAAAGCATGGACTATTGAAAAGCCCGGTAATAGAGAGGTCTTGAAATTACAAGAATACATAACACCCGTTCCAAATGAGGGCGAACTTCTAGTCGAAGTCAAAGCGGCGGGTATCAACCGAACAGATATATTGACGAGAGGAAATGAATCGCTGGAAACACCGTATCCTATTTTAGGAGTCGAAGTGAGCGGGGTCGTAATTGAAAATCGGTCAACGAATCCGGAGCTGAATGCAGGAACCCGGGTATGTGGTTTGGTCAATCACGGTGGATACAGCGAATATGTCACGATGTCAGCGGACCGTGCCATAATCTTGCCCGATATTTTGTCATTCGAAGAAGGCGCTGCGATCCCAGAAGTATTCCTGACAGCTTATCAAACGGTTTATTGGTTAGGCGAATTGAAAGAAAAAGAAAAAATCCTGATTCACGCTGCGGGGAGCGGGGTCGGAACCGCGGCTATTCAACTCGCAAGTCAACTGAGCCAGGCCGCTATTTTTGCGACTGCTGGACGCAGTGACAAACTAGAAAAAGCCAGAGAGCTGGGGGCTCATGTCTTGGTCAATTATAAAAAGGAAGCTTTTGATAAAAAAGTAAGTGAACTGACAGAAAACTCCGGAGTGGACGTCATACTGGACTTTGTCGGGGCATCTTACTGGGAGATGAATCTGGCGAGTTGTGCAGTGGATGCGCGGTGGATACTGATCGGGACTCTGGGAGGGGCATTTGTTGAAAACGTCTCGTTAAGTGAATTAATGAAAAAGCGTGTCACACTCAGAGGAACGTTGCTCACACCAAGAAGTGATGCCTATAAAGCTCAGCTGACTCAAGAATTTTCTCAGATAGCTATGCCGCTTTTTGAAGAAAAGAAAATCAGTCCGGTCATTTATTCAGTTGTCCCCTTCGATGAGTTACCAGAAGCGCATCGAATGATGGAAGATAATGAAAATATCGGTAAAATTATTTTAAAGGTAAAAAATTGATGATCAATCAGGTGCGGTATCTTGTGAAACGATGACTGTTGGTGGAATCTTTTTGAAAAGATATGTATCATTGATAGTAAGAAGAAAATTTATTTTAAGGATGAAAAGATAAATGAAAAAACGCATGATGGGTAATACAGGTATTGAATTGTCAGAAGTTGGTTTTGGTGCATGGCAGTTAGGTAACGAAACTGATTGGGGAAGAATGGCTGATGAGGATGCGATTGGTTTAGTTCATGAAGCATTGGACGCCGATTGTAATTTCTTTGACACAGCACCTAACTACGGAGTTGGAAAAAGTGAAGAGATCCTTGGCAAAGCATTGAAAGGAAAAAGAAATCAGGTCGTTATCAGTAGTAAATGCGGTCATCACACGGATGACGTACAGAGTTTTGAACCTGAAAAACTGTTGGAATCCGTTGAAGGAAGTCTCAAGCGATTGAATACGGACTACCTTGACAGTCTACTACTCCATAATCCACCATTTTCTGCACTTGATCAAAATTCACCGCAATTCAAAATGCTCGAAAAACTGAAAAAACAGGGGAAAATCAGAGCCTACGGGGCTTCAGTGGATACAGCCAAAGAGATCAATGCACTATTGGATAAAACAGACAGTCAGATCATAGAAGTCATGTTTAATGTCTTTTATCAGGAACCACTGCCTGCAATGAAACGTGCATATGAAGAAGGCGTCGGTCTGATCGTGAAAGTACCTTTAGACTCCGGATGGCTCACAGGTAAATATGATGCTGACAGTACCTTCACGGGTATCAGAAGCAGATGGAGCAAAGAAGATATTAAAAAACGCGCGGAACTAGTGGATAAAGTTCGTGGCATAATAGGTGAAGACCAGTCGATGGTTAGAATTGCCTTGCAGTATATCCTGTCATTTAAAGAAATATCGACTGTCATACCGGGTGCTAGAAACAGTCAGCAATTACAGCAGAATCTTTCTGCCTCGAAAGATCTCTTGTCAGAAGATATGCTGCAGGCACTCAAAGGGTTGTGGATAGAAGAAATAAAAGGTCAACCGCTGCCCTGGTAAGAATTTTAGAAAAGTAAGAGTAACTGAGAATAAGAAACAAGCTGAATAGCCTCATAATTGAGAGTACTCTATGAGAAAATCCCTGAGTAATACCAATGCGGCTTTTGAAAAAAACAGAATCAAATAAAAGAAAAAGTGGTTTTTTATATAACATTCTAAAAAAAATAGCGGGAAAGCTCATTTAATATCGAGCTTTCCCGCTATTTCTATATTATATTCAGTAATACAACTGCGATTCCTGTAACTGTTTTACTAAGGTCACTTTACGGTCCTGCAGTTGCTTTTGAATACGATCGACTTCGATATAGAGGGTATCAAGATCAGCTTTATTCCGTTGGATGGTATCTTTAGTACTCCAGTCTGAAAAGATATTATCGAAGAAGACATCAAATACGCGTCTCATTTGACTAAGATTCTCATAGTCCAGAACATTTTGCAGATCAACATCTTTCAGTTCTTTCTTGTAGCGTTCAATTAACCCTTCCAGATAAAAGAGCTCTTCTTCAGCCTGATCGATTTTATCATACTTGAACATATCGATCAGGAAACTGTCAGTGAACATATCCCAGGTGGCTAAAGAGTCAGCGGAATCCAGCTTTTTTAATGTCAAATTTAAGCCGGTTAAAACACTTTGTCCGGCATTCAAGGCTTCACTGATTTCTTGAATTTCTGATTCCAGTTGGAGTTGCTTTTCTTCTTTCCGGGTAATGTCTTCATGAAAATCCTGATCAGTAATTATTAATTTTTCTTTCAAGTCGTCCAGTTCGATTTTAAGTTGATCGATTTCAGCGACTATGCGTGAGAGCTCTTCACGAGAATCCAAGTACAAAGAAGACGTTTTATCTAAATTCAATTTTGCTTTGATTTGTTCTTGTTTTTCTTCGTAAAGTTTCTTGTCCTGTGTGCCAATAACTGTTCTCAAAAAAGTAGTTAGAGACTGAGATTCCAGTTTTTTAACGTCTTCTTTTTCTTTCTGGAAAACTGCTTTTGCCTCAGTGTATCTAGTTTCATTTAATTGAAACCGTTCTTCAGCTGATTTCTTTTTCTTCAGCAAGCGTTCTAACTTTAATCGTAAGGTCTCATATGTGTGATTCATGATTTTCCTCCTTAAGTCTTTCCATAAGTATAGCATAGCGCTTTCTTAAAAAAAGGGGTATCTGGATGTATTTATGTATAAAAAAAGGCTCAGGAATTGATCCTGAGCCCTTTAAACATTTCGTATTATTATTTAGGTTCCAGTTCTTCGATGGAATCAATGTCCATGTATTCAGGAACAACTAAACCAATGACGGTTCCTTCCATATTTGGTCCCAAGTCATCGATCTGGTCACCATATTCTTCAAGATAAGCACCCTGTGTCGTTGGTAACCATGGTGCAACGGTTGCGTCAACTTCACCCTGAGATAATGCTTGGAAAAGGATAGATGGATCGACGTTTGTTAACGTGACTTCAAAACCGTGTTCTTGCAACACTTGCGTGATGACTGCTGAGGAAGCACGTTCAGAATCCCAAGGGAAAGAACCGATTTCTATTGCCTGTCCATCCACTTCATCCACGCCTTCAGTCCAGGAATCAACGGTCTCCTGATTACCTTCGATCCAGTCCGCGGCTGCTACATCAAAATCTGTTTCCTGCGCATCTAACATGATTCCCTGCATATCATCGACTTCCCATGAGAAATTATCTAAGATAGTATAAGCTTCGGGCATATCTGCTTCCAAGCCCTCCCGCGCCATAGTATGAACAAATTCTGCATCACCAAAAACGTTTTGTGGATCTTCCAGGAATTTCAAGTCATACAATTCAAATTTATAGTGAGGGGTCCAGCCGGTTAATACGATGGGTTCTTCATTACTGATAGCTGATTCTAACTGACCCATCATCCCAGCGGTTGAACTCGTTTCCAGTTCCCAGTCTGATAAGTTTTCATATTCTTCTAAAGCTGCTTCGGCTCTTTCAGTTATACCGGCACCGGGTTCGATTCCTGTAATGGTATATTCGAGTTGCTCGCTGATTCCTGCATCTCCGTTATCCGCTGCATCATCAGTGCCACAGGCTGCAACCAGTAATGACACTGAAGCAAGTGCGACCAGTTTTAAGGGTATTGTCTTTTTCATAATAATTCCTCCTGTATTGATTTAATTTAAATTTATCTAACAGTTATCAATGTATCATAAAACTATCACGAATGATTTCACACACATATCAATCTTAGCATATAAGTAAAAGTCTATAAACTGATATGTGTTTACAAAAGAATAATGACGGTTCAATTTAATGTTTTCCGTAAAAAAATCGGGAAATTTCTTCCCGATTTTAGTTGATTCTTGTATTATTCATTAGCTGGGAGATCTTCGATGGAATCGATATCCATGTAAGCAGGGACTACAAAACCTGAAACAGCACCTGGCAGGTTAGGACCTAAGTCAACCAAGTCGTCTCCGTATTCTTCCATAAAGGCACCATGAGTGGTTGGTAACCATGGTGTAACGGTCGCATCAGCTTCACCTTGTGCCAAGGCCTGAAATAAAATAGATGGATCGACACTAGTCACGTTTACATCAAAACCGTGATTCTCAAGCACCAAGGTCATGACATGAGCGGACGCACGTTCTGTGTCCCACGGCATGGAGATAAGATCGATTGACTGTCCATCACTTTCTGGAACGCCATCGGTCCATTCATTCACTAAGTCCAAGTTTTCGTCGTACCAGTTTTGAGCTGCTTCTTCAAAAGGAAGGTCTTGAGCCTCCAGAACAATTTGCTGCATATCTTCTATTTCCCATGCGAAATTGTCTAAAATGGCGGTAGCATCAGGCATGTCATCCTCGAGCCCAATACGGGTCATTGTATGAATGTTTTCGGCGGCACCAAATGATTGTTGTGGATCTTCAAGTATTTTTAAGTCATATATTTCAAATATATGATGGGGCTGCCATCCTGTGATGATGATCGGTTCTTCTTTTTCGATCGCTTGTTGAAGTTCGACCATCATACCACCTGTTGAGCTTTCTTGAAGCTCCCAACCACTTAAATTATCATATTCATCAAACGCTCTCCGAGCACTTTCTGTAATGCCAGAACCTGGTTCAATACCGGTAATTGTATAATCCATTTCTTCAAACATACTCGTGTCTTCGCTATCCGTTGAACCATCAGTCCCACATGCTGCGATTAATAATGAAACAGAAGCTAACGATAGTAATTTCAATGGTGTTAATTTTTTCATTTTAAATCCTCCATATATTTATTTACTTGATAGTTCAGCAAATAGAACTTATTACTTTCATGAAAATTTCAGAAAGTTTTTATTCTCATGTATAAGCTTACCACATATCTTTTTCACATGCAAAACTGTCCGCTATCCTCAACTGATTTTTGGGATGTGCCTATTTCCAGGCTTCTCCTGACCAGAAACAGGTGACGACACTAAAACATAGCAGTTGCATGTGAAAAAACAAAGTCTGATCAATGGTATTCAAGAGGTTGTTATGAACAAAAAAATGAGAGAGTATTTAATGATATTAGTATTCTTTGAGAAGAACTTTTTTCCTTTTGGATGAAATATAATCGGACTATTACGAAAAAAATATATTGAAATTAGAGACTGCTTTAGTAGTAAACCATTTTTTATTTTAATGAAAGAGGCGGGTGAAATGATTTGACAAAAATGAGAGTATTTAGTCATCAGTTTGATCATTAAGACCGTGACGAGCTTTGCACGCGGGTAGTCAGGATGAACAATAATGTCCTATATAGTATCTGCCGTGGAAGTCCTCTTTTTAAATAGTCTGTCCTTATTATAAATGTGTCAAAATCAGACTGAAATAAGAGCTGAAACTAGCAATATTATCCCTTTCTGGTGTATAGTCAAAGCGATAACATAGTTAAAGGAGAGGACGATATGTACCGTTCAGATATGTTTACACCTGAGTTGGTTTTTTACTCAGGAAGTTCGCTACTCGAAGGGCCGGTTTGGGATGCAGAAAATGAGCTGATATATTGTATATCAATCACGGATGAAATTATCTATCAGGTAAACCCCAACACAACTGAGATCAAAACCTTTAAAACAGACGGACACATAGGCGCGCTTGTTCTTGATCCAGAAGGGATGCTGCTTTCTGCTGAGAAAAATGGTATCTTTCGAATCAATCCAGAATCAGGAGAGCGCACCCTAATCACTCACCCTAACAAAGATGCGCGGCTAAGGTACAATGATGGGAAGATAGATCCCAAAGGACGGTTTTTCGTTGGGACGATGGGACAAGATGAAATCATCGAAAATGCTGCGGAACTATACGTCATTGAAAACGGGGAAGCTGAAGTCGTCTTAAGCAATCTTTCTTTATCAAATGGATTAGGTTGGTCTAATGATGGCGAGACCTTTTATCATGTTGATTCGGCAACCAAAACTGTGAAAAAATATGACTACGATCGTGAAATGAAAAAGGTGTCCAATGGAAAAGTATTGATCGAGATAACAGAAGATGGCACGCCTGATGGTTTGTGTGTCGATATCTGTGACGATATCTGGGTAGCCGAATACGGCGGTGGAAGGATTTGTAAGTGGGATTCAGAAACGGGTGAAAAAATATTTGAAATTCCAATGCCTGCGACAAACGTGACATCCTGCTGTATCGGCGGGAAATATAATGAGTATCTCTACGTTACTACAGCTAAAGATCAGGAAGATGATGAAGATCTGTCAGGCGGATTATTCAGAGTGAGAATCAGATAAACAATAAGAATGCGGTAAAATGCGCAAAAGCCCGACATCCGCTTTTAACTAAGTGAAGGTCGGGCTTTATTTTACAGCCTGTTATAGAATTTTTATCGATTATACTGCAGATTTAACAGCTTTAACTAAGATTTCTTCAACATTAACGGCAGCAGCGTGTAGCGAATCATTTCCAACCATATCAATAAGCACAGTCGGTTTCAAAACACCTGCATAGACGGCATTTTCTTTTTCATAAACAACAACTTTACATGGTAAGAAGTAGCCTGCTTCAATTTGTTCGTCCAGGACTTCTTTAGCTAGTTTAGGATTACAGACCTCTAAAACAGTAAAGTTGTTAGCAAAATCAAAACCTTTGCCCTCAATCTTGTCTTTTAGGTTTACTTCATAGAGTACCCCGAAAGAGTTATCTGTGATGGCCTGTTTTAGTTTTTCTAATGTTTCTGCGTATGAGCGAGAGCTTTTTTCTTCGAATGCATAATTCATTTGATAAATTCCTCCTACTGTTAAATATCTTACATACTTTATTGTCTCTTAAATAATATGAAATAGCAATCCATATGCTTACAAAAAGTAAGAATTATAATCATGGAAATAGGTCTTAAGCCCCTTTTTTTTTAAAGGGGTTCATGGTTAAATTGAAACATATCAAACTTAAAGGAGCAAAATGATGTCAATTAATTTAATGGAATATTTACCGATTATTGTCCCGCTCGTACTTTTACAATTGATCCTGATGGTGACGGCTTTACTTCACCTGATCAAAAACGACCGATTGGACCAGAACAACAAAATCATATGGGCGCTTGTCATTATCTTTGTTAATCTGATCGGACCGATTTTATACCTCATATTCGGAAGGAAAGAAGACTAATGGCAGTTTTGGAGATCAGTCATTTAAAAAAAGCTTTCGGCAAACAACCGGTTTTAGAGGATGTCTCTTTTTCAGTTGAAAAAGGATCTATTTTTGGTTTTATTGGAAAAAATGGGACAGGAAAAACCACCACGATGAATATCGTACTGGGCTTGCTGAAAGCAGAGTCCGGTGAAGTGAAAGTGAATGGTGAAGTCGTTACTTATGGTGATACCAAGACGAATCGTTTTGTCGGTTATCTGCCAGATGTGCCGGAATTTTATCCTTTTTTAACTGCTCGAGAGTTTATGCAGTTAAGTTTAGATGTGAGTGGTTCAAAAATTAAAGACGGCCACCAGAAAATCTCGGAGTTATTAACGATGGTGGGGCTGGAAGACACAAATAAACGTATCAGCAATTACTCACGCGGTATGAAGCAGCGGCTGGGTATTGCCCAAGCCCTAATTAACGATCCGCTATTACTTATTTGTGATGAGCCAACGTCAGCGCTGGACCCGATTGGAAGGAAACAGCTGTTATCAGTGCTTGAAAAAGTAAAAGAGAAAACAACGGTCGTCTTTTCGACGCACATACTCAGTGATGTTGAAGCGGTGTGCGACGAGGTTGCCATTTTGGATCGAGGCGTGATCGTGAAACAAGGTTCCCTCAGCGAGTTGAAGGGCCTGCTGTCTACAGAGAAGTGGAGTATCAGATTGGGAACGCTCGAAGAAGCGGCCAGGGTGAAAGAAGCACTCATTGACGGTGATAAAGTTTTCAACGTTACCCAAACTGATAAAAGCGTTGAAGGTGAAACGACGGATGCTAAACAAGCCATACGTCTGATCATGGAAGTTGTCATGGGGTTAGCCATCGTACCTGAAAAAATTGAAAGAAAAGAACCAACGATGGAAGAAGTTTTTCTGGAGGCGACAAAATGAGAGGGACACTGGCTTTTTTTAAAAAGGAAATCATCGAACACATAAGAAATTATAAGCTGTTTATCTTTTTTATCGTCTTTGCCGTAATCGGGATCCTCAGTCCGCTTAGCGCTAAATTCCTGCCTGAACTGCTGGAGGGTTTGGTGGATGACAACATCACGATTATTTTGCAGGAACCCACCTATGTCGATTCATGGATGCAGTTTTTCTCAAATATCAATCAAATCGGTCTGGTCGTGATGGTGCTCGTTTTCAGCCCGATGATGGCTCGGGAATATGATAAAGGCACGCTGGTCCATATGGTTACCAAAGGTTTACCGCGGCTATCCATTTACAGCGCCAAACTAAGCATCCTTTACTTAAGTTGGACCGTTTTTTACTGGTTCAGTTTCGCGATCACATTAGGCTATACCTATTTTTATTTTCCAGACGGCTCAACAGAAGGTTTGTTTTTATCGACGTTTAGCTTATATGTCTTTGGCTTGATGCTGCTGGCTTTACTCTTGTTTTCTGCTGTTTTGTTTGAGAGCACCTTTGCTCCTTTATTATCCGTAGCAGGCTTTATCGGGTTACTGTTTATAAGCGAATTGATTCCTCTGATTCAGGAATGGAGCCCGTTGCAGCTTGGCGGCCGCAATATGGAGTGGTTGATGGGTGTGGAACTGGATCGGGAAATGATCCAAAGTTTTAGTTCAACAAGTATCCTCATCATCCTATTTATCCTAGGCGGGGGCATTGTCTTCAAGAAAAAAGCAATCAATTAAAAAAAGCACAGGTGTCTACTACATAGTGAATTACTACCTTTAAACTAGACACTTAAAAAAACGATATTATGCAGTCCATAGAAGATGGTCCCGATAAGCTACGGGGGTCATCTTCTTTAATTTTTTTTGATAACGATCATGATTATAAAATAA
>NZ_LSRN01000022.1 GCF_001885615.1 Alkalibacterium sp. 20 | reverse complement strand
ATGTAGAATGTGAAGCACATAGAGAGCTGCTAATTGAAGGGTTAAAATATAGAGTATCAAGAATGAGGAGATAAACACGGAATGCAGAGTTTAATAATCTCTTTAAGTAAACGAAAGAATTTTATATTTTTTTCATTATTAAAAGTTCTAGTAATGGTTTTGGCATTGATTACGAACATATTTATTGTGCGCGAACTTTCGTTAAATGATTATGGTGTTTTTTCAGTTGCATTGATGTCTATAGGTTTAATTACAACTTTTGGTTTTAGTTGGAGTTCCTCATCAATTTTGTATTTTGGTAGTAAAGAAAAATCCAATACAGGAAAACTCAACAAAACTTTCTGGGCAAGAAACATCATAATTTTTGTTAGTTTGATTATTACGAGTTTTTTGTTTCTTTTTTTTCATAAGCAAATCAATGCGTATATTGGTGAGGATTTTTCTTTTATTATTTTAATTTGGCTATATGTAAGTGTCGCCGAAGATTACCTAAGTCAGTATTATCTTGCAGTAAAAAAGCAATTACTTTCTACGATGTTATCGTTAACTGCCAAGGTTATTTACATTCTGCTAATAATGTTATTTACATTTGATGTAAGAACGTTGATTATTCTTAATATCGTGAGTCATGCATCTGTTTTATTTTATATTTTAGGAATGAACAAAAATGATGTTGGGAAATTTGAGTTTGATAAAGAGTGGTTTAAAGAAATACTGAATTTCTCACTTTGGCAACTTTTCGGTTATTCAGGACTTTACTTGATCAATTTTGGTGATATAGCTGTAATCAAATATTTTATGACAACTGAGGATGTGGCGATATACAATGCTGCATATAAACTCTTTAATTCAATAGCGAACTTTGCGTTTGTTGTAACAAGTTATTATGCTGCAAGTATCACACAATCTTTTGCAAAAGGAGATAGTCATAAATTAAGAAGTTTTTTCTACAAAGAAAGATTTGTAATATTTGCCGTAAGTACTATAGCTCACATTGTTGTAATGTTATTTTCAAATCAGATAATTACAACTCTCTATGGTGAAAAGTACTCTAGCTCAGTTCCAATTTTTATCATACTTATGATTGGTAGTATAGCTAGATATCTAGCAGTTTTTTATACACTATACTACAACGCCAATGGGAAACACAAGGTTCTACAATACCTCAATATATTTAGGGCAATACTGAATCTGGTATTAGATGTTGTATTTATAAATATTTTTGGTTTACTAGGCCCCGCAATTGCAACAACAACCGCGTTGATTTTAACGTTCCTTTTTTCAGTCTATTATTGTGAGAAACGAATATACAAACAGTGTCAACATGAAAGATTCATTCATTGAAACGAAAGGAGGAGATTTTAAAGTGAAAATACTAATAACAGGTGCAGCCGGCTTCATCGGCTTTCACCTTTCAAAAAAATTACTAGATGTTTCCTATGAGGTAATTGGGATTGATAACTTGAACGACTATTATGATCCAAATCTAAAACAATCAAGACTTGAAATCTTAGGAAAGTACAACAACTTCAACTTTCATAGAGTAGATTTAAAAAAAAGTTGAAGTAGACAATATATTCGAAACTTACCATCCAACTTACGTCATTAATTTAGCGGCTCAAGCAGGAGTCCGTTACTCCATTGAGAATCCTTATGCATATGTGGATTCAACTTGACTGGGTTTATGAATATATTAGAAGCATGTAGAAACTACCCTGTGGAGCATCTACTTTACGCTTCTTCAAGCTCTGTTTACGGTGGCAATAAAGTAGCACCATTCTCTACAAATCATAATGTGGATCATCCAGTGTCGCTTTATGCTGCTACGAAGAAATCGAATGAATTGATGGCTCATACATATAGTCATCTTTATGGAATACCAACTACTGGTCTTAGGTTCTTTACGGTTTATGGACCATACGGTAGACCTGACATGGCTTACTTCTCCTTCACCAAAGACATCTTAGCTGGGGAACCTATTAAAGTGTTTAATCACGGGAAGATGGAACGCGACTTTACTTATATTGATGATATTGTCGAAGGTATTGTAAAACTTATTGATAAAGCTCCTGTTGCCAATAAAGAGTGGGATGAAAGCAAGGACGATTTAAGTTCAAGTTTTGCACCATACAAAATTTATAATATCGGTAACAATAACCCGGTGAAACTCATGAGATTTATCAATGCGTTAGAATCTGCACTCGGCAAAGAAACAGAGAAAGTCTATATGGATATGCAACCTGGGGATGTTGTGAGGACCTATGCTGATGTATCTGATCTTGAGAAAGATATTAATTTTAAACCATCTACGAGTATTGAAGACGGTCTTGAGAAGTTCGTAGATTGGTATAAAGAATATTATAATGTTGAAAAATAATTGTAAAGTGGATGAAAAAAAGTATTGATATAAACAGGAGGAATGTACACCATGAAAATAACTATCGCTGGAACAGGCTACGTTGGTCTTTCCAATGCTATACTCTTAGCACAACGCAATGAAGTCATTGCTTTAGACATCATTAAAGAAAAGGTAGAAATGATTAATAACAAACAGTCTCCAATCATAGATGCTGAAATTGAAGAGTATCTATCCACTAAAGAGTTGAACTTAACTGCAACAACAGATAATTATGAAGCGTTTAAAGATGCTGAATATGTCATCATTTCAACACCTACAAATTATGATTCTGAGAAGAACTATTTTAATACAAGAACGGTTGAAGCAGTTATTGCAAATGTTCTTTCTATCAATCCAGATGCTGTAATGATTATTAAATCAACCGTGCCAGTCGGCTATGTAGAATCTGTAAAAGAAAAATTTGAAACAGATAATATCATCTTCTCACCAGAGTTTTTAAGAGAAGGCAAAGCTCTGTATGATAACCTTTATCCATCAAGAATTGTTGTTGGAGAGCAGTCTGAAAGAGCTAAGGTATTTGCTGAACTTCTAGCACAGGGTGCGATAAAAGAGAATATTGATATTCTTTATACAGAGTCCACAGAAGCAGAAGCCATCAAGTTATTTGCAAACACCTATCTTGCACTTAGAGTAGCTTACTTTAATGAATTGGATTCTTATGCAGAAATGAGAGGTCTAAATTCACAGCAGATTATTGAAGGCGTTGGGCTGGATCCGCGTATAGGTAGTCACTATAATAATCCTTCCTTTGGTTATGGTGGATACTGCTTACCCAAGGATACAAAACAGTTATTAGCAAATTATTCAGATGTGCCTCAGAATATCATGTCTGCCATTGTTGATGCAAACAGAACACGAAAAAATCATGTTGCTGATATGATTATTAAAAGAAAACCAAAAATTGTAGGCATCTACAGACTAACAATGAAGATGGACTCTGATAATTTTAGACAATCAGCGATACAAGGTGTTATGAAAAGAATTAAAGCAAAAGGTATTGAAGTAGTAGTTTTTGAACCAGCTTTACAAGAGGACGAATTCTATAGTTCAAGAGTTATAAAAGACTTCGATGAATTTAAGAAAATATCAGACGTTATCGTAGCGAACAGACTATCTGATGAAATTAAAGACGTAGTGGATAAAGTTTATACTAGAGACTTATTTAGTAGAGACTAATGAATCAGCCCTAACATAGTTTAGGGCTATTTTTAAATTACGAATTGTTCTATTTTAAGAAAGGCGGGGAAATTAAAGTGGACAAAAATATAAATAGATTTAAAAAAGGGACAAAGTATGTAAACATAGTCTCATCAGTAACATCAGAAGAATTGACATCTTGTGATAATATAAGTAACGAATACTTGAGTATGAAGTGTGTCAAGTTTATTCCAGCAAGTGGTGCAGCCACTAGAATGTTTGAAGACCTTTATAAATATATAGATGATAATATAAATACTGAATCTATAAATAAGTTTTTTAATGAATTGGAAAAGATTACTTTTTATGAAGACGTTAAAGAATTTATTGAAGATGAAAATATCGATAAGAATACTATAGTTGGTAGAATTAAAATAATAGATTATATACTTAATGAAAATCTAAACTACGGTAGTTTACCAAAGGCTTTAATTAAAATGAATTCATATAAAGATTACTCAACTACTCCAATAGATGAGCATATATTTGAAGGTGAAAAACACTTAAATAATAATTTTTTAAATTTTCATTTCACTATATCAAAGAATCATGAAGAGTTGTTTAATGGATACATTAAAAATATATTAAAGGAAAAAGATAATATAAATATTACGTATTCCTTTCAAAAACAAAAGACCGATACCTTGGCTGTAGATATGGATAATAACCCTTTTTTGTTAAAGGATGGATCCATACTATATAGAGCAGGAGGACATGGTGCTTTAATTGAAAACTTGAATGATATAGATGGAGATATTATATTTATAAAAAATATAGACAATGTATGTCATAGAGAATACATAGATGATACTGTTAATTCAAAAAAAATCATTGGTTCAGTAGGATTTCAATTTAAAAAAAGAATTGATGGATATGTTAGATCTTTATTGTCAGATGATGATGATATAGTTGAAATTAAGGATTTTATAAATAAAGAATTGAAAATATCCTCAAAAGGAGAACTGACTAAAGATAAAGCACTATCGTTTTTAAACAGACCCCTTAGAGTATGTGGTGTTGTTAAAAATCAGGGAGAACCTGGTGGAGGGCCTTTTATTGTTGGAAATGGAGAATATACTGATTTACAGATATGTGAAAAATCAGAAATAGATTTAAATAATAATGACCAGTTAAAAATATTAAATTCTTCAGCATTTTTTAATCCTGTAGACATTGTGTGTTTTGTTAAGGACTACAAGGGTGAGAAGTTCAATTTGCTTAATTATGTAAACGAGGAAAGGTATTTTATAAGTAAAAAGACCTATAAAGGCAAAGATATAAAAGCATTAGAGCATCCAGGACTTTGGAATGGTTCAATGGACAATTGGAATACGCTATTTGTTGAAGTACCTTTAACTACATTTAATCCTGTGAAAAGAGCTAATGATCTACTTCGTGATTGCCGTAGGAGTAAAGAGTAAATAGGATACATGTAGAGGCTAAACCAAGTAATAAAATTTAAGTATAGAAGTAACGACCCACTCTTAACAAGAACTTACGGAAGTGTAAAAAGCTTTTTTAGAAGTTAGCTAATAGCACGTTGGAAACAGTATTTGCTTTAAAAAATTGGAAAAGAAGTGGGATTACTGAATGAAGTAGATGTTAGGAGAGCTATTTAAGACATCATTTACTTATATGACATCAAAGACGGATTCGTTATATAAGGCTTTCCTACACAAGATTGCAGAGATTAGCCACACAACGTTACAACTGAAAGATTTTTTAATTGGTTCTACATCAGACATATTAAGATTAGTATGTTTGATGTAGAACCAGTTTTTGTCATACTTTCTCCAGTTCCTTCTGTAGAAAGTATGACCGAGTTATTTACTTAATCAAATTAGTTTATAAAGCGTATTACTCATTTATTGATTACATTAGGTATTAGCTAAGATACTGTTGTCCTAACTTACTGAATTGGTCTAACATGAAATGGTAATTTATCATGAACGTTTCTGCTGAAAATATTTTCGTTTCTTCAAAGAATTCAGTTGTTTGAATTACTAAATCTGTACCTTCTATTGTAAACCAAAATACTGCTACATCTTTATTGTTTTCATTCAATTGATAGTAAAAATCTTTTGTTAATTCTTCATTGGTAAAGCGATTGTTCACTTTATAGCGATAAGTCATTATAGCTGGAATGAGACTATCGCATTCGAATTCCAGTCTGATCAAACTGCGACCGAGGACGGTCAATTCTTTAGTAAAAATTGTTGCGCCTGTCTCTGTTTGCATTCTTGTTACGTTCATATTTTCTTTTTCAAACTCTAAAGCTAACTTTTCCTCGAAAGGAACACTTACCATCGTTTTATCCATAGTGAACCTCTTTCACTATTTATTTTGTCAGTAATAAATACTACTTCTCTATCGTGGCTATTATTTATGTAGAATATATTTAAATGAATAATATATTTGTCTGTACAATGAATGATAGTAATAGAAAATTACTCATTAACTTGCTTTTTAGCCTTACAGAATATAAAAAAATTCTTGTAGATTAATAATTTTCCAAAAGAGAAGGCTGTTCAATGGCTGCTTTAGCAGCTATTGAACAGCTATTCACTTTCTATGTAAATTTTTTTGTCAATCTTTCCGTAGTTTCCGCTATGGAAAGGGTATTTAAGGTGTTTATTTATATTATTTGTATTTATTTTGTTACACGTATTTCTTTTATAGTGTATTGAAGTGATGCACTATAAACTGATACTCTGTTCTGTACATCATAAATGAAAAGCTGTCCTTTTTTACAAATTACCTGGTTTCGATGGTTAAATCGAATCCAGTTAGTGTAAACAAAAGAATTGAGACTTATTTAGTGCTGTCGTTAAGTTGCCGATAGAAGTCTTTGTTCATCTTCTTTCGATAAAGCGGTCTTTCACTTTATGTGACTACGGCCAGTGAAACGCACCCAAATAGTGCAGAAAAAATCCTTAACTTGGGTAGTCACACTACTGCCAGGCATTTGTACCCTGATGCCAAGTTTCATACCATTAAAAAAAAATCCCATAATCACTGTAATTTTAGGCGGTCATGGAATGAATTTATATAATTCATAAGATTACATTATTTTTTTCATAGTACTAAAATAAATTAGAATTTACTGGACAATCCCAATCGTTCACGCATGGATGTTTCTCCATCGATAGTGATGTGTAGGAGTTATGGATAATTCGATCAATAACGGCATCTTCTGTTGGGCCGCCTCCCAGTTCAGAATGCCATCCGGCAGTGTTAAATTGATTACAGACAATCGTAGATGTCGTCTTTTCTCGTTTTTCAATAATTTCCATGGTCAAGTAGAGTTCTTCTTCTGTTAGATCATGAAGGAACCACTCATTAATAATGACTAGTTCTTTCTATATATACTTGCGCATTGATTTCTTATATCTATCATCTGGTTCATTTTTTGCTATTTTAAATTCATCTTGGCGCTCAGGTAGTTGAACGTACTGGACTATATAAAATTGACGCCAAACAGCCATTGTCTTCTGTTACTTATCAAGAAAAGCATCATCTTTAAACTTTTCTTCAAATATTGTTCCACTATATAAAGCATCTTGATAGGTATCTTCATAAAAATCATCCGTGCTGATCATGTCGTTTACTTCAATGGCCATTTTTTCTATCGTTTCTAATCTATTGCTGAAGTCTTCGATATTGAATGTTGATGATGTAAAGGCATAGTCTTCCCAAACGATCAATTTTCCATCGCTGACTTCGACACGGGGTTCGGCGTAAAAGACATCTAGGTACATGAGGATTTTATGGGCTTTGTCGTCATCTTTGACGAGCGAGTTGTAATCGTTAATAAAACTCAATGCGATTGTTATTTTAGACGCCTGCGCTAGGTAATCGACAGATAGTAACATCGGATTGCTCGTGTAGTCGAAGTTAAACTTATACCTATGGTTTCCTTCACTTGTCTCCCTGTAGATGACATCTCCGTATGTATCTGTCAGGTCAGTTAATAAGTCGGTTTGAATTGTCATATTTTTTTCCTTTCCTTTCGTTACGCTAGTTTTACCCTCTCTATTTTACACTGTATTAACGAGAAAAGTAGTGTTTTTGAAAAAATGTACTAAATTTGTAGAAATTAAGCCGTGTTTTATCTATCTACTGATCTATCGCAGTGAACGGTGTACGTGCTACGAAAACACTTATCGGCGGCAGTCCTTTACAAAACAACCACCTGGGCAAGAAAACCTGCCACAGCGGGCGTATAGAGACGACGTTTGCACAGACCTGTTGACAAAGCGACGGATCGAGGGTTACGAGACACCCTTGAACGGATACGACGTAAGAAATAGGATGACCGCTTGTTAACTGAAAGAAAATCCGTTAATGCAGGCTAAACAGCAGGAGTTTAGTCGAATCCAGGTGTCACTCTTACCGTTTTGCCTTTATCGGAACAAGTGGACAGGAATTGTGGCTGCACTTATACCGAAAGAGTTGTAATCAAAACGAGTGAATGAAACAAGTACGCTCACTTGTACCGATTTTCAAAAGACAAGGGTATATTAGCATGACATTGTTCGCCTGACGAAAAATAACAGTCTTCTCTTACTTTGTGTCAAGCGAGTAATGATTTCGCACGGATAATAATAGTATATACATAAATGATTTTAAGACTTATACTGTCATTTAAGGAGGGTATAAGACAGGAACTAAAACGGTTATTGGTGTGTATCATAAGAAATAACTGTTCCGATCGCGTTTAAATAAAATAGGACAGAATAGGAGAGGTATAGATGAAAAACAGCTCGGAAGATAAGGTTCAGAGCTATGGCAAGTCTTTTTTGAATTTCGATAATATGATCACTCCTAAAATTATTCAACTCATATTTTATATCGCACTAATCATTTCGATACTTATAGGACTTGTGATGATATTTACTGGAGAATCAGTCCTCGGTGGTCTGGCAATTATAATATTGGGTCCGCTGTTAGTTAGAGTAAACTGTGAACTGGTTATTGTTATTTTTAAAATTCACGAAGCACTGCAGGATATTCGTTATAGGTAAGTAAGCTGTGTCAACGGAAACAACCATAACTTACGCAAGGGAACCTGGACAGACGAAGGAATGAATTTGGAGCGGACCGGATGCAAGAATAATGTAATTAAACCAAAAGAGAAGCTGAAAATGGCTTCTTTTTTTCAATCTAGCGAGCCTATTCAACGTAACAGGTTGCTCGAACGGTTTTACTACTCAATTAAAGGAAACTGTAATAAAAACATAGGAAAAAATGAAAGCCCTTTAAAACAGTGCCGTAATGAACTATACTTTTAAGTTGTTAAGTCTTGTAGTTAGTAGAAATGTTGGGAAATGATGGGCTGCCATAATGAGTATCACACTTACTTGTCAATCAACAGCGGGACGTCTTTGAGTAACACTCACACTAGATTTCGGTCATTGTTTTTAGCGTTCAAGAGATGTACAAAAAATACTGAAGGGGGGAAGGGTTGAGTTCTGCATTCAAACTGCCCTATGGATTGCGCAGAGAAAATGGGGAAGAGAAACTCCTGCATATTTCAGAAATAGAGGCTTTGGAATCAGGGTTGAAGTGCAACTGCTTATGTTCCAACTGTGGGGCCAGACTTCAGGCCAAATTACCCAAAACGAAAAAGGATTTCAAGCCACGGGTTGCGCATCACAATGCGGACACGTGCGCCTTTGCGACTGAGACAGCGATTCATTTGAAAGCCAAAGAGATCATTGAAAAGGAAAAAACGACTGACTGGTCCCAGTGTCATGGTTTCTTATGACTTTTTGACAGAAGAAGTTTCAGCTTCAAGAGCCATTCGTTTTGATCGCGTCATACTGGAAAAAAAGGTAAGTGATATTATAAAAGACATCCTAGTGTATAAAAACGACAGACCGTTAATGATTGAGATTAAAATTACTCATGGGATATGCGATACTTCATAGCACGGATAATAAATATTGGATTTACAATACTAAAGAAGAAAATGAAGAAGGAAAATTAAAAGAGAAATATCTTGAATTAATGGAAATCGAACAAGAATTACTTCGGAAAGCCGAAGAAAAAAGGCTAGAGTTGAAAAAGAAACGGGAGAAAAAGCGAGCAGATAAGGAGCAGAGAGTAGCACACCTTATTGATCCAAATTATCAGATAGCACAAAGACCACAATGGGAAAAAGACTTTCAAAAGGACCCGATATGGATAAAGACATCCAGGTTATTGAATCTGAAGGAAGCCACTGTGCCAGAAATATCAACTTGGAGATTTCTGGCGACTTTGTTTTCGGATGTGACAGAAGACTCTGGCAAAGCTACATCTTCTGTAGATATATCAATAATAGAGTGAAACAGTTTGGGGAAAATACTTATCCAATTTCCGTAAAATATATTCAAACACAAATTAAGAAAGTTTTTAAAAATAAACTGATATTCGATCTGGTCTATTTGAAAAATTTTGATGGATATGAAGATCTCCCAAGTCTGTCTGAAGTTATCTATGAGTATTTAAAGCAGCTGGAGACTTATTGCTACTTAGAAGAAGACTCCGCGCAACATCCGTATTACTCAAAATTTACCATCCTTGATCTTGATAGCTTGTATGAAATGAGATTTCTCCCGGTCGAAATGCCTGATTACAGCAACCTGAAATACTTAGTGAAGAATAAGCAGTGGGATCTATGCAAGGAAGTCATTACCGAACTGCTGATAAAGTATAACTCTATTGACCACTCCAATCATTATATGCCACTGGTGAGTTTGTTTGATAGAGTCGTGGCTAAAAGTGAAGACGAGATACAACTGGGTTTGTGGAGGAGCAGAACGGTCAGCAAGCTTTAGAAGAATCAAGGTAAGGGTGACTGGACAGGGTTATACAAAAAAAAGGAGTGAATAGCAACTTTGGTCATGCACTGACGTATGATGAACTCGAACTGACTTAGATCGCATTAAGCCAATATATCTGGAAAGGAGACGGTAAAGTCACGTTGATCAAAGAAGGCACTTGTTCCGTTCAGCTGAAAATGAAACAAATTGGCGGGACTGTACTTTGATTCGCTTCCACACATAGCTCATCTCATTATCCAGAAGTCAAAAATGGTATACTTTTATTGAGGTATGATCAAGCTTTGAAAACTAAGTGAGAAGACATTATAAAAATGATTAAATGTGGAGGCAATAGTTATGAATGAAATCAATGAAGAAATTTACCCCGTACGTCTGCGTCTGGAACTGGTCAGTGAGTACTTGTCCAGCGATGAGAAAGTCATGTTGAAACGGTACGGAGAGTCGTCCACAGGCGAGAGTATCGTCAGAGAGCTGATGATTCCATCTGACATGACTTTGCATGCGCTGCATTATGCTATTCAGAAATTATTCGGTTGGCAGAATTCGCATTTAAGGCAGTTTTATCTTCCGGAAGAGGTGCATCATCAGCTCACGAAGGGTACGGTGAAGGGATGGTCAAATCTGGTCGGGGTGCTGTTCCAGCCTCCTTCTGAAGGCGAGCACGATCTGTTCTGGGATGATGATTATGAGTCAGGGAGTGTTGCCACTTGGCTGCGCAAGAAATATACGGGTCCTTATCACTTTTACGGACAGCTTGAACAGTATGACGCTGCCAGACAGGATATAGAGGCAATGCTGAACCGCTTTAAAGAATTAGAGATCCGGGAATCCTTTTCTGACTATCGGGAGCGGAAAAAGAAAAAGCCGGATGCGGAACCGGAAATTGTTGGAACGGCTTCGCTGATCGACATGACACTGAAAGAAATGAATGCCTCTATCGCTTTGGAGAGCGGCACAGAGAATCTACTGGAAAAACTACTGGTCACGGACATCTTGGCGTATGAAGATGAAGACACGAGTGGATCAGGGTTTCCTGTCACAAGCGAATTGTATTACGAGTATGATTTTGGTGACAGCTGGAAAGTCAGACTGACCAAAAAAGCGGACTATGCTGATTTGCTGACGGACTATTCGGTCACTCCAAAAGAATTGGAAGAGGCCAGTGAAACAGTGATGGCTAAACACAAGCCGGTGTGTCTAGCCAGAGATGGACTGTCTGTCATGGACGACGTGGGCGGGTTAAGCGGATTTGCCAACTTCTTGAGAGCCATTTATGAAGGCGAAGATAAAGAAGAAGCGGCTGATTACCGAAGCTGGGCCAAATCGATGGGATGGAAGCAGACGAAAGTAATGCCCAGGAAAGTCCTGTAAGGTAGAAAACGAATAGGTAAAATAGCTTTGAGCAGTGATCTCAGAGCTGTTTTTGTGTGTGAGCTGAATTTGACTGTCAAAGTAATCACTAAGAACGTATCTAAATAAAGAACAGCCGGCACCGTCAAAACAGAGAACGCTTGATCTACGAACTGGAGCGCTCACGCTGGACCATTCTTGTATCAGAAAATGTCTTTCACCGATTTGTCATCATTGACCATCGAATCAGTTGGTACGGCATCATTGATGTCTTGGGCACAAAATACAAGTAAAGTACCTTTATGCGGATCGTGTGCCTGGTGCTTGCCAAGGCGATGGGAAAGCTTATGGAAGAAAATACGAGTGAAGAAATCTGAGAGAGGACTTTTCGAATAGCTAAAAATATCAGCATATCTTGAAACGACAGGAGCTGACCGAATTTACGAACTAACTTTCTCAAAAAGGTGGAAACTTTAAGTGATTTCGCATCAGTTAAAAGATTGTACTGATATTTATAACAGTCCTCATATGGTATAATAGAGAGAAACATCCATGATTTGTTGTTAGAGAGGGTGAGATTTATGCTGCTTTATGTTAAACAAGATATCTTTGAAAGCCCGGCACAAGTTATTGTTAATACAGTAAATACGGTCGGTGTTATGGGAAAAGGTATTGCAAAGAAATACAAACAGCTTTACCCGGATATGTATAAACAATATCGTGAATACTGTGAACAAGGTTTACTGGATATTGGGAAGCTGTGGTTATATAAAGACGAAAATAAATGGATTCTCAATTTTCCAACAAAGAAACACTGGAGAAATCCGTCCAAAATTGATTATATCGAAAAAGGATTGAAAAAATTTGTTTCCACCTATGAAGAAAAAGGTATTTACTCTATTTCTTTCCCTCAGTTAGGGACAGGAAATGGTGGCTTGGACTGGGAAACAGAAGTTAAACCTCTAGTTGATAAATACCTTAAAAATCTTCCAATCGATATTTTTGTACACATTGTTGATGGATCTGAGATATTTTCTGATTATAAATAATAGCAAAAGCCAACCAGCTAAGAGAAAAACCTTAGCTGGTTGGCTTTATTTGGTTTGAAAAGAAATGAACAAGAAATGCGCAGCATTTCTAACAGCCTGAACGACAGCTGTTTGCTTTGGATAAGTGATACTGGTCAATTTGCAGAGGTAGAGGGAGTGAAGTTGCTTGATTGAAGCGGAATCGCGCCACTGAAAAGTGGAATGCGGTTATATAGAACAATAATGAGACTTTTCAGATATGTTTAAGTAAAGTACACAAGAATGAAGAGATGCAGATTAAGAGCATCATCCCTAACTGAGTAAACCCTTTCATTTTATTGGAAGCGATTAACTCTTCTGTAACTGACGTATTCAAATTATAATAAAAATATAAATAGGAGAGATTGATATGTATTTAACGGAGCGTTCAAAAAAAATATTGAAAACGTTAGTTAGTTTAGATAGTGGGGAAATTGATATTGAGGAACTTGCTACTGAATACAATGTCAGTTCAAGATCCATTCGCTATGATTTAGAAGAAATAGATGATTTCTTAACTTATAAAAAAATACCTCGGTTAAAAAAACAAACAAGAGTTACTATTTCTTTACCTTACGAAGAACTTCCTGCCAATTTTACTGCCGTAATCAAAGATGAAATAGAAACAGATGTCGATTATTACCAACCCAAAGAGCGACAGGAATTAATATATTTAGAAATTCTCCTTTCAGATACTCTAGTAGATATTCGGAAAATTATGGAACTATTGCAAGTCAGCAGAAGTACTGTAATTAGTGATGTCAGATTCATTCGGAAAAAATTGCAATCACAAAACGTCCTGATGGATTATCAACCACAAAAAGGCTATATCTTTAGAGGAGAAGAGGAAGTGATTCGCAGAATTGGGCTAAATTTTTTGAATTTACACCCGGGCACGTTAGATTCGGTAGAAAGCAAAATTTTAAATGATCAATATAAAGCAATTGAATCCGATGATTTTAGTTATATTGAACAATTCATTGCGACTATAGAGATGAAATTATTAAAGCAATATTCTGATAAGGCATTTCAAAGTATTGTAAATGGAATGCTAGTAACCATTATCCGAATAAAAAAAGGTGCAAAAATAGAAAAAAGTCCCCATCAAAAATTCGAAACGAAAGAGCATCACTATTTATTTCAGGAAAGAAAAATGCTCGAAGATAAATTTTCTATTCAACTAACGAGAGCGGAAGTTTCTTTTATAGAGAATCTGTTTTTAGAAAGTTCACTTATTAAATCGGAAAATATTATAAATGATGATTGGGTAGATTTACATCTTTTTATAAAAGACTTTCTTGAAGAAATGAGTATTATTTTAGAGATTCCTTTAGAGGAAGACGAGGAATTATTTAACGCGTTAGCTTTACACTTAGCCCCCGCTATTCAACGTATAAAGAATAAAACTTTTTTAAAGAATGAAATAGTAGAGTATATTCAGATAAATTATACTGAAATATTTGAAACGGTTGACACTGTGCTGAATAAATTTGGGGAAAATAAAAATTTGGATTTTTCGTTAGATGAAATTGGATTTGTGACTATCCATATCGCCTCTGCAATTGAAAAAAAAGGATTGGACAATAAGGAAAACAATGTATTGCTAGTATGTAATTATGGTATTGGGACAACCAAGTTGTTAGAAATCATGTTAAAAAAATATTTCAATTTTAATATCATTAATACACTCGCAGTTAGGGAAGTAACAAATGAATATATCAATAAGAATACTGTTGATTTAGTTGTGTCGACTATTGATTTTGCAAAAGAAATTAGCGTTCCAAAAGTAGTTGTTTCTCCTCTATTAAGTGAAAAAGATATTAAAAAATTAAGTGCTTATGAAAAAAGAAACAGAAAATCAAGAAAGTTTAACCAAAACAACTTACAAGGGAATGGGGAAAACATTATGCTAAAAGACTTATTAATAAAAGAAACGATAGAATTAAATATTGAAGCGAAAGATTGGAAAGAAGCCGTTAAGTATGGTGGGAAGTTGTTGAAAAATATCGGAAAAATTGAGGATACGTATATCGAAGCGATGATAAATACTGTTGAAGATCTCGGACCGTATATTGTTATTGCACCGGAAATTGCTATGCCCCATGCTAGTTCAAAAGATGGAGTAAACGAAGTTGGTTTGAGCTTGATCACTTTGAAATATCCGGTTGAATTCGGACATCCTGAAAACGATCCTGTCAGTATTGTTATTTGTCTGGCTGCCACTGATCATAAATCTCATTTAAATGCATTAAAAGATTTAATGGGCTTCTTGAATGATTCACAGTTCATTGAACTGCTTAAATCGGGTACCGTCGATGAGATTCTTAAAGAAATTAACAAAGAAAAAAAGGAGGATGATGAGTAAATGATATTCAAAGACGAATTGGAAAAAAGAGTTCACATTTTAAACAATTTTTCTGAAGAAGATTTTAGAACAATGGATACATTTGTTGAATTAATTGTTAACGCTATTGAATCAGGTAACAAAGTTATGACTTGTGGGAATGGTGGAAGCGCAGCGAATGCGCAACATATTACGGGAGACATTGTGGGAAGGTATAAAATTGAAAGAAAGGCATTTGCTGGATTGAGTTTAACAGTAGATCCGAGTGTTATGACGGCTACTGGTAATGATTATGGCTACGATGAAGTATTTTCTAGGCAAGTTCAAGGTTTAGGAAATTCTGGGGATGTATTAATTGTATTATCTAGTTCTGCCAATTCTCCTAATCTTCTTAGAGCGGCTGAAACGGCTAAAGAAATGGGTGTGACAGTTATAGGAGTATTGGGGAATAAGGGAGGTGAACTGAAAAAAAAGACTGACTACAGTCTTCTTTTGGATTTCAAAGATTCAGATTTAGTAGAAGAAACAGCAATGGTAGTATTTCATATAGTACTATTGGAAGTTGAAAAAAAATTAGTTAAAAAAATAGGAGGAAAATAAAATGAAAATTTTAACAGTATGTGGAATGGGATCAGGTTCAAGTTTAATTCTCAAAATGAATGTGGATTCAATTTTGGAAGACGAAGGAATAAGTGCAGATGTTGAGGCGATAGATTTAGGTTCAGTAGGTGGCTATAAAGCTGATTTAATTATTTCTACACAAGAACTCGAAAGCAAATTGGAAGACTATGATATTAAAAAGATATTTGTAAACAATGTTGTAGATAAAAGTGCAATCAAAGAAAAGTTAATGAATGCAATTAAATAATTTTGATGGGGGAGAAAATAGATGAACTTTATTTATAGTTTTTTTAATCAGCCGGCAATTATCATTGGTTTGATATCATTTATCGGTTTAGTAGCCTTGAAAAAACCGATTCAAAAAATCGTTACGGGCACCACGAAAACGATAATTGGATTCTTAATATTATCAGCCGGTGGTGGAATAATTGCAAGTGCACTAGGAACGTTAGGCCCTGCTTTTGAGAACGCATTTAATGTACAGGGAGTAATCCCTGCTAATGAAGCTGTAATTGGAATTGCAGAGAACCTTCTGGGGACTGAAATGAGTTTGATTATGGCTTTCGGATTTTTAGTGAATATTTTGGTAGCACGCTTTACAAATATTAAATATATTTTCTTGTCTGGTCACCATGTATTATTTATGGCTGCTTTATTAGCCGCAGTTCTAAGTACAGCCGGATTTGTTGGGGTTGAGTTAATTGCAGTTGGTTCATTTTTATTAGGATCGTTTATGGCCATTTCTCCTGCAATTGTGCAACCGTTTTATCGTCAAGTAACAGGTAATGACGATATTGCTATGGGTCACTTCAATGCTGTGAATTATGCATTGGCTGGATTAATAGGTAAATGGTTTGGTAATAAAGAAAAATCTACTGAAGATTTAAAGATACCTGAAGGACTTGGGTTTTTCCGTGACAATACGATTTCTACGGCTCTCGTTATGATCATTATTTATCTTTCTACTTTCTTATTTGCGGATGCAGCAGTCATCGCAGATATGTCTGGTGGAGATAACGTGGTCATGTTTGCCATAGTAGAAGCGCTTAGATTTACAGCTGGTTTCGTTATTGTACTTCAAGGTGTAAGAATGATGTTAGCAGAAATTGTTCCCGCCTTCAAAGGTATTTCGGATAAACTTGTTCCAAATTCAACACCCGCTTTGGACGTTCCAGTTATTTTCCCATATGCTCCCAATGCTGTATTGTTAGGATTTGTTTCCTCAGTAGTTGGTGCATTTATTATGTTCTCAATTCTTCCATTCTTTGACTTACCCCTTATCATTCCAGGACTTATTCCATTATTCTTCGTAGGTGCTGGTGCTGGTGTATTAGCTAATGCAACTGGCGGAGTAAGAGGAACGGTCATTGGAGGAATCGTCAACGGATTATTGTTAATCTTACTACCCGCAATTCTATTACCATTACTAGGTGAACTTGGTTTTGCGAACTCCACATTTGGTGATGCTGACTTTGCTTTTGTAGGGATTGTTCTCGGTTATTTATTTAACTGGTTTGGAAAAATTGGAATCTATACTATAGTGGCTGCAATTTTAGTTTACTTTGGAATTTCAATAGTAAAAAAACCTAAAGAAGTAAAAATATAAAATTACTTTTTTTCATAAAGAAGGGATGATATAGTGGAACGTGAAAATAACTTATTATCAATTAATACACTTAGAACGTTAGCAATCGATGCTGTTGAAAAAGCACAAAGTGGACATATGGGGTTGCCTCTAGGGGCGGCTCCTATGGGCTATATATTGTGGAAGAACCATTTAAATATTAATCCAAATAATCCTGAATGGTACAACCGTGATAGGTTTGTGCTTTCTGCAGGTCATGGATCAATGCTTTTATATGGACTGCTACATTTAAGTGGGTTTAACCTGTCCATTGAAGATATAAAAGATTTTAGAGAAACAGGGAGTAAAACTCCTGGTCATCCGGAATGGGAACACACGGAAGGTGTAGAAGTAACGACTGGACCTTTAGGACAAGGGATTTCGATGGCAGTCGGTATGGCAATGGCAGAGAAAAAGTTAGCGAATCAATTTAATCAAGAAGATTTGAAGGTAATTGATTATTACACATATGTATTGTGTGGAGATGGTGACTTGATGGAAGGCGTGAGTCATGAAGCTATATCTTTAGCCGGTCATTTGAATTTAAATAAATTAATCGTTTTATACGATTCAAATCATTCTTCATTAGATGAACAACTAGACGCTTCTTTTAGTGATGATATCAAGAAAAAGTTTGAAGCTGTTCACTGGAATTACATTAAAGTAGAAGATGGTACGGATGTAATGAGTATTGATGACGCTATCGTTGCAGCAAAACAAGCAGATAGACCGACACTGATTGAAGTCAATACAATTATTGGCTATGGATTGCCTGACATTGAAGGAACACACAATGCACATAGTGATCCGGTGGGTGAGGAAAACGTTAAAAAAGCTAAAGAATTCTACGATTGGGATTCTAAGAAAGATTTTCATGTACCCAAAGAAGTTTATGCTGATTTTTCAGTTATAAAAGAGCGAGGGAACGAAAAAGAGAATCAGTGGAAAGAAAAAGTACAGAAGTTAGAAAAGGATGATCCTGCTTTATTCAATGATTTGCAATCGTTCATCCAAAATAGAATCGATTCGTCCTTCAAAGAAAAATTACCTATTTTTGACGTCAACGATAAAAAAATAGCAACACGGGTAGCTTCGCATTCTGTATTAAATGCTGTTTGTAAAGACATTCCTCAATTAATTGGTGGATCGGCAGATTTAAGTGGATCAACGAAAGTAAGCATAGATGATTCTGATAGAATTACAAAAGATGATTTTAGTGGTCGGAATATTTATTTCGGGGTGAGGGAATTTGCTATGGCGACTATTGCTAATGGATTGGCTTTAAATCATTTTGTTCCTTTTGTTAGCACCTATTTCACTTTCTCAGATTACATGAAACCAGCGATTAGATTATCTGCTCTGATGGGCCTTCCAGTCATTTATGTATTTACACACGATAGTATTGCCGTGGGGAAAGATGGACCTACTCATCAACCAATTGAGCAATTGGCTGCATTTAGATCGATGCCTAATATCACTGTTATTCGTCCTGCTGATGGCAATGAAACAGCAGCTGCTTGGGAGATTGCTTTAGATTCAAAAAATAAACCGACTATGCTTGTACTTTCAAGACAAGCAACTGATACACTTAAAGTGTCGCCGGAAATCGTTAAAGAAGGTACAAAAAAAGGTGGCTATATTGTAGAACAGGTTAAGAATCCTGAAGGAATCATTATTGCTACCGGTTCAGAAGTAGATTTGGCTTTAGCTGTTAAGCAAGAACTTGAAAAAGAAGAAATATTTGTAAATGTAGTCAGTTTACCTTCGTGGGAATTATTCGAACAACAACCTGAAGCCTATCGATTAAAGGTGTTACCTACTCATTTAACAAAAAGATTGAGTATTGAAATGGGCTCTAAGTTGGGATGGAAAGAATATGTTGGTGACAAAGGTAAAATACTAAGCATTGATTCTTTTGGAATTTCAGGGGAACCAACTGAAGTCATGGAAAAATTTGGTTTTACTTTAGAAAATGCAATGAAACTATATAAAAGTATATAAAAGGAAGTCATCAAATGAATTTGACTACTTTTATGAAACTATAGTTTGGAGCGAGTTTCCTATCTGATCATGTGTGCTTACGTGAAGTAAAACGGGGATCAAACAGAGCATCTTTGTCATAAAGATGACTACGTGAAAACGATGCAAAAACAATTATCTGATTATTTAGACATAAATGAATTATATGATAATTGAATTGGCCAGTAATCAGAGTAAGTGAGCTTAATTTGTAACCCTGCCTCATCAATTAATCCTTATGCGTTATTCCAATGTCAATTGCTAAATTACGTAAACAAGGAAGCTTATGCCCTGTCGTCCTTACTATTCTTGTTTCTGAAGCGAAAAAACTGGACATGACTACAGAGTATATTGTGAAAACGGATGACCACGGAACTATAACGTTGATTCCTAAAGTTGATAATCTGTTCAAAAATGCAGAACCTGGGGAATATTATTAAAAAGATGTGTGGGCTGACATGAAACCGGCTGAAAAAGAGATCTGGTAATAAACAGTTGATAAGCATATCCTCACAAATGAGATATTATAGGAATTGACTTTGATCCAGTGGTATCTTACGACTATTAAATCTCAAAAGTACTATAATGAATAGCGGGAAAGTAAAAAAATAAGATGACCTAGTGTAATGAAACGGCTGGTTCTGACATGGATCAGCCGTTTTTACGTTATACTAGCTGAATTGTATAAGTTGCTCATTTATTTCTGTTCACTTGTTTAGATTAAAAGTTAATCGAGACAAGCAGAGGCAAATAATGGCTTTACTTCTTTATATTAGTATTATAGTTATAATGGATGACAGAATAATTTTTCCTGAATTAACGAAAACCACTGTAGGCTTGTTCTTTATATACTATACAGCTTCATGCACACTATACTTATCAATTACCATCAACTTATTTATGGGAGGAAGGTATTATTGAAAGCATATATCATAAAAATAGAACTGGTTGGATCCAAACCGTTGATTTGGCGAAGAGTCATAATGCCGGCAGGAGCGACTTATAACAGATCGCATGACGTGATTCAAAATGTCACCAATTTTTAGAGCGGCTACCCATCCAATAGCTATCATCTTTATAAGTTTGAACTCCCAAAAGAGAATAAAAACGTCACAAACAATGAAGAAGCTTATCTCGAGCACAAGTATTACCTGAAGAACAAAGCACTGTTCGAGGAACAGCTAGTCTTTACTCCGGCGAACATGCTTGAATTTGAGAAGGATTATCAGATAAGGCTGCAGACGGAAGTGCGCAAACCGACCGGACTCAAAATTGACGACTATCGGGAGATGTATACGAAAGTCACATACACCTATGATTTTGGGGATGGCTGGTGTTTCACTGTGATGCTTGAAGACGTTGTCGAGGATTATTTTTTTGGTTTTCCGACACTTCTAGATGGAGAAGAAACCGCGCCACCTGAAGACGTTGGTGGACTGCACGGGTTTTACGAGTTCCTTAAAGCATACCGAAATAAGGAGCATCCTGAACATGAAGAAGTGAGAACGTGGGCTAAATCACTTTACTTTAGAGAATATGATGCCCAATGGATCAACGAAAGGTTGAAAGGGATTAAGTACAAGAAAACCGAGTGGGACAAAATTAGCCATGATAATTATAATATTGTAGAAGACAAATATCGAAAAAGCTGACAAGGAATTTTTTTGATTACTGAAAAATAACAATCTAACATTAAAAACACCTCCGAGATAGTATTTGATATTATACCATTTCGAAGGTGTTTTATATTGTCTCATTTTTTTGTGTTAGTCTAAAATTGAGGTTTAATCAGTAGGTGTTTTCTGTGCTTTTATTATTTTTTCTTTCGTTTATTCTTTTTCGCTTGTGTCTTCAAATACTTCAGTCTTGTTTTTTTATTCCGAGCCAGTTCCTCTTCTGTTGAAACAGACGAAGCGGTCGTTTGAGTCCTCTGACCACGAGGATGGCTTTGCGTACGTTTCTGCTGGAGTGATTCTGACTGAGTCTTAGTCTCTTCAGCTTTTTCTTCAGGTACGGCTTCTTTTTCGGTAGAAGTGAGCTCAGGTGACTCAACATCATCTGTGACAACTTTTATTGTTTCATCTGGCACCCAAAGCTCTCCGTCGATATTAAAAATCAAGCCATGTTCTATCAGAAGAAGGACACGTTCCAAGTCAGTTTCTGATAGATTAGCGTCGTAAATATCGAGAGGCTGTTCGGCAGATTTTACATTATAAGAGTAAAATGAGCGAAGTTCTGCATCTGAAGTCAATAAGTTTATCCTCGCTTCTTTCATCCACTCTGTCAAGGATGAGACGATTTCATCCTTTTTCCAGCTTTTAGCGATCGGTAGCTCATGGCGTTCGATAAAATGGGCCAATTGTTTTTTTGTGTAAGTCTGATTTGCTGCCTCTAAGGACTGTTCCTCGGGCGCTTTCTTGATTTCCAACTGTTTGATGGTCTCTATTAACTGCTCATTCATTATAATTTTCTCCTTTTACGCTGATTTGCTTAGTATAACATAAAAACAGTGCCTTCTAACAGGGGATGAAAGGATGAACGTGGATGGGTCAAATAAAATCTTCTCTGTCTAAAAAGTCATCTTTCCAGCCTTCACTCCTGAAGGTATCATTGATGTCTAGAGCGGTCCGTTTCCAGTTGGGATTCGTCAGGTCCAATTCGTTATCAAGCAGATCCCTGCGACTGTCCTCAAGCGGTGTATCATTTTTAGCTTTTGTACAGAGAGGGTAATTTGTAATCGGGTCGGGGTCCAGTATTTTTTCTAATACGATTTCGTGCTCCCAGTCATCTCCAAAGTCATAGGTGTATAAGGCACGGTCTTTTTCAATCTTGAACCAGGTTGATAAATGTTCGTCTTTTTCCTGGAAAAAGCGGGGGAGGTCATAAAATTCCGGGTGAGCGAGGGTCTTTCTTAAATGAAGCAGAAGCGGATCAGTCAGTTCTAAAGGCTCGTCTTCTGGTTGACCGATGCGTGTATTGCTCGTTCGGCGCCCATTGGTTTTGCGTATGTCAAACTCGTGCAGATGATAGCCCAGCCAGTCAAAAGCGGCCATAAGTATGTAGTGGAATTCTTCGAACGTTGTCTCGCTATCCACTTGAAGCCGTCTCCACACAGGCACCCCGACGTCTTTCAGCGTGACTTTAAATTGATAAATCATTCGCTCACCATCCTCTCAAAATTATCGTCTTTATCAGCTTACAAAATCAATCTTACACTTTTCAAACTAAGTTGGAAAGTTTTTGGCATTTTAAACGTACTCGGATATTTTTCGACGAGCTAAAAACCCCAGCACTGATGGCCCTGATTCTCCGTACTACTCAAGTCGCTATTTCTTTTCCATATTCAAATCAAGCAGGTTAAACGAAAAATCACTGCTTAAGTTAAGAAGTTAAAGCATTTTAATTTAAAACTTCTGAAGATTAGTAGTTAATCTTCAGAAGTTTTCTTAATAGAGAGAGGTACTTCTTAAGATAAACGATAATCTTAAGAAGTATAGCGGTTAATAGGAAAAACTGCTTAAGTTTAACCTTAAAAATCTTTTTTCAAGGTTATTTAGTCACTTGAAGAGATGTATTTTCGATTAGACAGTTTTCGCTCGGCGAAAACTACCTACTTGAATGAAAGGAACGTTGTCTCTGAATGCAAATCGGCATGAGTTTTGACAAATCAAGGTGTCACTCGTGCCGATTAAGCTTTACCGGAACAAGTCAACGGGAATGATAGCTGCACTTGTATCGAAAGAGCAGTTATCGGTACGAGTAGGTCTGAAACAGGCACTCACTCATACCGATTGACCCTAGACCAGGGCAAATAAGGTCCATTTTGTCAGATGCCTGACAAAATTTCCAAACATAGCTTTTTCCAAGACACTTCCTCGGAGGCATCTTTTTTTATGCTTAAAAGTAAGTTTTTTAAATTTTTTTATTAGATCTCACTGAAAATCAGTCGCTTAGTTTTCCAAGTTCAGCTGATTCTGTTCCAAACTACTTCTTATCCGATATTTCTTCCGCCAAACGGTCAACTTTGGTCTTTTGTATGAGAGAGCTCTTCCATCTATATTAAAGGTGTACCTGGCCAGTACAAATATAAATGGAAGATCTTTCAAGAATGGGACCAATAGTGAAGAGACAACTGACAGAAGAATTGGAACATGATTTTTTCTTTGTGCATCAGTCGATTGTTTATGGTGTGCTGAAGAAGTGCGGGATTTCTTACAATCACCCGGACTACGATGATTATGTGCAGGTGGGGTTGATGAAACTAGTGGGAGCGTATGAATCGTTCCCGGAAGATTTACGGTGCGAAGAGTATCTGTATCAGTTCACCGGCTATGCCTTTCAGAAGATTCGCTGGGCGATTATTGACGAGATGCGGCGCAGTATGCGCAAGCAAGAAAAGGAAACGGTGTTGCCGGAAGAGATGACGGAGTGGAAGGATCCAAAAGTGGATGCCCAAACGGATGACTGGATCACCTGGGAACTGTTTTATACGATGCTGCAGTGTTTAAGCGTCAACGAACAGAACCTGCTGAAAGCGTTGGTGTTCCACCAGCGAACGGTAACCGAAGTGGCTACAGAGTTTGGTGTCAGCCGTAAAACGGTGTATGGCTGGAAAAAACAGATCGCCAGGAAACTGGCTCATTTTGAAACGGTACTGAAAAACTAATTTAATTGGAGAGAAGGAATAGTATGAGTAAACGACTGATTATCGATGCCGGACACGGCGGTAAAGACCCGGGCGCCAGCGGCTTTGGTGTGATGGAAAAGGCTTGGACCCTAAGGATCAGCCTCTACCAGTATAAACGGCTGAAAGGTCTTGGCGCTGACGTTTCGTTGACCCGCTCGGGTGACATGACGCTGGAGCCGATGCAGCGGGTGGCACGCGTCAAAAACCAGTACGATTTATGCGTGTCGAATCACTGGAATGCTTTCAACGGCAGTGCCAGAGGAGTGGAGACCATCCATTCCATCCATTCAAAATCAGCATTTGCGGCGGATCTGGTGAACCGGATCGCCAAAGCAACGGACTTGCCCGTTCGCCGTGTCTTTACTCGGGAGATGCGAAAAGGTGTGGATTACTATTACATGCACCGCCTGACCGGTAAAACTGAAACGGTGATCATCGAGTACGGCTTTATCGACAACAAGACCGACCACGATGTCTACAGACAAGAAGCAGTCTTTTACGAAGCCGCCGAAGCCGTCATCGAGGGCATCTGTCAAAAAATCGGCATCGGGTATGCCAGGCCGACTCCTTTGAATAAAGCAGCTGTTCCTGTCATGAAGTCAAAGCCTGCGTTTGAGAAGTGTTTTGTCAACAGACGGGTGGAAAGCATTTATGACGGTAAGCTGCGTTTTTACATCAAGCCCAGCTGGGAAGATAAAGATGTGTTCGGACATGTGCTGCTGGGGCAGGGGTTCCCGACCGTGCTCGAAAAAATAAAAGTTGGACGCGGCGAACAGTACCGGGTGAAAAATTCCAAAGGCAGGGTCTTTTATATCACCGCCAGTCAGGCGTTTGTCAGACTCGTATAACAAGCATACGCAAAAGACGAAGAGACAGGTCTCTTCGTCTTTTTTGCATCGTTTTTATGCTAGTCATCTTCCAGGTCGATTTCAAAACCAGTGAGCGTGGGATCTCCTTCTTTGAGGACACTCTTCACTAAATCCTGTGCCTGCAGGTAGATGAGTGACGACAGCCAGGACGACAGGAGCGGAACGGGCGGGTTAAAGACAGTTTCCAGGGACCGGTGATTCAGCACGTTCATCGGTTCGTACACCGTTTTTTCATAGTGGATCAGGTTGATCCATTCGCTCGTTACCAGGGTCATTACATGGCGAAGGGTACGTGCCTGATCGATGAGCTGCTGCACTTTTTTTACCGAATGATCTAAAATCAGTTCATGGCTAGCGGTAATATGTAAAAGCGTTTGTTCTCTGTGCGCGGTGACCTTCAACACATGATGCAGGGCGATCCAGTTGGCCTGATTCTTGCTCGGTCCTTTGTCCGGCGCAAAGCATTGCGCACCCACGACATACGGGCACATCCTGTGAATGGATAAACTGCGTCCCAGGAGTTGAACCGAACGGTAATCCATCGTTCTGTAGTCAAAGAAACGGTCCATGACCTGACGGGTAGTTTCTTTCGTCTTCAAAAGTTCGCCGTTCGTTTGAAACACCAGCGTTTTGAAAGGCGTTGCCGTTTCTTTGGAAAGGTCACAGATATAGAACGTTTCAGTGTTGATCAGCAAATAGGTCTGTTCGATCGCTTCATCGATAAACGTCAGCACTTTATCGGGTGAAACGGTAAGCACCTTGCGTGGTGAGAAGATAGCATCCGAATAGTTCAATGGATAAGATGGTCGTTTTTCTGTGACACGACTTGCTAATTCGTTGAGGTATGCTTCTGCGGTTGTCTGATAATAATCCAATAATTTATTCCTCCATAAAAACCTTGATTTGACAAAGATGAGAACGGTTACTTCTATACAAATATAGCACAGGATAGAGGCGTCTGACTACAAAAATATGAAAAATTAGATATTTTTAATAAAAAAAGTATAGGTCGGAAATCCAAGTGATTGATGTTGCTTTGAGGAATAGCAATTAGTGGAAACCCCACCTGTTTGGTGCGAGATAAACGAGAATCTTCAGAAGTTTAATCAACTATGAGACGCACTTATTAAGATAAACAAGAATCTTCAGAAGTTTAATCAATTGTGGGACGCACTTCTTAAGATAAACAAGAATCTTCAGGAGTTTAATCAATTGTAGGATGCACTTCTTAAGATAAACAAGAATCTTCAGGAGTTTAATCAATTGTAGGACGCACTTCTTAAGATAAACGAGAATCTTCAGAAGTTTAGTCAATTGTGGGACGCACTTCTTAAGATACTGCGTTCTCGACTGTGCTTCTTGGAATATTTAGTGGATTCGTTTCTTTTGGTAGCTATATTAAGTAGGGTTATTTGGATGTAAGTAAGAAGCGGACGGGACGGGATGATGAAAGGGCTGGAAAACTAGCCCGGTTCTTGAAAGCAGAATACTTTACAGCGCGATCTGAATAGTTCAGTTCAATTGACGATCGCTGAACTGAACTAACTTGCATCGATGTATCCCTGACTCGACATACGTGAACGTGCTTGAAACTAGGAGGAAATTTTTCGCCCGGCGAAAAATAACAGCCTGATTAAAATGATTTCAGTGCTAATCGACAGGAGTTTCGTGTCATTTGAGTTGAACTCATACCGATTAAAAGGTTATCTTCACAAGTAGAATAGAATTTCAGATTCACTTGTCCCGATTGATGACTAATCTAAACAAGTTATCTTTTGTTGTGTCTCCACTTGCATAATAAATGAGATTTCAATTGTATAGACTGCTCTGAACTGCTTAAGTGAATAAAAAAATTTGAGAATATAAGCTATATGGAACATAATAATTAGGTAATCGACTATCATAGATATTTTATTATGTATGCGAGTTTATACAAAAGTTTAAGATAATATAGTATTAAAAGATGGAGGAGAGTATATATGACAAAAGCTAGAAAAGCGGTCATACCAGCTGCTGATTTTGGTACTCGTTATTTACCCACTACGAAAGCGACTAAAGGGTGATAGTCATAGGTATGATAGTGCGCGTTATAATCTGTTTCTTCTTGTCGCCTAAAAGTGTCTGAATGTATTGAATCCAAATCGATTATTCATTCGGTATCATCACGGACAAGTCGAGCTTTGTTAATAAGCGCCTAGTTCAATGCTTGAAGCGGATGACTATGCTCTTTTGAAAAGCAATCTAAAAATCGAGAGAGCGATGACTGGGAAGCAAGCTGTTCTCACTCTGTTTTCAATCGGAGAAGGCTTGAAATCCAGGGTCTTTTCTCAATGGATTAGCCACTGAATCGACAGAATACCACGCAATCTCGAATATCTTGATATTATCATATTTATAGTATACTTGATGTACAGTAGATGAAATTAGGGGGGTTAATAGACTTAAGTTTAGTTTATACTTAGAATCAGGAGGAAATAGAATGCATACCATTAGTTTTATTAAAAGTACAAAAAATAACGAAAAGAGAAGAGCCTTGATTCCAGGAGATATCGTGAAAATAAAAAACAAATCATCCGTTTATATTGAATCCAGTTACGGGGATGTTCTAGGTTACAGTGATAGTGATTATGAAAAGGCGGGTGTCAACGTAACGACCAAAGAAGTTGCGCTGAAGCAAGATATCATTTGTGATCCTAAAATTGGCGATGCCGATTATTTGGATCATTTAAAAAACCAAGTACTATTTGGATATGTACACGCTGTACAAAATAAAGAAGTTACCGATGTGATAGTTGATAATGAACTTTCTGCCGTAGCCTGGGAAGATATGAATGAAGATGGCAGACATGTTTTTTGGAGAAATAATGAATTAGCAGGTGAAGCTGCAATCGTCCATGCATTTTCCTTTTTTGGAAAATTCCCTTATGAATGTAAGGTGGCTATCATCGGCAGAGGAAATACTTCAAGAGGTGCCTATCGGATTTTAGCTTCTTTGGGAGCCAATATCAAAGTTTATAACAGGAAGATGGAAGAACTGTTACGTAAAGAAATCAATGAATTTGATGTCATTGTTAATTGTGTGTTATGGGATACAGCTAGAGAAGATCATATCATATACAAGAACGATTTAAAAAATATGAAACCTCTATCCATGATTATTGATGTCAGTTGCGACAAAAACGGTGCGATAGAAACCTGCATTCCTACATCGTTTGAAAATCCAGTGTACGTTAAGGAGGAGATATTACATTACGCTGTTGATCATACACCGAGTATCGCTTTTCGAAGTGTGTCAGAAATCTTTAGCGGTGAAGTCGTAAAATATATTGATCTATTAATCGAGGATAAAATTAGCGATAATAAAACGTTACAGGATGCACTAATTGTTGAGAACGGAAATATTATTGATAAAAGAATATCCGAATTTCAAAAAAGATAAATTAATTTATAAGGACTGCAAAGTGGAAATTTTTCGCTCGCAAAAAATAACAGCCTTTTCGATGCTAATCGACAGGAGTTGCGAGTTAATTTTGTTGAACTCCTACCGATTAGCGGTTATCATTATAAATAGAATAGTATTTTGGATTCACTTATCTCAATTGATGACTAATCTAAATGAGTTATCTGTTGGCTTGTCTCCACTTCTATAGCTAATGCGTTCTCAACTGAAATAATAGCCCGAATAGCGCACTGCCTGAGTGGATAACCAAATTGCGGGAATATAATTTTTACAAAATCGACTCACTAATTGATCGACTGACTAAAGATATTTTTTTGTATGTGGTTTAATACCAATATATAGGTTAAGATAAATATAAAAGATGGAGGAGAATATATATGTCTAAAGTAAGAAAAGCAGTCATCCCAGCAGCTGGGTTTGGTACGCGCTTTTTACCCGCTACGAAAGCGATGCCCAAAGAAATGCTGCCGGTCGTCGACAAACCGACGATTCAATATATTGTGGAAGAAGCCATCGCCAGTGGCATTGAGGAAATCTTGATCATTACCGGTAAAAATAAACGGGCGATCGAAGACCACTTTGATCATTCGGTAGAGCTTGAACTGGCACTCGAAAAGAAAGGCAAGACTGAATTACTGGAACTGGTCAATAGCATATCTGATATGGTGGACATCCATTACATAAGGCAGAAAGAAGCCAAAGGACTGGGCCATGCGATCTACTGTGCGAAAACCTTCGTAGGCGATGAACCATTCGCAGTCCTGCTTGGAGACGACATTGTTTATACGGAAGACACGCCCTGCCTGAAACAGATGATCGACTGTTATGATGAGTATCAGACGAGTGTCTTAGGTGTCCAAACAGTCAAAGCAGAAGACGTCAGCAAATACGGCATCGTGGATGGCAAACAGCTGGCAGAAAAGGTTTACTCGGTAGATGGGTTGGTCGAAAAGCCATCAATCGAAGAGGCGCCATCAAATGTGGCCATTTTAGGTCGATACATCATCAATCCAGCTATCTTTGATATCCTTAGAGATACCGAACCGGGAAAAGGCGGAGAAATCCAATTAACGGATGCCCTCAAAGAGTTGGCCTTACAAGAAGATATGGTCGCTTATGATTTCGAAGGAAAACGCTATGATGTCGGCGATAAACTCGGCTTCCTGGAAGCAACGGTGGAAACCGCACTGAGAAGAGACGACTTGAGAACAGACTTTTTAGCGTATCTTGAAAAAATAGTGGCGAAAGAAACGGTCCAGAGTATTAAATAATTAGTTTTTAGTAAACGATGATGATATTTTCGCGAGCGAAAAATAACCACTTAAAAAGATAAACTCCTTACGATTAGTTGCTAATCGTAAGGAGTTTTCTATTATTTCCGAGCCACTTGTTAAGATTAGCGTTAATCTTAACAAGTGGCTCGGAAATATGGGTGTACTTAGTTAGATCGATGTGTAAACGGAACAAACGGACTGTTATTTAGTCCGGACTTATTCAATTAAGCAATTACATAATTTATATTTACTTGTACCTAGGCAACATCATTAAGGAGAAAAGCAATATAAAGACAAACATAGTCGTTTAAAACCTTAGGGTCGTAACCTGTGTATCGTGCTAATTTATTTAATTTGTACTGAAAAGTATTTTTATGTATGTACAGCTTCTCAGCGCTTTTATTTATACTTTTATTCATTTTTCCATAAGTAAGAAGGACTTCTTTTAGTTCTGCATATTCTTTAATACGATCGCTGTTTCGGAAGCTTTCGGAACTCCATTAACTTCTGTTATGTTAGCAGGTATTATACCTGGGATTGTTGCATTATTCATGACTTACTTCATGGCAAAACGAAATTCTACTAAAGGCGTATCAGTTGAAACGAGCGAATTAGAATCAAATGGTTCGGAAACGAAAGATTTACCAAGTTTACTTACAGCTATTTCTGGTCCGATTGTAGCGGTCGTTCTGTTATCTTTAAGACCGATAGCGGGTATTGTCATCGATCCCATGATAGCTCTCCCTTTAGGCGGAGCTGCCGGTTCACTGATCATGGGTAAATTCAAAGGAATTATTGATCAGGCATCATTTGGTTTAAGTAAAATGTCTCCAGTAGCCATTCTTTTAATCGGAACGGGTACAATTGCTGGAATAATCACCAACTCTACTTTAGGAGAGGTACTGATTGACGGAGTAGCAGGATTAGGTTTGCCCGTTTTCTTACTCGCACCTATCTCAGGTATTGTAATGTCCGCTGCTACTGCATCAACAACATCTGGTTCGATCGTTGCAAGTTCTGTTTTCAGTGGGGCTTTAATAGAATCAGGAGTTGGCGCTTTAGCTGGAGCCGCAATGATCCATGCGGGCGCAACTGTGCTAGATCATCTGCCACATGGTAGTTTCTTCCATGCTACAGGCGGTAGTGTCCTTATGGGTTTTAAAGATCGTCTAAAATTGATTCCCTATGAATCAATGATCGGATTAACTATTACCGTTGTTTCGGTCGTAATATTTGGATTCTTGAATCTCGGATAAAATAGTTAAAATAAAGTGTAAAGGAATGAGATTATGAAAATAGTTATTGCGCCCGATTCATTTAAAGAAAGTTTGACGGCATTAGAAGCAGCAAGTGCAATTGAAGAAGGTTTCAAGCTGGTCTTTCCAGATTCAGATTATATCAAAGTTCCTATGGCGGATGGTGGAGAGGGCACGGTTCAATCGATCATTGATGCTACAGGCGGAACGATGAAAGAATTGACTGTAACAGGACCACTTCAGGAACCTGTCGATGCTTTTTATGGTCTATCAGGAGATAAAAAGATTGCTGTCATTGAAATGGCAGCATCTTCAGGACTTGACAAAGTAAATCCCGAAAAGAGAAATCCTCTTTTAACGACAACATATGGATTTGGGGAACTCATCAAGGATGCACTAGACGAAGGGGTAGAAGAAATTTTACTCGGAATCGGTGGAAGTGCGACTAACGATGGCGGAGCAGGAATGATTATGAGTCTGGGAGGAAAACTTCTCGATAAAAATAAAAAGCCGATATCACCGAATGGTAAAGGATTAAAAGACTTAGCCTATATAGACATCACGGAGATGCATTCAAGAATCAATGACGTGAACATTCGAGTTGCCTGCGATGTGGATAACCCACTGACAGGTGAGCAAGGCGCTTCTTATATTTACGGTCCGCAAAAAGGCGGAACGCCAGACCAGTTGAAACAATTGGACGCGAATCTATCCCATTTTGCTCAACTGATAAAAGAAACGTTAGGTAAAGATATCGAACACATTCCAGGTGCAGGTGCTGCAGGGGGGTTAGGTGCCGGAATAATGGCATTCTTAAACGGTAAACTTGAACGTGGTGGCGATTTACTAGTTGATTTACTGGATCTTGAAGCGAAGATCAAAGAGGCAGACTTAGTCATCACGGGCGAAGGAGGCATTAATCACCAGACGATTTTTGGTAAAACACCTATTGCTGTGTCGCAAGTATCAAAAAAATACGGTGTACCGACGATTGCGTTTGCTGGGTGTCTAAATAAAGGATACGAGAATATTTATGATGAAGGCATAGACGCTGCCTTCAGTATCATTCCAGAATTTAGTTCACAGGAAGATGCACTGGCTAATGGATATGAAAATCTCAAAAATACGGCAATGAACAGTGCGAGAGTATTAAAAATCGGATTGAAATAAAATAAACACTAAAGCTGCTGATTCTTAAATGAGTCAGCAGCTTTAGTGCTTCGTCTATTGTGCAATCAGGCTAGACAAATAAATAAGGTGTTATCTAGACCGAAAATGATAAATTAAGCCGATAGAAATTAAAGAAAAAGATTTTTTTTGTACATGTTGTATAAGTTAGTTGATTTTATACGTTTTTAGAAGTACACTTTTAATATAAAAGTGTATATTGATTTTTAATTTAGTGATTAAAAATATGTCTTTCATTTAATTTTTATATGGGGGATGAGACGGGTGCACTATCTAATCTTTTTGTCAGATACAGTTGGTATGAACGATAAAATCAAGAAGGTGTTATGATCTGCCTCAATACTTTGAGAAAAATGAAGTAGGCGGAGAACCTTTTTGTTGAAAAGACTCTTATTATATTGGTTTTGACAGCACTGAATTTATTACTAGTAAGTATCTGTTTGTAATCGATACAGAATAGTATATAGAGATACTAATACTTGGGAAGGATGTTAAATGTGGAAAATGAATATGACAATATCATGAATTTGGCGAAGAAACATGATTTAAAAAAGATTATGATCATGAAGGACAGCTGGTGTGAAGGTAGCTGGTGTATAGTGGACAAAGTCAAATTCAAGCCGGATAGTAAGTATGGTTTTGCCTATGGTCGTATTCAATACAAGAATGGAAAAACATCAAATGGAAGCATACCATCTGCGGGAACATATTCCTGGCGAGTTATTAAGGTGCTGGAAGATGATTTAGAAGTCGAATATCTACCTAAGAAAAAAGAATAGTTTGATTGTTACTTCTTGATAAGGATAAATTAAATGAAATATACATTTGGAACTATGTCTCCTGGAATAACGAGTAGATCGATGCAGGCTTTTTTTCGTTATAAAGCGCGTATCTTCAGGAGTAGTGGTTGGAAACGGGGAAACTACTTAAGATTAAAGCATAAACTTCAGAAGTTTGAAGTAATATAAACCTAACTTCTTAAGATAACAGGTTAATCTTCAGGAGTAGCCCTAACTAGAGACATAACTGCTTAAGATTAAGAAGAGTTTTTATAAAAAGGAGTGTATTTTGTCAGCTGCCTGACAAAATTTCCGATCGAGACAAGCGGAGTGGAGAAAGCGAGTTACTCATTTAAATTATTCTATGATTATTAACACTAGTGTTGCATGAAACACGTATCAAAAATTAATAGAATTGAGAAAAGAGCATGATATTCTTGTAAAAGGAAGTTTCAAACTGACTCTTCCAGATGACCCACAAATTTTTGCTTATGAAAGAGAACTGGATAATGAGAAGTGGACGGTGATTGCTAATCTGTCGGATACTGAGCAGGCGCGTTCAATACACAACACGGCTGTCCAGGCACTGATCTCGAACTACGATAAAAAAGAATATGATTTAGCTGATCTAAAACTAAAACCATACGAAGCGTTCGTTTTCAGAAACGAATAGAAACAAGAAAAGTGCAAACCTATATATATAGGTTTGCACTTTTCTTACTGAAAGAAGGTTGATACTTGAAAATGTTAATGAGTGGAGACCAGAAAGGCCTAAACTCCTTAAGATTAAGAGTGAATCTTAAGGAGTTTTGTCTGTTACTACCTCTATTTCTGAAGATAACCGCAGTATCTTCAGAAGTTTACACGAATTGAGCATTAACTGCTTACGTTTTTAAATCAAGAGGGTATATTTTGTCAGTTGCCTGACAAAATTTCCTTTTCAAACAAAGAGACATACTTAATTTATGGTTACGCATTGTTCCCATATAGAGTATAATAAGTATGGATATAGCGGTTATAATGTATTTACTTTCTACGATAATTAAATTGGGGGAATAATATGGATACGAATGGTTTTCTTGGCATTGATATTGGCGGGACAAAAATTAAATTTGCCAAAGTTTATTCTGATGGGACGATAGACCAGACAAATAAAGTTGATACACCCGAAGATTTAGCCGGTTTTTTAAATCAAATCGATACGATCTATACTTCTTTTAACAGTAATGAGATCGAATCAGTTGCATTGAGTCTTCCGGGTAAAGTCAACTCAAAAGAAGGTGTCGTTTGTTTCGGTGGGTCTCTGCCGTATCTGCATCAGTTCGATTTCAAAAAACACTTCAAAGAAAAATACAATAAAAATTGCACGATCATCAATGACGGTAAAGCCGGTGCTTTGTGTGAGTTATGGTTGGGCAATTTAAAAGGAATTAAAAACGGTTTAGTCATAACGCTGGGGACTGGCGTTGGTGGAGGGATCATCTTAGATGGAAAACTCTATCAGGGAACTAATTTCCAAGCGGGCGAGTTGAGCTTTATTACTAAAAACTTATTTGAACTGGATCGAAAAAATATCGTCGGCTATGAGTTATCGGCAGTCAACTTTATAGAGGCCTGTTCAGAAGCGTTGCATTTATCAAGACCTTACGATGGCGAAAAAGTCTTTGATGAGATCAAGAAAAATAATAATGCGGCAGTGATGGCCTTGTTCGGTGACTATACTAAAAAAATCGTCAATCTGATCGTCAATCTGCAGGCTATTTTGGACATAGAGAAAGTATTGATCGGTGGGGGAATCAGTGAACAGCCTGTTCTGATCGATGAAATAACTAAGCAATATAAATCATTAAGAAAAGAATCTACTATTTATGGCAGGGTATTTGAACCACTGGTGATCGATACCTGTGCATTTAAAAATAATTCCAACATTTTAGGCGCCGTATTTGCCAGCATAAACCAAGTATAATTAACTTTCATAGAGCTTCGTTTTTTGGGATTTGAAACAAATACTTACCACCGCATCTTTGTGAGTAATTACAAGGTCAGCTGGGAGCCACGGTCATCAAAAGGCATTTATGATCCGAATATGTGTAACGAAGCTAATAACTTCTCTTCAGGGATGAGTGGTTATTAGCTTTTACTTGTTCAAAAAAGGCTGCAAGCCGTTTCGATCGGTGTCGATGTAATGGGAGCGGGCCTACAGTCAAATTTCTATGAAAAAATCATCCCGGTTTGTATTGTTTATCCTTACACGAAATGGTATTCTGTTGGTATATTGGTAAACAAAAATGAGTATAGGTCAGACAAAATGATTTTTAATATTGTAACGCTAGGAAAAAAATTGAAGTATAGAGGTGCTATTTATGGATCAAGCAACAGACAAATTCCCCGATGTTTTTTTGTGGGGCGGGGCCGTTGCTGCTCATCAAATTGAAGGGGCTTACGACGTCGGTGGCAAAGGGCTATCGACTGCCGATGTGTTGACGGCCGGCAATCAGAGAACGCCACGCCAGATCACTAAAGGCATTGAAAGCGACCAGTATTACCCGAACCATGAAGCCATCGATTTTTACCATACGTATAAAGAGGATATCCAGCTGTTCAAGGAGTTGGGGTTGAAAGTGTTCCGGACGTCGATCAACTGGTCTAGGATCTTTCCCAATGGGGATGACGTGGTACCGAATGAAGAGGGCTTACAGTTCTACGATGACTTGTTTGACGAACTGCTGGAAAACGGCATCGAACCGGTCATTACCCTGTCACACTTTGAGATCCCTTATGCCCTTTACGAAAACTACGGTGGGTTCAGGAACAAGAAACTGATCACCTTTTTTGCCTGGTATGCTGAAACGGTCATGCGCCGCTATAAAGACAAAGTGAAATATTGGATGACCTTCAATGAAATCAATAATCAGATGGACACGTTCGAAAAACTGCATGCATGGACGAACTCGGCGATCTTATTCGAAGACGGGGACGACAAGGAAGAAGTAACGATCCAAGCGAGTATGAACGAGCTGATTGCCAGCGCGAAAGCGGTCAAGATCGGTAAAGAGATCAATCCGGCTTTTCAGATCGGCTGCATGATGGCTTATGTCCCGGTGTATCCGTATTCGTGTCACCCTGAAGATATGCTGGCGGCCAGCAAGATGATGGAACGCCGCTTCTTCTACAGTGATGTGCACGTTCGCGGAGAGATCCCGAGCTACGCTTTGAAACTGTGGGAGCAAAAAGGCTATGATATCGACTACTCACAAGAGGATCTGGAGATTCTTAAAGAAGGTACCGTTGATTACATCGGCTTCAGTTATTACATGTCAACCGCGGTGACGACACTGGCTGGTATAAAGGGAACACCGATCAGAGATTACCCTTATGCCAAAGTAGTGTCTAATCCGCATGTGAAAGCCAATGACTGGGGGTGGCAGATCGACCCGGATGGTTTGCGGTACACGCTGAACACCGTGTACCAGCGCTACAACAAGCCCCTGTTCATTGTTGAAAACGGGATGGGTGCCTATGATACGATCGAAGAGGATGGCAAGATCCATGATGATTACCGCGTCAGTTATTTGGAGGCACATATCCAGGCGATGTTCCAGGCCGTCAAGGAAGACGGAGTCGAATTGATGGGTTATACGCCATGGGGAGTCATCGATATCGTCAGTTTTGGCTCCGGTGAGATGGAAAAACGTTACGGCTTCATCCATGTCGACAAAGATAATCAGGGAAACGGCACCCTTAAGCGCAGAAAAAAAGAATCGTTTGTGTGGTACCAGAACGTCATAGAACAGAATGGCTTGAGTAACTAAATCGGTTTGAATGGAGGTCAGCAGATGACTGTTTTAAGTATTGATGTCGGTGGCACAAGTATTAAACATGCAATCATAAACGAAGGGGCGATCGTTGCTAAAGGAGTTACCCCCACACCGACCACCAAAAAAGAGTTTCTTGAAGCAATAAACTCTATCACAAATAAATACGATGAAACATATGATTTCAAGGACATCACCTTGAGTTTTCCGGGCTATATCAACCCGAACAACGGCTATGCGGAAAAAGCGGGCGCCTTGAATTTTCTTGACGGTAGTAATATCATAGACCAGTTTGCGGAAACGATCGGGCAGGATTATGTCTACCATATCGAAAATGATGCGAACTGCGCGGCTATTGCTGAAAAAAATAGTGGCAGAGCCGTGGACAATCAGTCATTTCTTTTGGTCACGGTCGGGACTGGTTTTGGCGGCGCCTTTTATATCAACAATCAACTCGTCCGCGGGTTTCAATACAAAGCGGGGGAATTTGGCCAAATGCGGATCATGTCACGGACGGATATAGATAGAAAAGTAAACAGTTTAGCCTCCGTCAAGTGGCTTATCATGAACTACAAGGAATTGAAGAACCTGCCTAAAGAGGCGCGAGTGTCAGGAGAAGAAATTTTGGATAATAGTAAAGATGATCCAGATACCGGGGCTTTGGTAAAGAGTTGGATCGCGGATATTTGTGTGTCCATATTCAACGTCGTGACCGTGATCAATCCAGAAAAAATACTCATCGGTGGCGGCATCAGTTCACACCCGTCATTTTTACCACTTGTGAGAGAAACGATGGATATATTATTAAATGACTGGCATGAGTTCAGAGTGCCGATCGAAACCTGCAAGTACCATAACGATGCCGGCTTACTGGGCGCGTATTACAACGTGATTAGTAACTAGCTTTTTATACTGGACCTATAAACTGAACATCGACACAGTCAATAACCCCAAGATGGCCGGTTGGGACGCTTGGGACATGAGACGCTGTAGATGAGAATAAATAGTGAAAAACGTGAAAGCTAATGATAGCTTTCACGTTTTTTTGAGTTGAAATTTTTCGCAGGCGAAAAATAACCACTTAAATTAAAGAAGTTGCTGTGTTTTAAGTGGAAACTAGTGAAGATTTCCACTGAATCTTCACTAGTTTGATCAAAAGAGAGCCAAACTCCTTAAGATAAACCGTAATCTTAAGGAGTTATTAAGGTAATAGCAAAAACTTCTTAAGATAAGAGCGTCGACACCATCATTTTAAAGTTGAAATTTTTCGCGGGCGAAAAATGACCACTTAATTAAAGAAGTTGCTGTGTTTTAAGTGGAAACTAGTGAAGATACCCACTAAATATTCACTAGTATAGTCAAAAGAGAGCCGAACTCCTTAAGATAAACCGTAATCTTAAGGAGTTATTAAGGTAATAGTGAAAACTTCTTAAGATAAGAGCTTCAACACCATCATTTTAAATTTGAAATTTTTCGCAGGCGAAAAATAACCACTTAATTAGTGAAGGTATTGTCGATTCAACTATAGTAGGTGCCACGACCAGCGAAATGTGTGCGATAGTTACTCTTCAAAACGACTTGTATTCTCGATTTGGAACAGTCACCCCCGCACCACTCGTAAATGAAATCCTTCGTAAGGAGGACAGCTGGGAACAACAGTCGGAATTCTTCTATACTTCGGTGGATGGCCTCAGCTATTTTTTCTTGGTGCCCACAATCAGAGCATAGAAGAAATTGTCTCGAAGCTGTGTGTCTAAATGAAAAGCATTCAGGACAGAGGATACCTTTTTGCAGTTGGTCGAAGTTATATTCAGGAAGATTAGTTGGTCGGAAATTGTAATCATGAAGTTTGACCAGTTTATCGCCCAGCGCAGCGATAAGATCTGTAGCATTTGGTAACTGTTTCACCAAATCATTAAAATGCTTTGGTAGTTGTCCTGCAAAGATAATAAATCGAGTTGACGGCAGCGAATAGATGTAAAAATCGGGATTGATATAAACTACATAAGAGGTGATTTCGGTCTGATAACCGAAATTCAGAAGCAAGTTAAACAAATAAGCACGTTTTCGGTTGGCCTGAGCCAGAGGATCCTGCAGTGCATGACCGGATTCCGAGAACAGTGAGCCGTCTCTATGATGGTAATTACCGGAATAGTTTTTTACTTCATATAGATAAATATGGTCGGCTTTGATGAGCAATGAATCAATCTGATAATACGTGTCCCGGATACTGATCAAAAGATCGTTTATAATCAGACCAGGTAATTGACAGTCGTTCATACAGTCATCAAATAGTTGTTCACCTTTAAGACCCTTGATTTGATTCTCATACAGAATTTTTTCGTTGAATGAAAGATCCATTCGGTAATTCAAAGATTCCAGCAAGAGATGATTTATCGACTTGGTTCGTTCTTTTAGTATCATGCAGACATACGCTCCTTTTTTAGTTATCTCTATATAATATATATACAAAAGAATCTGAAACTCACTTTTTTAATTGAAATCTTCAGAAGTTTTATTGGAAACGGGCAAAACTTCTGAAGATTAGAGAGAAACTTAAGAAGTTGGTACGAATAACATCCTTATTTGTTACGATACCTGTATCATCTTAAGGAGTAGCAGCAATTAATACCAAAACTTATCACGATAAAGTGAAGATCTTAATAAAAAGAGGTTTATTTTGTCAGCATTCTGACAAAATTTCCGAATGATGGTTGAGAATTATAAAAAACGATCAAAATTGGTTTGTTTTAAATAAAAGGAGAAAAGTTATTCAGTAATTCATGAAGAGGAAATCTGAGTGAGGGAAGATGCGAATCTACACACGCTAAAAACTATAAGTGTTAGTACATATCTAATCCAGCTTGGAAGGAGTATACTTGAGCCAGTATAGTTGGTAGCGCTTATATAATGCTAGGATAATTTAATGAAAGGAGAGAAACCTACTGATTTAGCGTTAATTTGTATAGATTTTGTGAAATTTTGAATCTCACTTGTACTGGTTAGTAGTAATCAGTATAAGTTCACGAGTTTAGTATAAACTTCTCGTCCGGAAGGCTGATTTTGTCAGAGAGCTGATAAAATTGGTTGTACTTTCAATTAATATAAAATGATTTTTACTATTAATCTTTTAAACAAACAGGAGGGCTGATAACCATGAATCTATTGAATCAATATATTGTGGCTTTGACTCATTTATACGGGGCCGTTCATAAAAATGAAATCGTTGAAACCTACAATGCACAGAATGAAAAGTCGATCAGTGTTAAAGACGTTGAAAAACAGTTGAGAAATCCTTCAGCGGAAGTCGAGAAACGCTTTACCTTTGCTGAAGGGAACTACTTTATCAGTGAAGCAGTGGCGATTTTCGATGATCTGGAGGAGTTAATAGTCAGGGAGAAAGGCAACCCCCGGTATTATCCTTCGAAAAATGAATTATTGAAGGATGGTGATCTGATTGCTTTGAAAAAATTGAAGAATACTGGGATTAGTTCGGTTGTATAATATAAGATATCTTAAACGGTAACGAGGAATCGACTGTAGATATATGTGAGGATATCCATGGATAGATTGAAGTAGAGGGTAACTTACATTCGATAATGACCACTTAAAACAAGAAACTCATTACGATTTTTGTTAATCGTAATGAGTTTCTTGTTATTTCAGGGCCACTCGTTTAGATTAACGCTAATCGGAACGAGTAGCTGCGTTAAATGGGTGTACTCAGTTAGATTGATGCGTAAACGAGATAAGTTGGCCATGATCTGGTCTGAACTCATTTAGAAAAAAGCAATTTAATGATAATAACTGCTCCAACCGGCGTTATGAAGCCGATAATTATTATTCAGCACGTTCCTTATATGTGATTTCTTTAAGTCGTTCCCACACCATTCGTGAGCGAGCTGTTTGGTCAAAGGCGTGGTCGTTAAAAGAAGCCTCAATTCTTCAATACTTCGATGAATGGCATCAGCCAACTTGTCTCGGTGTCCGAAAGTCAAGCACGTGTAAGTTTGTCTCGACGATTTACGAGCAAAGGAAAAACATGCTAGACACAAGATGCCTTTTTCCAAACGGGTTGAACGAATGGTCAAGTAAATTAGCCTGACGGTATGAAACATTGTGCATGGCTATTAGTTTCTTTGCGAGGCTCAAGTGTTTGTCTGACTGTTTGACCAGCGTCTTTGATAACAAGTCGAAATGACTGGAAAGCTGACCGGCAAATAAAACAGAAGGACTTTTCGGTAATGAATAAATATAAAAGTCAGGATTGATGTAAACGACTTGCGTCGATATGTCGATCTGATAACCGAGATTCAACAGTAAATTATGCGGAGACAGCGTTTATAGTCAGCTTGAGTAACCAGGTTCTTTATCGTGTGGCCAGATTTAGAATTACTATTGGCGTCGCGGTATATTAAGAACCTGAATAATTCTTCGATTCATATAAATAAATATGCTCATCTGTTACAAGTAGTGCATCGATCTGATATTAAGTGTCCCGTGTGTTTAACAACAGATCATTTATGATCAGTCCAGACAGTTGGGCTTCTTCTAATAATCGATCAAACTTTAGATTGCCGGTAAAACCTTTCACCTGGTTCTCGTATTGCGATCTTTCAACCGAAGATAGCGCCGTATGATGATTCAGTGATTCTAAAACGAGATGACTGACGGATTTTGTGCGTTCTTTAAGTATCATGCCCTTTTGCGCTCCTTTATTTAGGCTTATTCGAAACAAGTAGACGGAAAGTTTCCGCTACTCCAAGGTTAGATAGTTGTTATTTAATAAAAAATTTTATACGCTAAAGATAGATCATAAAAAAATTCATAAGCGATATGCTATACTCGATTATATTAATCAAATATTGTTAATAGAACTGAGCGGGAAGTATCAATATCTTGAGAAAATTATTATATTTATCAGCTACGAGACAAAAAAAGTTTATAGGGGTACAAAATAAATTACAACAGCAAATGCGTTTTTTTGAAGATAATAATATCGAGGTCACCCATATTGATATAAGTATGATTAATAAATCTTTTTGGTCCAAAATATGAGAAATAATGCCCTTTACAGGCATAAATGATTGGTGTATTGATAAAAAGATAATAAAAAATTGCGATATAATTTATACTAGATACGCATCAAGTGACTTTCAATTTGTCAAATTTCTAAAAAATGTAAAAAGAATTAATCCAAAAATAATAATCTTGATTGAAATTCCTACCTACCCTTATGATTTTAAAATAAGCAACACGATAGGGAGATTACCGATTAAAACTAAAGATCGGCTTAATAGGAAAAGGATTCATAGTTATGTTGATTATGTTTTGACTTATTCAAAAGATGAAAAGATATTCAAAATTAATACTCTGGAATTATCTAATTTTGTTAACACAGAACTGACTCTTCCAAAAATGCCTTCTAAAAATACGGATACAGTAATCAATATAATAGCTGTAGCTAATTTTAACTATTGGCATGGGTACGATCGTTTTCTTGTTGGATTATATGAATACTATAAGAATAATAGTGATGAAAAAAGAAAAATAGTGTTTCATTTGATAGGAGATGGAGAGGAACTTATTGAAATGCAAAAACTATGTAAAGAAACATAATCTTGTCAATAAGGTTTTGTTCTATGGTCTTCAGGATGGTGAGGAACTGAATGAGATATACGATGAATGTGAGTTGGCCTTGGATTCTATGGGGAGACACCGGAGTAAAGTTTATTATAATAGTTCATTAAAGGGGAAAGAATACGGTGCTAAAGGATTACCTATAGTGTCAGGCATGAAAACTGAATTGGACTTTGATGGAAATTATCCATATTATCTCAGAGTGCCAGCAGATGATACTCCAATTAACATAGAAAATATTATCAATTTCTACGATTCAATATACGACTCTTCATTGGATACCCAAAAAGAAGTTATTAATTATATAAGAGATTATACAATAAAACACTTTGGAGTGGGTATAGGATTAAGGAAAGTACTTGATGTTATTTTAAATGATGAAAATTGAATAACAATGAAGCTGTAAGTTCTCTGATCATTGATCATGAATTTGGTCACTTTGAAGTAACTGCAGTAGTTGGTACCAAATACAATCAGATTAAAGAAGAATCGTAAAATAACAGGCATAAATGAAATTGTTTATTGGTTAAATAGACGAGGAAACTCTTTCTAATTTGATTTTGATAAAACAAATAATTTACTAAAAAGAGAGTGGAGTATG
>NZ_LSRN01000021.1 GCF_001885615.1 Alkalibacterium sp. 20 | reverse complement strand
TATGACAAAGTAATTAAATTTTTAAACTGTTTTAAAAGTCTTTATTCTAAAAGTTAAATATGTTATACTAGCAATCATTATAGGGTAAGAGAGGTTAAAAAATTATTAATAAGGGAGTATAAGAAGGTGCCTAGAAAAAGGAGAATTTTGAAAGAACATATTTTAGATGCTGCTTTGGAATTAATAAAAGATGAGGGCTTCAGTCATTTCACAGCGCGACGCATTGCCGAGTATCTTAATGCATCGACTCAACCCATTTATAAAGAATTTAAAAACATGGATGACTTGAAAGATAATTTACTTGATTATGTAAAAGAAAGCATCCAGGAAGATGTATTCAAAATATCTGATCAGGATACTAATTTAAAAGATATGTGTGCGAATTACGTACGTTTCGCTAAAGAAGAAGGGACTCTTTTCTGCGCTCTCTTTTTGGGTGGAGCATCATCATCTAGCCCCTTACATGAGTGTGCCTTCGATTCATTAAACCAGGTGATGGATCAGATGGAAGAATTAGATTCGAGAAATAGTTCGGAAAAAAAGGCGCTTATAGATATCATTTGGCCTTCTATTCATGGAATGGCTGTATTAACTGCCCAGGGGCAATTTGATTACAGTGACAAAGAGATTACAGATAAAGCCGATCGCGTAGTTACCTATTCGTTAGCCGCTTGGCAGAATGTTTAAAGAAGTTTAGTTGTAGTAAATTGAAAAAGGCTTGAATAAGAGGTATGAAACCTCCTAATCAAGCTTTTTTTTTGTTCATTTAATTAAAATTGAACCGAATCGGTATCTTTTGCCGAGCCTGCACGGCCGGTCATACCGTCGCTCATTTTCATATCCTCTTCTTCATTCTTATACCTTTGAGCAGTATCGATATGACGGTAGCCAGATCCGAGTGCCCATAAAACGGACGGTTTGACTTCGTTATTACTGGCCTGCCATGTTCCAAAACTAACTTTCGGAATGGTCAAACCATTCCGAAAGTTGACCAGTGCAACAACACACATTCGTTGTTGCTGCCAAGCACCCTTCATTCGCTACTTCAAAACTAATACTTACTGATTTTTGTAAGCGGCCAATACTTTCTCGGCAAAAATTTTCAAGTTCTCAATGTCTTCGGCTTCAGGATTTAAATTCACTTTGACATTTTCAGCACCTTTTTTTGCACCGGTCTTTTCAAATTGCTCATCAAAATCATTCACTGATTTACAGTATTTCTCATAAAATGTATCACCCGAACCAAAGCAGCCGAAGATCTTTCCTGTTAAATCCACGTCTTCAAGTTCTTCATAAAAGTCAACGATCTCATCCGGTAAATCTGCATCGGTTCCGTAGGTGTATGTGCCAACCAACACAATGTCGACACCTTTCAAATCTTCAGGATCAGCAAAGACGCTTTCGACTAATTCGACCTCAGCTCCCAATTCTTTAAACGTTTCTTCCAAAATTTCCGCACATTCTTCCGTGTTCCCTGTCAAACTCGCATACACGATCATCACGCTCGGCATAGCTTTCACTCCTCGTATTGTATTCTTTTATGTAACAACGTACGACTTAATTTCATCCTAAAAAAGGATACCATTTTAGGTGGAGATTTTCAATGAATGCCCATTGGAAGGACAGCTATTAAATTCAAGAATGTTTTTCTTGAGATTGCTGAATGAGAACGGTTATACTGCTTGGGTAAGGGTCAGCGAGACATGGAAACGAACACCATTTCCATGTGATAACGATTTTATGAAAAAAAATTTAAGGAGTGAGTCAATGTTTCATAAACAACTGGATGCCTTTCCAGAAGATTTCTTGTGGGGATCCGCATCTGCTGCTTATCAAATTGAAGGGGCAATGAAAGAAGACGGAAAAGGGGAATCTGTTTGGGATAAATTCGTTCAGATTCCTGGTAAGACGTTTAAAGGCACGACGGGAGAAGTTGCAGTTGACCATTATCACCGTTACAAAGAAGACATCAAACTGATGGCGGATCAGGGACTGAAAGCCTATCGCTTCTCTATTGCCTGGGCACGTGTGATTCCAGACGGGGACGGTAAAGTGAACGAAAAGGGACTCGAATTTTACGACAACTTGATCAATGAGTTATTGAAATACGGTATCGAGCCGCTCGTCACCTTGTATCACTGGGATATACCGCAAGCCCTGCAGGATAAATACGGCGGATGGGAAGATCGTCAAGTGATCGAAGACTTTACCCGCTATGCTGAAATAATTTTCAATCGTTACACTGACAGAGTGAAGTACTGGGTCAGTTTAAATGAACAGAATGTTTTCATCAAACTCGGCTACAGCATGGCAGCTCATCCACCGAATGTCACCGATGAAAAGCGCATGTATGCGGCGAATCATATTGCGCATCTGGCAAATGCTTCCGTCATCAAACGCTTCAGAGAACTCGATATGACGGGAATGATTGGTCCGAGTTTTGCTTATGGCCCATCGTACGCTTTAGACAGCCATCCACTGAACCAACTGGCAGCGGAAAACAACGAAGAATTTAATGAACATTTATGGATGGATATTTATGTGTGCGGTGAATACCCGTCCGTTGTCTGGAAGTATCTGGAACGCAACAACTTGACGCCGGATGTTCAACCCGGTGACATGGAACTGCTCAAGGCGGGCAAACCTGATTTCATGGGACTGAACTATTACCAGACCGCGACCGTTGAAGCGAATCCGCTGGACGGCGTGGCTGAGGGTAAAATGAACACGACCGGTAAAAAAGGAACGAGCCAAACAAGCGGAGTTCCCGGCATGTATAAATCAGCTGAAAATCCATTCATCGAAAAAACCGACTGGGACTGGGATATTGATCCAACCGGTCTGCGCATAGCGATGCGTCGCATCAACAGCCGCTATCATATGCCGATTCTAATTACTGAAAATGGTTTAGGCGCCTATGATGATCTGGAAGCGGACGGTACGGTCCACGACGACTACCGCATCGACTTCTTAAGAAACCACGTTACAGCAATCCAAGAAGCGGTCACGGACGGAGTGGACGTTTTAGGTTACTGTACATGGAGCTACACTGATCTGCTCAGCTGGATGAACGGCTACCAGAAACGTTACGGCTTTGTTTACGTTGACCGTGAAGAACTGGATGAAAAAGAACTCAAGCGTTACAAAAAAGACAGTTACTTCTGGTACAAAAAAGTGATCGAATCAAACGGAAAAGAATTATAATCGAATTAAACGGAAATGGTCTCGGAATACCGAGGCCATTTTTTTAGCATATTGAGAGACTTTAAAGTAAAATGAAGCTTGCAATGATGAATTTACTTTAAGGAGTTTGAAACTATGACTAAAGCAGTTGTAATCGTTAACCCAACCAGTGGCCGTGAAGAAGGCGAGGAATACGGTCCTCAAGCTAAAGCCGAACTTGAAAAATTATACGATGAAGTGGAACTGAAATGGACAGAAAAAGCCGGAGACGCCATGGTGTTTGCCCGTGAAGCCGCGCGCGCTCATGTGGACGCGATTTATGCCTTAGGTGGTGACGGGACAGTGAACGAATGCGTGAACGGTATTGCGCCTGAAGAAAACCGACCAGCCTTTGGTTTCATCCCGCTAGGTACCGTCAATGACTTGGGCCGTGTTCTGGAGATCCCGATGAACCCGGACAAAGCAATCAAAGCCTTAACGAACCGCAAGAAAAAAGCAATCGATATCGGAAAATTGAATGACACGTATTTTATCGATATCGTCGCTATCGGATCCATTCCTGAAGCCGTTCATAGTGTACCGATCGAGAAGAAGACCAAGTTAGGTCCACTTGCGTATTTTTTGGAAGGTGTGAAAGCCATTTCTGAAAAAGAAGTGTATTCGTTCCAATTCGATATCAACGGTGAAACCACAGAAGTGGATTCCTTCCTGGTGCTTATTGCCTTAACAAATTCCGTGGTAGGGATCCAAACGATGATCCCAGACGCACGCGTGGACGACGGCTACTTGCACCTGGTAGCGTTAGAAGGCGGCAATATTGCCGACAAGCTTGATCTGGTACCGAAAGTCTTTTCCGGAAAACTGACCGAGGACGAAAATGTATTTTACCGCAAGTTCGAAGAAGCAAATATCTCTCTCACTGATGAACAAAAAAATGACTCAGTCATCACGAATATCGACGGTGATGAAGGGGATTCACTGCCGATCAAATTAAATGTAATAAAACAGCATATAGAAGTCTTTATACCTGACATGGACGAATAAATAGCGTATACTACAGGCAAGAACTAAGGCAAGCAATCGCTTTCGAGCTTGCACATTTACCAGATGGACCGTCCTCTTATTAAAATTCACTGTTCACCAGATAATCAACCCTTTTTTTCCTTGATTGAATACAATTGCCCCCTATGCTAAAATGGGGAAGGAAAACGGATAAGATGAAGCTTTACCGAACACGACAATTTTTAATAAAGAGAAAAGTAAAATTCATTCAAGAGGACGGTCTTTTATATTGAAAACGAAAGTAAGGGAAATACTGGATTCAGAAGATACGGCCAAAGAAAAAGTTGAATACCTGTGGGGATACTACCGCTGGCACGTGATAATTTCCGTGGTGGCGTTATTTTTTGTGGGCTATCTTTTTGTAGATTGGATGAACCGACCCATCACTGTTTTTCACGTTACGGTACTGGCGCCAGAAGTTTTACAGCAAGAGGCGCCGGACTTAACCAGTGACCTGAATGAACTTTTAAAACCCGAAGGCCGGAACGAGACCGCTTATGCTACCTTTACGGCTCACGGTCGAACGGCCGACCGCTTCGTGGCTCAAATCACCGCGGCAGAGTATGATGTGATCTTGATGAATCAAAGAGACTTTGAAGAGTATGCTGCGAATGATAACATGATGGCATTCCGTTTAAGCGGTTTGTCAGAAGAGGACTATTACCAGCCGGATAACTATGACGAACCGATCGGCATAGATTCAAGTCAGTTAGCGGTATTTGATGGCTATGAGACGACCAAAGACCTGGTTGTCATGATTCCCGGAAACACCAAACGCCGCGATGCCATCGAAGACTTCTTCGAAACCCAAGGCTACGAGATAGAATTCTTCGATACAAACCAATAATTTGATTCATGCTAAGATGGAGAAGAAAAATCACTAAAGAGGACGGTCTTTTATGGCGAAAACAAAAATAAGAGAAATACTGAATTCAGAAGATACCACCAAAGAAAAAATTGACTACCTGTGGGGATACTACCACTGGCACGTGGTGATCGCTGTGTTAGTGGTGTCTCTTGTGGCTTTTATCACGATCGATGCATTCAACCGCACCGAGACAACCTTTCACGTAACAGTTTTTGCAGCAGAAGTCAGTTTTCTAGAAGAAGAACCGTTGATCAGCGATTTGAACGATTTGCTGGAACCGGAAAGCGAGAAAGAGTCAGCCTACGTATCCTTCACACCACAGGGACGCATGGTGGAAGGCTTTATGGCCCGACTCGCTGCAGCAGAGTACGACGTGATCCTGATGGACAAAGAAGCTTATGAAAAATATTCAGAACTTGAAGCCATGCTGGAATTCCGCTTAACGGGTTTGGAGGAAGAGGACTATTACCAACCTGACGTCCATGACGATCCAATCGGCATAGATTCAAGACGGTTACCGGTGTTTGATGGTTATGAAACGACCGAAGACATGATCGTGATGATTCCTGAAAACACCCGTCGCCGCGAAACGGTCAAGGACTTCTTTGAGACCCAAGGCTACGAGATAGAATTCATCGATCAAGACTAATACAATATGGAAAGCCTTCGACTCTCGGGTCGAAGGCCTCTTTTTTGTCTTTGGAAAGACGAAACTGACCGCCACGGGTCAGTTTCCACAACCTTTGAAAGGTTAAAGGGGATATACTCGCTGTTGAGCGAGTATGGATATCATGAAAAGCAAATTTTGCGGTCGGTTCGGTAAGTAGGGATTCAAGTTTGGCCCCAATCTACCGAATATCACCCTATTCGGTAAGTTGCCGCTGCCGCTGTTCAGCTAATTACCGAAGTTGGCATGCCTTCGACACTTTGAAAAAACTTTCGCGCCGCTAATTACTGAACGGAGGCTCATTCAGTAATTAGCGGCGCGTTTAAATTTTCTAACAACCGAACCTGCCCGAACTTCGGCACATTGGGGAGAAGCAACGCTTGCTACTTACCGAACCTGTCACTATTCAACACTTAGAAAAGTGAAATAACCACCAAAGTGTCGAACCCGGATAAAATTGAAGCTGATTTGACGACTTTAGACCTTATTCAAAAGAATATCTCAAAAAACTCAACAATTTTGATGAAAAAATTATCAGTTGGACAATATTAAAGGTGAAGGGGTGAGTGCAAATTGATACTCAAACACAGAGAGAAGTCTAAACTTCATTTAGGACTTCTGGCACTGGATAAACGAATGGAACTGCAGGACACTGATCGGAATTATCTGCTCAATCTTGAGAAGGGGTTTGAAGGAGAGGAACTTTTTGACACGTATGTCAAAAAGTATCTGAATAAAGAAGTGATCGTTTTAAATGATTTGCTGCTGACGAGTCGATCAAGTACGTTCCAAGTGGACAGTATCCTCATTATGTCGGATACGTTATATATCTACGAAATCAAAAACTATAAAGGGAATTATCAAATGAATGCCGGTCAATTGACGACACTCACTGGACAGGAGATCAATAGTCCGCTGAATCAAGTGAGTCGTGCAAAAACGTTGATGAAGCAGTTAATCAAAGATTTAGGTTACGGGTTGAGCGTTGAAGCCTTAGTGATATTTGTGCATCCAACCTTTCATCTGTATCAGGCAAAGTCTTCCGATTCCTTTGTTTATCCGAATCAGATCGAGAAACATTTTAACGCTATCAATCACCGACTAACTTCACTATCTAAAGAACAGCGGTATCTGGCTCAAAAGTTGGTAAAAGAAAATAGAGAATCAGTTCCCTATCAGAAACAGTTACCGGACTTTGAGTATAAAAAGTTAAAGAAGGCTGTATACTGCAAGACATGTGGTGAGAATCAGGTGACTGTGACTCGGAAAAAAAGTTACTGTTTGCTGTGTCAGAACAAACAGGCGCTGGATAAAACAATACTGGAGCATATTGAAGAATTCAAACTGCTTTTCCCAAAAGAAAAACTGACTGCACGATGCCTGTATGACTGGTGCGGCGAACAAATCAGTCCACGCCGGCTAAGGAACGTTTGTAGAAAGCACTATGAAAAGGTAGGAACAACAAGCAACAGCTACTATGAATGAATAAAATATGTAAGCCTTCGACTCTTGAGTCGAAGGCTTCTTTATGAGATTTAGAAAGAAGAAACTGACCGGCGTCAGTTTCTACAGTCATTGAAGTTTAGTGGTGCATACTCGCTGTTAGGCGAGTATGGACATTATAAAGAGCGGTTTTGCGGGTGGTTCGGTAAGTAGGAATTCAAGAGTGGCTCCAATCTACCGAATACCATCCTATTCGGTAGATTGGGGCAAAACCTTTTCAGCTAATTACCGAACTTGGCACATTTTCGACACTTTGAGAAAGGTTGACCGCTGCTAATTACCGAATGGGCCTCCATTCGGTAATTAGCAGTACTTAATCGATTTCAAAGTGCCGAACAGTCACCAACTTCGACACTTTGAAAAAGAGAACCTTCTCCTAACTACCGAACCAGCCGGTATTCGGTAATTAGAACAGACACTACTCATCCTACTTACCGAACTTGAACAAATCACGCGCTAATCACTAAGCAATCACGCACAAACTCAAAAAGCACACACAACTCATGCACAACTCACTCAAGCAACACACAAATTTCCCGAACGCGACCCTTCCAATGCTGTTCATACTCGCCGGCAGCGAGTATGCTCCGTCCGAATAAAGCTCTTTTCAAGAAAAAGGTTTTTTAAACGCCGTTTTTTCGCTATACTGGTAAAGAATAATTTAAAGAAGAGGAGAATGTTTTGTGATTACTTTGAAATCACCTCGCGAAATAGAAGCGATGGATAAAGCCGGCGAAGTGCTAGCTAAAATTCATGAACATTTACGCGATTTTATTAAACCAGGTATAACGGGTTGGGATATCGAAAAATACGTTGAGGAATTAATGGAGAAATACGGCGCGACCCCTGAACAAAAAGGGTTTGAAGGCTATGAATACTCAACCTGTGTCAGCGTGAACGACGAGATCTGTCACGGCTTTCCGCGTAAAGTTGTCTTGCAGCAAGGGGACTTGATCAAAGTGGATATGGTTGTCAACTTGAACGGCGCCTTGGCAGACTCATGCTGGAGCTACAGTGTCGGTGAACCCACGCCGGAACTGAAAAAACTGATGGACGTCACGAGAGAAGCATTGTACAAAGGAATCGAAGCGGCCAAACTGGGTAACCGTATGGGTGACATCGGTCATGCCATTCAAACCCACGTTGAAGCGGAAGGGTTCTCGATTGTCCGCGAATTTATCGGACACGGCATCGGCCCCACGTTGCACGAAGCACCAAGTGTGCCACATTACGGTGAAGCGGGCAAAGGCTCTCGTTTGAAAGAAGGCCTGGTCATCACGATCGAACCGATGGTAAACACCGGGACATGGCGCTCGAAAATGGATAGCAACGGTTGGACAGCGCGCACGAAAGACGGCGGACTCAGCTGCCAGTATGAACACACCATTGCGATCACGAAAGATGGTCCGAGAATCTTAACGAAACAAACAGGCGAATAGCCTCACCAAACTGGATACTAAAAGAGAGAAGTACGCATTGTCGTGCTTCTTTTTCATTAGCATGTTCGCCTAAAGACAACCCACAACAAAGCTTTCCCGGGCACACTTGCACAAATAAGTCACACGTCTAAACTGAAGAAACAAGTTGCAACAGTCTATGCTTTAAACAATAAATTTTGATACAATAAGTTTATGAAGAAACATACTGCAGAGGAGTTTACTTATGAAAACAGAAATCATTTCAGTCGGAACCGAATTACTGATGGGGTTCGTTGTGGATACCAATTCCAGCAAAATTGCTCAAGAACTTTTAAGTATCGGCATCGGGACGTATCACCTGCAAACAGTCGGAGATAATCCCGAACGCATACGAGATGCTTTGGAGCTGGCGTCAAAACGTTCGGACATCATCATCTTGTCAGGCGGGCTTGGTCCCACCCAGGACGATATCACTAAAGAGGTCGTGGCGGAGTTTGTGGGTGATGAATTGGTCGAAGATGAGACACAGCTCGAAAGAATCTTGACAGAATTCAAAAAACGTGGCGAGCAGCCTACAAAAAAGGCTTACAGCGAATCGTTGACTTTCAAACATGGAACCACGCTGCTTAATGACGTGGGTCTGGCTTGTGGGGCCACGTTCGAGTTGGAAAGAGAAGGAACGACACCACAGTATTTCATTCTTCTCCCGGGTGTGCCATATGAAATGGAATATATGCTGAAAAATGGAGTGAAGCCGTACTTGCTGGAAAAAGTTCAGCAGGATGGCGTAATTGATTCCATGTACCTGAATTTCTATGCCATCGGAGAATCAAAAGTGGCCTCCATCTTGGATGAGCGGATCCTAAGTCAGACCAATCCAACGATCGCCATGTATGCCAAACCGCGCCATGTCATGATCCGATTGACTGCCAATGCAGCTGACCCGCAGACCGCACAGCAGATGAACCAGCAAGTGGCTGATGAAATTCTCGCTAAGCTTACATCGTATTTCATCGGGTACGGCGAAGATCAGACCATTGAATCCCGTGTGATCGAATTGTTACAGCAGAAAAAGTTAAGCTTAAGTGTGGTAGAAGGATTTACAGGTGGCCTGCTGATGGATGCCTTGACCGGGATAGCCGGCGTTTCAGCCGTGTTTGAAGGCGGAATCGTTTCGCGTGATCACAAGACCAGTGAAAAACAATTCGACCTGACCGATCTGGGAAGCCAATCCGAAGAAAAGGTAGTAATGCAATTAGCTGAACAATGTGCCGAAAAATTTCAGACGGATGTCGGACTGGGCGTCAGTGCCAGCACCGAATTGGATCCATCCGGCCAGCGCCTGTCAGGAACGGGCTTCGTGGCCATCGCCAGAAAAGACGAAGCTACACTAATGAAAAAGATTCCGTTCCAGACGCTGCCGGAACAGGTTTTGCGCGGCATTCTAAAAAACGAAGCACTGGCATTTCTGAAAGAGGCAGTGGAATAAAGATAAAAATCTTTCCTTTAAAAATTCACAAAAAAAAGGATCGAATATTGGCGGATTCGATCCTTTTTGTCTGCACAGGAAACTACAGTCGCTTTTTTTGTATGGCTCTACGGACATACTTCAATGATTCCTTACCTTTGTCTTCCAGCGCCATCATGACGTTGACATAAAGAGCGTCCAGTATGCTCAGTTGTGCAATTCGGGAAGCCAATGACTCGGAACGGAAGTCCGTTTCTTCCGACAACGTATACAAGGAAATATCAGCGCCCTGACTGAGTGGCGACTGAGTAAATCCTGTGATGCAAATGGTGGAGACGTTTTGCTCATCGACTGTTTCCAGGATCTCCAGGATATCTTTGGAGTGACCCGTATGAGAAATCAGAATGGCGACATCGCCTTCCTTTAACTGCGAAGCCGAAATCAGCTGCATGTGGGAGTCCGTTTGGGCACTCACAGTAAGACCAGTTCGAATGAATTTATGGTAGCCGTCCATGGCAATGATGTTGGAGCCGCCGAAACCGTATAACTCAATTTTATTTGCATGCAGAATGATATCGACGGCACCGGCGAAATCTTTATCATCGATGACTTCCAGAGTATCCTGAAGAGTCTTGATGTTCGAATGAAAAACTTTTTCTAATATGGTCTTTTCATCATCGCTTTTTGATACCTTTTCGTGGATATCTTTCATTACATAAGTCGATTCCGTTGCCAGTGAAATTTTAAGATCCTGGAAGCCTTTATAGCCAAGCTTTTTACAAAAACGAAAGACGGTTGAATCTGCCAAGTTCAATTCTTCAGCGACTTCGTTGATCGTGCCATGAATGATTTTCTCCGGATGGTCTAGAATGAAATCGGCCAGGAGTCGTTCTTTATCACTTAATGTGGCATGTAAAGCACGGATGCGCATCTGTGTGTTTTTATTTTGAAAAGTCTGATTCATCAGCTCACCTCATAGAATGTTGTTGTTTTTTTCATTATAAAGTAAAAAGAAATAAAAAGAAATATTTTTCCGTAAAACGCTTGCAAAGAATAAAATTCTTTTGTATAATAAAAACATAGAAAAATATTTCGTAAAGGGGAATGGAAATGAAATTAGCGATTTGTGGACTGGGAAAAATGGGTATGAACTTAGCTTTGAATCTGATGGAAAACAACCATGAAGTAATCGCATTTGATATAGATGCTGATTTGGTGAAGGAAGCCAACGAGAATGGCGCCACGGGAGTGAGTACGCTCGAAAAGGTCGTCAATAACTTTTCGGAAAGAAAAATAATCTGGATGATGGTACCGTCCGGAGATATCACGGAAAATCTTTTGAACGAGGTGACGCCACTTTTATCTGATGGGGACATCATTCTTGACGGAGGAAATTCACACTACAAAGACACCATGAGAAGACACGGAACACTCAAGGGAAAAGGCATCCATTACGTTGATGTCGGCACAAGTGGAGGAATAGAAGGTGCGCGGCACGGAGCTTGTACAATGGTCGGCGGAGACAAAGAAGTCGTCGAACAGATCGAACAAATATTCAAGGATATTTCGGTCGATAAAGGATACTTATATACAGGTCAAAGTGGCAGTGGTCACTTCCTCAAGATGGTCCACAACGGCGTGGAGTATGGCATGATGCAGGCCATCGGTGAAGGCTTCGATATCCTGGAAAAAAGTGCCTTCGACTACAATCATGAAGAAGTAGCGAGAGTATGGAACAATGGCTCCGTTATTCGTTCATGGCTGATAGAATTGATGGAAGATGCCTTTTCCGAAGATCCGAAACTGGATGACATAAAAGGGATCGTTCATGCGTCGGGTGAAGGAAGATGGACAGTGGAAACGGCGATGGAACTGGAAGTATCTGCTCCGGTCATTGCCTTGTCACTGATGATGCGTAATCGATCCTTGGAGTCTGATACATTTACTGGAAAAGTGGTGGCGTCCTTACGTAATCAGTTTGGTGGCCACGCAGTTGAGTTGAATGATTAATATAAATTTACTTAAATTGGAGGAATAAATAATGGATGGAACAATGTTGATTTTAATCGCGGTGTTAGGAATTGCGGTATTATTATTCTTAGTTATTACAACAAAATTACATGCGTTTGTTGCGTTGCTGTTAACGAGTTTACTGGTTGGTGTTGCTACGGGAATGCCGTTGAGCACCGTTATCGATACGGTCATAAGCGGGATGGGCGGCACGCTTGGGTTTGTCGCAATCGTTGTGGGTCTTGGAGCCATGTTCGGTAAAATGCTGGAAGTTTCCGGCGGGGTCGAACGTCTCGCAAGTAGCCTGCTGAATAAATTTGGTGAAGACAAAGCTCAGTGGGCTTTAGGTATAGCCGGATTCCTGGTAGCTATTCCAGTATTCTTTGATGTCGGCTTTATCATTTTAGTTCCGATCGTATACGGCTTGCAGAGAAAAACAGGCCGTTCACTTCTTTATTACGGGATTCCACTGCTGGCAGGACTGGCAGTTACGCACTCTTATATCCCACCAACACCGGGTCCAATAGCGGTGGCCGATTTAGTCGGCGCAGATCTAGGCTGGGTCATCTTATTCGGTTTCATTGCAGGGATTCCATCCATGATACTTGCAGGACCTGTATTCGGGAAATATATTTCGAAAAAAATAGATGTCGGTATTCCTGAATATATGAACATTGAAGACAAAGAGTGGGACAAAGAATTACCAAGTTTCGCTATGGTAGCGTCCATCATTCTTTTACCCTTAGCACTGATTCTATTAAACACACTGTCGACCGTTGTTTTGGCAGAAGGAAATCTAGTCCGCAGTATCACAACATTTGTCGGTCATCCGATCGTTGCCTTACTGATTGCGACCATGGTTACTTTCACCATGTTAGGAACAAAAAGAGGTTACTCACGTAAAGATGTACAGGGCATAGCAACTAAAGCTTTGGAACCAGTCGGAATCATTATCCTGGTTACCGGTGCCGGTGGCGTATTCAAACAGGTACTTATCGATTCAGGCGTGGCAGACGTTTTAGGTAATCAAATGGCTGACTCACCGCTACCACCGATCCTTTTGGCTTTCGCTATTGCTGCTGTCATAAGAATTGCGCAAGGTTCAGCGACCGTAGCTATGGTTACTGCAGCCGGTTTAATGGCTCCAGTACTACCGATCATGGGAGTAGAAGGACCTGGATTGGCATTGATCGTTATTGCCATCGCGGGTGGCGCAACAGCCTTCTCTCACGTGAATGATTCCGGATTCTGGTTAGTATCCCGATACTTCGGTTTAGATGAAAAAGACACACTGAAAAGCTGGACCGTCATGGAAACCATCATTGGCTTCACTGGTTTAGGCATGGCGATGCTGCTGGGAATCTTCTTTATATAAAAATGAATGAATAAATAAAATCTGAGAAGCTTCTGTTGCAGAAGCTTCTTTCTTATTAAACGAGTACTGAAAGGAGTAATGAAATGAAACACTATTCTATCGGAGCGGATATCGGAACCACGAGCACGAAAGCCGTGCTGTTTTCTGACACAGGAGAAATCATTTATCAAGCGACAGTCGAATACCCATTGCTGACACCGGAACCAAAAATCGCGGAACAAGACCCGGATGAAATACTGGAGGCGGTCATTACTGCTATTGAGAGAGTGATGAAAAATTCAGGCGTGGACAAAGAAAAGATCAGTGTCCTTTCCTTCAGCGCGGCTATGCATAGCTTGATTGCCGTAGATGAAGAAGGAAAACCGCTGACAGCATCGATCACCTGGGCCGATCAGCGAGCCGAACCGTATGCGCAACAGTTGAAAAATTCCAACGGAAAATCACTGTATGAAAAAACTGGGACTCCGATTCATCCGATGTCTCCATTGACCAAGCTGATGTGGTTAAAAGAGGAAGAACCGGATATATTCCATAAAGCAAGTCGGTTTATAGGCATCAAAGAGTATGTCTTTTACCATTTCTTCAAGAAGTATGTGGTGGATCATTCCATTGCTTCCGCCACCGGACTGTTCAATATATACAAACTGGACTGGGACACAGAGGCGCTTGAAACGGCCGGCATAACGAAAGATAAATTATCGGCCCTCGTTCCGACAACCGAAGTGATCTCGAATATAGACGAAGAACTGGCAGAGCGAATGGGAATTCATCCTGATATGAAAATCGTCATCGGTGCCAATGACGGCTGTTTAGCTAATCTCGGCGTAAATGCGATCGAAAAAGGCGTCGTTGCCGTCACGATCGGTACCAGTGGAGCCATTCGAACCGTGACTGATAAGCCCGCAACCGATCCTAAAGGACGCATATTCTGTTACGCCCTGACCGAAAACCACTGGGTCATCGGGGGACCGGTCAATAACGGGGGCATGATCTTACGCTGGCTGAGAGATGAATTATGCCAGGAAGAAGTGGCAGAAGCCAAAGAAAAAGGCGTCGATCCATATGAAATCATGACCGAAAAAATCGCAGAGGTACGTGCCGGTGCAAACGGCCTGCTGTTCCATCCATACCTGTCAGGCGAACGGGCTCCTTCATGGAACGCCAATGCGAGAGGCTCTTTCTACGGCCTGGCTATCCATCACAAAAGGGAGCACATGATGCGTGCCGTTTTGGAAGGCATCAATATGAACCTTTACATGGTGCTGTTGGCGCTGGAAGAAGTGATCGGCATACCTGAAAGGATCCATGCCACTGGCGGATTTGCCAAGTCAAGTGTCTGGAGACAGATGATGGCGAATATCTTCAATCAGGAAGTGCATATCCCGCAAACGGTGGAGGGCGCGTGTCTTGGAGCCGCAGTACTTGGACGGTTTGCCATTGGAGAGATCGATGATTTGACGGAAGTGAAACATATGGTCGAAACAAAAGAAATCAGCGTTCCTGAGAAAGAAGAAGTGGCCGTTTATGAAGAACTGATGCCGCTTTACATTCGCTTGAGCCGTTTGTTCGAACAAGAATATGAAGCGATCACCGAATTCCAGCAGCGTTACAAGTAATAGGCTGCAACCACAATAAAAGCTGTTAAACTAAAAAAATGCACTGAACTATCCGCACACGCAATCTGACAGCGGGTAATCCAGTGTATTTTTTTCGATTTTTATTAACTGTAGCTCACTCGCCAAAGTATGTTTTTAGAAATCCTAAAGAAAACGGCCATCATTGATCTTAGTGAAGATTGTTTCACTTAAGTTAAATAAGATATGTTAAACTGAGGATACGATGACTCATCTGTCAGCAATAAGAACTCTAACAGAAAAGCACCGCCGAACCTTTTTTAAATGCGACAAACGTGATAGGGTGAACGGCACTGGAAACTAAAAGTCACTTGATGAAACTGAAACTAATGAACCGAACCAAATTAAAATGAACTGAACGATCAGACGATAAATAGTCTGATCGTTTATCGTCTGTATGATTTAAGGAGGGACACGTCATGAAACTTTCTAACCAGACATCAAACTGGCTCGAACGAGATTTGAAATGCAAACTCATAAACGTTAAACCACTGTTGGGTGGCACCTCGAGTCGGTTGTGGCTACTGACGGCTCACCAAGGCGGTGAAATCATTCAGATCGCTTTGAGAGAATATACTGACTTGGAGTGGCTGGCTGTGGAGCCTGAAATCGCCGAACAAGAGGCGAGGAATCTGCTTTCTGCCAGACACTTATCGTTTGCTGTACCGGTATTATTAGCAGCGGATCCGTATGCGTTCAAGACCACACACCCAACCGTTGCGATGAGTTACGTTGCGGGTGATGTCGTGCTGGATCCAGCCGATCGATCGAACTGGATAGAAAAATTAGCTGAAACATTGGCACAATTACACACAAATGAAATCGATGTGCCGTATGAGTATATTCGTTACTTCGATCCGGAAACCAAAGTCAAAGCGGTCTGGTCAACGTGTCCTGACTTATGGAAGCAGGCTTTCGACTATTTAAACCAGAAGAAACAGCCGGAAATCAACCCCATCTTTATTCACCGTGATTTCCATCCGACGAACGTCTTGTTCAAAGACTCGAATATCAGTGGGGTCGTCGATTGGTCAAACGCATGTATGGGACCGAGAGAGGTCGACGTGGCACATTGCCGGTGGAACCTTACGATGCTGTACGGCTTGAACGTTGCAGATGAATTTCTAGAAGCGTATCTAAAATACAGTACACTCCAGAAGTACGACCCATACTGGGACTTGGAAGCATTAGGGAATGTCTATACCGAAGAGCCGCCTGCAGTTTATGCGGGATGGAAAACCTTTGGAAAGACAAACATAACGGCAGCACTCATGCGTGAGCGAATGGATACTTTTCTAGTGCAGGCTTTAGAAAAAATCAAGAATGATCCAAAGAAAATCCAATAACTATAAACCAAGTTATAAAGCTTTTAACCCGTTTGTGAACGAGTGTGAAGCAAGAAGGGAACAAACATGTTTAGTTTTAATGAAATCAAGAAACGTATTCCAAAAATGGAATGGGTCATGGAAATCAGTACGCGTGTACGTGAAGGAGAAATCTGGCAGCATTCAACGTTTGTCACTTATTATGTCTTGCTCACACTCTTTCCATTGATCGTCGGCATAATCAATGTCCTGCAACAATTCAATCAGGAAATAACCGGACTGTCATGGTTCGTTTACCGAATCGCACCGGAGCCGCTGGCCGAACAAATAATCGAAGATATGCTCCGGATTTATGAAAGTTCCAACGTCGGGATACTGATCGTCGCGGGCGTTTCAACAATGTGGACCGTCAGTTGGACGATGGCGGCCATTTTAATGGGTCTCAATAAAGCCTATGGGGTGAAGAATCGCAACAACATCGTGATTCTCCGTATACTGGCTTTTTTCTTGACTCTGGTCTTTGCGGCCTGGATAACGTTCGTCGTCTATTCCATTCAGTCATTCAGCACGACGACAGCCGGACGTTGGATGCTGTTCATTCCACTCGTTTTCATAACATTTTGCCTGCTGTATTATCTGGTGCCAAATGTAAAGCAGCCGTTTAAAGCCGTCATACCAGGCGGGCTCTTTTCAACTGGCGCTCTACTTATCGGCATTATCGGTTATCGTCTGTTCATTTATCAGCTCCCCGATGATTCCACTTTCTTTACACTGACGGGCAGCTTCATGGTCATGTTGGCCATCCTTCAGAAATTGTCACTGGCGATTCTGGCCGGTGGAACAGTCAATGCGACCATCACGCGGATGACAACTGGCGATGTGGTTGCGAAAGGAGATACCAGTAAATTCCTGAAATTTTTACGTCACATAGGTATCGGTAAATGGGTGGGGTTAGATCGTTAGTTTGTTTAGAGATAACGAAATGTGAATATTTTTTTTACAATTAACTGCTTTAAAAAAATCTGAAGGAGATTTTTTTCATGTGTTAAAGGGGTTTAATGATTATTGAGACGAATCGGAACCAACCTTTAAGAAAGTAAACGATTTCAGGAAATCGAAATAGAATGTTGCACTTTTTTTATATAACCAGTAAAATAACTATTAAATCCACTGATGACTTCAAGAACGGTTAGTGATTGTTGAACACAACGCATAAAATAACCGAAGCAGGCATTAGAAAATAGAAAGAAGTGATTCAATGGAAGAAGCAAACGTCGGGTCCCTAGATATGATTATGAAAGCTTTGGACTGGCTGGTCACACTAGCGTATCTAAATTTGTTGTGGTTAGGCTTTTCTTTATTGGGATTAATTGTCTTCGGGATCGGTCCAGCTACATTCGCTGTGCATTCGATCGTGAAAAAGAAACTCAAACAAGGAGACTTGTCCCATGTCTTTACGAAGTTTAAAAATGAATTCAAAAAATACTCCAAAGACGGAAATATTTATTTCGGGCTTGTCACTGCGGCCAGTTTATTTATTTATGTAGACATAAGAGTCATTCAAGCATTACCGCAGAATAGTTTCATCCAAATGGCTGTATTACCGGCACTCATCATCTTAAGCGCTTTAGTCTTGATCGTTGCCACATTCACCATAGGGATCTATTTAGAGTTCAATCATTCGTTGCAAAAAAGCATCAAAGACGGTTTTTGGCTCGCACTTATCTCTCCTGTGGCAGCCCTTGTCATGGTCCATGCATTCTTAGTGGGATTCCTTATATATGCTTATGTGCCGGCACTCATGCTCTTTTATTCGTTGTCGTTTTACGCTTTTATCACACAATGGGTGATGTCAAAAACGTTCAAGAGAATTAAAAAGAAGAAATGTTTGTAATATACTGTTGACATCGATTTCATAGTACGATATAGTGCGCATGTAAAGCGCTTTCGATTGGAGAAGTTTAACTATGGTAACGATTTATGATATCGCTGACCATACAGGTTACTCTATAGCGACGGTTTCCAAAGCCTTGAACAATAAAAAGGTGAGTGAGAAAGCGAGACGAAAGATATTGGACGCAGTTGAAGAACTGCATTACACACCAAATTCTTCAGCTCGAACCTTAGCAACGAATAAATCCTGGATGATCGGTGTAGTATTTGGAGAAAATCTTGGAAGTGGTATTGCCCATCCATTTTTCGGTCAAGTTATTGAAGGATTCAAAAAACACGCTGAATTGTATAATTACGATTTGCTTTTCGTTTCAAGACATATGGGTCTTCAGCAAGAAACCTATAAACACTTGAGTCACCGAGGCGTTGACGGGGTCGTTATTGTCCAGTCGCACGGGGAAGACGAAATCAAAAAATTGGATCACATGATACCAACAGTTTATATCGACAGACCGACCAACGAATCGGGAACGGTTTACAGCGACAACCAATCTGGAAGTCGTCTAGCGGTCAACCACTTAGTTGAAAACGGTCACACTAAAATCGCTCATATTATGGGTAATCAAACAACGTTCCCTGGCATTGAACGCGCAACAGGGTTCAAGAAAGCAATGCACGAACACGGGTTACCTGTGAGAGAAGAATATTTAGTTGACGGTGGGTTTTACTCGCAAGCCGGCGGTAGAGAAGCAATGATTCGCCTATTATCTTTAAAAGATAAACCAACAGCCGTTTATGTTGGCGGAGATGAAATGGCCATTGCAGCAATGAAAGTCACGAAAGAATCAGGACTTAAAGTTCCGGAAGATATATCATTTATCGGTTTCGATGATATCAAAATAGCGCAGCACGTTGAGCCAGCGTTAACCACGATTCGTCAAGACAAAGAATTGATCGGTCAGCAAGCTGCTATCATATTACTCGATAAAATTGCCGCCAAAGATACAACTCGAATTGTTAACAAAAAAATGATACCTGTAACCTTGATAAAAAGAGAGTCAGTCAAACGTCTTGCTTAAGTAGGGTATCGTTTTATAAAATTTAGTTAAGCGCTTAAGGAAAGCTGGAGAAGGGTTTAAAAGAAATAAAGGGGGAAAGTGATAGAATATAAGAGTTGTTAACGATAACATCTGTGTTTTTAGTCCATTAATCACCAAGTTTTTATTTAAGACCACGGTTAAGCGCTTAAGGTTAGCTGGTTTTATAAATCAACTGATAACGCTCTAATAATAACACTCATAGTGGGTAACATTTGTTGTTGAGTTAGCACTCATATTTACCATTTTTACAAAGAACAAAACACTTATCAGTGTCTAATGGTAAGTTGTTGCAGATACTTATATCAGTCAGTTCAAAAATAAGCAACCCTACAATAGGAGGAAAATAATGAAAAATTCATGGAAATTAGCTACTTTATTATGTGGAGCAGTTCTATTAACAGCTTGTGGTTCAGATGATAACGGAGATACAGCTGAAACCGGCGATACAGACAGCGACAGCGGTGAAGTTGATTTAGTCATCAACTCATTTACAGAAGAATTACAATACCCAATCGATGTATTTGAAGAAAGACACGGCGTGAATATCGACTTACAAATCATCCCTGGTGAAAACTACGTAGATACATTACGTCCGGCTCTTGAATCAGGCAGTGGTGCACCAGACATCTTTACAGCTGAAATCATATACTTACTTGACTGGGTAGAACAAGACTACTGGGCAGACTTAGGTGAATTTGGCGTTGAAGATTGGTCAACTGATTATCCTGAATATGCTTGGGAATTAGGACGTGACCAAGAAGGAACAATGAAAGCTTTAACATGGCAAGTAACACCAGGCGGAATCTTCTACCGTAGAAGCATCGCTAAAGAAGTATTTGGAACAGACGATCCAGATGCAATGGCAGAACAGTTCTCTACAATGGAAGGTTTAATGGAAGCCGGCGAACAATTGAAACAAGCTGGATACCGTTTATTCCCGGATGAAGAATCTGTTTCTGGTTCACCATTCACAATGGGTAGTAACCCACAACCTTGGGTAGATGAAGATGAAAACTTAACGATGACAGACGAACGTATGTCTTACTTCGACTACGCAAAAGAATTAAGAGACAATGAATATACAGCTTTAGCACCAGTTTGGTCACCAGCATGGTACGCATCATTTAACGAACCAATCACATACAACGCTGGTTGGGATGAGATGGAAGAAGATTCAGATGGCATGACAGAAGTATTTGGTGTTTCACTTCCATCATGGGGATTACCTCACGTTCTTAAAATAGATGCAACTGAAACTGCAGGCGACTGGGCAGTTACAAGTGGTCCATCATCATACTTCGGTGGCGGAACATGGATCGGTGTTTATGAAGGATCAGAAAACAAAGACTTGGCATTCGAGTTTATCCAAATGTTAGTTAACGATGAAGAGTTCCTGACAGAATGGGTCGAGGAAACTGGCGATGTATTAAGCTACACACCTGTAATGGACAAAATTTCTGAAGGTTATGAAGATGAATACCTAGGCGGACAAAACCATTATGACTACTTCTTAGCAGAAGCAGAAAACATTGATGCAAGTAATGTTACGCGTTACGATCAGCGTTTAGACCAAATGTTTGGTTCAGCTGTTGGGGCATATGTTGAAGGTGACTTAAGTAAAGAAGAAGCACTTGATTCATTCTACGCTGAAGTACAAAACGCATACCCACAAATCAATGTAAATCAAGACTAGTAAAATCACATAGGGGGTCAGCTAATCAAATTAGCGCCCCCCTATATTTTTTATAGGTCTTATAGAAAGGAAAAGAAGACTATGACTAAAAATAATAATCGGGCTTATTTCTTCATCGCTCCATTCGTTATCGTGTTTCTATCATTTAATATTTACCCTATTTTACTTACGTTTTACTACTCCCTAACGAACTATACGGGGATGGGTGGAATCGATAATGCTGATTTTATTGGCCTTGATAACTACAGAAGACTGACTCAAGATGATTTCTTCTTCCAGGCATTCTTTAATACTCTTAAAATTTGGGGAGCAAACTTTGCTATTCAAATTGCCATTGCTATGGGACTGGCATTGCTTTTTTCTGATTTACGCTTGAAATTAAGAGGCTTGAATACATTTAGAGCTCTTTTCTTCCTGCCGAATATCATTACCATTGCATCTGTAGCATTACTTTTCAGTATTTTACTGGACTGGAACTATGGTTCATTGAACCAAATGTTACTTAACTTAGGCTTGATCAGTCGCCCAATTAACTGGCTTAATAACCCAGTCTATGCACAAGGATGGGTCGCTTTGATCGGTGCGTGGATGTGGTTTGGAAATACGTTCATCATTTTGATGGCTGGTATTTCCGGTATTCCAAAAGATTTTTACGAAGCAGCTTTCATTGATGGAGCTAACTGGTGGGATTCTTTCACTAAAATCACACTGCCTCAATTGAAACCTATTTTACTTTATGTGTTCATCACATCTATTATTGGTGGATTACAAATGTTTGACTTACCATTACTATTAACAGATGGTAGAGGAGCACCAAGAGGCGCGTTGAATACAATGGTTATATACCTTTATAATCAAGGTTTCAGTTATGCCAACTTCGGATATTCCGCAACGATTGCTTACGGACTCTTTATTATCACTATTATCTTTTCAGTAATTACCTTTAAAACAATATACCGCAGCCAAGTGAAAGTTAAGAATGGAGGGAAAAAATAATCATGAAAAATTTGAAAATAGCACGAGGCGTGATTTATTTTTTCCTTGTTTTGTTAGTCATCATCTGTTTCATCCCTTTTTACATGATGATTGTCAATGCTACACGTTCTAACTCTGAAATCTTAAGAGGCTTTTCACTTGTACCAAGTAGCTATTTAATGGAAAACTACGCAACACTCGATAGTTATATCAGTATCTGGGTCGGCTTTAGAAACAGTTTGGTCATTGCACTTGCTGTAACGATTTTAAACTCGTATTTCTCAGCTTTAACAGCCTTTGCATTGGTTGTGTATCAATTTAGAGGCAAGAACGTTATTTTCGTCACGTTTATCATCATGATGATGGTTCCGGGACAGCTTGGATTGATCGGTTTGTACGACCTGGCAAGCACATTCGGCATGCTGGATACTTACTGGCCTTTGATCATTCCGGCAATTGCAGCACCGTTTACCGTTTTCTTCTTTAGACAATACTTGATTACATCAATGCCAATGTCTATTTTAGAATCCGGTCGAATGGACGGCGCCGGTGAAACTTACATGTTCCACCGATTAGTCGTACCGATTTTAAGTCCGGCGATCGCAACAATGGGAATCTTTACGTTTATCGGTTCATGGAATAACTTCCTGTTCCCATTAGTTATCATTCGTTCGCCAAGACTGTACACGTTACCAATCATGATTAGACAATTACAAGGATCACCTGTTGCGCAAAACTTAGGTGCAATTTACTTAGGTATTGCTATTTCGGTGGTACCTATCATGATTGCGTTCATGTTCTTATCTAAATACATCATCTCAAGTATCTCTGCAGGTGCGGTAAAAGGATAAGCTTGGACATCAAAAGTACTATCATCTATGTGTTTTGTAGAGTATAGTGCTTTTTTTGTGAAAAATTTGAACAAAAAGTGATGATTTCACAGCTCTAATCACTATATGTATACTCTAAATAAAACAAAAAAGTAATGATTTTTACACTCAACTACAACATGGAGGATGATGAAAAAGATGACGAAACGTACCGTGACAGCTGTTCAATCTGTGAAAGCAGACAACAGTTTCTGGCAACCTGTTTCTATAAAAACTTCAAAAAATCAAGCGTCCAACAAGCAATTGACGGTTGACTCAAACAAAACATATCAAACATGGATGGGTTTTGGCGGCGCTTTGACTGAGGCCGCAACCTATACACTTGATCAATTACCAAAAGACCAGAAAGAAAGTGTTCTACAAGCGTATTATGATCAGAAAGATGGCTTAGGCTACACACTTGGGCGTTTACACATCGCCAGCTGTGACTTTTCTTTAGGACATTACGACTACATTGAAGAAAACGACGAAACACTGGAAACTTTCTCACTGGATCATGAAGAAAAATGGGTCCTGCCGACACTTCGTCGCGCCCAGGAAATCGCCGGTCAACCGTTGACACTCGTTGCATCACCGTGGAGTCCCTCTGCATGGATGAAAACGAACGGCGAACGTAACCATGGCGGCAAGCTTAAAAAAGAATACTACACCCTTTGGGCAAAGTTCATCGCCCGTTACTTGAAAGAAATGCAGGCAAAAGGATTCGACATTGAAGCCATCACCGTTCAAAATGAACCTGCCGCAACGCAAGTATGGGACTCGTGTGAATATACCGCCGAAGAAGAAGCCGAGATGGTCAAAGAGCTGTCGCGCGTCTTCAAGGAAGAAAGCCTGGACGTCAACATCATCATCTGGGATCACAACCGCGATCTGATGTTCGAACGTGCGGACACGGTCTTGAAAGATGACGCAGCCAACAAAGCGGTCTGGGGCATCGGGAACCACTGGTATGTGTCAGAAGACTTTGAAGAACTGTCAAAAGTTCACGACAAGTATCCGGACAAGCATCTGATTTTCACTGAAGGCTGTATCGAAGGCGGCGTACAATTAGGCGCTTGGCACACCGGAGAACGTTATGCCAGAAATATCATGGGTGACATGAACAACTGGCTGGAAGGTTTCCTGGACTGGAACATCGTCTTGAATGAACAGGGCGGACCAAACCACGTCGGTAACTTCTGTGATGCACCGATCATTGCAGATACAAAAGAAAAAGTTGCGCATTACAATAGTTCGTATTATTTCATCGGTCATTTGAGCAAGTTCATCAGACCGGGTGCGAAACGCGTGCACACCGAATTGAACGGTGACGATTTATCTGTCGTCGCTTTCCAAAACGCAGACGGATCGGTTGCAACCGTCCTTTTAAACGAAACAGAAGAAGCGTCAGATTTAACCGTAACACTAGATAATGAAGCAGTTACTGTTCATATACCCCAGCACAGCATCACAACTGTCGTATCTGAACAGGCATAGAAAGGTTGACAAACGTGTATAAATTATTAGAAGACGGACGCTTCCAGATTCAAGATTTCCAACAGGCAAGTCCGTTTGCCAGTTTCTTACCCGGGATCTCCGGAACAGACGGCATTCCTCTCTGGGCATTTTATGTCAATAGAGGACAGGGAATGGCCAGTTTTGGCGTCGGAAACAAAGACAACGCCATGCTAGAGTTCCTGCCGGCAAACAAGGCTTATCAGTATATTGGCACACAGGGTTTCCGTACTTTTTTAAAAGGAACGCGTTCGGGAGAAACTGGTCCAAATGAATCGTTCCAGTACGAACCGTTCAACAAAGAAAGTGACGGCATTACCGATGACATGATCATTTCAGACAATCACCTGGAACTGACCCATTCACATAAACACTTAGGGATAGAAATAAAAGTGGTTTACTATACCTTACCGCATCAAGCGATCCCTGGTCTTATCCGTGAAGTGAAAATAACCAACATGCAAGATGGACCGTTGTCACTCGAAGGCCTGGATGGCTTGGCAAGCATGTTCCCGGCGCACGTTGACGACGCGGGTTACAAATCGATTTCCAACACATTCAAAAGCTGGTTTGATGCTGCGGTCGAAAATGACACGTTTGCTTATTACTTCCTGCGTGGGAGTACCGCCGATGATGCCAAAGTGGATCAGAATGATGAAGGGAATTTCTACGCCTCTTTACTTGATGCCAACAATAAAGCAGCCTTTGTCTCACCGATATTTGACCGTGACGTGGTCTTCAAGAACGACTTGACGCTGCAAAATCCAAAAGGGTTTTATAACGAAGCGGAATTCGACACGTCAAATCAGATCGGAACCAACAAAGTGAGTTGTGCGTTTACGCCATTCGCAGTTGAGTTAAAAGGACAAGCATCCATGACCTTGACTAGTGTGTTCGGTCAAACGTCAGACAGAAAACAGGCAGCCGAATTTTTGGAATCACACATTTCAGTAGACAAACTGGCTGCATACAAAGCGTCCGCATTTGGACTGGCCAAAGAATTTACCGACCGTGTGGAAACCAAAACGGCCAATAAAGCCTTTGATGCTTATGTGAAACAGAACTACCTGGATAACGGTATCCGCGGCGGCTTCCCGGTCGTCTTTGAAAACGATCAGGCTAAACAAGTCTTCTACTTGTACTCACGTAAACACGGCGATCTGGAACGCGATTATAACTTCTTCTCCATCTCGCCAGAGTATTACTCACAAGGAAACGGTAATTACCGTGACATGAATCAGAACAGACGACTGGACACGTTCTTTGAACCTAAAGTGGCGGACCGTAACCTGCGTCAGTTCATGAGCCTGATCCAACTGGACGGCTACAACCCGCTTTCAATCAAAACAGTGAAGTATACACTGGAAAACAGAGACTTTGATTTCAAACAGTATGGTTTCACAACCGAGCAAGTCGACGCCTGGCTGGAAAAATCAGCAGACGGCTTCACGCCCGGCAGCTTGAAAAAATTTGTGGAAACTGAAAATATTCAGTTGGCTAAAGCGTTTGAAGCGTTCCTGACAGATGTCTTGAGTGCCAGCAAAGAATCACTGGAAGCCGAACACGGGGAAGGATTCTGGAGCGATCACTGGACTTATAACCTCGACTTGGTCGACAGTTATCTGGCCATTTATCCGGATAAGGCAGACGAAGCCTTCTTCGGCGGAGGATACCGCTTCTTCAACAGTCCTGCGTCAGTCCGTCCACTGAGTGACAAACTGAAACAAGGCAAGTTAGGCTGGCGTCAGTACGATGCCGTTAAAATTGATAAGAAGAAAAAAACAGCGCACGCCAAAGGTGAACGCTTATGGATCGAGTCTGAAGAAACCGGCAAACCTATAGAAACCAGCTTGTTCAGCAAATTGATCCTGCTCGCCGCAAATAAAATCTCTACATTAGCGCCTTATGGTTTAGGTGTAGAAATGGAAGGTGGCAAACCCGGCTGGAATGATGCCATGAACGGCTTACCAGGCATGTTTGGTGCCGGAACATCTGAACTGTTTGAACTCAAACGTCTGGCGGCTCTTTTAACTAAAGTCGAAAACAAACAAAGCATTGCCTTGCCGACACAAGCAGCTGAATTCCTGCTTCGTTTAAGAGACGTGCTGAGAAACAACGACACATTGGATATGGACGCCTGGAAAGCACTGACCAGTGTGCGTGAAACATACCGCGAATCAATCGTGGGAGAGGACACGTATAAGTTAGTCACTGTCACTAAAGACGTGGTGACTGAGATCATCGACTCGTTTGAAGAAGTCATGACAAAAGCCGTAAAGAACGTGGAAGCGCTGGATACAGAGCTTGTCCCGACCTACATCTATTTTGAAGCAACCGTCGAAGGCGAAGAAATCGTTGAGATGAAACCACATCCAGTCACACCGTTTTTGGAAGGCATCGTCAAGAAGATGAAAATCTCCGGCGACACCAAAGAAGCGCGTGACCTTTACGGTAAAGTGAAAGCCAGTGACTTGCACGACAAAAAACTGGGCATGTATAAAACCAGTGCGAGCATCAAAGATGAACCGATTGAACTGGGTCGGGCCAAATTTTTCACCCCCGGCTGGTTGGAAAACGAATCCGTCTTCCTGCATATGGCCTACAAATACTTGCTTGAACTAGTCAAAGTAGGCCTGTACGATGAATTCTTTGAAGAGATCAAAACCGGACTCGTCGTCTTCAATGATCCGAAAGTCTACGGACGAAGCATCATCGAAAACTCATCCTTTATTGCCAGCAGTGCCAATCCGGACGAAAGCCTTCATGGCAAAGGGTTTGTAGCGAGACTGAGCGGGTCAACAATTGAATTTTTAAATATGTGGGTAGAAATGTTTATCGGTAAAACACCCTTCATGATGACGGATAATTTGACCTTTAAACTGAACCCAGTACTGCCAGCGGACTTCTTTTCTGATGGGAAAGTAGAATTTTCGCTCTTTAGTGACATTGCCGTCACGTATATAAATAACACATCTAAATCAACGTTTGGAGATGATGGCGTTAAACCCGTGTCATACACAGTGACATTGAAATCCGGTGAAAGAGAAACCTTTGATGAAAAGGGCGTTACCGGAGCATGGGCAGAAAAAATCAGAAACAAAGAAGTGGAAACAATCACTGTTGCACTGAACTAAACGTTAACTTAAGAAGTGACAGGGGATCAGGTAGAAACCCCTGAAGAATACGGCTAATCTAGAGAAGTTTTGGACTAATCCCCCAAAACTTCTGAAGGAAACATGCTAATCTTAAGAAGTTTCATACTAAAAGGTCTTTACTTCTGAAGTAGACAACGAATGGGCAAAAAAAATTCACTAAAAGAATGCAAGAAGAATGCAAGAATGAAACGTCTCCGCTGCCGGAGACGTACAATTGATAAAGATCTTAAGACAGTAAGGCATACGTGCAGGCGTATGGTCGATATAGAGTGTATAAAATGAACAGAGAAGTAACTTACTAGCCATTATTGACTAGTTGCTCAAGCCTGACACCGCATGAAAAAAGAGAAAGGAGCCCATTGCGCAGTATGCTCATTCAGAGCATCCTTTCTCTTTTTTTACGGGTGTCAAACCGGGCTTGACTTACTTTTATCTATAAAAAAATAAAACAAAAGCGGAGGAAACAAATGAAGAACAGGAAAAGAGTCGCCGTTATATGTGGGTTATTGTTGATGGGTCCGGCAGTTTTAAGTCAAATGCAAAATGAAGACGCTGTCATGGCAGTCGAAGAAGAACAAGAAAACGTATTCCAGAACGGTAATTTCAGTCTAGGAACTGACAACTGGGAAATATGGAATGGTGAAGGCGGCGAAGCAACCTTTGCAATCGTCGACGATCAGGCTCAGGTAACTGTGCAAAAAATCGCCGGGATACACCCCGACTGGGATATTCCGATCAGTTGGTCAACACAATTATCTCAAGAAGGCATAGCAGTCGAAGCCAATCAGCGGTATCAGTTATCGTTTGATGCAAAATCAACGGTAGCACGTCCGATAGTTGTGGAATACACCGATTTACTTGGCAATCTTCAAGCAGACTTTTTTGTAACAGAAGAAATGCAAACGTTTACGAATGAGTTTGAAACAATTCAGGCCGCAACCGCACATTTCAAATACTTGCTCGGAAACGTGCAGGTTGACGGACAGTCCACACCTAAAGAAGAACACACATTAACATTCGATAATGTTTTACTGAAATCATTGGGTGAAGTCGAACCTGATACAGGTGAAAGAGACTGGCAGTTGACCTGGAGTGATGAATTCGACGGCGAAATTCTGGACCTCGCAAAATGGCGGATCGATGAAGGAAATGGATTCATGAGTGGAGACGAATGGGTCAGCGGTTGGGGCAACAATGAAAAGCAATATTATCATGAAGATAACGTGACGGTCGGAGACGGCAAGCTTGTTCTTGAAGCAAGAGAAGAACAGGTGACGGATGAGCACGGTACTTACGATTACACATCCGGGAAAATCATATCTGATGGACTTTTCAGTCAAACTTATGGTCGTTTTGAAGCGAGCATGAAATTGCCTGGAGGACAAGGCTACTGGCCGGCTTTCTGGATGATGCCGCAGGATGACACATATGGTGGCTGGGCTGCATCCGGCGAAATCGATATCATGGAAAACCGCGGATCAGAAACAGATTTAGTTGGCGGAGCGATCCACTACGGAGGGCAATGGCCTCTAAATACCTACAGTGCCGGAGAATATGATTTTGTAGGAGAAAATAGAACCACTGATTTCAATACGTACAGTGTCGAATGGGAACCGGATGAAATCAGATGGTTCGTGAATGATGAATTATACTATAAAACAAGCGAATGGCACACTGAAAACGGCATTTATCCAGCACCGTTCAACCAGGAATTCTTTATGATCATGAACCTGGCAGTCGGTGGCTGGTATGGTGGTGAACCGGACGCAACAACAGAATTCCCGGGTCAAATCGAAGTGGATTATGTCAGAGTTTACGAAGATGCCAATGCTGACTATGACAAATCACCAACACCTAAAGACCCTGATGTAGAGGAAGAGCCAGAACCAGATGACGGTTTGGATCGTACCCCGGTAAACTGGCAGGCAGTCGGCGACAACTTGATCGTGGACGGAAGCTTTGATGATACAACGACTTTCGGCGATCCTGACAACATCGAAACTTGGAACGTGTTCAACTTAGCCGATTCCGATCCAAATGGCGGCAAAGCAGCGTTCTCAGTTGTGGATAACGTATTAAACGCTGATATACAGCAAGTCGGCTGGAACTGGTGGCAGATTCAATTATTCCAAGACTTAGCTTTGACTGAAGGCACATATAAACTAGCCTTTGATATGAGCTCGATACAAGCAAGAGATATGCGCGTTGAACTTGTTGATTCAGGCGAAGGCATTCAAACATTTGCAGTGAATGACAATGAAGAAACGCAAGAATTTGTTTTCCATGTGGGAGCAGACGGTTCGAGCAGACTGTTATTCGGATTCGGACGCGAGCACACTGAAGCAGAACCAGCTGTCCCTTACTCGATGACGCTGGACAACGTGACACTGACGGCGGCAGAACCTGTTGCAGAAGTACCCGTTGAACCAACACCTGAAGAAGGTGGCGAATGGGTCTATATTGGTGATAACTTGATCCAAGACGGCACATTCGAACAAACAAATGAATTTGGTGATGCAGGTAACCCATCAACCTGGAACCTTCATAACCAAGGCGACTATGAAGAATGGGCAGGTTTGGCAGAATTTTCAGTGATCGATGAAGTACTGAACGCTGAAATCAATCAAGTCGGCTGGGATTGGTGGCAGATCCAGTTATTCCAGAATGTCAACGTGCCAAGCGGTACCTACAAATTATCATTCGACATGGCATCTGAAAGCGAAAGAAATGTACGCGTTGATTTGAAAGATTCAGGCTTGGATATCATGGACTTCTCTATCAATGACGAGATGAAAACCTATGAAGCCATTGTAGAAATCGAAAACGATGCAGACTTACAACTCTTATTCGGACTCGGCAGACTTCCCGCTGAAGCTGAATTAGACGTTCCTTATAGCATAACACTGGATAACGTCAGCTTAAGAGAAATTGAGTTCGTTGTAGATGAAGAGCCAGTTGAAGAAGAACCAGCGGATGAAGAAGAAAAAGAAGCTAAAGAAGAACTGAAAGATGAAGAAAAAGAAGCTAAACAAGAATTGAAAGACGAAGAGAAAAAAGCTAAAGAAGAACTGAAAGACGAAGAGAAAAAAGCCAAACGAGAACTGAAAGACGAAGAAAAAGAAGCTAAAGAAGAACTGAAAGACAAAGAGAAAGAAGCTAAAGAAGAACTGAAAGACGAAGAAAAAGAAGCTAAAGAAGAACTGAAAGACGAAGAGAAAAAAGCCAGACAAGAACTGAAAGAAAAAAAAGTTAAAGATGATGCTAAAAGTGAGAAATTACCAAAAACAGCTACAGCAGCCTGGACAGTTGGCGCGCTCGGCTTAACGGGTATCACAAGTGGTGCAGGCATTAAATTCTTCAAAAGAAAATAATAATTAAGAAAAAAGATAGCAGATAACAGATTCTGAATAAACAAAAGCTCTTTTTAAGCGCACAGACCGATTAGTCCATCGTCTGTATGTCTTGAAAGGAGTTTTTCTTGTCCCGTTGTCTAAAAACTTAAAGTTGTCTAGCGCATCGTAAAACTGTATACTCTTATAGTTATGAAAGAGGTGCGCTATGACCGAACGAAATTACAATATAGACTTTATCAAAGCATTGGCTATCATATCAGTGATACTCATTCACGGCTTATCCCATGATTCGCTCTATGCAATTCTAGCACCTTACTATATCTGGCAGACGGTACCGGTATTCATGATCTTAGTGGGATTTAACTCCGCTAACTCATTCATGAAAAAAGATTACGATAGACTATCAGAAATTTTCAATCAACACTATATCATGAATAAAGCAAAACGCATTCTCCTGCCGTTCACATTTATCTGGCTCGCACAGGTGCTGATTCAATTCTTTTATTTTGACAACACAAACATAGCAGAGCTCTTTAGATCTTTTCTAGAAGGTGGGTACGGTCCCGGAAGTTATTTTGTTCCGTTGATCGTACAAGCGACGCTTCTAATTCCTTTTATATATCTGATCCTAAAAAAACAGCCGACAAAAATGATGGTCGTGCTATTCTTCGTCAGCCTGCTTATTGATCTGTCATCTACCTGGCTGGATATGTCAGATGAATTATACCGAATTCTGATCATTCGTCATGTGTTTTCAGTTACATTAGGCATATGGTATGCGCTGGTGAAACCAAAATTAAAGGTGAGATGGCTAGTATTACCGGCTGCATTCAGTCTGGGTTATATTACCGCCGTGCATTACTTCAACTGGGAACTGATTATAGAAGAGTACTGGCACAGTCAGCACGCACCGTCTTATTTTTATGTGCTATTTATAATTATTATTGGAATGGAATTTTTGAAAATCAAAAAACAATCGTTCCTTGAGAAGACCTTTATTTTAATTGGTCAGGCGTCGTTCCATATATACCTGACCCAGATGTTTTATTTCTGGTTCGTCCATAAACGGCTGCCGGACTTCAACGGGTTTGTTTACATTTCGTTGTTCCTTTTGATTCCTATCATTTCCGGCATCGGTTTTTATTATCTAGACAATTATCTGAACAAGAAGCTTTCGCATCAGATCAAATGACATTTAAAGGGGATCATACTCGCAGAAGTGCGAGTATGGTCTTTTTTTAGTAATGGTTTTTAACAAATCATACCTTTTCTGGCTGAATATGAGTAATATGTGCCCGAATCTTAAGGAGTAGAGTCAATTCTACTATCAACTCCTGAAGAAACTTGCCGAATCATCATAAGTGAGTCCCGTTTCAACCTCAACGCCTTAAGATAATCGTCCAATCTTAAGAAGTAACCGCACTTTTACTGCCAACTCCTTAAAATAACGCGATCGAAGAACTTAAGTAATGAAAAAAGCCTCCGAAATCGGAGGCTTTCCTTATAATTAATGAACCTCAATAGATGTAACCGGTATTCATGGAAAATGAAATATAATTAATGCAAAGTAATCGAATCATACCTTTTCTGGCTGAATATGAGTAAGGGACATACTCGATCTTAAGGAGTTGATTCGTTTTCACTCTCAACTCCTTAAGAAACATGCGGGATCATCAGAAGTTTGTCCTGATTTAACCCGAACTCCTTAAGTTAACCGATCAATCTTAAGAAGTACCTGCAATTTCACCGCCAACTCCTTAAGGTAACCCCCAAATAAGAACGTTTATAACGAAAAAAGCTTCCGATGCCGGAAGCTTTCCTTATAAATCATTAATTCTCACACCCAAGCAGGTCATACTCGCAGCAGTGCGAGTATGATCATCATCAAAAACTGGTTCAATCGACACAAGTGACCGCAAATAAAGCACCCACTTATCCTGATAACCACTAACTAGGAACTATATAACGAAAAAAGCCGCCAGTGATGGCGGCTTTCCTTATATCTATTTAATCGTCGTACCCGTTCGGATTGTTGCTTTGCCACTTCCAGGAATCGCGGCACATGTCTTCGATACTGTACGTTGCTTCCCAGCCGAGTTCGTTTTTCGCTTTCGTTACGTTGGCATAACTGGTCGCAATGTCGCCCGGTCGGCGCTCATTGATTTCGTGTGGGATCTCGACGTCGTTTGCTGATTCAAAGGCATGAACAACGTCCAGCACGGAGTAACCTTTGCCTGTGCCCAGGTTGTAGGCTTCGACACCGGTGGAATCCATGACTTTTTCCAAAGCTTTGATATGTCCTTTTGCCAAATCGACCACGTGAATGTAGTCTCTGACGCCAGTCCCGTCATGCGTGTCGTAGTCTGATCCGAAGACCGACAGTTTCTCACGTTTGCCTACTGCGACCTGCGTGATATACGGCATCAAATTGTTTGGAATATCATTCGGATCTTCACCGATACGACCGGATTCATGCGCACCGATCGGATTGAAGTAACGCAGCAAGGCGGCACTCCACGCGTTGTCAGCGACATACTGATCCTGAATGAACTGTTCGATGAACATTTTGGTCGTACCATAAGGATTTGTTGTCGACAGCGGCATATCCTCAGTAAACGGTGTTTCATTCGTCATGCCATATACTGTTGCGCTTGAGCTGAAGACGATTTTCTTGACGTTAGACTCATTCATCAGTTCCATCAAGACGAGGGTCCCGTTCAAGTTGTTGCTGTAATATTTCAATGGCTGAGCCACGGATTCGCCGACTGCTTTGTATCCGGCAAAATGAATGACTGCGTCCAAGTCGTGTTGTTCAAAAACCTCGCGCAACGCTTCTTTATGACAAATATTCACTTCGTGGAAGGGAATATCTTTGCCCGTGAGTTCTTTTAATCGATTCAGGACTTCGGGTTTTGCGTTGGAATAGTCGTCCACTATCACGACCTCATACCCCTTTTTCACCAATTCGATAACCGTGTGGCTTCCAATATAACCGGCGCCACCTGTAACTAAAATAGCCATGGTATTCGCTCCTTTGATTTTTATGAATTTACTAAAATTTACTTACATATTTACTAAGCTAATTGTATCATAAATACCGGGTATTGTGCATCGATATTCTTATGAGGTAACAAAACAGTTAAACTCTAAAGACAAATGTAAAGAATTAATGAAAATTTCAGTAATAATTTAAAACTATGGTATAATTGCCCTTGATTGAAGGAGTATAAGCAATAGTAATTTGTAAAGAATATAATTAACCGAAGTGAAGTAAAGAGAGGACTTGAGTTATGTTCGAAGTTTCCATTATTATGCCAGTGTATAACGTGAAAGAACATTTGGTACGAGCCATTGAATCGGCCTTGAATCAAAAAGAAGTGCTCGCTGAAGTGATTTTAGTGGATGACGGATCGACCGATGGCTCTGCCGAAATTTGTGACGACTATGCCAGACAAGAACCTCTCTTGATTAAAGTGATCCATCAGGAAAACAAAGGGTCCGGACCCGCGCGCAATGCCGGACTTGATCAGGCGATAGGGAAGTACATTTATTTTGCGGATCCTGATGACTATTTTGATCAAAATCTACTCGCAGACAACTGCAGACTGGCCAAAGCAACGAAACCAGATCTAGTCATTTTTGGCTACACCCAGGAAAGCGCGTCAAACCCGCAGGACCGCGAACTGAAACTGCCGAATTTCCCACAGCTGACAACGCAGAAAGTCTTTCGTCAGCACTTCAAAAACGTGTATCAGTTTTCCCCATATGCGCTCTGGAATAAACTTTATAAAAAAGCTTTTTTAAATAAACACCATATCCGCTTCACGAACCAGCCGACAGGTCAGGATGCGCTTTTCAATATTGAAGTGTATAAGCACGTTTCAGCTGCCCTGGTAAACAGAAAAGCCTACTATCACTATGTGTCCCACGAAGGTTCTTCAGTGAACCGTTACCGTCCGGAGCGCTTTTTTATGGAGCAGAACATTGCTCAGGCCTTTGAATCGCTGGTTAAAGAGTGGAGTGAGGAGCCGGCATACGATGAATTGATCGGTGAAGAATACTTTCATGGCATCTATCTGGAAACAGCCAATTTAGTGCGTGAAAACTGTCCGCTAAACGAAGAAGAAAAAGTGGCACGTTTAAGAGAACTCTGGCAGACTGTCGGAGTGGAAAAAGTGTTGCCTTTCAAAAGTAAGGACCACAATCCTTTCAGACAGCTACTGCTGAATGCCTATAAACAGGGGAATTTCAAACGAGCGCTGCTTTTAATGAAAGGCCGCAATCAAGTTTCCAACAGTTACACCAGCGTGTTCAGTAAACTGAGAACTTTTTTTGAAAATTAATGTGACCAAACAACCGAGGAGTCAGCCGTTATGATGGAACAATTTAAAAATGCCCTTTTTTATACCGTCTTAGGTAAATATTCAATTGTAACGGTGCAATTACTCGTTCAAGCTGTACTGTCCCGGATCCTGACGCCGCAAGAATACGGGATTGTCGCAGCCGTCAATATCTTTCTCGTTTTCTTCCAGCTACTGGCCGATTTTGGCTTAGGTCCGGCAATTATTCAAAACAAAGATCTTGACCATAAAGAAGTGAATGCCATCTTTTCGTTCAGTCTTTACATTGCCTTTGGGTTAGCGATTCTCTTTATCTTCCTGGGTTACCCGATGAGCGTGTTCTATGGAGACGACGTCTTCATCCCCATCAGTCGGATCTTAGCGATCGCGGTGTTCTTTTATGGCATCCTGGTCGTTCCGCAGTCCATACTCCTGAGAGAGAAGAACTTCAAACTCGTCAACATTACAACAGTAATCGGGGCATCCGTGTCTGGCGTCATTTCCATTATTCTTGCCTTACTTGGCTTCAGTTATTATGCGATCATCATCGGAAATACAGCCAAAGCGTTCACGTTATTCGTTGTTTTTTACATAAAAACCGATACGAAGATCAGTCTGAAATTCAGCTGGGCACCACTCAAAAAAATCTTTGCCTTTTCCCGCAATCAGTTCTTGTTCAACTTCATCAACTACTTTTCCAGAAATCTGGACAATTTACTTATCGGACGTTATTTTTCTTCCAGTGCCCTGGCTTTCTATGACAAAGCCTATCAGGTCTCCCTGTATCCGAATCAAGTGTTGACCAGTCTGGTTACGTCAGTGATTCATCCGATCTTGTCTGACTATGAAGATGAAAAGGACCGGATCAAGCGCGTCTATTTGCGCATTTCCAATCTGCTGGCAACTTTAGGCATGCCACTTTCCGTCTTTTTGTTCTTCTCTGCAGAAGAAGTGATCTTGTTCCTGTTCGGTGGACAATGGGGCGGCAGTGTCTTGGCCTTTCAGATCTTGGCTTTATCGATCTGGATTCAGATGATCCTCTCGAGTACCGGTGGTATTTTCCAGTCGGGGAACCGTACTGATTTACTGCTGCTTTCAGGTATCTTGTCGACTGTCTTTAATGTCACCGGGATCGTGATAGGAATCTTGATGGGACAGATCGAATACGTAGCTGCTTTCTTAGTTATGGCGTTCAGTTTGAACCTGATTCAAGCCAACTACTTGTTACTCGTTAAAATGTTCCAGTCAAGCCTGCTTGACTTCTTTAAAGTGTTGATCAAACCAGTATATCTAGCGCTTATGCAAGTTGCCGCGTTCTGGCTGCTGCCGGAGTTACCTTTAAATATCTTCCTGAGCCTGTTGGTCAAAGGACTTGTGTTCGTCAGTGTCTGGTTCATCGGTTTGCTCATCACAGGCGAATTCAAACGTTTGAAGCTAGAGTTGCAGCGTGCACGCGCAATGAAATAAGTCAGCCTATTATACTATTACAATAGAAGAGAGGCGCAAAGAAATGACGAAACCATTAGTGTCCATCATCGTCCCCACCTATAATGTCGAAAGATATGTCGAGGACTGCATAGATTCTTTGCTTGATCAGACCTACAAAAACATGGAGATCATTGTGCTGGACGATGCGTCGACCGATGCGACCGTCTACTTACTCAAACAATACCTGGGGAAAATCAAGTTGATCGAAAATAAAACGAATAAAGGTCAGGGTACACTTCGCAATGAAGGCCTGAAAATAGCCCTGGGGAAATACATTTATTTCATGGATTCAGATGACTGGCTGGAAAAAGAAGCCCTTGAAGAACTGGTGAATCAAGCCGGAAAAACAGAAGCAGAATTGGTCCGCTTTAATGGTGTGGCTTTTTATGAAGGCGACCAGACGCTGGTCAACGAAAATAATTATGATTTTTCCAATATACTAAAACATAAACAGCTCTACACGGGTGAAGAAGCACTGATCAAAAATAGGCAGTCTTTTTCACCGTCACCGTGCCTGTACTTAGTTAAGAAAACAGTCATCGATGCACACAACTTAGTTTTTCCAGAGGGCGTCCTGCACGAAGACGAGTACTTCACGACCGTCCTCTTTGCGAACACAATAAAAATGACTTACTTAGACAACGACTATTATCACCGCCGTTACCGCATCGCTTCAACGATGACGGAGCACACCAAGAAACACAAACTGAGATCCTTCGATTCCTATCTCAACGTGTTCGAAGCACTGGAAAAGGAGCATCAGAAAGAAAGTTACTCAGATCAGCAGAAACAGCTCATCAAACGCCAACTGCTTTCTATATACAATGCCTTACTCATAAGCGAAGTGAATCCGGAAAGAAAGAAACAACTGAAAAAATTTGAAAGCATCACTTTGAAAGATAAACTCTTTGTCCAGGCTGCAAGACTGAAACAGCATTTAAAAAGATAACCAAAAATAATTGTGAACAAGAAAACACTTACCTTTACCAGATTATGACAATTCTAAAATATCTGTCGGTCGAGGTTCTTTTTATGGTAATATAGGCGGTGATTGTGTAACAATAAAACGAGTTTTAAATGAATCGAACAAATTCAGAATGGAGAAGAGACAGGATGGAGAAAAAGAAAATTGCGATAGTATTTGGGACAAGACCTGAAGCTATCAAAATGGCGCCAGTCATTCTCGAACTGCAAAAACATCAGGAGAAGTTTGAATCGTGTATCATAGTAACGGCTCAGCATAGAGAAATGTTGGATCAGGCGTTAGCTGTGTTCGACATCAAACCGGACTACGACTTAGACATCATGAGACAGAATCAGACCCTCTCAGATATAACAGCTGATGTACTTAAAGGAATCGAGACCATCTTTATCAAAGAAAAACCAGACATGGTCCTCGTTCACGGCGATACAACAACAAGTTTCGCGGCTGCTTTGGCAGCGTATTATCACCAGATCCCCATCGGGCATGTGGAGGCCGGGCTCCGGACACACGATAAAAATTCGCCGTTTCCTGAAGAAGGCAACAGACAGTTGATAGATACAATTACCGACCTGTTCTTTGTGCCTACGGAAACAACGAAACAGAACCTTCTCAAAGAAGGTAAAGATGAAAAATGGATAGTTGTCACAGGCAACACCGTCATTGACGCGATCCACTACACCAAAGACAGCCAGACGAAACATTCGGCACTGGATCTGATGGATTCGAAACCGAATCAGAAATGGATCCTGTTGACCTCGCATCGCCGAGAAAATTATGGCGAACCCATGGCGAATATTTTTGAAGCGATCTTGGAAGTAGTGAATGAACACCCGGAGGTAGACTTGCTGCTGCCTGTTCATTTGAGCCCAACCGTTCAAGAAGTAGCCAGAAAAATATTAGGCAGCCATAAACGGATCCACTTGATCGACCCACTCGAAGTGGATGTCTTTCATCAGGTCATCAGCAAGGCTTACTTAGTACTGACTGATTCTGGCGGCTTGCAGGAAGAAGCGCCCGCTCTGGATATACCAGTATTAGTCTTGAGAGACAAGACAGAACGGCCTGAAGGTTTAAAAGCAGGGACATTAAGAGTGATCGGAACAGATAAAAACAGAGTAATAGAAGAAGTAAATGAATTAATAACCAACGAAGAACGTTACAATAAAATGTCTAAAGCTATAAATCCCTACGGAGATGGACTAGCGAGCGGGCGAATACTAGAAGAAATCAATTACTATTTTAAAGGAAAGAATAGGGGGTTATCCTAATGGGTCAGTCACAAGGATTCGATCGATCGAAAAAAATCATCATTGGCATAGTGGATATCTTTTTATACCACATTTCATTTGTTTTATCTTTTTTAATACGTTACGAATTTAATATTCCAGCAAGAAATTATTTCGCTTATACAAGCGCACGCATATATATTTTCATAGCCTTTATACTCTTAAACATATTGTTCGGAATTTACATTCTGTATAACAAACAGAAAATGGACTTTATTTACTTAACGGTTATAACTCAATTTCTCATGGCACTGTTGATTATGGCAATGACCTTCTTTGGCAGATGGTTCACGTTCCCACGTACGATTATTTTTATAAGTTTTGCTGTCAGTAGTGTGATATTGATTCTCTGGAGAATCATCGTATTTAAACTTTACGAAAAGATAGATGGGACTAAAAAAGTAATGGTTGTGGGTTCACAGAAATCCTGCTTGAAAGCCGCAAGGAATTTTGAAAGTTCTAAAAATAAACGTCATCTGATAACTAAAATGGTGACAGGTAATTATTATGAAAACATTGTAAACAATATGAATGCTGTGGACATCGTCTATATAGCTGAACGAATAGAAGAACGCGAAAAAATAAAGATATATGATCTATTGATCAGAAACAAGAAAAAATTATTTTTAAATACAAGTTTTGAAAACTTAGTACTGGTTAATCCGAATATTATGAGCATTGAAGACGAAAGTATCATTGAGGCATCAGATTTCAGCATATCGCCGGAAGACGATATAATCAAACGTTTAATTGATATGCTAGCATCACTAGCCATCTTAGTCATCACGTCTCCGATTATTTTGATCACGGCTGTCTTAGTAAAAGCAACGTCACCTGGTCCGGTCTTTTATAAACAGATAAGAATAACGAAAGACCAGCGCGAATTTGGTATCCTGAAATTTCGGACGATGTCAGCGACTGCTGAACAAGAGTCCGGACCGGTTTTAGCATCCGCAAACGATGCTAGAGTCACCGCTGTTGGTAAATATCTCAGATCTTTACGAATAGATGAATTACCTCAGCTCTTCAATGTATTAGTAGGTGAAATGTCTCTGGTAGGACCGAGACCTGAACGACCATTTTTCGTCGAACAGTTCAAAAAAGAAAACCATGATTACTATCTTCGCCACAATGTAAGAGCAGGCATTACAGGTTACGCACAAGTTTACGGAAAATATGCCACGGATTTTAACAGCAAGCTGAACTTTGATTTGGTTTATATTAAAAAGTTTTCCTTTGTCCTGGATTTAAAGATTATGCTGCAGACAATAAAAACGCTCTTCGATAAAGTGTCATCTCAAGGTGTGGACGAAGAAAACGAAGAAGTTGAAATATTATCGGACATTGAAATCTTGAAATGATAGATAATAGGTAGCGTAGGGAAGGACAAATTATGGATTCAGTATTTAATAACTTTAATGTTAATAAAAATAATTATTGGTTTGAAACTGCGCTGCTCAGTTTACTGGTGACATCCATGATAATATCTGATTGGTTGATTGGTCCATTCGCAGTGAGCGAACTGGTGATGGGGGGGCTGCTCGCTTTAACGCTGCTTGTTGATCCTACCCTTTTAAAAAAACTCAAACTACGCTGGCTCGGTTTCATTTCTCTCTATATGTTATTCCATATAGGCGTGAACTATTTTATAAATACACCGTTTAATTTAAGACTGGGAGTATACAGTTATATCAAGGTTGTATTCTTTTTTGTATTTGTCAGCATAATGTATGAGTATATCAAGAGGAACAGAATGGAAGCAAAAGTGTTAAGAGGCTTGAATATAGGGGCTATAATTGCCATAATCATTGGTGTATATATCACTCTGTCGATTGCCACTGATTTCGAATGGCCTTATGAATTTTTCTGGAGGTTTACACGAACTTCCAGTTTTACATATGAATTTAAAGGAAACAGCGATATTATAAGAACGAGAAGCTTGTTTTCAGAACCCGCCCATCTTGGGTATTTCCTGAACAGTGTATTAGGGATCAATTTTTTCGGGAAATTGAAAGACAAGTATTCTATGTATTTTCAGTTTTCACTTATTATCGGCATCTTACTGACGTTATCTTATGCGTCGATAGGTGTGATGGTTATCTTGATCATCACTAAATTAGTGCAGGTCATCAAAGAAAATAAAGATAACAAGTTACTTCAAAATAAAACAGCTCTATTGATTCTGGTTGTTTCAACTTTATTAATTGTTTTTATCTTTAGAGATTTCTTATATACTACCATTATAGAAAGAACGATTGGTATTATTGAAGGCACGGATAACTCAGCGTATAATCGTTTGATCAGTAGCTGGACTTATATAAGCCGTGACTACATTTTATTTGGTAACGGTATCGCTCATTCCCCGCCTATTCAGAATGTCTATGCGTACTTTCTAACTGATTTAGGAATGATCGGGTTTGTAAGTATCTTGTTTGCGACATACAAGCTATTGATGCTTAATTTTGGACTAGGTTTCTTGTTCATCTTATTGAATTTTCAAAAAGGTGGCTATCTGTCACCGATATTTTCATTACTCATACTTATAATTATAGTATTCGCGAATTATAAAGAATCTAAAGCATTAAACAACTGAAAAATATAATTTCTATAGATTGGAGGGTAAGGATTGACTAACAAGAAAATGGCTACCAGCTTATTGTTTTCATTTTTTGTATCACTAACACTGAATCTGCCGAGTGTGAAATTGTTTTATTCATCTGCACTATTAAATGTGATAGCCTTTGCAGGTATTTTTTCAGTTGGTTTTTATCGAACTTATTTTATAGAAAATGATGTGATCGCATTACGTTGGAATGAATTGAAAATTCTCTTTTATTTCTTTCTAATGTGGTTATCCCTTCTCTTTGTCACATGGATTCGCAATCCGTTTGAAATGAACATAGCGAATCTCATTCAATATGGTCTTATTATCGGTTTTACAGCAGGTATTTTCTTTTTCTTGAACAAAGAAGACCTCCCGAAGATTTTCATTTATCAAATCATTTGGGGCCTTTTCATTGCAGCTTTGGAGGCAACAATCAGGATACCAAAAAGTAGAGCATTAGGGCAGCATTATTTAACGAGTGGGGTGCCTATAGCCTTAACGATTGTTATGTTGTTTGCTTATAATTACTATAAAAGGGATATAAAGACATTTATATGGTCTTCTCCGATTTTCTTTGTCCTTTTTTCCGGTGTGACGTCATTAAGTGGGCGATCACCCATTATCCTTTCCCTGTTGGTACCGCTGCTTATCGTTCTTTTTCATGTCTCTACTCAAAGAAACTTGAAGAAGAAATTAATGAGTTTTGTCATCGTATTGATCTCAACAGCCTTTATCGTTTACGTGCTGTCACAAACGCTGCCACCTGGGGTTATTAATCGGTTGATAAGGGTTATTGCAGACATTGAAAGCGAACCGAGACTTGAAGTGTATTTTGCCACGATCGATACGATCATAGAAAACCCTTTTGGTGTGGGCTTTAATTATACAAATGAATTTGATATCTTTTACCCGCATAATATTTTTCTGGAGATCATCCTTGTGGGAGGGGTTTTTGCTTTGATACCAGTCTCATTGTTGTTTTTTGCTTTATTGAAATCATTTAACAGAATTTTCAGATTACGTTTAACGTCGGTCATCTGGTTTGGATTGCTCACATTTATCTTCTTAACTTGGAACATTTCGTTTTCATTGAGTAGTACATATATCTTGTTTTCAGCTATGGCTATATATGTTAAGAGTCTTTCAGAGCAGCATACGATGTAAATAAAATGATACGCTATTAATTTTAAAAAGATAATGACCACAGTAATTTCATATTTAAGAAAGTTTGGGTGAACATGAACCGAGTAGTATTAGTAAGTTTAAAATACCCGCCAGTCTATTCTGGATACGGGAAACAGTTGGAGTCGGTAACGAAAGATCTGTTGAATAAAAGTGACGAATTTAGCATCACTGTGTTGACCGCCTACAAAGAATCTAAAGATAAACCAAAGAGTAATTATGAAGTGATCAATCTTCTAGACAAGTACGATGATGAAAACAGTAAGACCGTTTATCCGTTTAGCAGACAAGTCTTTAAATGGCTAGTGGCCAATAAAAATCACTATGATATCATTCACTGTGTCAAAGCCGGACCGGAAGCAATGGCCTGTAATTTGGCAAGCAAGCTGCTGAAGAAAAAATTGATCGTCAAAGTTGCCCAGGATGAATTAAGCGACCGTGAGATCGACTCGGCTAAAGGATTAAAAAAACAGACAAGACTATTCAGACAACGTTTACTTAAAAATGTCGATTTTTTTATTGCTATCAGTGAAGAAATCGAACAAAATATAAAGAACAGAACAGGTGAAAACACTAAGATCGTACGTATTCCAAATGGCGTAAACACAAAACAGTTTGAACCTGCAGATGCAGATGAAAAGACAGCTCTCAGAAAGGCATTAAACTTTTCATCCGATGAATTGATACTTTTATATACAGGAGCCATCAATAAACGCAAAGGTGTGGATGACTTACTTAAAGCTTTAGAGATGTACGAGAGTAAGGTGTATCTAAAAGTCGTCTTGTGTGGACCTGTTCTGGAAGACATAAAACTTGAAGAAAAAATTGAAATGATAAATAATAAAGGGTATGTGTCTGTCGATTATAGAGGAAAAGTTTCGAACGTTGATGAATACATGAAAGCAGCAGATATGTTTATCTTGCCTTCTTATTCAGAAGGGTTACCTAACGTGTTGTTAGAAGCGTGTTCTTCAGGATTGCCTGCTGTAGCTACGGACATCGGCGGATCAAGAGATATTCTGATCGACGGTAAAAATGGTTATCTGGTGAATACAAATCAGCCAGACGAAATCAAAGGAAAATTGACATTGCTGGCTGAAAATGAGCAAGACAGAATAAATATGGGTAATTATTCCAGAGAATTTATCGAGAAAGCATTTGCTCTGGATAAAGTCAGTGATGCGTATATGAAATTATATGAGACAGTGTGCAAGTATTAGAAGAAAGGGGAACTTTCATGAGTCACGTAAGTTTACACGGAGCCTATTTCCCAAATAATTATGGGGATGTACTTATTTTAAATATCGAAGCAGACTGGATAAAGGAATTAACAAATAAAGAAGTGTCCTTACCTTTTGCGACCGAAATCTACAGAAAAACATTGCAGTCAAATGATGTAAAAGAGTCAGAAAGTATCAAGACTGCCGATTATATGATATATGGTGCAGGCGGATATCTCGGTGAACCACCTACAAAGAAAGCCAAATGGTCGCTGAAGTTCATGAGAGATCATTTGAAACCAGCAATGATAGCGAATAAAAACAAAACACCCTATTCAATTATTGGAGCTGGAGCTGGACCGGTTTCTCCGTTTTATGGACATCGATCATTGAAATACATTGTCGATCATGCTGAAGTGATCGCAGTGAGGGATGAAGAGTCCAAACAATACCTTGACGGGTTTGTTAATGATCCTAAAAAAGTGTTTGTTACGGCTGATGTGGCTTTAAGTTTAACGAAAGCAGACATCCCGGCAGAAACCAGGGATAAAATAATGAATGAATATTTAAATTTTGAAGGATTGAAAATAGGTGTTCACATCGGAGCGGATCGTCATTCAAAAGAACACGGCGAGAACGTTCAAATGATTATTGACGAAAGCATTGAATTTTTCAAACAAAACGAACACTTGACACCGGTACTGATCATCGATAATGAAAATGATATTCAGTTAGAGGCTGTGGATTATATCAAAAAAGAATTGAAAAAAGAGTGTGTCGTCTATAAGCATTACGATATCTGGGAAACGACCACATTGTTGTCTGAGTTGGATACTGTACTCACGAACAAACTCCACATTGGTATTGTGAATTATGCTATGGGCAACATCCCGATCAGTTTCCCTTATCATTCGAAAACTAAACGCTTTTATAAACAAATCGACTTGGAACAATTGTGTACACCCATCGCAGAGGTTAAAAGAGATTCAACCTTTAACTTGCTGAATCAGGTGATTAATGATATTGATCTTGATAAAAAAGATAAGTATCAGTTGAAGCGCAATGAAATGATGGAAAAAGCGTTAATGAATAAAGAGATTTTAAATAAAGTTTTAACAAAATGAAGTGAGTGAATAACGTGGGAAAAATCGATAAGAATCCTTTTTACATTAAAATAGTTCAGTTTATAAAATATAAAATAGGTTCCGACAAGCTAATAAAAAATATAGCAATGGTTACGGGTGGGACTGCATTAGGTCAAGTTATCAATATGTTGTTCTCGCCGGTTATCACACGGATCTATAGCCCGGAGGAATATGGGATTTTATCGGTTTTCACTTCGATTCTTCTTATATCTTCTTTCAGTTCGCTGAAATATGAAGTGGCTATTCCCATAGCAAAGGATAAGTACGAAGCTTATTATTTGTTTTCTTTAAGTTTGTTCGTATTGACTAGTGTGACTTTAATTGTAGGCATAGGTGTTTACTTTTTTGAAGATGTGATTTTTCAGACGTTCAATGCACAAAGTTTGCAGCCGTACAAATACTTTATTCCACTGGGGATATTTTTCCAGGGCATTTACCGTATCTATAAACAGTGGATGTTTAGAATGAAGAATTTCAAGCTCGTATCAAAAACAAAAGTAGGACAAACGCTGGTTGGTAATACAACCAAGGTCGTTATGGGTTTGTTGAACTTTGGTGGTGTCGGACTGGTTATCGGAAGAATAGTGAGTGTCAGTGCGGGTAGTTTCAGCTTTTATAAACAATATCGAACAATAGAATTTAAAGATAAACGCATAAAATTAGCGAAAATTAAGGAAATAGCGTTGACGTATAAAGATTTCCCTTTATTTCAATCGTCAACTACAGCGATACTGCAGTTTAGAAATCAGTTTCCTGTGCTTTTTTTAGCGCCATTATATGGTACACAGGTGGTCGGTCTTTATGGTCTGGCAAGCACGATTGTGAAAATTCCCATGACGTTAGTCGGACAGTCAGTCATGGACGTGTTCTTTGCTGAAATTGCCAGCATAGGGAAAGACAATCCGAAAGAAATCAAGGAATTATCCAACAATCTACTTAAGAAATTGATCATGATAGGGACGCTTCCCATCATTCTCTTAGCTCTAATAGGCCCGTATTTATTCACTTTTGTCTTTGGGGAAGAATGGTATGAGGCGGGAATCTATGTCCGTATTTTAGCTATATATATATTTGCAAATTTCATGTTTTCTCCAATCAGTAAAATTTTTGAAGTGTTCAGGAAGCAATACATTAAATTATTGATCGATTTAACGAGTTTAGTGATCATGAGTTTAGTTTTTGCCAGTGCCTACTATTTCAATTTAGATGCAAGGGTAACTGTGTTTTTATATTCTGTAGCAATGGCTATGGTTTATACAGCAACATATATCATTGCTCAAATGGTTTTGAACAAAGAATCTGACAAATAAATAATATCATAACGAATAAGTGAGGGTTATTATGGGCGATAGGTTTACAATGAAAGATTTATGGTTTTTTATTAAATCGAACAAAAAATAC
>NZ_LSRN01000020.1 GCF_001885615.1 Alkalibacterium sp. 20 | reverse complement strand
ATACATATATGAATGTGGATTTTTTGTGAGAAAGATTAGAGTATCTACGAAAATCATTTAGTGACATACAATAAAATCTATCTAAAGTAATTGGTATAGTAGAAGTGCTTACTCTAATCTGAAAACATTAGAATGGAACTAGTTACTGAAATAATCATTAAACTGTCTAAAAATTTAAATGTTTCTGCAGATTATATTCTTGGAATTAACTTTCCTGAGTAGGCTTCTAAATATTGACGTCATAGAGTTACAAATTCTAAAATATAAAGCAATATAAATATAGCCTATGTCGCAGAATTATTAACTGAAGCTGAAAAGCAACGTATGATAGAAACCATGACTATCCTCTTCTTATATAAGCTTTAAAAGAATAAACGATATGGGAAACGTGATGGTTGAAGAACTATAAAAATTAGTTCGAAACTTTAGATTCATTCACTGTAGTTGAACATACTGGAAATGAATTTAATAATTTCGCTTTTAGAAATAACCCGATAGGACAGTACGTATAGCTACTTAATGCTCCTGCCATTTTATTAAACGACAAATAAGAGAGTTCTCTAAAAAGTTTTTTATACTTACTCATGAATCGCAACACGCTTTAGAAGATGAAGATTTATCCGGATACTATGTATTCGATCACAAATCTTTAGCTAAGCTTGAAACCAGAGCGAATACATTTGCTATTACTCTTTTATTTCATTTCTGCTTAGATGAAAACCAGTTGGCTCCGGAAACACCACAAACACTTAAATTCGAGTACGGTGTCCCCTCAGAATATTCACAATTATTTTAAAAATATAAAAAATAGGAAGAAGGAAAATAACTATGGAATTAAAGAAATTATTACTTACCGGACTAGCAAGTACGTTTTTATTAGCTGCTTGTGGAACAGATGACGCAGAAACACCAGCTGAGGATGTAGAAGAAACAGATACTGCTGAGACAGCTGAAGAAGATATATCAGAAGATGAAGAAGTAGTTGAGGAAGAAGTCGTCGAAGAGGATGAAGAAGAAACAACCGAAGAAGAAGAAGCATTATATAATGAGGATCACGTTGTCAACTATGAAATAATCAATGAAGAAGATGTCAGTTTCGCAAACACAACCAGATATAGCTACTGGATTTATCCTGAGAATGGAGAAATGACTGAGGAAGAATTGGAAGCAACATCCATGCAGTTCATTGAAAAATTAAAAGATGACTTTGATTTTTCAGCAATTGCCCTCTTCTACATTGATAACCCAGACAATCCCGTTGGTTACCAGGCAGGCATGGTTGAGTACGTCCCTAATGGAGAATGGTCTGATGCTGACAATAGTGATGATGGAGATTATTCAGTACATGAGTACGTATTTACATACGTAGAATCTGAGGAGGAATAGCGAGGGGCCTTTTTGACAAAATGAAAAGTAATAATGATGATAAGAAAGCAAAATCAATTGAAAATTCACCGCAAAAATATTTCGTTGCTTCTCATGAATTACACCATGCGCTGGAACATGAAGAGATCGCCAGTTACTACACATTAAATGCCTTCTCTCGTTCTAAGATGGAGCAAGAAGCAAATAAATTTGCTGTTGGCTTGTGCTTAAATTTGTATATTAAGGAAAATGGATATAATCATTTGAGTAAAATCGACTTAGTTAATGCATACGGTATTCCTATAGAAATGCTTGAGATTTTCTTATAAAAGAAAGGAAGAATGTTGATGAGTTTTTTAGATGATTTAAAGGGGAAAGCTAGCGATTTAAAAGATAAAGCCAAAGTTGCATTAGATGAATCCGAAAAAAATAATAATATAAAAAAGAAAATAAAAAATGAAGAGGTTTTGATCTCCGAAGAAAAGATATTCTTCGAAGAATATAATAAGCAATCTCTTGAAGAGTTTGTTATCGAAGAACAAAACAAATTCAGACCTACTAAACGTACAAAACACTTACTTATTGATGACAACTCCAAACAATGGACTACGTTTAAAACAATGAGCAAAACATTTAAATATTCCGAGTTACTTTCTTATGAATTAATAGAGGATGGTGAAGCTGTTACTAAAGGCGGCGTAAGTTTGGGCCGTGCTGTTGTTGGAGGAGTGCTTTTCAGTGGCGTCGGAATGATAATTGGTGGACTTACTGGAAAGAAAAAAAGCAAAAATTTCGTTACCGACATGAAAATTGTAATTTCTGTAAATAATCCTGATAATCCTTCTATTATCGTTCCATTAGTAAAGAAAAAATTAAAAAAGGACTCAAAAGATTACAAAAAGCTAGCTGAGAATGCACAGGAAACTTTGAGTTATCTGGATATGATAGCAGCATACGAAGAAAAAAAGCTTAATATAGATAAAGAGCCTGTTGAAAGAAGCGTTGCAGATGAATTAAAGGAATATAAAGAATTGTTAGACATGGGCATAATCAATCAAGAAGAATTTGATAAAAAAAAGGCCGAACTACTATAGTAAAAGATTAGCCTCCGGGCTTTTCTTTTTACATAAAAAAGAACATACATTCGCATTTAACGGTTGGAAGTACGAGAAATGGAGTGAATACCATGTTTATTGTTGAAATGACTACCTATGAAACGGACTTTGTAAAGAAAAGTACTGGCGCTTATGATGTGAGGACTTTTGACATTAATCACGAAATGTCTTTGTTTGCATATTATTATGATGAATATATTCATTTAAAAATTAGAAGATATAAAGATGAGGAAACAACTTTAAATGACTGGGAAAAAATTAAATCTGTTGGTCTTCTGTACCCTGACATCAACTTAAACGATACAAAAGATGTCTATTTAGATTTAGAGGACAATCAGTTGCATGTGAAAAACGGACATACTATGTATAGAAGGAGTGATTAACGATGGAAGGATCAGTCAGAAAAAGAGGAAGTAAATGGTATTACTCCTTTGAAGGCGCAAAAATAAACGGCAAGCGAATGAGGTATGAGCGTGTCGGAGGAAACACCAAAGCAAAAGCCTTAGAATCATTAAGAAAAGCGCTCAATGAGTATGAGCGCTCAGGCATTATTGAGGATTTGACCGATATGTCCGTGCAGGATTACTTTGACTATTGGTATGAAGATTATGTCGTAAGGAATTTAAAGTACAATACACAAATAAATTATCGCAACGTGATCGATTCGCACATCTTGCCGTATATAGGTAAATATAAACTGCAAGCCGTCCAGCCTGCAGTCATTCAAAAGGTTATCGACAACGATTTTGAGAAAGGTCTAGCTAAACAGACCTTGTCTATCATTAAAACCGTCATCTCCGGAGCTTTTAAGCGGGCTGTCTATCCTTATCAGATGATACGAAGCGATCCAACACGCTACATCCAAATGCCTAAATATGATCAACGTCATAAAAGTACGAAAGACGATTTAAAGATCATCACTGTCGAACAATTTCAAACGCTACAAGAATACGTCCCTCAGTCCAGCCCTTTTTACATCCCGATGATGATTGCTTTTTACACCGGATTAAGACGAGGCGAAGCGTTAGGGCTGACCTGGGACAACATCAGCTTTGAGGAGCAAACTTTGACCGTTGAAAAGATCATCGTCATGAAAGGGAAAGAATGGGAAATCGGCACACCTAAGACACAAGCCTCCTACCGGACCATTGACATCGGTGGTCAATTGGTTGATCTTCTTAAAAAGCACCGTAAGCGCCAATTAGAAAATAAACTTTTCTATGGCCAGCACTATACAGACAACAATTTTATCTGCACGAAAGAGAATGGTAAGTTAACGACACCTCACAGCATTAAGCATTATGGAGAAAAAGCTAAGAAACAATCAGGTATTGAATTCTCCTTCCATTCATTCAGACACACCCATGCCACGCTGCTTCTAGAAAACGGCGCTATCGATAAAGCCATCCAGGAGCGATTGGGTCATGCACGCATCGGAACCACCATGGATACCTACTCTCATCTCACCAAAAAGACAAAGAAAGAAACTGTCGACATTTTCGAGAAAAGCTTCCAGAAATAGCAAAAATTGCCTACCACCCAACTTCAATGTTGGCAAATGGTAGGCAATTAGTTTGATTTATAGATTATTTTAAACAGAAACGTTGATGTAAAAGGGTTTAATCTTCATCCAGGTTCAATACTGCCATGAAGGCTTCTTGTGGAATTTCCACACTACCCACATTCTTCATGCGTTTTTTACCTGCTTTTTGTTTCTTCAGGAGTTTTTGTCGACGTGTGACGTCTCCGCCGTACAGTTTAGCTGTCACGTCTTTACGGTAAGCTTTTACTGTTGAACGAGCAACAATATTCTGACCGATCGTTGCCTGGATCGGAACCTCAAACTGCTGTCTTGGAATGGTCTTTTTCAACTGCTCAACAACTGAACGTCCACGAGACTGTGAAAAGTCTTTATGCACGATGAAACTCAGTGCATCCACTGGCTCGCCATGAATGAGGATATCCAATTTCACCAGGTTACTTAAACGGTATCCAGATTCTTTATAATCCAGAGAAGCATAGCCTTTCGTGCTGGATTTCAATCGATCAAAGAAATCATAAACGATTTCTGAAAGTGGGATATTATAGACGACATTCACTCTAATATCATCAAGGTAGTCCATCGTGAGAAATTCGCCACGTTTACGTTGAGAAATTTCCATGACAGCACCCACGTATTCATTCGGGACGGTGATGGTTGCTTTTACATATGGTTCTTCGACTGATTCGATTTGCTGAGGTTCAGGCATTTCTGACGGATTGGATACCATGATGGATTCGCCATCCGTTTTGTTTATTCTATAAATAACTGAAGGTGCTGTTGTAATCAACTCTAAATTGAATTCGCGTTCAAGTCGCTCTTGAATGACATCCATGTGAAGCATCCCTAAAAAGCCGCAACGGAAGCCAAATCCTAGCGCCTGTGACGTTTCCGCTTCGTATTGGAGTGCAGCATCATTCAGCTGCAAACGTTCAAGCGCCTCACCTAAATCTCCGTATTTAGCAGAGTCAGTCGGATACATCCCACAAAAAACCATAGGGTTCAAATGACGATATCCAGGCAGAGCTTTATCAGTCGGATTATTGGCTAATGTTAACGTATCCCCGACTCGTGTATCACGAACCGTTTTAATATTGGCTGTGACATACCCTACATCCCCAACCATCAAATAATCACGTTCGATCGGCTTAGGTGAAAAGATACCGACTTCAGTTACTTCAAAGGTATTATCATTGCTCATCGTTTTGATGGTATCACCTTTTTTGATTACCCCATCCATAACGCGAATACTTAAGACAACACCTCGATAGGCATCATAGGCCGAATCAAAAATAAGGGCTTTTAGCGGATTGTCGATATCTCCTTCAGGAGCAGGTACTTTCTGTACGATCTGTTCCAGGATTTCTTCAATGCCTACACCCGTTTTTGCACTTGATAATATAGCTTCGGACGCATCGAGTCCAACCACGTCTTCTATCTCTTTACGAACACGCTCGGGATCAGCTGCGGGTAAGTCGATTTTATTGATGACCGGTAAAATTTCAAGGTCGTTTTCTAATGCTAGATACACGTTGGCCAAGGTCTGCGCTTCCACACCTTGTGCCGCATCCACAACCAATATAGCTCCTTCACAAGCGGCTAAACTTCTAGACACTTCATACGTGAAATCCACGTGTCCTGGAGTATCGATCAGGTGAAGGATATATGTTTCACCATTTTTAGCTTTATAGATAACTTCTACAGTATTTAATTTAATAGTGATCCCGCGTTCTCTCTCTAAATCCATGGAATCAAGTAATTGTTCCTGCATTTCCCGATCGGCCACAGTATGAGTCAATTGCAGAATACGATCGGCAAGCGTCGATTTACCGTGATCGATATGTGCAATAATAGAAAAGTTTCTTATTTGCTTCTGTCGTGCTCGTGCTATTTTTTTATCCATTCTTCTGTTTCCTCATTCCTCTAAAAACATTCTTTACTATTATACCAACGATTAGACCAGAGTACAATTACTTTTAAAAAGACAAAAAGAAGGGACCTCTCATCTTGTTTGATGAGAATATGTCCCTTCTTTTTAAAATTATTTAGTGACTACAAAGTATTAATGTGGTTTAACACTTCAATCAACACATACCGTTCCAAGAAGCCGTTACAGCAAAAGTCTTCAGGATAAGCGAAATTTCTTCGCTTATCTTATTATCTTTTGTCTTTAAAGGCGTCTTTCACTTTCGAAAAAAACGAACTGTCACCTTGCTCCACTACGTCATCGTAGTCGCTGGCTTCCGCAAATTTTCTTAAATGATCGGCTTGATCTTCCGTTAACGTATCCGGTACAACGACTTTGACTTTGATATGTTGATCTCCGTTGCCGGTACCCCTAAGTCTCGGTGCACCCTTACCTCTCAAACGGAAAGTTGTTCCAGGTTGAGTTCCAGCAGGAATTTTAAATTTAACTTTACCATGAACTGTAGGTACTTCCAACTCGTCACCGAGTGTGGCTTGAACCATATTGATAGGTAATTCATAGTAAATTTCTGACCCTCGACGGTCAAACATATTGGAAGTTTTCACTCTAAATATGACATACAGATCTCCGTATGGTCCACCATTTTGGCCTACATCGCCTTGATTTTGTAGACGCATTTGATTGCCATCTTCAACGCCGGCAGGGACAGTGACTTTAACTGAATGCTGCTGTTTTGTATGCCCTTCGCCATGGCAGACGGGACATTCTTCTTTTATTTCTTTACCTGTACCATTACATGTCGGACAAACTTGTTGCGTCATGACGCGGCCAAATGGTGTATTTCTTTCCACGTTAACCGCTCCTGCACCATGACATCTTGAACATGTTTGTGGACTTGTTCCAGGTTTGGCTCCACTTCCATCACAATTATCGCATGCTTCTTCACGATTGAACCGAATAGTAGTTTCTTTTCCAAATATAGCTTCTTCAAACTCTAGATCCATCACATACTGTAAATCTTCCCCTTGACGGGGTGCGTTAGGACTGCCTCGTCTTCCGCCACCACCAAAAAACTGATCAAAGATGTCTTCGAAGCCACCGCCGCCAAATCCACCAGCTGATCCTCCAAATCCACCACCGGCACCAAAGTTAGGATCAGTCGCGGCATGACCGTACTGGTCGTAAGCAGCTCGCTTTTGTTCATCGCCTAACACTTCGTAAGCTTCAGAAATTCCTTTGAATTTATCATCCGCATTTGCTTCTTTGTTTATATCCGGATGATATTTTTTTGATAGTTTTCGGTACGCTTTTTTTATTTCATCTTGAGAAGCATCTCTAGAAACGCCAAGCAGGTCATAAAAATCTTCTTTTCCAGCCATTTTATTCCTCCATCATTGTAATCAATTAGGCTATAACATCTGTTCAACTATAGCAGTAACAGACAGTTGGATACCAAAAAGAAAGAAAGCACTTGTTGAAAACTAAGAATAAGTGCTTTCTCCTTTTGGATATCTAACTTCTATTATTTTTCGTCGTCTACTTCTTCATAGTCTGCGTCTACGACATCTTCTGAAGAATCAGCATCTGTTGATTCGCCAGCTTCTTCGCTTTGACTTTGTTCTGCAGCTGCTTGTTCATATAATTTCACTGACATTTCCTGAACGATTTCGTTTAATGCATCACGTTTCGTTTTGATGTCTTCAGTGTCATCTTTTTCTAAAGCTGCTTTTAGTTCATCACGCGCTTCTTCAGATTTTTTAATGTCAGCTTCGTCAACTTTACCTTCTAAGTCTTTTAAGGTTTTATCGATTTGGAAGACTAACTGATCTGCTTCATTACGTAATTCAACTTCTTCTTTACGTATTTTATCTGCTTCAGCATTTTCTTCAGCTTCTTTTACCATGCGTTCGATATCTTCATCAGATAAACTAGACGTTGATTTGATTGTGATTTTTTGTTCTTTTTTCGTACCTAGGTCTTTCGCAGATACATTTACAATACCGTTTTTATCGATATCAAAAGTAACTTCGATTTGAGGAACGCCACGAGGAGCTGGTGGAATATCCGTTAATTGGAAACGACCCAATGTTTTATTGTCACTAGCCATTGGACGTTCTCCCTGTAAGACATGTACATCTACAGCTGGTTGATTATCTGCAGCTGTTGAAAAGACTTGTGATTTACTTGTCGGGATCGTTGTATTTCTCTCGATCAATTTAGTAAATACACTACCCATTGTTTCAATACCTAATGATAATGGAGTTACATCCAGTAAGACGATATCTTTAACGTCACCTGAAATGACACCACCTTGAATAGCAGCACCCATTGCGACAACTTCATCTGGGTTTACAGAACGGTTAGGCTCTTTGCCGGTTTCTTTTTTAACAGTATCAACAACAGCTGGTATACGTGTAGTTCCGCCAACTAGAATAACTTCGTCGATATCCGCTTGTTTTAAGCCAGCATCTTTTAATGCCTGACGGACAGGTTGTTTTGTACGTTCAACTAAACTATCTGTGATTTCATCAAATTTGGCACGTGTTAATGTGATTTCCAAGTGTAATGGACCTGATTCTCCCGCACTGATGAACGGTAAGCTGATTTGAGTTTGAGAAACACCTGATAAGTCTTTTTTCGCTTTTTCAGCAGCATCTTTCAGACGCTGTACCGCCATTTTGTCTTTAGATAAATCGACGCCATTTTCTTTTTTAAATTCAGCAACCAAATAATCGATGATTTTTTCATCAAAGTCGTCTCCACCAAGATGATTGTCTCCAGCAGTTGCCAGAACTTCAAATACACCGTCGCCTAATTCAAGAATCGATACGTCAAATGTACCGCCGCCTAAGTCAAAGACTAGGATTTTTTCGTCTTTTTCAACTGTGTTAAGACCGTAAGCTAAAGATGCTGCTGTAGGTTCGTTAACGATTCGGTCAACTTCAAGACCAGCTATTTTACCTGCATCTTTTGTTGCTTGACGTTGTGAGTCATTGAAGTAAGCAGGAACAGTAATAACAGCATTTGTTACTTTTTCACCTAAATAATCTTCAGCATAATCTTTGATGTGTTGTAAAATAAATGCAGAGATTTCTTGAGGAGAATATTTTTTGCCTTCTACCTCAACTTCATATTTTTCGCCCATGTGACGTTTGATTGAGCTAACTGTGTTTGGATTAGTAATTGCCTGACGTTTAGCTACTTCACCAACTTGAACTTCACCATTTTTAAATGACACAACCGATGGTGTTGTACGATTTCCTTCTTTGTTAGGAATGATTTTTGCTTCTCCGCCTTCTAAAACGGCAACCGCTGAATTTGTTGTTCCTAAGTCAATACCAATAATTTTTCCCATAATTTATCTCACCTTTACTTTTTAGTATTTATAGTGTTACTGATACTTTTGCAGCGCGCAATACGCGATCGTGCAGTTTATATCCTTTTTCAAAAACTTGTGCGACTTCGTTACTTTCCTGACCTTCATTAGCAGGCACTTGCGTGTAAGCTTCATGATAATTAGGATCGAACGGTTCACCTAACGGATCGATTATTTCAATACCCTCTTTTTCAAAAGCTTGCAAGGAACTATTATAAACCATTTCAATACCTTTTTTCAAATTTTTACCGGCTTCAGTGTCAGCTTCAATTTTTAAGGCACGTTCTAAGTTATCTAGAGCAGGTATAAGTTCCTGAGCTAATGATTGAGAGCTGTAACGCAATAAATCCTGACGTTCGCGCTGAGTGCGCCTGCGGATATTTGCTACTTCTGCTTGTAATCTCAAATAGCGATCAGTCATCTCATCCAGTTCTTGATGAACTTTAGCTAGATCGTCTTGTTCTGTTTCTTCAGATGAGTCACTTTTAACGGTTTCTTCATCGGAGTTACTATCTTCTTGAGACGTTTCAGATGCATCTTCCTGCATCCGCTGCTCTTCTTTTTCTTCCACAATACTTCCTCATTTCTTTATTAATCTAAATAATGCTCCAGTAACGTATGCGTCAAGTGTTTTCTGAATACATCCAGTACACCAAAGGTTTCGTCATAGGCCATACTCGTCGGTCCCAGTATCGCAATGACTCCTTTTCCATAATTGCTTACATTATAGGTTCTTGTAACCAGACTGAACTCTTTTAGTAGCTCATGATCAATTTCGTCACCGATTTTAACGACGAAATCATCATTGATGTGATCGATCAGCGCGTGCAAATCACCGCTGTCATCAAGCATGGTGTATAATGATTTCAATTTTTGCGTGTCCATATTCTCAGAAAAATCTAGGATGTTTAATTTACCAGAGATGTGATGCCTTGATTCAGTTGATTCTTTGAAGGCAGATTCTATAGATAAAAACATCTCTGTTGCATTAGACACATATTTACTGATGAGTAACGGAATATCTAGCTTTAATTTTTGTGCAACTTCCGTTAAAGTATGACCCACTAAATGGTGATTAAAGATATTCGTGACTTTAACCAAATCCGATTCTTGAATGGTTCTAGGCATACGAAAGACTTTATTTTCGATTGTACCTTTATCGGTTTGGATAATGGCCATCACATAATTATCATTTAATGCCAGCAATCTGAAACCAGTTAGTCGACTCGTTTCAGCTTTCGGTCCCAATACAATAGCTGTATAGTGCGTTAAATCAGATAATAATTGAGCTGATTGATACATAATATCATCCATCTGCTTTAAATGATTCCCGAAAACATCACTTATCGTTTTCAACTTATCCTGAGCAACTTCTTGAGGTTGCATTAAATGATCGATATAGAAACGATAACCTTTCAGCGAAGGCATCCTACCGGAAGAAGAATGTGTCTTTTGAATAAAACCCAGTTTTTCAAGTTGGCTTAATTCATTTCTTATTGTGGCGGAGCTTGCTTCAATGGCCGTTTCGATCATAATCGTCTTGGAACCAATCGGTTGATTCGTAGAGGTGTAAAGTCGAATGAGAGCATCTAGAATTATTAATTGTCTCTTTGTTAACATGTTAAATCACTCCTTGATGCGTCCTGCATCATTAGAGACTAGATTAAAGTGCAACAAGTATTGTCACACCTTATTTCTGTAAGCTTTCATTAAATTAGCACTCGGAGTTGCCGAGTGCTAATACATCTATAATTTAACAAATCTAATGATTACTGTCAACAATTAAATCTGATTTATTTTGACCTTTGCTAAACTTTCTTTAGCATCCAGTTCATCTTGATCTAATCTTTCAATTAATTCCTCAACAGAATTAAATTTTATTTCATCTCGCAGATAATCGACCCATTTCACTTTTACATCTTCTCCATAAATATCTTCGCTAAAATTAAAGATATGGACCTCGATCGAATAACTTGGTCTATAGCCAAATGTCGGGTTGTATCCAATAGAGGCCATCCCTTCCAGCCATACGTTATTGACCCACAGCTTAACGGCGTAGACACCTCTTTTAGGCACCATGACATAAGGATGGGGGTAGATATTAGCTGTAGGATAACCTAAATCTCTCCCCCGTGCATCTCCATGAATAACAAAACCACTTATTTCGTAAATATAACCTAATAAGTCGTTTGCCTGATCGATCTTTCCTTCGCTGATGTATCTGCGGATACGCGTGGAACTGATTTTATCTTTTTCATCCACTTTCTTATCCACTGTAACAATTTCGAATCTGTTTTTTGCATACTTATGCAGCGTGTTCATGTTCGCTTGTGCCGCTGTCCCATAAGTATAATCAAAGCCTGCAACAACTATCTTAGCGTGCCAATCAACGATATACTGATCGACAAATTCCTGAGGGGACAATCTGCCAAAACTGGCAGTAAAATCGACTTCATATAAAATATCTACCCCAAGATTTCTAATGATATCTTCCTTGCGATCGATAGGGGTCAAATACGTGTGCTTATCAGGATCAAAACTCCGATAAACAAAAGCGGGATGGCGATTAAATGTCATAACGGCACATTTCAATCCTCTATTTTTTGCTATTTCAACACCTCTATCAATAACAGCTTGATGTCCTCTATGCACACCATCGAAAAACCCTAAAACCAATACAATATCTTCATTGATAATTTTTTCTTGATCGTATGGGTGGTGAATTCTTATTATATCCATACTCACACCACCAATTTATTACGTAAAATTTTTGCAGGTTTAATGTACCGAGATTTTGTTGGATGGATCTTATAGACCGCCACAGCTTTTTCCTGGTAATAAAAAACTATTTCCTCCTCATCATTTGCTAAGTAGGCTTGACGCTCTAAAACGCTCCCGTCTTTCACCTTAACGTATTCTTCAGGATTCAACTCATAGCTTGGCATATGACTCAATGCTTTTTCAAGAGGAAAAATAGCCTCTTCTATGCGTTCTTCATCAACTAGAGCTTGAACTTCGGATAAAGTTAAGGCTTCTTCTCGATTAAAACCGCTGCTTGCTTCTCTTGTCAATTCGGACATATGAGAAGGACTCTCTAATTTTTCTCCTACATCAAAAGCTAACGTTCTAACATACGTCCCTTTCCCGCAAACAACTTTAAAAGCAAAAGAAAGCGTCTCTTGATCTGTATTTTTCACTACTTCGGATGTTCGGTCAAATGAATAAATGGTAACTTCTCTTGAAGGTCTGTCAATAACTAAACCTTTTCTCGCATATTCATACAGTCTTTTACCATTCACCTTTACAGCAGAATACATTGGAGGTGTTTGTGTTATTACTCCTATGAATTCAGACAATGTCTTATCGATATCATCTTCGTCAATGTTCATATCTACGGGCTTTTTTTCGACAATCTCACCAGAACTGTCTTCTGTAGTTGTCGAAAATCCTAACGTGATTTCGCCTGTATAGATCTTCTTCGAATCTACCATATACTCGATGACTTTAGTTGCTTTTCCAATCGCAACTGGTAATACGCCATCGACATCGGGGTCTAACGTTCCTGAATGTCCGATTTTTTTTATGTTAAGTATTTTTCTTAATTTGAAAACACAATCGTGACTTGTCATTCCTCTTTCTTTCCATATAGGTAATAACCCTTCCATTGTATCCTCCTAGATAGTGCTTTATTTATATTTTTCCACAAAAGAAAAGAGAATCTATGTTCAATAAACAAAGATTCTCTTCTTTTCTTATAACAAGAAAAACGACTTCAAATCCTACTTATAGACTTATTCGTCTTGCTCTTTTTTTATTTTGTTTAATAATTGATCGATTTTACTACCGTAGGCAACAGATTCGTCACGTGAAAACGTTAATTCTGGTGTTTTATAGAGCGAAAGGCGATTACCTAATTCTTTTCTAACCAAGCCAGTCGCTTTATCTAAACCTGTTTGCGTTTCACTTACACTTGCTTCATCTTCAGAAAGTGTACTGTAATAAATCGTTGCTTGCTGTAAATCACCGGTGACTTCCACTCCCGTAACATTTACACCGTCTACACGGGGGTCACGGACACGTTTACGTAAGATATCGGTCACTTCTTTTTGAATTTCCTGAGATACTCTACCTACTCTATAGTTAGGCATATTTGTCACCTGTCCTTATGATCTAGTTTTTATTTTTTAATTTCAACCATTTCATATGCTTCAATAATGTCATCAAGTTCAATTTCATTATAGCCTTCAATCGTTAAGCCACATTCAAAGCCTTTTTTAACTTCTTTTGCATCATCTTTGAAGCGTTTTAGACTTGAAAGTTCGCCGTCGAATTTCACAACGCCACTACGGATCAAACGAATTGAACTGCTGCGTTTAATTACACCATCAGTAACAAGACATCCGGCAATTGTTCCGACTTTTGAAACATCATATGTCTCACGAACCATTGCTTGACCAGTAACTTTTTCTTCAAATTCAGGATCAAGCATACCTGTCATCGCTGCTTCGATTTCATCGATAGCGTTATAGATGACACGGTGTGTACGAATATCAACCTCTTCACGGCTAGCACTTTCATTTGCCTGAACAGTTGGTCTTACGTTAAATCCGATGATGATCGCCGAGCTCGCAGAGGCTAATGTAACATCACTTTCGTTGATTGCACCGACTCCGGTATGAATGATGTTGATTTTAACACCTTCCACTTCGATTTTTTCCAAACTAGCTGCTAATGCTTCAACAGAACCTTGGACATCACCTTTGATAATAACGTTAACTGATTTCAATTCGCCTTCTTCTAAACTATCAAACAAGTTTTCCAATGTTACTTTATTGGTAATTGAACGTTGAGCATCAGTCGCAACCGCTGCTCTTGATTCGCCTACTTGTCTGGCAGTTTTTTCATCTTCAAAGACCACAAAACGATCTCCGGCTTGAGGCGTATTATTTAAACCAGTAATTTCTATTGGTGTAGATGGTAATGCTTCTTTTACACGACGGCCTTTGTCGTTAGTCATCGTTCTCACACGACCATAGGTATTTCCCACAACAATGGGACTACCTTGACGAAGTGTTCCTTCTTGAACAAGAAGTGTAGCGATTGGACCTTGTGATTTATCTAAACGAGCTTCGATGACTGAACCGATAGCTAAGCGTTTAGGATCTGCTTTTAGTTCTTCAACTTCAGCAACAAGTAAAATCATTTCAAGTAATTCATCCAGGTTTTTATTCATGAGAGCGGATATTTGAACGAAAATCGTATCGCCGCCCCAATCTTCTGGAACCAAACCATGTTCTGTTAATTCCTGCATAACACGATCAGGATTAACTCCCGGTTTGTCTATTTTATTCACAGCAACGATGATCGGTACGCCAGCAGCTTTTGCATGGTTGATCGCTTCGACTGTTTGAGGCATAACACCGTCATCAGCAGCGACTACAATGATAGCTATATCAGTGATGTCAGCACCGCGTGCACGCATGGTAGTGAACGCCGCGTGACCAGGTGTGTCCAAGAACGTAATTATTTTACCCTTTACGTTCACTTGATATGCACCAATATGTTGAGTGATCCCGCCAGCTTCGCCTTCAGTCACTTTAGTTTCACGTAAACTGTCTAGCAAGGTTGTTTTACCGTGGTCAACGTGACCCATAATGGTAACGGTTGGAGGACGATTCACCATGTTTTCTTCTACAGGTGTTTGTGAAAAGAAAGTATCAAAGTCTGTTAAATCAACTTGTACTTTTTCTTCCGTTTCAATTCCATATTCAGTACCTAATAATTCGACCGTCTCTTTATCCAATGATTGATTTTGAGTTGCCATAACACCCATCATAAATAATTTTTTGACGATTTCAGCTGGTTCACGATGTAATTTTTTCGCTAATTCAACAATAGTTATGCCATCAGTATACTCTAAAACTTCCGGCAAATCTCTATACTTACGCGGTGTAGCAGATACTTGAGGTTTTTGATTCCTTTTGCCCTTACGTCTTCTTGCACCTGCTGGTCCACCATGTATACCTCTATGTTGTCTAGAATTGCGTCTCTTTTTGTTTTCAAAGGATTGTTTTTGCTGCTCATCCGTTGTACGTTTAGGTATTTCAGGCGTTCCACTTTTGTTTTCTTGTGTTGCTGGTTTTTTAGCGGCATGTGTTGCTGGTTTTTTATTATTTATATTATTTTGTCCTTTGCTGTGCTGAGATTGGCTCTCAGTTTTTTTATTCTGATTTGTTGCTGGTTCAGGTCGATTAGGTTTATCTGTAGATTTTATTTGTTTATTCTGATGCTGGTTCGTATTGGTTTTGTTATCATTTTGATTAATAGCTTTTTTGACTTCTTTTGCTGGCTTAGCAGAAGCCGGTTTATTCTGACTAGCTTGTGATTTAGATTCCGATTTTGCTTTTGGTGCGGTGTTCTGGCTGATTACCGTTTTCAGTTGAGCAACCTCTTTATCTTCCATAGAGGTCATATGACTACTGAAATTGAACCCCATATCTCTAGCTTTTTCTAAAACATCTTTGCTTGCCATGTTATTTTCTTTTGCGAATTCGTAGACTCTTTTTTTGCTCATATAATCACCTTCCCATTCTTAATTAAAGCAATTTTTGAAGGGAATGCATAAAACCATCATCCATGAGGGCACATACTGTCCGGTCCTTCCCTAAAGCGTGAGAAATTTCTTCTCGTGTAAATGCTGTTACTAAAGGAACATCATAATACTCACACTTATTCAAAAATTGTTTTGTTGCATTGTCGCTAGCGTCAGAAGCTAAACAGACTAACTTTGCGTTGTTGGACCTTATCGATTGAAGAACTAAACTTTCACCAGAAATCAACTTGCCAGCACGTTGAGTTAATCCTAATAAGTTTAAAGCACGTTCTTTATTGTTCATTCTCAATTTCCATTCTCGCTTTTTTATAATCAATGTATTCTATCAGCTCGTCATAGAAGGAATCATCAACTTGTGCATCAAGCGTTTGGTTAAATAACTTTTTATCTTTTGCCTGTTTGACTAATGATGTATCTAAAGAAATATAGGCGCCTCGTCCATTTTTCTTGCCTGTTGGATCGACTGAAACATCACCATCTTTGTTTTTGACGATACGAACCATTTCTTTCTTTGGTTTCATTTCCCTAGAAACGATACATTTCCTCATAGGTATCTTACGCTTTTGCATAATTTATCACCTTATTCACTTTATTATAACTTGTTTTCATCATCTGGAAAAGTCTTCTCTTCTATTTCTTCCACAGAGGTTTCTGAGATTTCTTCTTCGCCCAGGTCATCTCTTTTTTCTGCAAGTTCAACTAAATCTTCTGCATCATTGGAATCGAGTTCTCCTACTTGGAAGTCTATCTCCATTGCAGCATCGTCCGATACATCTTCATCTTCATACTCACTGACTTCAGTTGAATCATCACCTTCAAACAATGAAGGTCCCTCAGAAATCGACTCAAGATCATTCGTCGCATCTGCATCATTTTCTTCTAAAGCTTCAAAAAACGACTCATCTTTCAACTCAACTGTCTCCGGTTTAAGAGATGCCATGTCAGATTCTGACTTGATATCAATTTTGAAACCAGTTAATTTTGCTGCTAAACGGACATTTTGTCCACGCTTACCAATGGCTAACGAAAGTTGATAATCTGGAACGACGATGACACATGAATGTTGATTGTCATCAAACTGAACATCAACAACTTGAGCTGGATTTAGTGCATTTTTAATGTATAAAGAAGGGTCTTTATCCCACTCCACAATATCCATATTTTCGCCATTCAATTCATTAACGATGGCTTGAACACGTGAGCCTCTCGGTCCGACACAAGTACCGACCGGGTCAACATTTTCATCACGAGAAAATACTGCGATTTTGGATCGATCGCCAGCTTCACGCGCGATGGAAACAATTTCCACAATGCCGTCATAAATCTCAGGAACTTCCTGTTCGAAAAGTCGCTTGATCAAGTTAGGATGTGTACGACTAACAAAAACTTGCGGTCCTTTAGTCGAATTTTCCACTTTACTCACATACACTTTGATGCGGTCGTGTGTTTGATATGTTTCATTTTCGATTTGGTCTCGTTTTGACAAAACCGCTTCGACTTTACCTAAATTGATATAAATAAATTTGTTGTCTTGTCTTTCAACTGTACCGGTCATCAAATCATCTTCATACTCAATATATTCATTATAGATGATTGTACGTTCTGCTTCTCTCAGTCGCTGCATGATAACCTGCTTGGCTGTTTGAGCGGCAATACGTCCGAAGTTTTTCGGAGTCACTACGAATTTGATTTTATCTCCAAGTTCGTAAGCTTTCTTCCGTTCACGTGCATCTTCAATACTGACCTCTAATTGTGAATCATATACATCTTCCACAACTTCTTTGACCTGATAAACAGTTACCGTACCTTTTTTTTCGTTGAAAACAACTTCAACATTTTGAGAAGTACCGTAATTACGTTTATACGCTGAAATAAGGGCAGCTTCTAAAGCTTCAATGACGATTTCTTTAGAAATACCTTTTTCTTTTTCTAAAGTTTCAAGAGCAGCTGCTAATTCTTTACTCATATTTTAACTCCTTTTACTCATTCTTGGCGCGTTTCACTTTTTAAAATTCTATAGCTAATCGAGCCTTAGCTATATGTTTTTTTTCAATCTGAATATCTTTGCGTCTTGTTTTATCTTTGACAGTTAAAACAATGTAATCCTCATGCCATTCTTTTAGTTTACCTTCAAAGATTTTCTCACCTTGCATTTCGCCATGTAGCACTATGTTGATATATTGATCCACCGCATTTTTTATATCATTATCTGTATGAAGTGGTCTTTCAGCTCCTGGTGAAGAAACTTCAAGATAGTAAGCATAAGGTATCGGATCAGGTTCAATAGAATCTAATTTTTCGCCTATTTTTTCACTAAACAAGGCACAGTCATCAAGACCAACCCCATCTTTTTTATCGATATATAAACGTAAAAACCAGTTTTTTCCTTCTTTTACGTATTCGACATCAACCAACTCATAACCTAAGTCCGCTGCAACAGGCTGTGATAATTCTTTAACTTTTTCAACTGTTTTCAATTACACCTTCACTCCTCTCAGACATTAAGCCTCATAATTTCCATTTTAAATAAAGGCTGTGAAAAAGAGTGAGCGGATTCGCTCACTCTTTACTCAGTCTATCTCGCTCGATTCGTTAATAGTGTACCATAGATGAGTACCTACCGCAACATTGACCCCTTTGATTTATAGATCAAATAACGACAGTTGATTTTCATCAGGCAAGCCTTTTAGCGCTCTATTTGTTTCTAAATATTCCATAATCGTTTTTGACACTTTTCCTCGTCTAGATACATCTTCTTTTGATAAGAATGGCCCATCTTTTCTCGCTTCCACAATGGCATTAGCCACACTTCCACCTAGTGATGGAATAGCTCTGAGTGGAGACAATAAGGCTTTATCTTGAATCAGGAAATCTTTGGCCTCCGATTCATCAATATCGACCATTTTAAACTCGTAGCCACGTTCAACCATTTCATTTGCTAATTCTAATACGGTCAGTAAATTCTTCTCTTTGGTGGAGGCATCCATACCTTTATCTGTAACTTCCTTCATTCGACTTTTAATGCCTTCTTTACCCTTACACATCGCTTCTAAATCAAAATCACTTGCTCGAATAGAAAAATACGCGGCGTAATAGTAGAGAGGATAATGCACTTTGAAGTAGGCAACGCGCAGAGCCATTAAAATATAGGCTGCCGCATGAGCTTTAGGGAACATATACTTTATTTTCAAGCAGGAAGCAATATACCACTCTGGGACATCATTGCTTCGCATTTCTTTCTGCCAGTCATCAGGTATGCCTCGTCCTTTTCTGACGTATTCCATAATTTGAAAGGCTAAACCATCTTCCAGCCCTTGATGTTGTAGATAGATCATAATATCATCACGACAACCGATCACTTCTGCAAGGGGAATATTATGTTGTCTGATCAACTCTTCCGCATTGCCTAGCCAAACGTCTGTCCCGTGGGATAAACCTGAAATCTGGAGCAGCTCGGCAAACGTTGTTGGGTTCGTTTGTTCCAGCATCTGTCTAACGAATCGTGTACCAAACTCAGGGACACCAAGTGTTCCTGTTTTGGAAAAAATCTGTTCCGGTGTAACGCCTAAAACTTCGGTTCCACTGAACAGTTTCATTACATCCGGATCGTTAACAGGAATATCCAGCGGGTCAATCCCGGATAAATCCTGTAGCATCCGGATCATACTCGGATCATCGTGTCCAAGAATATCTAATTTCAACACATTATCATGAATCGAATGAAAATCGAAATGAGTGGTCTTCCATTCAGATTCCCGGTCATCAGCCGGATATTGAATCGGCGAAAAATCATAAACATCCATATAATCAGGAATAACAATGATACCGCCCGGATGCTGTCCTGTTGTGCGTTTGACACCCGTCAGCCCTTTGGATAGACGATCGACCTCAGCAGAACGATAACTCAATTGGTGATCCCGTTCATAACCTTTGACATATCCAAAAGCTGTTCGATCTGCGATCGTTCCTATCGTTCCTGCTCGGAAGACATAATCTTCTCCAAATAATTCTTTAGTATATAAATGGGCTCTTGCCTGATACTCACCCGAAAAGTTTAAATCGATATCCGGTACTTTATCGCCGTTAAATCCTAAAAATGTTTCGAACGGGATATCCTGACCGTCTCTATATAATGATGCCGAACACTTCGGACATTTTTTTTCTGGCAAATCAAATCCAGAGCCAATTTCTCCGTTAGTGAAGAATTCTGAGTGCTGACATTCTATACAGCGGTAATGCGGCGGCATAGGGTTGACTTCAGTGATTCCTGTCATTGTCGCTACAAAGCTGGACCCGACCGACCCCCTTGAACCGACTAAATAGCCGTCTTCCAGACTCTTATGCACCAGCTTTTGTGAAATGAGATAAATCACTGAGAATCCATTTCCTATAATACTGTACAGTTCTTTTTCGATGCGTGCTTCGATTATTTCCGGTAAAGGATTTCCGTATAATTCATAGGCTTTATCATAGCTCATTTTACGGATTTCTTCTTCCGCGCCTTCCATTTTAGGCGTATACAAGTCTTGTTTGACCGGTGTAATATCATCGGCAATACTGTCGACTAGTTCATTCGGATTTTTAATAACGACTTCTTCCGCCGTCTCTTTACCTAAAAATGCTAAACTGTCCAACATTTCATTCGTGGTACGGAAATAGACTGGAGGATTTTTGTGCTGACTGACATGAGATTTGTTCTGTGTTTCCAGCAGTATATCGCGATAAACTCCGTCTTCGGGATGAATAAAATGAACGTTACCAGTTGCTATTACCTTCTTATTCAGTTCTTTACCGAGTTTCACTATATTTTCTATGATGTCTTCTAAATCGTCTTTATTTCTTACTAATTCTCGATTTATTAAATCCTGATAAGCTTCTTTAGGCATAATTTCCAGATAATCATAGTAAGACGCTTTTTTCTTAGCCTCTTCATACCCTCTTTGCATCATGGCCTCAAAGACTTCTCCTTGAGCACACCCGGATGCGATAATCAATCCTTCGCGATACTTATCAAGAAATGATCGAGGAACGCGTGGAACACGGTAAAAGTAGTCGACTAATGACCCAGAAATAAGCTTGAATAAATTCTTTAATCCTGCTTGATCTTTTGCCCATATCGTAACGTGACTTGGTCTAGACTTTTTATACGCGTCTCCGCCGCCCATATACTGATTAAGCTCATTATGACGCTCAATATTATATTCTTTTTTTGCTTTTTTAACAAATATCCAAAGCAACTGACCCGTCGTTTGCGCATCATAAATAGCTCTATGGTGTTGTTCCAAATTCACTTTGAAGCGTTTAGACAGGGTATTCAATCGATGACTCTTAAACGTCGGATTAATAAAGCGTGAAAATTCGAGGGTGTCAATAACTGAGTTATCAGACATCGGCATCTCATACTTCTTATAGGATGTGTTTAAAAAACCCATATCAAAGGTTGCGTTGTGAGCAACCAAAATACTGTCACCTGAAAACGACTTGAACTGTTCCAGCACTTCTTTTTCTGATTTCGATCCACGAACCATTTCGTCAGTGATTCCTGTTAAGTTTATCGTTGTATCTGACAAGCGATGTCCCGGATCAATAAACTCCTGAAACTCTTCCACGACATTACCTTTATGCATTTTTACTGCGGCCAATTCAATGATGTTATCATAGATGGCTGAAAGTCCTGTGGTTTCTACGTCAAAGACCACATAAGTTGCATTATCCAAGCTTTCTTCAGATTCATTGTAAGCAATAGGTACCCCATCATCCACCAGATTGGCTTCTACACCATAAATGATTTTAACGTTGTTTTTCCCACCGGCAGCGTGTGCTTCCGGATAGGATTGAGCCACGCCATGGTCGGTAATTGCGATGGCTTTATGTCCCCATTTAGCCGCTTGTTCAACTAAATCTGTAGCATTTGGAGTGGCATCCATTTGACTCATGTTCGTATGTGCATGAAGTTCCACTCGTTTATTACCGTCAGAGTATGTGTCCTCTCGTTCCGCATGATACGTTTGGGTGATGTCCTGAACATTCACGACAAGGTCACGCATGAACGTGTCTTCTTGAATACTCCCTCTAACTTTCAGCCAGGTTCCAGTTTTTACCCGTTCAAACATGGCTTCATCTTGTTCGTTATTGGAAAATCGTTTACATGAGAAAGACGACGAATAGTCAGTTATCTTGAAAATCAATAATTTTCTTCCCGAACGTAATTCTCTAACTTCTGAATCAAAAACATAACCTTCGAGTGTGACGCGTCGCTCTTCTTCTTCAATCAAAATCATTTGTTTGCTTTCTTCATTGGCCGGAATGGGTCTGCCTAACTTGACTGGGCCATCTGTTTTCATATCTTTCTTATCTTCTTTTTTCTTCTCAGCTATTTCTGCTATCCTCGTATACTCTTGGGCAAGAATCTCATCGTCTTCTTCTTTTTGAAGTTTGAATTCTTCCAGGCTTCTCTCGTGTGCGTGAGCATCAAGCAAAGGCATGATTTTAAATTGCGCTGGAAAGCCTAATTGATGATAGCTTTGAGATATTTTTGGAAGAAAATCGTTTTCGTATTTTTCTATGGCTAGCTCCTGATCAATTTTAAATACCCATTGATCGCCTTCTTTAGTTGGGTAGCTTTCGGCTAGCGTTCTATTGCAGATAGGCGAATCTACACCACTAAGGTGACAAGCATAACTCCAATAGTTTTTTACTTTTTCTTCTGTGACTACGGGATTTTCCGTCAGAACAGACAATTCTATCTCTGACAAAACATCAAATGATGATTTCAAAGCATTTTTCAAAGAAAGAAACAAAGAGAACGGAAGTACGTTGGTCAATTTCAATGTGATGTGCCATTTCTTTTTTTTCTTATATACAGTAACTGATTCCACTTCTCCATCTTCCAGCCATTCCGCTTCCTCGAGTGATGGAGAAAAACCTATTTGTTTCAAGAGAGTTTGAAATAATTCTGATTTGCTTAAACTCACATTCAATCCTTCTTTCTAATTTCTTGGCTTACTTCAATATAATAGCATAGAAAACTGAGACATAGAATGCCTCAGTTTTAGTCTTTATTATGCTTGAGTATGGTTTGTCGTCAATATTTCTATTGTGTGGAAAATATCATCCACTTTGCTTTCAACCATTTCTCCAGTTTTTCTTATCGTCACTTCTACCGTACCTTCGGCAGCTTTTTTGCCCACGGTAATTTGTACGGGAATACCTATCAATTCAGCATCAGTGAATTTAACACCTGGTCGTTCTTTTCTATCATCGATCAACACGGTGAAACCACGTTCCTGGAACTGTTTATATAATTGATTAGCCAGTCCAAGCTGTTCTTCATTTTTCACTTGAACAGGGATGATATGAACGTCAAATGGTGCCACTGAGGAAGGCCATACTAACCCTTTTTCATCTGCATACTGCTCTGCAATAGCCGAAAGCAGACGACTCACTCCAATGCCGTAACTCCCCATAATAACGGCGGTTTGTCTGCCATTATTATCTAGAACAGTCGCGTGCATTGCGTCACTGTAGCGAGTGCCTAGTTTAAAGATGTGTCCTATTTCTATACCTTTTGTGAAACAAAGATTACCCTGGTTATCTGGAGTCGAATCTCCTTCTTTAACGATACGGATATCCGCATACGTATCGACGGTGAAATCTCTATCAGAATTAACATTCATATAATGTTTATCTTCTTTATTTGCACCTGTGACACCGTTAACGATGTCTTGTACATGTAAATCAGCAATTACTTTGACTTCACCAGTTAAACCGACTGGTCCAACATATCCAGGATGCGTGCTGAATTTTTCTTTAATCTCTTCTTCTGTTGCTGGTTCGATTTCTTCTGCATTTAGTGCCATTCTAAGTTTAATATCATTGACTTCTTGATCTCCACGAATGATAGCCAATACAGGTGTTTCTTTATCGGCCATATACAAGACACTTTTGAGTAGTTTTTTCTTGTCCATTCCGAGAAACGTTGAAACCTCATCAATGGTTTTTTTGTCTGGAGTATCGACTTCTTTAAGTTCCAGTTGCACATCTGTTTTTGGTGATGTCTTGTAGTAGCTTGTCGCCATTTCTAAATTAGCTGCATAATCCGTTGCATCAGAATAAACAACCGTGTCTTCTCCGGCATCGGCTAAGGCCATAAATTCAATGGAATCTTTTCCACCCATAGCGCCTGCATCCCCGATGATCGCTCTAAAATCTAAGCCCATTCTATTGAAAGCGTTAGTATAAGCTAGTGCGATGGCATCATACGATTCGTCTAAACTTTCATAGCTATCATGAAAGGTATACGCATCTTTCATGATAAATTCTCTACCTCTCATCAAACCAAAACGTGGTCTTTTCTCATCACGGTACTTGGTTTGGAACTGATACAAGAGTAGTGGTAATTTTTTATATGATTTTATATCTTCACTGATCAACTTAGCAAATGTCTCTTCATGTGTTGGGCCTAAAATAAAATCCCGTTCATGTCGGTCTTGAAGTTTTATGAGGTCTTCACCATACGTCTCATAACGTCCTGATTCTTTCCATAAATCTGCAGGAATCAAAGATGGAAGTAACATCTCAGATCCATCGATTGCATCAAGTTCTTCTCGAATGATCGTCTTGACTTTCTCCAGCACGCGATTTGCCAAGGGTAGATAGGTATATATGCCAGCTGATAATTGGCGAATATAGCCTGCTCGGAGTAGTAATTGATGACTGATGACTTCTGCGTCACTTGGTACGTCTCTTAATGTGGGTGCAAATAATTTTGATTGTTTCATTATTAACTGATTTCTCCTTTAATGATTAATTTAAAAAGAATGTTTGTATATCGTTCCAGGTGACCAATAACATGAGAATAAGCAGGAACAAAACGCCAATTAAAGTGATATAGCCTTCCTTTTCTTGACTTAGTGGTTTCTTACGTACGCCCTCGATGATATTCAATAATAGTTTGCCCCCATCTAAAGCCGGAATAGGCAGCAAATTCATGATTCCAAGGTTGACACTTAGAAATCCTAACCAGCTGATCAACCCGATGGTCCCAGCTTGAACGACCGCTTCTGTCGTCGCGTAGATAGCAACAGGGCCACCTAACTGATCGACACTAAATCCTCCTGTAAAGAAAGAAGCAAGCAGTGTAAAGATTTGGGTTATGATGAAAAATGTTTCGGTGAAACCAAAGGTCAATTTTGCTCCCAGGCTTTCATCGATATAGGCTTGTATTCCGATTCTGCCAACAGAGGTTCCCTCGACTTCCTCAGCATATGGTTCAATGGTTTCTTCATAGACTTCGCCATCTTGAGACTCTAGTCTAAAATTAAGTTCTTCGTTAGGACTTTCTTGGATGATCATGACCATTTCAATCCAGGAATCGACTTCTTGTTCATCGATTGCCAGCACTCTGTCTCCCGTTTCAATATCAGCCATTGCCGCAGGTGTATCCTCCGCTACGTCACCGATTCTAGCTTCTTGAGAACGGACGCCTCCTTGAACAAACGCTAGAAGCGTAAAAGCAAGGATGGCCAGTATGAAATTATTTAACGGGCCGGCAAAATTAGTAAGCATCCGGTTTGGTAACGATGCGCTTTGGAACTGTCGATCTTTGGGCGCTATTTGTAAAACTGTTCCGTCTTTTTCAACCAGCAAGGCATTACGTTTGACACTGAACGTTGTTTCTTCTGTGTCCATACCGACTCGGCCAGTTAAATACATTTCTTCATCAAAATCAAATGATGAAACTTCTATAGGAATTGAATCAACGGTTGCATCTGACGCTTGTATATCTATCTTTTCAACATCCTCGTTTTCATCGAGTGTTAGTTGAACAGCCATGCCCGGTCTTAGATCGGCTTCTTCCTCATAGCCAGCCATTCTGACGTACCCACCTACGGGTAATAGACGAATAGTATAAGTCGTTTCTCCCTTGCGGTGGTAAAACAGTTTAGGGCCAAACCCTATAGAAAATTCTCGGACCAGTATACCCGCACGTTTAGCAAAGTAGAAATGTCCGAACTCGTGAACGACAACGATAATGCCGAAAACTAAAATGAATGCTAAAATATTTTGAATCATATCAAAACTCCTTTATAAATCATACGATGCCTAATATAAACAACACATTTAAAACAAGCAGCAAACTATCAAAACGATCCAGAATGCCGCCATGTCCAGGCAATAATTTCCCTGAATCTTTAGTATCATACTCTCTTTTTATCTTCGATTCAAGTAAATCCCCAATTTGTCCCATTATGGAAATAATAACCATTAATACAAAAGCAGCAAACAGGGAGTCCGATTGAGGGAAATATAGTAAATAGACAAACGCTAAGATTGACGCTAAAATCGTGCCCCCTATAGATCCTTCAATTGTTTTATTTGGAGAAATATTCGGTGCTAGTTTTGTTTTCCCTATTTTTCGTCCAATCAGGTACGCACCTGTATCCGTTGCCCAAATGACCAATAAAACTAAAATAAGCAAGGATAGATTGTTGAATCTTAATGTAACGAATGAATAGAACCCAATACCGATATAGGTCATAATCAGAATGATCTCTCCTATATCTTGTGTTGTCAGTTGTGTAAAAGCTATAGAATATAAAAAGAGCAGGACCATAACTAAACTAATCGTTCGTGTAAAGACTTCAACTGCAAAAAGAACCGGGAAATAAACGGATAGAACCATCAAAGCTACGCCTATTAATGACACGACTGCTGGTACTGATGTTAAGTTTATTTTTTTCATTTTATGAAATTCTGCAAGACCAATAACAGCTATAAACGTCGTCACAATGACCAATGGCCAAGAACCAATCAAAATTATTGGTATAAATAGTACTAGCGCTATAATGGCTGTCAGTATTCTAGTCAACATATCCTGTCCTCAACTTTCTGTAAATTAGATGGCACCATAACGTCTTTGTCTTTTCTGATATTCTGCAATAATATGATCAAAGACTTCTTCATTAAAATCGGGCCATAATAAATCCGTAAAATAAAATTCACTGTAGGCATTTTGCCAAAGTAAAAAGTTACTTAATCGTTGTTCTCCACTACTTCTTATGAGTAAATCAACCTCTTGATAAGGTGCTATCGAACGTGTAAATAAATGTTCTTCTATGAGTGCTTCTGTTATATCATCACAGGAAATTTCATTGTTTAAAACTTTTCTGCAAAGAGCTTGCGTTGCTTTAGTGATTTCAGCACGTCCGCCGTAATTAAAAGCGAAATTCAGCACCATTCCTGTATTTTCTTTTGTTTGATCCATTGCTTTGCTGATTGCTTTTTTTGTAGACTTGGGGACTTTGTCTTCAAATCCTATCATATTTACTTTAACATTCTCTTCTTGAAGTTCAGGTACAAACCGATCAAAAAAAAGAATGGGTAATTGCATTAAGAAGTGGACTTCTTGAGGAGGTCGTTTCCAGTTTTCTGTAGAAAAAGCATACAAGGTAAGGACTTTTACACCTCTCTCACTCGCTCGCATCGTTACTCTACGAATAGCTTCCATGCCTTCTTCGTGTCCAAATTTTCTTGGTTTCCCTTGTTTTTGAGCCCATCGTCCATTCCCATCCATGATGATCGCTACATGATTTGGACTATTATTCTCTTGTTCATTCATATTTGGCGGTGTTTAAGCTACACCTTACCCTCCTAAAGTCTGTGACATCTCTTCTATTGTAGTAAAAATATACATGAATTGCCATAACAATTCCATATTATAAAAAATAGTCGAATCAATATAGTTTATCACTTACTGGTTATTTGCTATACTATATGTAGAATTAATATAATTAATCAAAGATTCTTGAGGGAGGAACGCCCACGTGAGACGTTTGCGAAAGTATATCATAAGTATTGTTGTGACAACGATTGTCACCAAACTTGTTAATAAATACATCATAGATAAACTATAATATTTTATCAAGAAAAAGGAGAGTAAGCTCATAAACTTAGAGAATGATACCTCAAAGAGGCATTCCGTTAAGTTTCCCTGTGCTACTCTCCTTACTTTTTTAACCTTCTAAAATTTCTTTCTCTTTTTCTTCAGACAATTTATCGACAGCTTTAACACTAGCGTTTGTCAATTTTTGAACTTCTTCTTCATACTCACGTAAATCATCTTCTGTTAAATCTCCGGCTTTTTCAGCTTTTTTAAGTGAATCCATTTCGTCACGACGAATATTTCTGATTGCGACTTTAGCATTCTCAGCTTCTTTGCCGACCTGTTTTGCAATTTCCTTACGTCGTTCTTCTGTTAATGCAGGAACGATTAAGCGAATAACATTACCATCATTTGAAGGCGGAATACCAATATCTGACTGGTTAATAGCTTTTTCTAAATCACCCAAAATACTTTTATCGAAGGGTGTGATGAGCAATACGCGTGCTTCCGGAACTGAAATCTGTGCTACCTGATTAATAGGTGTTGGTGCGCCATAATAATCAATGTTTACACGATTCAACAAACTTGGATTGGCACGGCCCGCTCTGATACTGCCCAACTCTCTTACATAAGATTGCTCCGCTTTTTTCATTCTTTCTTGTGTTTCTTTTAAGATTACTTTCGTCATTACTTGCTCCTCCTGACAGTTGTTCCTATTGGTTCGCCAAGAACAACACGCTTAATGTTTCCTGTTTCATTCAACTTAAATACTACTAGAGGGATATCGTTATCCATACTTAATGATGAAGCGGTTATATCCATGACTTGCAATGAATTATTGATAATATCTAAATAAGTCAATTCATCATATTTCACAGCATTTGCATCAATGTTTGGATCGGCAGAATAAACACCGTCAACATTGTTTTTTGCCATCATGATGACATCCGCCTGCATTTCTGCAGCTCTCAGTGCAGCCGTTGTGTCTGTAGAGAAATACGGACTACCTGTCCCACCTGCAAAGATGACAACTCTACCTTTTTCTAAATGTCTAATTGCTCTTCTTCTAATATAAGGTTCAGCAACTTGACGCATTTCGATCGAAGTTTGTACACGAGTCGGAACCCCTATGTTTTCTAATGAATCCTGCAAAGCTAACCCATTCATGATGGTAGCGATCATGCCCATATAATCTGCCTGAGAACGTTCCATACCCATCTCTGCGCCAACTTGACCGCGCCAGATATTGCCACCGCCAACAACAATAGCTATTTCGACACCTAATTCATGAACTTCTTTGATCTCTTGACAAATTTTGTGAATGGTTGGTGGTTGTATACCAAATCCAACATCACCAGCAAGCGCTTCTCCGCTTATTTTTAATATAATACGTTTATACTTCGGTTCATCCATAAAATCTTTCCCTCCATCATTCATACAATAGTAATTTTACCACATTTAAAGTGTAGCGTCATTAAAAAAATCATACCCTTTGTTCCTATATTACTATAAAAAAAAGCAGGAATAGTGAACTATCCCTGCTTTTTCAACGTTTAATTATTTACCTAATTGACTTTGTACTTCAGCAGCGAAGTCTTCAGAACGTTTTTCAATTCCTTCTCCTACTTCGTAACGGATAAAGGCTTTAATTGAAGCGCTATGTTCTTTCAAGTATTGTCCAACTGTTACGTCAGGATTTTTAACGTAAGGTTGGTCAACTAGGCTAACTTCTGCTAACCATTTATTCAAACGTCCTTGAACCATTTTCTCAACGATGTTTGCTGGTTTGCCTTCATTTAATGCTTGTTCAGTCAATACGTTTAATTCGTGATCTCTGTCTTCTTGAGCAACGTCTTCACGTGTAATATATTTAGGATTGATTGCTGCAACGTGCATAGCTACGTTACGTGCAACTTCGACGTTGTCAGTTCCTTCAACAATAGCTAAGACACCGATGCGTCCGCCCATATGTTCGTAATCGCCAAATACATCGTTATCTGTTTTTTCTAATACTGCAAAACGACGGAAAGTGATTTTTTCACCAATCGTGGTCATAGCTTCAGTGATTATATCTTGAATCATTTCGCCGTTCATGTCTAATTGTAAAGCATCTTCAACAGAAGCCGGCTTGTTGCTAGCGACCGTTTTAGTTATGCCTTTAACTATATTTTGGAATTTATCGTTTTTAGACACGAAGTCTGTTTCAGAGTTGATTTCAGCAATAGCTGCTATATTCCCTTCAACATAAACGTTTGATAAGCCTTCAGCCGCAATGCGGTCAGCTTTTTTAGCTGCTTTAGAAACGCCTTTTTCTCTTAGAAAATCAATAGCTGCGTCCATATCGCCATCAGTTTCCACTAACGCTTTCTTCGCATCCATCATACCTACGCCTGTTTTATCACGTAATGCTTTAACTTGAGCTGCTTTAATATTTGCCACTATACTTTTTCCTCCTCAGTAGATTATGGTTCTAACCTGTAAGTTTAAATTATTCGTTGTCGCCTTCTACAACTTCAACAATTTCATCTAAAGAATCAGATTTAGCTTCTTCTTCAAAGCCTTCTTCTCCCTGGTTACCTTCGATAACAGCATCAGCGATTGTTTTAGTTAATAATTTAACTGCACGAATAGCATCGTCGTTTGAAGGGATAATTACATCGATCTCATCTGGATCACAGTTAGTATCTACCATTGCTACGATAGGAATGTTTAATTTTTGTGCTTCTTTAACTGCAATGTGTTCTTTACGTGGGTCTACAATGAACAATACGTCTGGTTTTCTAGGCATATCTTTGATTCCGCCTAAGAATTTATCTAAGCGATCACGTTCTTTGATTAATAATCCAACTTCTTTTTTAGGTAAGACTTCGAATGTTCCGTCTTCTTCCATTTTTTCTAATTGTTTCAAGCGTTTAATACGTTTTTGGATTGTGTCCCAGTTAGTTAACGTTCCACCCAACCAACGATGGTTGATATAGTAAGCGCCAGCTCTAACAGCTTCTTCTTTAATTGCATCTTGAGCTTGTTTTTTTGTACCTACAAAAAGAACAACTCCGCCATCTTCAGCAACTTCACGTACATAGTTGTAAGCTTTATCGATTAACTTAACCGTTTTTTGTAAGTCAATAATGTAAATGCCGTTTCTTTCTGTGAAGATAAAAGGTTTCATTTTTGGATTCCAACGTCTTGTTTGGTGTCCAAAATGCACCCCTGATTCTAATAATTGTTTCATTGATACTACTGCCATTTTGTCATTCCTCCATTTGGTTTGTATTTTCCTCCCTTAGTTTCATCTGCCTGAACACTCCATGGTATTTGGAGCACCATTCAGAGCATCAACTAAGGTGTAAAATTAGTGCTTTATGCACCGTTATTAATTGTACTATAAAATATAATTAAATGCAATAATCAGATAATAATATCTTGCTAATTTTCAACTCCTACCGCATACTAATAAAAGAAGTGAAAAAAAGGAAGTGACTAATATGTTTTTTTCAGTAGTACGTAGCCTGGTGCTTTTGGTAGTTTGGATTTTAAATGGTAAACCTAATTTTATTGGTAAAGAAAATTTACCTCAAGATGAAAATTATATTTTAATAGCCCCTCACCGCTCGTGGATAGATCCACTTTATCTCGTGCTGGCCGCATCACCTAAACAATTCAGCGTTATGGCAAAAAAAGAATTATTCAAAAATCCGATAATCGGTTGGTTTCTCACTAATTTGAACGCTTTTCCAGTAGATAGAAACAATCCTGGTCCCAGTGCAATAAAAACACCTGTAAAGTCTCTTAAAGAAAGTGAGTTGGGTTTAGTTATATTCCCCACGGGAACAAGGCATTCCAACGAATTAAAAGGCGGAGCAGTAACAATAGCAAAAATGAGTAAAAAACCGATCGTTCCTGCCGTCTACAGTGGTCCGCTAACCTTTAAAGACTTAATCAAACGAAAAAAAGCAACCGTTCGCATCGGTGAAGCTTTCTACGTGGAACGAAAAGTCGAAGGCGTGAAAGATACAAATGCTTATTACTCTGAAAAGATTCAAACAGCTTTTGAACAGTTAGACGAATAATCGATGGAAAAAATTTTTTTAATCATTTAGCTGATTATAGCAGTACAGGCTGGAACAAAAGTTCCAGCCTGTACTGCTATTTTAATGGTTCTTAACGACCAAGCAAGGATAAAAACGATGTGAGCATGAATTGTTGACAGCATAAAAATAGTGGAAAAATCATCAACGGATGATTTTTCCACTATTTTTCGTATCTATTGTTATCTGTTATTTAGACTGTATGCCTAGATTTTGTAATTCGTACATATCTTTATATTGGCCACCACGTTCAATGAGTTCATCATGTGAGCCTCTTTCGACGATGTGTCCATCATCTAACACTAAAATCTGATCAGCATCTCTAATCGTTGACAATCTATGCGCAATAGCCACCGTTGTACGGCCTTTCCTCATGCGTTCCAAACCTTCTTGGATAAGCGCTTCGGTTTCAGTATCGATATTAGCCGTTGCTTCATCTAAAATAAGAATTTTTGGATCTCTTACAATTGTACTTGCGAATGAAATCAATTGTTTTTGGCCACTTGAGAAGCTAGCTCCACGTTCAACTACTCTTGCATCATACTGACCTGGAAGCTCTTCAATAAACTTATCTGCTTGAACAAAACGCGCAGCCTCGATGATTTCTCTATCAGTGATTGAATCATTGAGTAATCGGATATTATCTTTTATTGTCCCGTAGAAGAGGAACGAATCTTGGAGAACTAATCCCGTGCGTCTACGCAATTCTCTCATCGGGAACTCTTTGATAGATTTCCCATCAATAAAGACTTCTCCTTCTTGGAAATCATAAAAGCGCATTAAAACATTAATGACAGAAGATTTCCCACTACCAGTGTGTCCCACCAGAGCAATTGTTTCTCCAGGATTAACAGTGAAAGAAATGTTTTTCAAGACATTATTTTTACCGTCATAGGAGAATGATACATTTTTGAATTCGATTTTCCCGTCCACTATGTGTGCATCTTTATTATCTAGCTGAGCGGGTGCATATTCTTCATTGTCCATAACTATTAAAATACGGCTACTTGAGACAATACCCTCTTGGAATAAGCTCATACTATCCATCAATTGTGTTAACGGCTTGAAAAAGTTATTTGCATATGATGTAAAGGCATAAATAATCCCGATTTCCACAGGTCCGGCTAACGACTCTGTACCAAAGATAGCCAAGATGACAACAATTGATAAAGTATAAAGTAGATTGATTACTGGACTTAACAACAATGCATTAATTTTTATCATTGAAAAACGCGAATCAAAGTAAGACTGATTGGTCTCTTCGAACTCTTTTTGTAGACGCTTTTCTTGACGAAATTGTTGAATGATTGAAATACCATTAATGGTTTCCGCTAACTTGGTATTCAACAGGCTCATTTTTGATTTCATATCATTATACGTTTTTGAGCTATAAACTTGATAGATACGAACAATAACCAGCAATAAAGGTGCAAACATCAAAATCCATAGTGTTACCGTCACATCAAGTAAAAACATAGCCCCTAATGAAATAACAACACCAAAGACTCCTTGCATGATGGCCAAAAACACATGCCAGAAATCTTTCATAGCTTCTGTGTCGTTGGTTACACGGGTAATTATCCACCCTGTTGATGTCTGATCGAAAAAGCGCATCCCTAGTTTGTGCAATTTCTCGAATAATTGATTACGTATATTCCGGACCGTTCTTTCTGAGGCCATATTGAAAATGTATAGCTCGAAATACCAGACCGTTAAACGAATCAGCGTGACACCGAAGTGTAGTCCTGCAAACATCAGAATGATTTGAAGAGTTACATCTCCGGTTGTTAAATGATTATCAATGAATAATTGAATGATACGGGGTAAAGCGGCAGTTGAAATCGCCAATGCCAAACTAAAAAGTATAGCTAAGGCAAATTGTTTTCTATAAGGTTTTCCAAATTTCATAATTCGTTTCAAGACAACCATCTGTTCTTTGAAAGGTATGGATCGTCTAACTGATAATTCTTTCTGTTCCATAATTAGTAATCCTCTCCTTCCAATTTACGTTCAAGTTGCTGCTGTTCATACATCTCTTTATACCAGCCACCCTGTTCCAGTAAATCATGATGCCTTCCTCGTTCGACAATCGTACCTTCTTTAATGACAACGATCTCTTCAGCATGCATAACAGAACTGATTCGGTGGGCGGCAATAATTGTTGTCTGATTCTGACGAATTGCTTTTAAGCCTGACAAAATGATCTCTTCCGTTTTAGCATCAACAGCTGACAGCGAGTCATCCAGAATCATCAATTCAGGATTAATAAGTATTGCGCGTGCAATGGAAATCCGTTGTTTTTGGCCTCCCGATAGTGAAACACCACGTTCGCCAACTTTAGTATCGTAGCCTTCAGGGAGGTCCAGAATATCTTGATGAATATCTGCCAATTTTGCTGCTGCTTCTACTACTTCTTGAGGAACAGTTGGATCTGCAAAACGAATGTTCTCACGAATCGTATTAGAGAAAAGATAATTGTCCTGCGGTACGTAACCAACTCGCTTGAGCAGTGCATCTAAGGTATAATCTTTGATATCATAACCACCGTAATGAATTGAACCTTTATAGGTATCATACTCGCGAAGCAACAATTTCATGATAGTTGTCTTACCCGCACCCGTCTTACCTACGATACCTAATGTTTGTCCTTGATCAATATTAAATTTAACATGATGTAATGCGACCATTTCGTCATCTGGATAGCTAAACGATTCGATATCAAATCTCAAAGTTCCAGAAACAGGTTCTTCGAACGCACCTTGTCGTTCGTTGATCGCGGTATCTTCTCTTAATAAATTTTCAATTCGGTCATAACTCGCTGAACCACGTTCAATAATATTAAATAGTCTGCCGATTGCAAACATTGGCCATACCAGCATACCAATATAGCTTATGAATGTTATAAAATCTCCGATCGAGATTTCATTATCCGTGATAAGCAACCCACCTACAAGAATTGTCAAGAAATAAGAAATTCCCATTATAAAGGTAATAGCTGGATCAAAAAGAGAGTCGATTTTGTACACTGATTTATTTTTTTGAACAACATTATCTGTTTGATGGATAAACTCATCGACATCTTCTTTTTCTTGACCAAAAGTCTTGATTACTTTGATTCCCTGAATACTTTCCTGTACTTTATCATTTAACTGAGAAAAAGCAGCTTGAGCATCTTTAAAACGCAGATGCAGTCGTCTACCCAATAAGCGAGATGTGAGTGCTAAAAACGGTAAAGGAATGACGGCGATTAAAGTTAATCTTAAATCGACTATGAACATCATTGCAATAAGTGTCGTTAATCCGACACTTATTGCATCAGCCATAGTGAGAATTCCGCCGCCCGCAACCATACGCAGACCTCTCAAGTCATTCGTTGCATGAGCCATCAGATCTCCTGCTCTATATTTTTGAAAAAAAACATTATCCATATTTGTGAAATGATTATAAAGTTGCCTTCTGACGATCTGTTCTAACTTGGCTGCATTTCCCCAAATCCTAACGCGCCACATGTATCTCAAAAGGTATTGTATGATTGCTGTTGAAGTTAAAATGATTAACCACTGAAGCAAAGATTGTTGCGTCAGCGTTTCTGTTTCTATCTCATCGACAACAATACCAATAATACGTGGTGGTATAAGTTGCAAAATCGCTACAATTAATAACCCTGCAACACCTATTAAATAAGATTTCTTTTCTTTTTTAAAAAACCATCCTAATCGTTTAAATATGTCCATTATTCTAATCTCCCACAATTTACATTCTCTTTTTGACAACCTTTAACACAATGTGACAATATGTCATGTTGTGTTAAGAATTAGCGGACAGGATTACTGTCCGCTGTTTATCTATTTTCAAGTGCTATTTCTTTTTCTTTTTCTTTTTAGCATTCGTTTGTTGTGTCTTCATTTGACTTAGCATCTGATTGATTTTTCTTTCAGAAGGCTTCTGTCCCATTTGCATCATCATCATGCGTAGCATGTTTTCATCAATAGGAGGATTTTTTTCGAAATAATCCATCATATATTTTCTTGCAACGAAAAAGCCTCCAACAAGTCCACCAATTAAAGCTAAAACGATTAATAATATAGCTAATCCTGTATTCATATATATTCACTCCTCTCAACCGTTACTAGTAAAAACCTTGTCGCTCGTTTTATATATACGAATAAAACTGCTCACTGAACTATTTTACACAATCAACGAGTAAAAATAAACCTATAAATACAATTTAGTCAATTTATTCTTACAAATCAATACGTCTATCTTAAAAAACTTCCTTTCAACATAATAATTGAAAGGAAGTTTCATGTTTAATAATTAATCGTTCAATTCATTTAGTTGTTTAGTTGTTTAGTGATAAATATGTGTTCACAACATTTTTTGTTGTAAAGCCATATGCTTCCACAACTGCATCCCCGTTACCACTTGCTCCGAATTTATCAATTGCCATAACTTTGCCATCATTTTTAACATATCTATGCCATCCGAATGATGAGCCCATTTCAATGGCTATACGATTTGAAACAGTACTTGGAAGAACTGATTCTTTATATTCTTCTGATTGATTTTCGAACAAGTCGAAGCTTGGCATTGAAACGACAGAAACATCATGTCCCTGAGCTTTCAATTCTTTTTGAGCTTTGACTGCCAAGGACACTTCAGATCCAGTAGCGATCAAGATGCCATCCGGCGTTTCTTTATCTGCAGGTGAAAGGACATACGCACCTTTTTTGACATTTTCTCTAGCCAATTCTTTAGATCCAGCTAACACTGGAAGATTTTGACGAGAAAATACTAGCATTGTCGGTCTATCTTTAGATGTTAAAGCAATTTCCCACGCAGCTGCCACTTCGTTACCGTCTGCAGGACGTAAAACAGTTAAGTTGTGCATGCCACGGAAACTTGAAAGTTGTTCAACAGGTTCATGAGTAGGACCATCTTCACCAACAGCTACAGAATCATGTGTCATCACATATATAGCTGGGATTTTTGAAAGTGCAGCTAAACGGACGGCTGGTCTGAGATAGTCAGTAAACACGAAGAATGTTGCCGCATAAGTTTTTGTTCCGCCGTGTAGTATAATTCCGTTCATAGCAGCTGCCATTGCGAATTCTCTGACACCATACCAAATGTTACGGCCTTCATATTGTCCAGGTTGGAAATCTTTTTCGCCGTCGATCATTGTTTTGTTTGAACTTGATAAGTCGGCAGCTCCACCCCATAAATTAGGTACAGCTTTAGCTATTGCATTGATCATTTGACCACTTGACGCACGCGTTGCAGATGCACCATCTTCTTCAGAATAAGAAAGTAATGAGTCATCCCAATTTTCTGGTAAATCTCCAGATAATGCCAATTCAAACTTCTTACCTAAATCAGAATAATCATTTTTATAGTTTTCAACTAAAGTATTCCATGCTTTTTCAAGGTTTTGTCCTTTTTCAACCATGTATTCGTTGAAATGATCACTTACTTCTTTTGGAACGTAGAAGTCTTCACCTTCCCATCCGTAAGCCTTTTTAGCTGCTTCGACACCTTCTGGACCAAGCGGTGCGCCGTGAACATTATGTGTTCCTTCGTTAGGAGCACCAAAACCTATAATTGTTTTAACTTCGATCAAAGTTGGTCTGTCCGTTGTTTCTTTTGCTTGTTTGATTGCATTGTCGATAGCTTCTAAGTCATTGCCATCTTGAACCAAGATATGTTCCCAGCCATATGCTTCAAAACGCTGCCCAACATTTTCAGTGAACGCTTTGGATGTAGGTCCGTCTAAAGAGATATCGTTGGAATCATATAACATGACCAATTTACCAAGTTTAAGATGTCCTGCTAATGAAGCTGCTTCTTGAGAAACACCTTCCATCAAGTCGCCATCGCCACACAAACCATAAGTATAATGATCTACAAGATTGTAGTTATCTTTGTTGTACGTTGCAGACAAATGCGCTTCAGCCATTGCCATTCCAACAGCATTTGCAAAGCCTTGGCCTAAAGGTCCCGTTGTTGCTTCTACTCCATCTGTAACATGTACTTCTGGATGTCCCGGTGTATTTCCATCTAACTGACGGAAATTTTTAAGATCATCAATGCTTACATCGTAACCAGATAAATGCAATAAACTGTAAAGTAACATAGAACCATGACCTGCACTTAAGACGAAACGGTCACGATCAAACCATTTAGGGTTTTTTGGATTAACATTTAAGTGACGTGTCCATAGTGTATACGCCATAGGTGCCGCCCCCATAGGTAATCCTGGGTGACCTGAATTTGCTTTCTGTACGCCATCCATACTCAATGTACGAATTGTATCTACTGCCATTTGATCAGTTTTATTGAACAATGAACTTCAATCCTTTCGTTTGTTTAAATTTTAAACTTTCTATACTATTGTACTATTATTGACCTTTCATTACAATGTAAACTCTATCATTTTAAGAATCCACGAGTACTTAGTCGCGGTTATGAATCCCTTTTTCTTTTTGAATCTCTTTAACTTTATCAGGTGTCACATCAGTGCCATCTGGATCGACTATTTTCAAGCCTTCTATATGGTTTCGCATCCCAGAACGAAAAGCTTTAATATATTCTTCTCTCAAGCCTTTTTGTTCTTGTTTCTCTTCTGCTGATAATCCGTCATTTCTTTCTTTTCTTACTAATTCATTAATACGGTCAAGCTTTTGTTTTTCTAACATATTATCCCCCTTATTTCATTTCAGGTAAGTTATGTCTCACATTACTCATCATACCATTAGTCATTAAAAAGTGGTAGTTTTAGATAAAATTCTCATTCGTTTCTCTTCATTTTGTTCTTCGAACATTCGTTTGATTTGATGCCTACACTGTGCTATACTTTAATAAAATACAGAACAGCTGTTCCATTTACTGAACATATTATAGAGAGGGTTTTAGTATGAGTACACGAGGGCGTAAAGGTGAGAAACAACTAGAAATTTTGAATTTCATCCATAAACAAGTAAAAAAGAAGGGTTACCCGCCTACTGTTCGAGAAATCGGAGAAGCCACGGCACTGTCGTCTACCTCTACAGTTCACGGTCACTTAGCACGATTAGAAAAGAACGGATATATCATACGGGACCCTTCAAAACCTCGAGCAATTGAATTCACTGCTGAGGGTTTAGATAAACTGGGTATTAATTTGGACGAGGATAAGATTCCACTTCTGGGAATCGTGACGGCCGGCGAACCGATTTTAGCTATCGAAGAAGCCACAGATTACTTTCCTATTCCTACCGATTTGGAAATAGAGAAAGGTAACCTCTTCATGTTGACCATACGTGGTGACAGTATGATGGATGCCGGTATTTTAGATGGTGATCAGGTTATTATCCGCAAACAAGCATCTGCAAATAATGGGGACATTGTCATCGCTATGACCGATGAAGATGAAGCTACCTGCAAACGGTTCTTCAAGGAAGATAATCATATCCGGTTACAACCGGAAAACGAAACAATGGATCCAATCTTACTTAATCATGTCAAAATTTTAGGTAAAGTCATTTCGCTTTATAGAAGTCACATTTTTTAAATCATTTTATTTGAATGACAATCCGAAAAAGCCGACCTCCATATGGAAGACGGCTTTTTTAGTATCAATATGTCATTAATGTGAAAATGTCATAGCCTTTAATTTTATCTCGACCTTTTAAATCTTCCAATTCAATAAAGAATGCAGCACCGACAACTATTCCACCAAGTTTTTCCACGAGTTTGATCGTCGCAGCTATCGTTCCACCTGTAGCAAGTAAGTCGTCAGTTATTAAAACTCTTTGTCCAGGTTCAATGGAATCTTTGTGCAGTTGTAAAACGTCATTACCGTATTCTAGTCCATAACCTACTTCAATGGTGTCTCTTGGTAATTTCCCTTTTTTTCTGCAGGGAGAAAAACCTATTTCTAATTCATAAGCGACAGGGCATCCAACGATAAAGCCTCTGGCTTCAGGACCAACAATCATGTCAACACCTTTACCTTTAGCATATTCAACAATTCTATCAGTAGCAGCTTTGTATACTTTTCCGTCAGCCATTAAAGGTGAAATATCTCTAAATATAATGCCTTCTTCTGGAAAATCAGGAACGTCAGCGATATACTTCTTAAAATCCATTTGTCTTCCTCCATCATTTGAATCGTTCATCATTTATTTTTCAGGTAAGCAAGCAACTCTTTGAAAGAACTATAGACGAGAATTTCTTCAGCCTCTATTTGCTCTAATCTTTTCTTATAAGTTATCGTATCTTCCAAATTTTTCTTAGCTGGATGAGACACGATGCTCAACTTCCCATCTTCTATTATAACAAATTCGTTCTCTAAAAACACCATCAACATAAATTTTATCGTATCTTTATCTAAATGCATACTCTTGACCATTTGTTTAGTGTCTTGCGCCAATACTATTTCCTGTTTTGTTATCAACCATTTGTACAACTTTTGAAATTGATGCTTTTTAGGCATCCCCTTCATATAGTAGTCATTGGGTGAATGAAAATATAAATACATCGGTTGTGATTGATACGTCTGATAAATTTGTTTGAAATCTCTAATATCCTCAGGGGTATCTACTACTATGACGGGCATACCCGAAGGAATATCCAGTAACTCAGCTTTCGCTTCGAAAATTTGATAAGTAGATTGCTTATCCACTCTCGGTATCCAACGTTTGGCAACAATCGATTGGAAAAATACAAAATGAACATTTGATGTCCTAAACATTTCTTCTTGAATCGTACTTTTCCGCTGATCAATAATCAATGGTTCATTCGAGTTGTAATCTAGGGCTTGCAGTTGCACTTTTCTGAAACCATTCCACTCATTGATCGAGATATAACCGATGATATCTATTTCAGGAGATGATTTGAGTATGTCAGACCAATCTGCACTATTAAATGCAATCATGTCCATTTGCTTATTATCCCTAGTTAAGGTCGCCTTAAAGTGTGTTTGATTGGCACCGATTTTTTTAGAATTCTCCGGCAAAACAGACTCGATTTCAAATAACGGTTTTGTATTCTCTTGACCAAACGGTCTCAGCAAATCAATTTCTTCCACCAGTTGTGTGTCAATTTCATCCCACTCTATTTTAGCATCGACTCTAAATACTTTTTCACTAGGCAGTTTGTTCAAGCTTTTCTCTGCTTTCCTATTGACCTCATCAGTAAATTCCCCTAAATAACCAAAATCTAAGCTCACGCCACAAGCCTTTTCGTGACCACCAAAGCTTTGAAGGTTGTCTCTGAATTCATTGACACACTCATAAAGATTGAACCCATCAATACTTCGCCCGGATCCTTTTATCTTATCTTCCGACTCGTTTATAGTTAAGACCAGTACAGGTTTATGGAATTGTTCTGTAATTTTACTAGCAACAATTCCTAATACACCCTCATGCCAATTCTTTTTGGCTAAAACTAAGAAAGATTGTGACTGTTTTGTTTTTGCCATTTCTAGTGCTTCTTCGGTGATTTTTCCAACGATTTCTTTTCTCTCTTCATTCTTCAATAATATTTCTTTACTCAACTTGAATGCTTTTTCTTCATCAAAAGTTGTCAATAAATCGACGACTAAAGAAGCATCTCCTAAACGACCGACAGCATTGATCGGTGGCGCAAGTTTAAAGCCGATCGTTTCCTCATCAATCGTTTCAGGTTTTATGTCAGAAACTTGCATTAATGCAAGTAAGCCTAAACGCTGTGTCTGTTTCAAAGCTTTTAATCCAAAATAGGCTATCGCTCTGTTTTCTTTTTTTAACGAAACAAGGTCAGCGATTGTGCCGATAGCTGCTAACTCTAAAAAATCAGCTGGACATTCACCAAGTAGTGCATGCGCGACTTTCATGCTTACTCCAGCACCCGATAAGTCCGGTGTAGAATAGTGCTGCTTCGGATGCCTCGGGTGAACGATGGCATATGCATTTGGTAGCTCTTGTGGACATTCATGGTGGTCAGTCACAATAACATCTACATCTCTAGCTTGAGCATGCAAAATAGCCTCGTGTCCCGAAATGCCGTTATCAACAGTTACAATTAACTGCGTTCCATTGTTTATGAGCTGATCAAATGCGTCCACATTTGGACCATACCCCTCTTTAAATCGGTTTGGAATAAAATAATCGACTTGACCTCCTAGCAGTTCAACCGCCTCGTATAAAATAGCCGTACTTGTTACACCGTCAGCGTCGTAATCACCATAGATAGTTATTTTTTCATCGTTGGACACAGCTCTTTTTATTCGATCCACAGCTTTTTCCATGTCAAAAAATAAGAAAGGATCATCGAGCCAGTCTATGTTAGGCTCAACGAAATCTAGAATAGCCTCTTTAGTATATAAACCTCTTTTAGCGCATAAACGTATAAATGTTTTCGATTTATCTAGTTCGAGTGCTAATTTTTCAATTAATGATTCGTCTGTTTGTTCATCATATTTCCATAACGTTTTACTATTTTGCATCCTGTCACTCCTCGTATTACTCACAGAGCTTAATTATAACAAAAAACAAGATACAATAAAGGAAGACTTTATTGTATCTTGTTTAAATTTTAAGTTAGCCAATATTAATCAAGTATTTGAACGCCAATACCGATTAATCCGGGTCCGGTATGAACACCTAAGGCAGGACTTATTTGATCATAAAAGAAATGTTCGTAATTTGGTAATTTAATTTTCATTTCTTCACGAATATCTTCAGCCTCTTCACGGGCTGTTTCACCACCATAGGCAATAGCTAGATTATATTTCTCGGAACCTTTGGCAAAATCTTCAACTAAATCAATTGTTTTTTTGATTGATTTAGTTTTACCTCTAACTTTAGCAACAGTATGATAAATACCTTCCTCGTTACAGGTAATAATTGGTTTCAAATTCATCATGCTTCCAACAACAGATTGAACTAAACCGATTCTTCCACCTTTTTGCAAATATTCCAATGTAGGCACATAGAAAAAGACTTTCGCTTTTTCGATACCTTCTGTCAAATTCACTTTCAAGGTTTCCCAATCTACACCACGGTCCACTTGCAATGCTGCTTCGGCAACTGTAAATCCAGAAGCAATACCAATATTTTTTGTATCTAGAACGAATATATCTAATCCGTCATATTGCTCAGCAACCACACGAACCATATTATTGGTCCCACTTAGACCACTTGATATAGTAATAGCTAAAACTTTTTCGTAACCTTCAGCTTTGATTCCATCAAACATCTCTTTGATCGTTTCACCGTCAGGCAAAGAAGTTTTTGGAATTTCTTTATCCATACGCTGATAAACTTCTTCAGCCGTAATGGTTACCTTATCAATATATTCACCATCGTTAAAAATTATTTTTAATGGGATTACTTTTACATTGTATTTTTCTTTTATCTCTTGAGGTACATCCGAACCCGAATCAGTTAGAATAGCAATTTTATTATCATTCATACTTTTACCCCCTACTTAAATTGACAGGCTATTATATTACAATATATCATCGTTTTTTGATTGCGACTCTGTATCAACTTTGTCATTCTGAACTTTATCAAGTTCTTTTTTACCTGAACGTGTTTTTCTTTTAGACGGTGTTTCAGATGTCCTTGAAGAACTATCGGATTTTTGATGGTTACTCTTACGTTGATCTGCAAACATCTTATACGTTGATAGAAGCGTCGCAATTAACGCCCCAAGTAAGACTGACACAAAAATAATAACGATTAATGGCCACTCAACTACAGCAAATCCAAAATTGACTGGAACAGGATCAACATTTAATACAGATAAAATAGCGACACCTAAGAATAATACAATTGCCCCAACCATACTCCATTGTTTTTTCATTGAATATTCCTCCTATACATCATTTGTTATAATTAAGAATAACATATAGTTCGTATTTATTACATTAATATATATCATTTCTTATCAAATAAATGCTCAATAAAAAAATCGCCAATTGAAGGAAACAATGAATAAAATCTTGATGAGAATTCCAACATTACTGGCAAGTTGACTTCCCTTTTATTGGTGCCAATTACTTTAATTGTTTTTTCAGCTACTACTTCAGGCGTTAAAACTAAAGATTCTACTTTTTCGAGATAGCTGCCTTCTGGATCGAATTTATCAAAAAATGCGGTATCAACGGGGCCAGGATTTATAGTTGTAACCTGAATATTGTGCTCCTTGAGTTCTAATCTTAGCGCGTTACTAAATCCTAATACTGCAAACTTAGTTGATGAATAAACTGCTGACTTTGGTGTCGCAACTTTACCGGCAATTGAAGCAACATTGATAATATGACCGGATTCATGCTTTGCCATATTTCTAGCCACACATTGGGATAAGTACATCAAGCCTAAAACATTAACTTTGAACATGTTTTCAACTTCAGAAAAATCACAATCAATGAATTTCTCTGAAAGACCATAACCCGCATTATTTATCAATACATCTATTTTATTAAGTTTTGAATAAAGGACATCAACGACGCGATCTATTTCACTCAAATTAGAAACATCTAAGGGACAGACGATGACATTTACACCATATCGATCTACACATTCTTTTTTGACCCGCTCTAACTGATCTTTTCGTCTTGCACTGAGTATCAGGGTAGCTCCTTTACGGGCTAGACCATAGGCAAGCGCTTCACCTATGCCCGATGAAGCACCAGTGACCCAGACAACTTTATCTTTTAATGATTTCATCTAATTCCTCGTCTCTTTTAATGGAATAGAAACTTCAGTAAAATCACTCATCACGAATGCATTTGGAAAGAGGTTTTGTGCTTCTTTCTGCATTAATTTACTATCAGCATAGAGGTATCTTGCACTAATATGTGTCAATAAAAGTTTTGAAGCCTTGGCTTTTTGTGCAACTGCAACAGCTTCAAGGTTTGTAGAATGATTGTAACTATGCGCTAATTCCATATCGGAATGAATAAAAGTACTTTCATGAACCAGTACATCAGCATTTTCTGCTAGCTCGACACTCTTCAAGCTGAATTTAGTATCGCCAAGAATTGTAACGATCCGACCTTTTTGTTTAGGACCAACGAAGTTTTCACCGTTGATTTCTTGGCCATCTTCTAATACGATCGTTTCACCTTTTTTTAATTTACCGAACATAGGTCCAAAAGGAACCCCAATGGCTTGAAGTTTATCAGCCATGAGTTCTCCTTCTCGATCTTTCTCAACAATTCTATATCCAAATGAAGGAATACCATGTTGCAATCGTTTAGTTGTAACCACAAACTGACTGTCCTCAAAGATTATCCCTTCATTTTCAATTTCAACAAACCGAATGCCATATCTAATATGAGATTGTGAAAGTTTTAAAGACATGGTTACATACTGTTTAATTCCTTTAGGACCATAAATTGTTATGGGTGACTCTCCACCTTGAAATGCCCGACTACTTAAAAGACCCGGAAGACCAAAAATATGATCACCATGCATATGTGTAATAAATATTTTTTCGATTTTTCTTGGCTTTATAGTCGTATTCAATATTTGCTGCTGGGTTGCTTCTCCACAATCGAATAACCACGTAGCATTTCTTTCATCCAATAACTTCAACATCATGCTTGAGACATTTCGATGCTTAGCGGGGACCCCTGATCCTGTTCCTAAAAATAATAATTCCATATGCCAATCCTTTACTTCTTTTATTCTACAAAATTGAACTCATAATCATCTATTCTTACTATATCGCCATTTTCTGCACCACGGTCTCTAAGAGCTTGATCAATACCCATCCCTCTAAGTTGGCGTGCAAAGCGCATAACAGATTCATCAAATTGGAAGTTAGTCATTTTATATAATTTTTCAATTTTCTCTCCAGCTATAACCCATGTACCATCAGGTTCTCTCGTGATTGAATAATTTTTATTTTCTGGTATGAATTTATATAAAACTCTTTCTTCTTTGTCTGTTTCGTCTTCATACATTGGAAATTCTGGTGTTGTTTCCAGTAAATCTACGGTGCGAGACATGACAGTATTCAAGCCTTTTTGAGTAAGTGCAGATACTTCAAAAACTTCTACATCTTCGTTTGCTTTTTCTAGTTCTTTTTTAAATTTCGCAAGATTTTCTTCAGATTTAGGCATATCCATTTTGTTGGCGATGACTAACTGAGGACGTTCACGTAATTTCAAGTCATACTGTTCCAATTCTTCATTAATTGTAAAGTAATCGTCAATAGGACTTCTGCCTTCAACCCCACTCATATCTATCACATGTAACAATACGCGCGTTCTTTCAATATGTCTTAAGAATTCGATCCCTAAACCGACACCTTGCGATGCACCCTCAATTAACCCAGGCATATCTGCCAAAACGAAACTTCTACCATCTTCTGTATTAACCATTCCTAGATTCGGTACAAGCGTTGTGAAATGATATGCTCCGATCTTAGGACGTGCTGCAGAAACAACAGATAATAACGTTGATTTCCCAACAGAAGGAAAGCCTATTAAGCCTACGTCTGCCAACACTTTTAATTCCAGTTCAATTTCTCTGTCTTCTCCGGGTTCACCGTTTTCTGCTATTTCAGGTGCAGGATTACTAGGTGATGCAAACCGGATGTTGCCTCTACCTCCGCGTCCACCTTTAACGATTACTGCTTTTTGCCCGTTATCTGTTAAGTCTGCATACATAGTCCCTGTGACAGCATCTTTAACAATTGTGCCTGGGGGAACTTTCACGTATAAATCTTTTGCTCCTCTACCATGCATACCTTTCGACATGCCGTTTTCGCCATGTTTCGCTTTAAAATGACGATTATAACGGAAGTCCATCAGCGTTCTTAATCCTTCATCTACGATGAAAATGACGTCTCCGCCTGCTCCACCATCTCCGCCTGCCGGTCCACCGTCAGGAATATATTTTTCTCGTCTGAAAGTCACCATGCCATCTCCACCACTGCCGGCCTTTACACTTACTTTAACTTGATCTAAAAACATTGACACTTATATTCCTTCTTTCTATAAAACACTCAACTGTCATCTATTCATTTTACACTAAATGACAGTTGATATCTAATTGGATTTACTGTGAACTGCATCGGCACCGAAGTACCGAGCTTCTGGGAACAGCCATGACTTGTCCGCGTAGCATTTCAACTTGTAGACAGCAGTTTAGACTAGTTTTCCAAGGCTCATCCAGAGCCAATATTCAGCTTGTTTTAGTCGGTCCAGACTTGGGTAGCGTCTTTAGCTACTATAAATATCATACCCAAATCAGGTGTCTTAAACAAGATTCATCTCTCAGTTAAAACTGAGGGTTCTCTCTCTGACACTCATTATAAAAATAAGTCATAAGGTTTATGATGCTTATCAAACCTTATAACTTATTTTTTTTTCGTAACTTATATTATGATTGGCATCTTTATTTACATGCATATGAGTAATTTTCTCTTCGGCGATTTCATAGAATTTTATCATGAAATCATTCGTCTGATTTGTTAAATACTCATCATAAAAAGATTTAGCGACTTCCATTTTTTCATTTGAATAACCGCTCCCAACAGTATCATTAATTTGAGTATAGCTCAGCGTTGGATAGTTAGAAAAAACTGTTTCATCCTGAGCGCCACTTAAATCTAATATAAGTTGTCTTTTTGCAGTTGGTCTCATTTCATACATGTCTTCTAATAATTCATTTGATAACCAGGCGTTTTTTATGCTTGAACCAATAATCACAACATCTGCTTTCGACAGTCGATAAACAAGTTGACCTAAATCGACAGATTGGATATGGTTTTTCCATGCAAAATTATTCGTTAAGGCTAACCAGTTGTCAATATTTTTAATCAGCTCTCTGGATTTTTCATTTCTCTCAAGAAAGGTTAAATAAGATCCAGATTCTCTAATTAGATACTTCATCAATTGAGTGATTATTTCATTATTACCAATGATAAGATAATTGATATCTTTTTTTTCAGGATAGTGACTTCTTAGCTTTTGAATAGCTTTCGGCGCTTCTCCGTTTATCAAAGGATATAAAGACTCTTTATCATAAAGTGATAATGAAAAATCTATGGCCGCATTAAACAATTCGAACAAAACATTTCCAATGGTTCCATATGCCATACTCTCGTAAAGTGCTTGTTCCAAAAAATTAATGGATTCTGGTGTTTCATCTAAAATACTCGTCAAATCAAATAAGTGCTTGGTGACATCATCGTTAAACATGCTATACGTCTCCAAAATAATCTCTTCTAACGGTTTTCCAGTATGCCGAGATAAATATCTTAATAAATCACCATGTTTAAAGGTTTTTTCATCAACATATAGATAATATTCATTTCTGTTATTGGTCGCAACCAATAACAGCTCAACTACTCCGTCAAATGTGCTTATATCATTTAAATGACTAAGACGCATCGCTTTGTTTAGACTATACTTATGAACGTCATCACAAGACACAGTATTTCGATTCACACCATACATAATTAGTTTCATGCACTATCATCCTTTGGTAAGTGAGCTAATATAGCATCCCAAACTTCTTGACGTCCTTCCTTCGTAAATGAAGAAAAGGTGAAAAACTTATCAGCAGGGTCTATATTGAGAGTTGTCCTAATAATACTTTCGTATTTATTATGTTTTGACTTTTTAATCTTATCTGATTTTGTAGCCACGATAAACACCGGTACATTGTAGTGTTTATAAAAATCATACATCAACATATCATGTTCTGATGGTTGGTGCCTAAAATCGATGAGCAATATACCCAAAACAAGTTCTTCTCTTGTCGCGAAGTAATCCTCCATCATGTGTCCCCATTTTTCCTGTTCTGCATTAGAAGCTTTTGCATAACCATAACCGGGAACATCAACGAAAAAGAGTTCTTTTTCAATATCAAAAAAATTCAAGGTCCGTGTTTTTCCGGGTTTACCGGATGTGCGTGCCAAGTTTTTTCGATTAACCATTGTATTTATAAATGACGATTTCCCTACATTAGAACGTCCTGCTATTACGATTTCTGGTAAGCCATCTTCTGGATATTGAGAAGGAGAAACTGCACTAATTGTAATTTCAGCATAATTTATATTATCGCTATTCATTCATACCTCTCCTCAATTTATTTAATAAAACACTTGTTAGTATAACATATTTTCCTAAAACATAAAGGTTAACATTAAAAAAAAGTTACAATTATGTACTGTGTTACATACAAGTGTCTGTTTTGATATAGATACTTGTATCTATATCCTTTCTCTCATGAAAAGTTGCACAGTTTAAGCACAAATTTCAACCTCTCATTTTAAATTTGTCGGACTTATTTCAACCAACAACGTCTTTCTTATCCTATTCACTAGAATGTGCATTGCTACATGATTTTGCTTACTAGTGATAAAATAACATTAGGAGATTTTTCTTTTCAGCATTTGACTTTAAAAAATATAAAGGAGAGAACATAAATGAAAGCAAATCATTTTGAGAAAATGTCAAAAGGTAAAGGTTTCATAGCTGCCCTAGATCAAAGCGGTGGCAGCACACCTAAAGCCCTAGCTGCCTACGGAGTGACAGATAATGCCTTTGAAACTGAAGATGATATGTTTGATCTTATTCATGAAATGCGTACACGCGTCATTACAGCCCCAGCATTTGATTCCAACTTTATACTGGGAGCCATTTTATTCGAGCAAACGATGGATAGTAAAATTGAAGGCAAATATACTGCAGACTATCTAGTAAAAGAAAAAGGAATCATACCTTTCTTGAAAGTGGATAAAGGTTTAGCAGATATCGCTAAGGGTGTCCAGATGATGAATCCGATTTCTAATCTGGAAAACATGCTGGAACGTGCGAATCAGCGCAATATTTTTGGTACTAAAATGCGTTCTGTCATTCATAAAGCTAATCCAGAAGGAATCAGAGAGATCCTTGACCAACAGTTTGAGATTGCTAAAAAAATCATGGATGCCGGCTTAGTTCCTATTATTGAACCAGAAATTGATATCCATAGCAAAGAAAAAGAAGAAGCAGAAACCCTACTGAAAGAAGAAATCATGAATCATTTAAACAAGTTATCTGACGATTATAATGTTATATTAAAACTTACCCTTCCTGATGTTGCAAATCTTTATAAAGAAGCAATAGAACACCCTCGAGTGGTTCGTGTTGTTGCATTATCAGGTGGATATTCTCGTGAGGAAGCCAACGAAAAACTGAAAAATAATGAAGGTATGATTGCCAGTTTTTCAAGAGCATTATCTCAAGATTTACGGGTTGGCCAGTCAGAAAAAGAATTTAATAGCGCATTAAAAAAAGCAATTGAATCTATTTATGACGCATCAGTCAATAAAAATCAAATCATTTAATCTACCGAATACCATCAACCGAAAGATTAATCTCCTTATTCCTGCTAACGTCTGTTCCTTAAAACTCATTTAATTCAGTTCAATTATATTTTAGAGATACCTTTCCACTATTTAATCAAAACGCTGGATTTTATAATGAAGTTAGCCGCTTAGGCTAACATATAAAAAACGCCATGTGAATTTCATGTTATATTGAAGTTACCGCTAACTCTCAATAGACAGGATGAATTCACATGACGCACTCTAACGATAACACATCAGCACGTAAGGGAAAACACTTATCTTATTCAGAACGGTCTCAAATTGCTATTCTAAAGATTGAACACTACTC
>NZ_LSRN01000019.1 GCF_001885615.1 Alkalibacterium sp. 20 | reverse complement strand
AAACTTCGGCATGCTCAGGTGAAACTCCCAGCGAGTGATGCTAAGAAGGTCAAACTTCGGCATGCTCAGGTGAAACTCCCAGTGAGTGATGCTAAGAAGGTCAAACTTCGGCATGCTCAGGTGAAACTCCCAGTGAGTGATGCTAAGAAGCTCAAACTTCGGCATGCTCAGGCGAAACTCCCAGCGAGTGATGCTAAGAAGGCTAAACTTCGGCATGCTCAAGCAGATTATGCGCGGAGCAGACCGAAGTGGGTTCAGATTTTCAGCAATGAGAACGGCTCTAAGTGTAGATATAAATAAACAAGCTAAAATAAGTTGTGAAATAAAATAGCCTATGAACTTCAGCATTACAATAGGATCAGGCCTAATGGGATTGATCAGAAAAAGGACAGAATAATTAGTGGCCACTGATGATTCGATTATTATCTAATAGTTTAGAGTGAACGTGGGAAAAGGAGACCAAGATATCATGGCATTTACGATTGACAAGAACTTATCGGTTCATTCAGTAGATTTGAATGTTAAAAGCTTAGAAACAATGACGAATTACTATAAGGATAAGATTGGTTTGTCCATCCTTGAAGGATCCGATAACTACGCCTCGCTGGGTGTGAAGACGGATAACCGTGTGTTGCTGAATTTAATTGAAGTAGATGCAGGAGGCACACGGACTAAAAAAGCTGGACTCTTTCATACGGCATTTATAGTACCTACAAGAAGAGACTTGGGGAACAGTTTATTTGCATTATTGAAAAAAGAAATACCAATTGAAGGCGCTTCTGATCACGGCTATAGCGAGGCGCTCTACTTACACGACCCGGAAGGAAACGGTATTGAGATTTATAGAGATAAACCTAGAGAGGAATGGGACATTTCGGAAAATGGCATGATCAGAGGGATCACAGCAGAAATTGATGCGGATGGAGTCATAGCGAGTCGGGATGACCAGCTGGTCGATACTCTACCAGCGGGGACACGAGTCGGTCATGTTCACTTAGCCGTTGCTGATTTGGAGGATTCTCAATATTTTTATATAGATACTTTAGGCATGCAGCTGAAATATGAATTTGGAAGCCAGGCGCGCTTTGTTGCTGCTGGCGATTACCACCACCATATCGGCTTAAATACGTGGCTGGGGACAGATATACCCAAAAGGGAACAGTTTGATCTGGGACTAACTCGTTTCACTTTAGGGGTGTCGACGAATGAAGAGATGAACAAAGTGAAAGAGCATTTAAATGCGCGGAATTTCACTCTTAATGACGAAGGGGGGACGTTTATCACCGTTACGGATCCAAATGGCATCCGTGTGACTGTGACCACATCTGAATAAGAGCTTCCGCCTCATTTTCCATACGTATGAAGGGCAATTTTTTCGATCAGGAAATTCTTTACAGATGATTTTGACGACAATGTGGATAATGAGAAATACTATCATTATCAGTTAATTCAAAGTGCTATCTTATTAAATAAGGCTGTGATATCTTATAGTTAAGAATCATTATAGAAAAGGATGACAAGATATGACAGCACTTATCAAGAATAATAAGCCCATGATGCTCACCATCATAAGCGGGTTACTCATCATTGTGGGAGGGATGTTATCCTATAATAATGAACAGCCTCTGGATGCTTTCGTATATGTGACAGCCTTTCTGATTGGCGGTTACTTTCAAGCCAGAGTAGGCTTCAGTGACCTGTTTTTCAAAAGAAAGTTGAACGTCGATATCCTTATGGTCTTAGCTGCTATAGGCGCTTCAGTCATTGGTTACTGGTTGGAAGGGGCACTGCTTATTTTTATTTTTTCATTGAGCGGTTCACTTGAGGTCTATACGACAAATAAGAGTACAGATGCTATTTCTAAACTGATGGAGTTGACTCCGGAGACAGCCTTGCTTTTAAAAGATGATGGATCGACAGAAGAAGTTGCAACGAAAGATTTAAAAGTCGGGAACAAAGTACTTGTACCTAAAGGTTCTGCTTTTCCTATCGACGGTACACTTTTAAGCGAGTATGCATTAGTTGATGAAGCCGCAATTTCAGGCGAATCGATGGCGGTCAATAAAGCGGTGCAGGATGAAGTGATCGGCGGAACGATAAATGTCAGCAGAGCGGTCGAAATAGAAGTGAAGTCGGAATACTCTGATACATTGTTTGCTAAAATCATCCGAATGGTGGATGAAGCTCAAGGGACTCCATCTAAAACCGCTACCTTCATTGAATCGATCGAAACGAGATATGTGAAAATCGTTTTAATATTTGTCCCAGTAATGATGCTTATTTTCTATTATGTTTTAGGATGGACATTTAATGAATCTTTTTATCGAGGAATGGTCCTATTAACAGTCGCATCTCCCTGTGCACTAATGGCTTCTGCAAGTCCATCAACACTTTCAGCTATTTCAAACGGTGCCAAAAAAGGTGTGCTTTACAAAGGTGGCTCTTTTCTCGAAAATTTTGGACAGATCGATGCGATCGCATTTGATAAAACAGGAACATTAACGCAAGGTTCCCCAAAAGTGACGGACGTGAATTATTTAGAAGAAACTAACCAGGAAACAGTCAATCAAGTCATTGTTCAGCTGGAACGCATTTCTTCCCACCCACTGGCACAAGCTGTAATAGATCATCTTAATGCATCTGAAATAAAACATGATGTCAAAGTCACTGAGATCAATGAAGTCGAAGGCCATGGTGTCGAAGGTTTCGTCGATGGTGATCACTGGAAAATCGGTAAGAAAGAATTCACAGTAAAAGATGATGCGAGCACGTTTGTGTTGTCAGCCAATAAGAAACAGACGGAAGGAAAAACCGTTCTCTATGTCACGAAAAATAATCAGCTCGTGAGTTTTATTGCTTTACTTGATATACCGGCACCTGGAGCAAAAGGAATGATCGATTATTTTAAGAGTCAGGGCATTCATACCATTTTAATTACCGGTGATAATGAAGCGACCGGTCAAGCTATCGGGAGAACGGTCGGCGTAGACGAAGTGAAAGCAAACTGTCTGCCTATTGAGAAAGCAACTTTGATACTGGATCTGAAAACGAAATATGAAACGATTGCGATGGTTGGGGACGGCATAAATGACGCCCCCGCTTTGGCAAATGCTTCGATTGGCATTGCGATGGGTGCGGGAACAGACCTGGCGATGGATGCGGCTGATGTGGTACTCGTCAGAAATGAACTGGAGCAGCTTTCGTATAGTCATAAGTTGTCTAAACGACTAAATAAAGTGATTATACAAAACGTCATTTTTTCAATCGGCGTTATATTATTTTTGATATTAGCCAATGTTTTACAATTAATTAATTTACCACTAGGCGTTATTGGTCACGAAGGCAGTACGATTTTAGTCATCTTGAACGGGTTGAGATTACTCAGACCGATAAAATAAGGGAACAAGAAGGAGATTTTTTATGACAAAAATTTATGATATCAACGTCACACAGATTGATGGCCAAGTGAAGACCCTGAAAGATTATGAAGATAAATACATGGTCATCGTCAATACAGCCAGCAAGTGCGGCTTAGTGGGTCAACTTGAAGGGCTAGAAGAAATCTATAAAGAATTTAAAGACAAGAACGTAGCAGTTCTAGGTTTTCCATCTAATCAGTTTTTAAATCAGGAACCTTTGGATAGTGAAGGCATTGAGGCATTTTGTCAGATGAATTATAATGTTACTTTTCCTTTGTTTGAAAAAATAAAAGTTAACGGCAGAGATGCCCACCCATTATATAAATATTTAATAGAGAATACGGACAACAAAAAAATCAAGTGGAATTTCACCAAGTTTATTGTGACACCTCATGAAGAAAAAATTATCAGTTTCGCACCTAAGACAAGTCCAGAAACGGTAAAAAAAGAACTATATGCGCTGATAGACAGTAAAATCGGATTATAACAAACTTTTTCGATGTAATAATTGTAAGATGCATGAGAAAAAGTAAGTTTTTCACAATGAAATATAATGTTTAAATGCTTTTGTATCAATTTTTTAAAAATGAAATACAAAATTTTGAACTTTTTTTACGAAATATATTTGACATGAAAAAGAAACATGGTATTATAAATGTGCAGTGAATCACAATAAAAAAAGGTAGGAGGAACAAATAATGTTAAAATGGAATAAATTATTATTACTTACAGCAAGCATGGGATTACTTGCAGCATGTGGTACAGATGATGCAGAAGAAGAAGTAACAGACGATACAGAAGAGGTTACTGAAGATGCAACTACAGGCGCAACAAAATCAGAAATTGCTAGTGCAGACGATTTAGAAGAAGCAGTATCAGCTAATGGTGGATGGATCGTTATCTTTGAAGGCGACGTTGAAACAGATCAAGAACTAGTCTTTGAAGAAGGACCAACAAACGGCGGCGAAATCGAACGTAAATTAGCTTTGTATACTCAAGATGCTGACCGTAATGTCTTGGATCAATTTACTTTAACAGCAGCAAGTATAACTGTTCAAAGTGAAAACACACGTATCCAAAACGGAACGTTTGCTGGTGACGTTTACGTTGAAGCAAACAATTTCCAATTACCAGGCGGAACGATTGACGGAGACTTGATCTTTGCAAGTGAAGAATATCAAGAATCAGCTCAATTAGAAGAAGGCGAAGTAACAGGAGAAACACGCGTCGAAGAATAATCGGTCTCAAACCCTATAAATAGAAAAAAGATCTGCAGCTCAGCTGCAGATCTTTTTTCTGTTTGATATATCGTCAAAAACCCATCTGACTGAATCTGAAATCATTTATAATTCAAGACTGAAATTTGTCAAATTTTAATAATATTTATTCTAGAAAGAAATTAGCAGCAAGCGCTGCAGTTTTAGCATTAGGTGGTTTTTTAGCAGCATGTGATACAGATGACGATGCAGCAGATGACATGGAAATTGTTGAAGAAGGCGAAGAAGTCGATGGCGATGAAGACGTCGTGACAGCTGCATCTATCACAGATGACGCAAACGAAGTGGTTGCATCATTAAGCACTGACGGTAACTGGTTAACAGCTATTATTGCTGATGTAGCAATCGATGAAGACGTAACAGTTGCAGGTACTTTCCATGATGGCGGAGATGAAGCTGAAGCAGAATACCGTAAATTAGCTTTATACGCTCAAGATGAAGACCGTAACGTTACTGACGAATACACTTTATCAGTAGGAACAATGACTGTTGAATCACCAAACTTCCGTATCCAGGAAGGTACTTTGGATGGAGACGTTTATGTCGACGCTGAAGGATTCGAATTAACTAACTCTACTGTTACAGGTAACGTAACATTTGCATCACAAGAGTTAATGGATGCTGCTTTAATGGACGAAGGTACAGTTGAAGGCGACGTAAGCGTAGACGAGTAATCTTTACGCGGTAACCTTTAATCACAGTTAGTTCATTAATACTTTTTTACGATGGTGTTCTACCTATCGGACATAGGAGAGAAGAATAACCATCTAGTAAAGCAAAAAAATGGAACGAGGTTGGGACAAAAGTCTGAACCGAAGTAAGATAAAGTTAAACCGAGTAGAATTGTACATTTGTACAAACCTACTCGGTTTTTTTTGTCTTATCTTTCGTGACTTCTGATTCTCTTATTGTATTTCCTTAGATTGTTTGACATAAATATCAAGTTAGTTTCATTTTCCGCGAACTGAAAATCAAGTGAAACCTAAATTGGCCTTCACTTGTCCGAAAGTTGGCTCGACATCGATTTTTCGCTGCCCGTATAATTTAGCCCCTTTTTTAGATAAAAGCTGTTCTTTAATTTTTGTTCTTCGTACTCATAATTAATCCACAAGGATTTTTTACCGTTACGGTACGTTGGATCTGTAGAATGGTAAAAGTGAGATAGCTTGACATATCCTGTACTTTTTTTTGACGACCAATATAGCCTTGAGCATAGAGGGTCCCATCTGGATGAATATACGTGTTTTGTTCTTCATCATAGATTCAATTATCAAGGTTCTTATCTGATTTTATATACTTTTTCTTCTGTTCTTTTTCATATATTCCGTACTTGACCAATCCAGTCCAACGGAACTGTTCTAAAAATTCCAGGTTCTCATGGCTCCCATATCCTGCATCTGCGACGATATAGCTAGACGGTTTAATCACTTCCGGAAGAGAATCTAAAAAGGGAGTTAGTGTTTTAGTGTCTGTTGGATTTGGATAGATTTGAGTATGCAGGACAAAGGGGTTCTCTGTTGCGATTTGGATATTATAACCCGGTTTGAGCTGTCCATTCATCATATGATTGTCTTTCATCCGCATGAATGTAGTGTCTTTATCGGTTTTCGAAAAGCTATTCCTGCCGTCAAACGTTTCATAATAGTCTTCATACTTTTGTTCCCTAGGAATAAAATCATTTCTAAGGCGATTTCTGTGCTTTTTCAATGAACGTCTTTTTTTCTTCAATCGGCTTAGCGCTTTTTTATCATTGGAAGAGGTGATCTCGGTTTCTGCTTTCGCAAGTTCTTCTTCAAGCAGATTATGTAGTTCGATAATTTCCTCTTTGGAAAATTCTTGATTATTATCCCTTTCAACCGATTGGTCGATAAGAGGTTCGATTTCTTGTTTATAATATTGTACTTCTTTTTGCTTAAGTCGAGGATAGAATCGGTCCACTGCTTTCTTCCAAACAAACCTATACTTATTGGCATTCACTTCAAACTTTGTCCCGTTGATAAACAGCGACTGTCCTTCAATAAGTTTTTCTTGCTTTAGACGAATAGAGAACGTGCAATAAAGGTCTCGTATGATCTCTTTAATTATTTCTGATACTCTAAACCGATTAATTGTACGGTAAGAGACAAATGTTTGTCCTGTCAACCAATGCATTGCAAGGTTTTCTTGCATCATTTTTTCTATTTTGCGACCTGAAAAGATACCTTCTCAGTAGACAAATAGAATGGCTTTAATTAAAACCTTGGGATGGTAAGCTGGACGACCGAAGTCGTTTTCGATTAACAGGTAGTGAGCACCCTCCAAATCTTCGACGACTTGGTTAATAGAGTAAATGATATGATCATTTGGAAGAAGTGAATCTATTTATAATGGCAAGGTTGTTTGGTTCATGGTATATTGAGTATACATAAGGAGTATCCTTTCTATAATAGGTTGTGGTGACTTTATTATATCAAAGTGACGCTCCTTTTGCTTATATAGACGAATAAAAACGCCGAAGAAATTAAGTTACATTTCGGCATTTTTTTTATTTACTGGGACTTTTGTCCCAGCCTCTTTAAGTTCATTTTATAAAAATCAAACTTGTTGGTAAGGAACATTATGGGGCAGAAAAGGGTGACAATCAGTGCGTTTTAACCGTCATTATCCCTAAAGTTGATAGGTGGTTTAAGGCGCGCTTCGCTCGTGCAGGGCAAGCCCTACATACCCCAGAGCAAAAAAAGACTTTAAGAATGTTTTTTTTATTTATGTTTCTTTATGTCGATAAATATTATACAATCAACATGAAAGCGCTCTAAAAGTTGGGAGGAAGCAGGTGGGAAAAATAATTGAAATAGATGTGTGCTATAACGATTACTTTATTGAGGTGTACACTGTTGACCCTGGAGAAATGAAACAAATAATGCCAGATTTATTAGATGATCAAAAGAAAAGCTTTAAACTTGGTGATAAAATCTTTTTCAAAAAAAATCTAAACTCAGTATCTATAGCAGATCATGGTCTCGGTTTCATGTTTATGGATGTTGAGGACTAAAAATTAAGAAAGGGGGTGCATTACTGATGAAATCGTTTAAATTTATTTTTTCTGTAATATTGCTTGTTTTTGGATTTAATATGTTTGGAACTAGTGCTTCAGCTGAGGAAGGAAACGACTTAGAGATACTAACTTTTGAAGAACTTTCAAGCGAGGATAAAGAATTGTTTATGGAAGAAGGATTTGCTGAAGAAGACACTTTTTTTAAAGAAAATATCACTATGTCTGATACATCATCTAAAGGTTTTGCTCCAGCCAGCAATTTAATCGCAACAGTCGTTGGAAGTACAAGAAGAGAAATGATATATCGTGCAAAATCTACATACAAAGTCACTTCTTTTACATCCGTGATGAGACATATTTCTATGCGAACAACTGCTTCCGGTGGAGGTATTATTCGTAATGCAACAACAACTTCAAGTCCTAATGCTAGAAGAGCAGTAATGTCTACTAACATTCTTTATCATGGTCCAGCTAATTATTTCAATTTTAGGGGAAATACTCAAATCACTACTTCTAGTGGAGTAGCAGGAGCAGTCTTTAGTTTAGCCTCAGGAGGAACAACTTTAGGTTTTTAATTTTTATCTAGTATTTCGAGGTTGGGACAAAAGTCTGAACCGAAGTAAGATAAAGTTAAACCGAGTAGAATTGTACATTTGTACAAACCTACTCGGTTTTTTTGTCTTATCTTTCGTGACTTCTGATTCTCTTATTGTATTTCCTTAGATTGTTTGCCATAAATATCAAGTTAGTTTCATTTTCCACCTTTGATTTTCCGCAAACTGAAAATCGAGTGAAACCTAAATTGGCCTTCACCTGTCCGAAAGTTGGCTCGAGATCGATTTTTCGCTGCCCGTATAATTTAGCCCCTTCTTTAGATAAAAGCTGTTCTTTGATTTTTAGTTTTTGTTCTTCATCATAGATTCAATTATCAAGGTTCTTATCTGATTTTATATACTTTTTCTTCTGTTCTTTTTCATATATTCCGTACTTGACCAATCCAGTCCAACGGAACTGTTCTAAAAATTCCAGGTTCTCATGGCTCCCATATCCTGCATCTGCGACGATATAGCTAGACGGTTTAATCACTTCCGGAAGAGAATCTAAAAAGGGAGTTAGTGTTTTAGTGTCTGTTGGATTTGGATAGATTTGAGTATGCAGGACAAAGGGGTTCTCTGTTGCGATTTGGATATTATAACCCGGTTTGAGCTGTCCATTCATCATATGATTGTCTTTCATCCGCATGAATGTAGTGTCTTTATCGGTTTTCGAAAAGCTATTCCTGCCGTCAAACGTTTCATAATAGTCTTCATACTTTTGTTCCCTAGGAATAAAATCATTTCTAAGGCGATTTCTGTGCTTTTTCAATGAACGTCTTTTTTTCTTCAATCGGCTTAGCGCTTTTTTATCATTGGAAGAGGTGATCTCGGTTTCTGCTTTCGCAAGTTCTTCTTCAAGCAGATTATGTAGTTCGATAATTTCCTCTTTGGAAAATTCTTGATTATTATCCCTTTCAACCGATTGGTCGATAAGAGGTTCGATTTCTTGTTTATAATATTGTACTTCTTTTTGCTTAAGTCGAGGATAGAATCGGTCCACTGCTTTCTTCCAAACAAACCTATACTTATTGGCATTCACTTCAAACTTTGTCCCGTTGATAAACAGCGACTGTCCTTCAATAAGTTTTTCTTGCTTTAGACGAATAGAGAACGTGCAATAAAGGTCTCGTATGATCTCTTTAATTATTTCTGATACTCTAAACCGATTAATTGTACGGTAAGAGACAAATGTTTGTCCTGTCAACCAATGCATTGCAAGGTTTTCTTGCATCATTTTTTCTATTTTGCGACCTGAAAAGATACCTTCTCAGTAGACAAATAGAATGGCTTTAATTAAAACCTTGGGATGGTAAGCTGGACGACCGAAGTCGTTTTCGATTAACAGGTAGTGAGCACCCTCCAAATCTTCGACGACTTTGTTAATAGAGTAAATGATATGATCATTTGGAAGAAGTGAATCTATTTATAATGGCAAGGTTGTTTGGTTCATGGTATATTGAGTATACATGAGGAGTATCCTTTCTATAATAGGTTGTGGTGACTTTATTATATCAAAGTGACGCTCCTTTTGCTTATATAGACGAATAAAAACGCCGAAGAAATTAAGTTACATTTCGGCATTTTTTTTATTTACTGGGACTTTTTTCTCAGCCTCGTTTTTTATTATTGAAAGGATGAAACTGATCCCTTGGGATTGTTTTTCAAGGGACTGCTCAAACGTCTAGAACAGGTCAGCAGTGACTTATGAAAAAAACCGAGGATTAAACATTTAATCTAATGTTTTTTAACACACTAAATTCGCAACTAGAGATACAGCAAACATAAACCGAATAGTCAAAAGACATTCCCCTGGAAAGTTTTATAAACACAGTTATACTAATATAAAATAGTCTTCAGAAAAGCTATTCACATACTTTGAAAGATGTTTTTTGTGTGTCGCTAGTGTGTTAATTGTTTTGGAAAAAGTGTATAATGATAACTACATAAAGTGATACTGTCTGAGCATTCGAGGGGGATTAACGTGAACCGTAAACAACGCATTTTAAAATATATGAGAGAAGCTTGTGCGTCCTTTTCATTCCAGGATATCGAAGAAGGTATCGGCATCACAACAAAAGAAGTAGCTGAAGCCATAAATAGTATGCGCAGTAATGTATCAAAAGATTTAAATCAGCTTGTAAGAGATGGGGAACTTAAAAAGATTGACGGTCGACCCGTTCGCTTTATAACGCTGGAAAAAGTGCGTCATCAACCTTTGACCAAACATGTACCGAGTTATAAAGAAAAGCACCAAGCATCCCTTGGAGTAACGCAGGAAGTGCTGGAATATTCTTACGATCAGACCCGAGACATTTTCAAGTCGATCATTGGTGCCAATGGAAGCATGAAAAATGCTGTTGAACAGGCAAAAGCAGCTGTTTTATACCCTCCCAAAGGCTTGAATACATTGATAACGGGGCCAACCGGTTCAGGGAAATCTTTCTTTGCACATGCGATGTTTCAATATGCTCAATCACATGAATTGATTGATAAAGACAAAGAATTGATCGTCTTTAACTGCGCTGATTATGCGACAAATCCACAGCTATTGATGAGCTACTTATTTGGTTATGTTCAAGGCGCATTTACTGGAGCGGCGAATTCAAAAGAAGGCATCATTCATCAAGCCGACGAAAGTATGCTCTTTTTAGATGAAGTTCACCGTTTGCCTCCAGAAGGACAGGAAATGGTTTTTTACTTCATGGATACGGGGACTTATGGTCGTTTAGGTGAAACCGGAAAAAGTAGACAAGCGAATGTGCGTATTGTATGTGCAACAACTAAGGATCCAAAATCTACATTTTTAGATACGTTTATGCGACGCATTCCGATCAACATACACTTGCCATCATTTAAAGAGAGAGCAGTGAGTGAACAGCTTGATTTGGTGAAGCTTTTGACGGGCCTCGAAGCTAATCGTATTCAGAGAAAAATCATATTGAATGAGGAAGTAGTTAAAGGACTGATAGCTAGTGTCGGTTATGGCAACGTCGGACAATTGAAATCCTCGATTCAACTGGTTTGCGCTAGAGGATTTATGAACCAGTTAAATAAAGATCAAATTGCGTTAACCGTCAAGGATTTGCCTGAAACAATTAAAGATCACTTAGTAGGCCTTTCTTCTAACCGCCTGCAGCAAATGGATCTATCGAAATATGTCGAAGCCAAAATGACGATCAACCCGAATGAACCCTTTTATAAAATGGCCATGGATTCCTATGAACTGCCTTATAATATTTACGATATTATTGGAGACAAAGCGGCATTACTTGAGGCGGAAGGTTTAGATAGAAATTCCATCAACCAGTATATTTCGACTGACATAAACGTCCATTTAAAATCTTTTTATCGTAATCATGGCTTCACATTTCAGGCAGAATCCAAATTAGCAGAAGTGGTAAGCAAAGAAGTGATTCAATTCGCTCACCAGATCGTTGAAGAAGTTGAATTGGCTCTGGGTGGATTGTTTAAGCAGAATTTCATTTATGCGATAAGTTTACACATCAGTTCTTTGTTAAGCAAAATCGACAGTGGCCAAGAAAGAAAGATGAATAATCGTATTCGGGAGATGGCCATGACGTATGCCGGAGAATATGCGGTTGCAGAAGGATTAAGAGACAAAATCGCCGATTATTTTGCTGTAGAAATTCCGGACAACGAAGTCTATTACTTAACGGTTTTGCTTGTTTCCCTTAAAGAAGAATCAGCTTCAGGGCGAGTGGGGATTGTCGTAGCGACACATGGTGATTCTACTGCTAGCAGCATGGCACGTGTGGCAGAAGAACTTTTAGACACTTCAGGAGTGGTTGCTATTGATATGCCACTTGATATGTCTCCAACCATTGTTTATGAACGGATAAAAAAAGCAGTGATCGAAGCAAACCAAGGCAGTGGTGTCTTATTGCTCGTTGATATGGGCTCACTGGCAACATTTGAGACCTCTCTGCAGAAAGAAACGGGCATTCACATCCGGTCGATAGATATGGTGTCTACAGCTATTGTTCTAGAAGCAGTGAGGAAAGCAGGGCTCGTGGATGCAGATATCGAACTATTGTATGAATCCTTAACAAAGTTCAGTGGTTATACAAAAGAATTGCCAAAACACGATCGAACACGTCAGCCATCGAAACGTAAACCGCCGATCATATTAGCTGTATGTGCAAGCGGAGATGGGACTGCGCAGAAGATCAAAGAAATAATTGAAAAGCCGCTGCGGAAATCAAATGAATCAGGCATAGAAGTGAAGACGTGTTCTGTGACAGAGCTGGATGCTAAAATAATTGAATGGCAGAAAAACTACACAATCATTGCATCGACCGGAATTGTGAATCCCAAAATTCAAGCACCCTTTATTCCTCTCGAGCGTTTTATTGAAGAAAAACCTGAACATTTACTGAGAAAATTTATCAATCTCAACCTATTCGAATCAGAAAATCCTGCAAAAAAAGAAAGTCAAGCTGAGGCTCTCGTTTACTCGTTTGTGGAAGAAAATTATGCGTTTATTAATCCAAGGAAAATTGTGCCACTTATCTGGGCATTCGTAAACGACTGTGCTGCACTTAGAGCAAAAGAAACTGATCAGTATACTTTTCATATCAATTTAGCCTTGCATGTGGCTGGAATTATCGAGCGGTCGATTCAAAGAGATAATCTTCCAGTGGAACACGATCTCAATCAAGAGACGAAAAATCACCCGCTGTTCAATGACCTGAAAACACGCATTGAACAATTGGAAAAACAGCTTCAATTGAGTATTTCGCTAGGGGAGTATGCGTATATTCTATACTTCATTACAAAAGAAGAAGGCCAGCTTGAAGATATCGACACACTACTGACCGAATAAGAACAAAACACACAGTCGACACACTACCGTAGTGTGTCGACTGTGTGTTTTTTCAGGAACCTTGTCTTACCGGTGTATTTCGTCTTAGTGTGTTGGCACGCTTCTTGCTTATATATAAGTGAAGGGAATATTAGCGTCATTTTCAGAGATTCCCATGTATGATCGATTGAAAGGAGTGTTGTTTATAATAGGAGGGAATGTGGAACGATGGATATTCGGTTAATTCGTATAGATGATCGGCTTATTCATGGTCAAGTCGCTACGACTTGGTCGAAATCTTCAGGTATCAGTCGAATCATCGTGGTAAGTGATGAAGTAGCTTGCAATCCGCTTCAAAAGTTATTGCTTACTCAAGCTGCACCACCTGAGGTGAAATCCCATGTCGTCTCTGTTTCCAAGCTCAAAGAAATTGCCAAACATCCATTATTACATGACGTGAAAATAATGCTCTTATTTACCAATCCTATAGACGTCATGCGTGTTCACCGATATGGCTTAAGTTTTGATAGCGTCAATATCGGTGGGATGAAATTTACTGAGGGGAAACAAATGGTGACTCATTTCGTGTCCGTTGACCAACCCGATATTGATGCCTTTAAGTATTTAGATGATAAGGGCATTGAATTAGAAATAAGAAAAGTTCCCAGCGATCGAAAACAAAATATGATCGATGTGTTGAAAAAAGGGAGTTTTTTGTAAGAGTGCTAGAAGAAAATAACTAGCAAAGTATGCTAGTAGTAGGAGGGAAATAAATGGTAGGAATTATATTAGCAAGCCATGGCGTGTTTGCTGAAGGTATTTTACAATCAGGAGAAATGATCGTGGGAGAACAAGAAAACGTAAAAGCAGTAACGTTACTCCCAAGTGAAGGCCCCGATGATATCAGACGTAAAATGGAAGAAGCAATCGCAACGTTCGATTCAGACGAAGTTTTATTCCTCGTTGATTTATGGGGAGGTACACCATTCAATCAAGCTAATACATTGTTTGAGGATCACAAAGACAAATGGGCGATTGTCGCGGGACTTAATTTAGGAATGTTGATTGAATCCTTTACAGGTCGTTTTTCGATGGATAAAGCACAAGATATTGCCGCCTCCATCGTCGTAGTGGCTAAAGACAGCGTTAAAGTGAGACCTGAAAGTCTTCAACCTGCTGAAGCAGCTGTTGAAACAGAAAGTGAAGAACCGAATCACCCCTTACCAGAAGGTACGGTAGTTGGTACTGGTAAAATCGATATCCGCCTTGCTCGTGTAGACTCACGTTTGTTACACGGTCAAGTCGCAACAGCCTGGTCAAAAGATGTCAAACCGACACGTATCATTGTTGTTTCCGATGAGGTATCAAAAGATAAGTTGCGTAAAAACTTGATTACTCAAGCTTCACCACCAGGGATCAAAGCAAACGTAATACCAATCGATAAAATGATCGAAATAGCAAAAGATCCTCGTTTCGGTAAAACAAGCGCCTTGCTCTTGTTCGAAAACCCGCATGATGCCTTGCGTGTTATCGAAGGTGGCGTAGAGATAGAAGAAATAAACGTTGGGTCCATGGCGCACTCTGAAGGAAAAGTCATGATCAATAACGTTTTATCCGTGAATGAAAAAGACGTTGAAACTTTTAAGAAACTGAAAAATCACGGTATAAAATTTGATGTACGTAAAGTACCATCAGATCAAAGTAAAGATATATGGCCAATGCTTAAGAAAACAAAATTTGTTGATTAAGAAAGATTCTGAGGAGGGAAAATAAATTATGAACATAATTACTATTGTTTTAGTAATATTCGTTGCATTTCTTGCAGGAATGGAAGGGATTTTGGATCAATTTCAATTCCACCAGCCAATTGTGGCATGTACATTGATCGGTCTTGCAACCGGGAATCCAATGGATGGCTTGCTATTAGGCGGGACGTTACAATTAATTGCTTTAGGTTGGATGAATATCGGAGCTGCGGTGGCGCCTGATGCTGCACTTGCTTCCATTGCTTCAGCTATTTTAGTAACATATCACGGTGCAAGCGTTTCAGAAGGTATTGCTTTAGCTATTCCGTTAGCTATTGCTGGACAAGTATTAACTATCTTTGTTCGTACGTTAACTGTTGGGATTGCGCATGCTGCCGACGCGAAAGCAAAAGAAGGATCATTTAGAGGTGTTGAACTCTATCATATTGGTGCACTTATGATTCAAGGCTTACGTATTGCAATTCCGGCAGCTATTATTTTAGCCGTCCCGGTAGAAGTCGTAACAGATGCATTGAATGCTATCCCAGCCTGGTTGACCGGTGGTCTAGCCGTAGCCGGTGGATTCATCGTAGCTGTTGGTTATGCGATGGTTATCAACATGATGGCTACACCAAAACTTTGGATGTTCTTTGCCTTAGGTTTTGCTTTATCTGCTTTAGGTGAATTGAACCTTATCGCAATGGGTATTATTGGTGTTGTAATAGCTTTACTTTATATCCAATTATCACCTGAATTTAATCAAGGTGGCGGCGGTGGAGGAAGTTCCTCTGGCGGAGATCCACTCGATGATATCTTAAACGACTATTAAAAAGGAGCGTTGAATGAATATGGCTGAGAATAAGAAATTTAAATTAACAAAAAAAGACCGTTTGAAAGTATTTTGGAGAACTCAATTTCTCCAGGCTTCTTGGAACTTTGAACGTATGCAAAACGTTGGATGGGCCTATGCAATGATTCCAGCGCTTAAAAAATTATATACAACAAAAGAAGACCGTGCGGCAGCTTTAAAGCGGCACTTAGAGTTCTTTAATACTCATCCTTACTTGGCATCTCCAGTGTTTGGAGTGACCTTAACACTTGAAGAACAGAAAGCAGCAGGAGAAGATATTGATGATGCTGCGATTCAAGGGGTAAAAATTGGTATGATGGGACCGCTTGCTGGTGTTGGTGACCCTATCTTCTGGGGAACATTACGTCCGATACTAGGCGCTTTTGCCGCTTCACTCGCATTAAGTGGAAGCTGGCTTGGCCCGATCATTTTCTTCGTTGCATGGAATGTTATCCGTATGTCCTTTTTATGGTATTCACAAGAACTTGGGTATGTACAAGGTGGTAATATCACTCAAAACTTAGCTGGTGGGTTGATGCAAAAATTAACTCAAGGTGCTTCTGTTTTAGGTATGTTCATCTTAGGAGTCTTGGTACCACGTTGGACAAATATGAACTTCCCGATGGTGATCAGTCGGGTCGATAATGCAGAAGGTGAAATGATCGACTTTGCCGCACTTTCAGAGGCAGCAAATGAAGGTGTCATGTCTGGCGACATGTTGAGAAATGTTGTTGCTGATATTCAAGCAGGCATGGCTATCCAACCTCAAGAAGTGACGACAATGCAACATACATTGGATCAGTTACTTCCAGGTATTGCACCGTTACTCTTAACTCTTGGCTGCGTATGGTTATTACGTAGAAAAGTTAGCCCAATCACAATTATCTTCGGACTATTCGTAGTTGGTATTATCGGTTACGTTTTAGGTATCTTTGGATAATATGAACCGTTGATTATTTAGAAATACTGTATAATTAGAAAACACTTCCTATAGAAATCCTCTGTTTAACAACGGAGGATTTCTAGGAAGTGTTTTTTTAATTTTTTCGTTGCTTTGAAGAGGGAACATCCAGTTGTTTACGGTATTTAGTGACGCCTCTCCGTGATAACGTGATATCTTGTCTTTTTAAGGCATCCGATAGTGCTTGATCAGATAACGGTTTTGTTTTATTTTCTGAGTTGATCAGTTGATCCAAAGCCTGCATGATGTGATCTTTAGAGACGTCAGACTGACTAGACCGTCGCGATAAAAAGGATTTCAATTCATAAGAACCAAAAGGCGTTGCGATATAGGTCTCTCTTACAGCCCGACTGATGGTTGATTGATTGAGATGTAACTCTTCGGCTAGATCATTTAACTGGAGAGGAACGAGTGACGCAGACTTGTCTTTAAAGAAGGCATGCTGGTGCATGATGATTGCCGTACCCACACGTAGAATGGTTTCTTTGCGTTTTTGCAAGCTGGTCTGGAGCGTTTCGTATTCCTGTTTTTTTTCTTTGATATAAGCTTTTAAATCAGTATCGTCTGATGCACTCATCTCTTCAAAATAGTCATGGTTAAAGGTCAACAAAGGTGTTTTGTATTTTGTTTCATTGATGACCAATTCCTGTTTATCAATGTGAACACTCAGTTCAGGCAAGACAAACGGTGTGAAAGCGGACTGATAAGCTTCACCTGGCGAAGGGGTCAAATTTTTGATAAACTGAGACACTGCTTTGATGTCTTCTTCGTTCACGTTGTAGATTTTGGCTAACGTTGCCCAGTTATTATTTGTCAAGGATTCCAGGTTTTCCTCTATAACAATATAAGCTATATTTGGAGCGAAATCCAAGCGTTCCGTCTGCAATAGTAAACATTCTTTAAGTGTGCGTGCACCGATACCAGGGGGATCATGCTGCTGCAGCAATGTCAGAGCATCGATAAGCTCAACTGATGAAGCGCTGGTATCCACCAAGGCTTCATCGACGCTTTTCGTTACATAACCTCTATGATCGAGCTGATTGACCCACCAGAAGATGAGCTCGCGTAAGTATGTTTTTCGGTAGAACAACTCGATTTGTTCTTTTAAAAAGTCATGAAGCGAAGGCTGACTAGCTGTCGTTTGTTCGATAGCAGAAGCTGTCTCTTTGAGTGCGGATTGAACCAGCCGGTTTTCCCGGTCTGGAATGTCAATAAAGGGGTTCTCTAGAATTTGATTGGTTAAATAAGTAGAAAGGTCTATTCGGTTGAGTTGGAGCAAATGTACACCTTGCACTAAATTAGGGATATAAGCCTGTTTTTGTGTTTGACGTTGCATGGGCTGTTGTCTATAGTCCATAATACCCCTCCTTTCTTGTCCAGTTTACCATAAACTGTGTTATTTGCGTTGACTTTGACCAACGCAAAAAGTTTGCGTATTCGGCTAATCATAAATGAATAGGAAAACCTTAGATAAGAGACCTTTCGAAATAAGATTTTCATGATATCTTTATATTGAAATTATAATCTCTATGATATACTTATCATAACTTATGAATAGTGGAGGGATAAAATGAAATTTAATGATTATACTTATGAAAGACCAGATTATGATTTATATAAAAAAGATTTTATGCATTTAGTTGAGCAGCTCAAGGATGCCAAGTCTTTAGACGATTTGAAAGAAACAGTCGATGAAATATCTGCACTTTCTGCTTCACTAGAAACAATGGGGACGCTTGCTTCTATTCGCTACTCCATCAATACGAAAGACGATTTTTACGAACAGGAAGATCAGTATTGGAATGAGTATGGTCCGCTTTATCAGGAATTGAGCATCACCTATTATAAAGCGATCATGAATTCACCTTATTTGGACGAAGTGAAGGAAGCTTACCCGCGGACATTCATCCAGAATATGCAGTTTGAATTGGATTCATTTGATTCAAGTGTCATTGAGTTATTACAAAAAGAAAACCAGCTGAGCAGTGATTATCAAAAACTCATCGCTTCTGCAGAAATCGAATTTGATGGTAAAACATTGACGTTGTCACAATTTGGACCTTACTTACAGTCGACAGACCGCACTATTAGAAAAGAAGCTTCGGACGCACAATTGAGTTTCTTTGAAAAAAACGAAGAAAATCTGGACAGTATGTATGATGAACTCGTCAATGTGAGAGATCAAATAGCTAAAAAGCTTGGTTATAAAGACTTTGTTGAACTGGGTTATGTCAGAATGAAACGCTTTGATTATGACCGAAAAATGGTGGAAGTTTACCGTAATCAGGTACTTGACTATGTTGTGCCTGTAACCAAAAAATTAGCCAAGAGACAAGCAGATCGCATCGGTATAAAAGAGATGAAACACTATGACGAAACGTTACAATTTTTAGATGGCAATCCGACTCCTCAGGGGGATCCAGACTATATTATTGAGAATGGCCGCAAAATGTATCACGAATTGAGCGATCAGACAGCTGAATTTATCGATTTCTTATTTGACAAGGATCTGGTTGACCTGCTTTCCAAAGAAGGAAAAGCGAGTGGGGGATACTGCACGTATATTCCTGACTATCAGTCCCCGTTCATTTTTGCAAACTTTAATGGTACTTCTGGAGACATTGACGTCTTGACACACGAAGCGGGGCATGCGTTCCAGGTGTATCAGTCTCGCTGGATCAAACAGCCTGAGATCGTCTTTCCAACATTTGAAACCTGTGAAATCCACTCCATGAGTATGGAATTCTTTACGTATCCGTGGATGGAATTATTCTTTAAAGAACAGACTGAAAAGTACAAGTTTGACCACTTGAGTAGCGCCATTCGTTTTCTTCCGTATGGTGTCCTGGTGGATCACTTCCAGCACGAAGTCTATGAAAATCCCGAGTGGTCACCGGCTGAACGTAAAGCATGCTGGCGAAGACTGGAGAAACAGTACCTGCCAGAACGTGATTATTCAGAGAGTGATTTCTTGGATAAAGGAACGTACTGGTTCAGACAGGGTCACATTTTCACTTCACCATTTTACTACATTGATTATACGCTTGCTCAAGTCTGTGCGTTACAGTTCTGGAAACGTGCCATCGTTGACCAGGATGACAAGGCGTGGGGAGACTATATGACGATTTGTGAAGCGGGCGGAACGAAGAGCTTCCTCGAAACTGTTGAAGCAGCCAACTTGCGTTCACCCTTTGAAGAAGGTTCACTGGAACGTGTCATCGAAACGATTGATGAAGCGCTGGAAGCCGTTGACGATACAAAGCTGTAAAACAAACTAATTAAATATGAAAAGCCCTAGCCGAAAAGGAATGAAACCTTATCAGTTAGGGCTTTTTATAGTGATATATAAAAATCGTATCGGTATGTTCGTAAGAACGCGCCGATACGATAAATTATAGAACCGAAAAATTCCGATCCTTAATTTGATTTCCGAATTTTTGTAAAGTGTTTCAGTCCGTAATGCCTCTTGTCGCAAGCTATTTCTTTATTTAAACCAAACTTTTGCAAATTTGTTTCCGACAATACCACCGAGAATCATCACAGCCAAGAAGACCCAGCCGGATAAGGAGAATTGTGCGATAGGTGTATATAAAGCACCGACGTTACAACCATTAGCTAAACGTGTTCCTAATCCCATAGATAAGCCACCTAAAGCAAATAAGAAGAACTGACGTACGGACAAACTCATTTCAGACATAAAGACTTCTTTAAATCTATTGGCAGTGAGCAAGAAGAAAACTGTCCCTAAAAAAATACCGGCATTTTGTGTATTGACTGGATGACTAAAGAAGGGTGCACTGTAATGTTCAGGAGCGCCAAGTGTGAAATTAGCTAAAGCTTCTGCAGAAACACCAAACAGCATCAGGACTTTCCCAAACCAGAAACCATAGGGAGTAGAAGCACCCCAACCAGAACCTGTCACACCCATTAATAAAGCAAAGACCAACGCGATTGTTACGGCGTCTTGTTTCAAAGTCCATGGACGAACAAACAAACGGTTATAGGTTTCGTTTGAGAACAAGCTGTAATCTTTTGAATCAAAAGTATCAGGTTCATCTTGACGTTTTTCTATGAAGTGTCAAGCATACGTATTGTTGCGTTTGCGTGAACTTTCAAATTTCAAACTGAGGAAAACGACAATGCCACACAAGAGAGCTGTTAATACAATGGCACCCAAGTAACCGTTCAAGCCGTCCCATTTAAATAAATCGGGGAAGAACACACCGGTCTCAAACGTACCAGTGTTAAGCCAAGTTGCTGTTACAAATTCACTGGAGCGTTCGATAGGGAATCCTATGAAAACACCCATTCCAAAAAATACTAAAGTGACTAATGCACGGGGTAAAGCAGTAACCAAGTCGGTCAGCACTCCAGAATCGCAACAGGCGGAAAAGGACATTCCAAATCCAAATAACGCACCACCAGCCAGTAAGCCGAAGTTGATCGGATTGATCCATAACCCAAAAGTAGTGGGATCCGCATTAAACAAGAAAGCAGCCGTGATCAATGATGAAATGAAAAACATAAACATCAATGTACGCAATAATTTCGTTGACCCAGTAGTGTAAGCACGATTGACACTACCGGCAAAGCCTGTGTACGCGCGTGATAGTGCATAGCCCAATGTCAATCCCATTAGCAAGCGGAAAAACAACATACCGGACTCTAAAAAATGGCCCCCATAAATAAAATAATTCCTAAAAAAACAAAGCCAAAAATCGGTTGGGAGCTAGATACTTTCGGTATTGATTTTGATGCCAACATAATAACCTCTCCTCGTATAATAAGTTTATTACTAATAATTTCACTTTAAGTATACTGCTATATATTGCTCTTAACAATGATGATTCGTGAAAAAACATATGCTTTCCGGAACGAAAAAAATATTTCGTTCACTGGTTCACAATCAATGTGGCTATAATGAGAGAATGGTTAAAATGTAAACGGTTGGTGATCGATTTTACACAACAAAAAATCGTGTTGGTGAGTTCGTTAGAACCCACCAACACGATTAATGATTGCACCGAAAAACTAAAGCGATTGTTCATTGTCTTTCAGTTGATCAGAAAGAGATTCAAGGGTGTCTGCTTCCTGATTGATTAGCTGTTCTAAATCATTTAATTCATCTTCAACACTTTGAATGAGTTCATTCGCTCTCTTGATAGAGCCTGTAACGTCATCCGTTAAAAGCGCCTCTTTTGATAAACCGTATAGTATCCAAGGAGAACCTAATTCAAATGGATGATCACTAGGAAGAAGAGCCACATCAGTTTCTGAAAAATCCCACCATATTTTTGTTTTGCTATCGTTCTGTTGTGCCTTCTTCAACTCCTGTTGCACGATATCGAAAAGGCCAGGCTGATCCAAGAAATCATGCCAGGGATAGACGACATGGAGATAGTTAACTCCTTTAAATTCTTCCCACATGATGACGCAGCGCGTTTTATCTTCATTCTCAAAAAAGTGCCACTGGTCGATTGAATCTTCAAACATTTCTTCACTGACCGGGAAAGGGTAATACGCTTCCAAAGGAAATACTTTTTTATCAAATGCCGGATGTAGATACGTTTGTCTGATCCAGTTCATTTTCGCACTTTTATCTATCTCTTCCTTCCATAAAAGTGTAGCATCTGAAACAAGCGCTTCTATTGTAGTTGTTTGAGCCGCATAGAGAAGTTTGACAGGAGGTAAGCCTACTTTCTTCAACACTGATTGAGCGGCTTGGTTGTGTTGTTCTGTGTTCGCACCGATCCATTTAACATCCGGATGGGCGAGTGCCTGGTTTAAACTGTATTCGACAATCTTTGTCCCATAGCCACTTTTTCTAAAACGCTGATCTGTTCTTAAACGACCGAGCATAGCATAATAATCTTTGAACAGAGTGAAACCTGATAAGGCGACAAGCTCGTCCGATACAAATAAACCATACAAGTAGTTAGCGCCACTCGTAATTTGGTCAAAGACTGGGATCATGTAATCACTGTCTAAGCCAGTTTGCATCTTTTCATAATAAGTTAGATCATCTGCTGTTAATTGGCGGATGTGTTCAGTCATTTAATCATCTCCTTTTATCATTTTTTGAGCCCCAATACGAAAACCTTCATAATTGAATCCAGATTTTAAATACATCTCTTTTGGGGAATCTTCTGCATCCGCAACGAGGAACACTATTTTTTGCTTAGAAGCAGCTTGCTTGATTATATAATCAAGTAACGCTTTGGCTACGCCTCTCAGACGATATTCTTTGAGTGTAAACAGATCATCCAGTTCCAATCCTTCAGCACTCTCAACTATTATACAGGAGCCAGCAGCCTTTCCTTTGTAGTAGGCTAATAAGAAAGTAATCGATTCATCTTGAAAAAGTTTATCATAAAAAGGTTGCTTGGCTCCTGCAAAAGATGTTGAAATGATTTTGTCTTCTATATAATTGATCGATTTAAATATATTCAAGTTATCATAAGTGACCACTTGGATGCTGATATCCGGATTTTCAGTAGTAACAGCAAAGTCTGAAGGCGTAATGGAATATAGTTCCAATTTTTCCAAGCCATACTCTTCTTGATTTAAATAATCTAAAGTATCAGGATGGATGCCTTGATTTTCGGGCCAATAGAATTTGACATGAGTCAAGTCATACTCTTCTGAAAAGGTCCAGTGCATCGTTTCTATCAATTCAAATTCTACTTTTATAGGGGAGTACTTCAATTGGAAAAAGTTTGAATCATATCTAAATGGCGCCTCAGAATTATAATAGTGACTAAAAAAGTCATTTTCGTCGATCAGTGTGCTATGTGTAGCAATAGCTTCAAATGTAACCATAAGTGTCTTCCTTTCTATCCTTAACTAGAATAGCAAATTAAAAGAGAGACTGTAAGTATAAAGGGGAAAATTGTTTATAAATAGTAAATAATGCATAATATTCATTTTGAAAACGATTTACTCAACTCGATTATGACGTCTAAAATGTATAGGGAATTAAACTGTAATTCGGGTTATACAGTTTAAATAGTATGAAAAAATGTCAAATCAAAACTTGTTCTGTCACCTTTTGTTCACTTTATTTAGATGTGTTTTTTTGGGGAAAAGCGATTAAATTAAGAAGAAAGGCTACATAACAGTATTTATAAGGCTTGCGACTTGTCATTTTTTCTTCAAACAATACAGTTGTGTAACAGATATCTACTTGTTTTGTCACAGGATTTAAATCTTATGCTACCGGTTCCTATGATATGATGATTTCAGTGCTTAAAATAGATGAGCATACAACTAATTACAAACTGAAATCATATTAAAATAATAATGAATAACCAATCAGCTAGACTGAATATTAATGGATTAGGAGTTTTTCAAATTGAATAAGAAACTTATCGTAACAGCACTGGCATCAGTACTACTCGCGGGACCTCTAATGCGTCCAGTAGAAGTAGATGCATCTCAAAAATTAGAAGATTTAGAGAACCAACATCAAGAATTAAATAAAAAATCACAAAAAGTGGGCGGCGAGATAAAAAACCGCGAACAGCAAATGGAATCACTTGAAAATGAAAAAGCACAATTAGAAGAAGAAGTAGCTGAACTACAAGCAAACATTGATGTGTTGATTGTAGAAATCAGTGAACAGGAAAAAGAAATCAAACGTATTAAAGAAGAAATCGAACAATTGCAAGCAGAGATCGCTCAGCTTCAGGCGAATATTGATCAACGCAATGAGCAGTTAGAATCACAAGCACGATCTGTTCAAACCAACGCTAACCCTTCTGATATTGTAGATTTATTAATGTCAGCAGATAGCTTGTCGGATTTAATCGGACGTGTCGGGGTTGTCAACAAACTCGTTTCTGCAAACCAAGATATTATGGAAGCTCAGATTGCTGACCAAAACGCATTGGAAGAAACTGAAAAACAAGTAAAAATTGAGCAAGAAGAAATGGAAAATGTTAAGGCTCAACTCGAAGTTAACCGTAACAATTTAGTAAACCAGCGAGTTGCGTTAGATGACAAAATCGTACAAATTGCAGAGAAATATGAAATGACTGCAGAAGAAAGAAAATCTTTTATTAACGAACAAACGATTATTGCTGAACGAACAAGTACTTTAAATGATGAAATGAAAGCTGAAAAACAGCGTATTATTGAAGAAGAACGTGCACGACAAGAAGCTATTCGTATAGCGGAAGAAGAACGCCAAAAAGAAGCGGAAGCGCAAGCTAAGGCTGATGCAGCAGCAAGTGTTAAAGCAGCAGCTAAATCGGCAGTAGCAAAAGCAGAAGCAGCATCTAATGAGAAAGCTGAAGCTGCAACTTCTTCAAGTAATTCAAGCTCAAACGATACATCATCTGCCGCTGCTCCAGCAAGTAATGGATGGACACGTCCGGCAAATGGTCGGATTTCTTCACCATATGGCTGGAGAACACATCCAATCTTTGGAGACCGTCGACTCCATACAGGCGTTGATATTGCTGGAAGTGGCTCAATTGTAGCAACACGTGCCGGTACGGTAACGACTGCTGGCTTTAATGGTGCGCTTGGATATTACGTTAAAGTTGATCATGGTGATGGATACGTAACAGTTTATTCACACATGCAGCCTAACTTAAGTGTTACGCGTGGACAAGGCGTCTCACAAGGGCAACAATTAGGTATCATGGGAACTACGGGAGATTCTACTGGTGTTCATTTAGATTTCAAAGTATATAAAAACGGATCAACCGTTAATCCAATGAACTACATCAATTAAGAAAACTAAATATTTAAAAGGGAGAGAAAGCAAAACTGCTTTCTCTCTTTTTTTTTGTCCTGTATACTGTATTTAGATGAACCAGAGTTGGAGGAAAAGGTAATGGAAATAATTGAGTCAACACAGAACAAGCAAGTAAAAGAGTGGAAAAAACTGCTGACTAGAAAAGGAAGAAAGAGACAGAGGAAATATTTGATTGAAGGACTACATTTAGTAGAAGAAGCACTGAGATCAAAAGCCGAAATTGAAGTGATTTTAATTCGGGAAGATAAAGTGGGAGATTATTCGGAATTACTGGACATAAGAAAGGTCAGCGTCGTTCTGGTCACAGAAGAGATTTCCGATCTTTTAAGTGATGCCGTGACTGAACAGGGAATTACAGCCGTGATTAAAAGTGAAGAGTCAGCTGATAAAATCGTGGGGGATAAACCGGTTTTGATGCTTGATCAAGTGCAGGACCCGGGAAATTTAGGGACACTGATTCGAACTGCGGATGCAGCGGGATTTGAGGGGGTCATCATTGGAACAGGCTCAGTTGATGTGTATAATCCCAAAGCACTTCGTTCTGCGCAGGGAAGTCAGTTTCATCTGACTATCATACATGATGATATTGAAAATTGGATCACTACATTTAAAGATAAAGGAATACCCGTTTATGGCACAGCTCTAGATAAAAATGCCGTCTCTTATCGCTCCATAGAACCACAGAATCGTTTCGGATTGATTGTAGGAAATGAAGGGAACGGCGTTGACCCGTATATATTGGAACAAACGACCAAGAACCTGTACATTCCTATAAAAGGTCAGGCAGAGTCATTGAATGTTGCGATTGCAGCGGGTGTTTTGATGTTTAGTCTATATCAATAACATGGCATTTTTAACATTTTTGTCACAAATATCATTAAAACGCTCTCAAAAAGAGTTGTTTCCTTTTCTTTTTTCTGTTTGAGGAGTAAAATAGCTTATGAACAGTCGAAACACATGACTGCATTGGCTTATCACTGATTCATTAAAAAAGGAGACGTTCCATGGAATTTGTTCGATCAATCTGGGAAAATGACAAAGACTATATGACGTTAGTCGAAGATTTACTTGAAAATGAAGATTTACTCAAATTAGATGAGATCACTCACCACCGCTACACGACGCGCTTGATTCATTCATTATTTGTATCGTACGTAAGTTATAAAATCGCTAAACGCTTGAAATTAAATGTGAGAGCTGTTGCTAGAGCAGGGTTGCTGCATGATTTTTTCCATGAAGGCAGAGAAGAAATTGCTTCAATGAAAGTAGGATCACATAACTTTGTCCATCCTAAAATTGCTGTAAAAAATGCTCTACTCTTAACCGAATTAAGCGAACTTGAAAAAGATATTATATTGAAGCATATGTTCCTGACGACAACCGGTATAGGAATGCCTCGCTATAAAGAGAGTTTGGTCGTTACGTGTGTAGACAAATACTGTGCAATCAGTGAAGTATCCACCCCCATTAGAATGAAGTTTAAAGGGAAAATATCAGAATGGAGCATGAAATTAAGAGTGGTACACGCTTAATTATCCTACAAGCTGTTTTACTAATAACTAATATAAGTTGTTTCCATTTTTGTTCAGCGTTTGAACAAAAATAGAAAACAACTTTTTTTTGCTATTGAGGGTTTGATTTTTTGGAATTCGCTAAGGTATTTTTGAGTATTTTACTTAGGTTCTCTTTAGAAACTGCAGACTCAAGTACAAATAATGAATGAGCTTGTCATTTCAAGAGCGAAATGACTAACTCAAAACAAAAAGGAAGCTGAGCTTGTCATTGTAAGAGCTCTATATGTAAGTGTTTATTTTTTATACTTATTAAGGTATCTTTTAACAGTTCATTCGGTTTGATTTTGCGATTGGAGTCAAAGTGATATTCTTTGTTTATAATTCTTCAACAAAACAGAAAAGAGACTGGGGCAAAAGTCCCAGTCTCTTTCCTACGTTTAGTCAAGCAAAAGATTAACTAATAATTCCATTTCCCCATAGCCTTGCCTACTTCAGAAGCTTTTCGACTATGACAAACTCAATCGTCAAATCAAAGTCTGTATCGATGATCTTGCAGTGTTATCTCCATCGATTCCTGTTTGAACATATTTTACCTTCCCTTTAATATCTTATTTATTCGCTGGTTTCCTTAGAGGAAAGAGAAACCTTTTGAGGTTTTATTTTATCTCTTAGCAAACCGGCACTAATTGCCGTAAGGGGAATAGATAGTATTAGACCTATACTTCCCGATAAGGCCCTAATCACTTCAGTGGCGATTACGTCCATATTAATGATACTAATAAAAGGTTCTTGATAGGCGGTAAATAATAGTAATAAGGGGATCATACTGGCGATATAGGCTAAAATCAGCGTGTTAGCCATGGTACCCATGATATCTTTTCCTACATTCATTCCTGCTGAAATCAAATTTTTGGTGGAAATCGTAGGGTTTGCCAGGTGGATTTCTTCCATAGCTGAGGCGATGGACATACCCACATCCATCACTGCCCCCAAGGCGCCCATGACGATCCCTGCAAAAAGTAATCCGCTGAAGTTGAAATCTACCTCTTGTGGAATAAACATAAGCATTCCTGCTTCCTGACTCGATAGTCCGGTTAAGTTCATTTGACTTCCCGATACATAAGCAATGATACCGGCAATCAATACCCCTCCTAAGACGCCAATGATTGCCGCATAGGATTTAATATTTCTGCCTCCTACAATTAAAATAGTAACTACAGTAATAATAATTGAAATCCCTATAGTCAGTAAAATAGGACTATAGCCTGCTAACAATCCGGGTATCAACACATACAATAACAAGAATAGCGTTAGGGCTAACGTGATGATGGTCTTTATCCCTTTCATGCCGCCGAGGAGTATCAATAAAGCTATAAAAATCCCACCTACAATGTATATATAAGTATCGCGTACATATTCAATAATATGGACTTCTGTTTCCCCGTCTATTTCCTGTATATTTACCAATACCCTGTCTCCAGGAGTCACGGAAAAATCATGACCAGGATTTCCTGTTAAATAATGAATTGCGTCTGATTCCTCGCCTTTTCTTTCTCCTGATAAAAAGGCGATTCGAACCGACAGGATCTCAGTGTAAAACCCTTCATCAAGACCTGCTCCATCGGTGTTTTCGACTTCCAACACTTTTGCTCTCTCGTACTGCTCAGCTTCCTCTTCATAAGGCTCCTCTAATAATTCTTCAGAGAAAGTCTCTTCCGTTGAAGAATCGGGCTCTTGTGCATAAGCGGATACGTTTGTAAAATAAAACATGATTATGCTGATAAACATTAGGCTTCCTAGCAATATTCTTTTCATTGATACTCTCCCATTCCAAATAACTTTAGATGACTTTTAAAGGTCAACTTAATTTATAATTGATTCTGATTATGTCATATTCAGTAGAGCCTGTCCATTTTTTCCTTAAAGGATAAGGGATGAAATTCAGCTATAAAAATTTTAAAACAATCAAAAAGAAGCCGTTATTGGTAAGGTTAAAGTAACGATTCAATAATAAAATAAAAATAAGAACAAGATATGACTATTTTCGAAAAACATAATAGTCATCCCATACAGAGATCGATACAAGCCTTTAAACTGGTGAAAGATGATTATATAAATAACGGCCAATTTAGGTGTCACTTGCGGTGCATTAAGGACAGTAAATTCAATAAAGTATATTGTATCAAATTAAAGCTAAGCAAAAAAACAGTAGGGGCGAGGGACATAAAAAAAGGATTATCCCGTTTTTTAGGATAATCCTCTTCCTCATTAGATATTTCATTAACCGTTAACGACGGTCCCGCCATTGACATGAAGGGTCTGTCCGGTAACGTAACTTGAGTCGTTTGTTGCCAGGTAAACGTAGGTTGGTGCCAGTTCGTAAGGTTCGCCGGGACGATCCATAGGGACACCAGCATGCTCTTCATAAGAGCTTCCAAGGGTTGCGGGAATAAGGGGTGTCCAGATAGGTCCGGGAGCTACGGCATTGACGCGTATTTTTTTCTTGAGGAATTCTTTGTTCTGAGCTAAAGAACGGGTGAACGAAATAATCGCACCTTTGGTTGACGCATAATCCATCAAACCAGGCGAGCCTTTATATGCTGTAACCGAGGAGGAGTTGATAATCGCTCCACCTTTAACCAAGTATGGAAAGACTTCTCGTGACCAGTAAATGGTTGAATAGATATTGGTGCGAAAAGTACGGTCGATTTGAGCGGCAGTAATATCCATAATACTTTCTTGCGAATGTTGTTCGGCCGCATTGTTGACGAGCACGTGGATGTCTTCCCATTCTTCAGCTACAGCATTCACTGTGTGTTTAGCGAAGTCTTCGTCACCGACGTCCCCCGCAAACGTCAGACACTTAACACCCAGTTTTTTAATTCTTTTTTTGGCTGTTTTCAGATCTTCGTTGTTCTTTAAATCAACAAGTGCGACATTTGCACCTTCTTTTGCAAAGGCAATGGCCACGGCAAGACCGATGCCACTGTCTGCACCGGTTACAATGGTATTGAAACCTTTCATTTTGCCGGCGGCTTTATAGGAATCACTCTCCACTTTCGGTAGGGGCTTAATGTTTTTTCGATTATCAGCCATTAAATAATTTTCTTTAGGTTGTTGCGTTTTAACTATTTCTTTTTCATGCATATATAATCATCCTTCCTTATAATAAGTATGGAAATTATAATGGAGAATTGATAAGCAGTTCATTGTTCTGTAAATCTATGATTTTCAAACGGTTATCTTCTTCGATATAAACGGATTTGAAGACTTGTTCATCCCCATCTTGGAACAGAATGACTCGTGTTGATCCATTATCCGTAATCAAATAGGCGTCATAAACAGTTGGGTCGAAGGCGTCCTGTTCAGCAAATTCCGGGTATTGATCCAAATCATCGATAACTTCTGCTTGTTCTAATTCTTCATCACTTATGGGAGCCATTTCTTCGTCTGTCACGAGAGCTTCGCCGGGTTCCTCTTCAATGGCTGCTTCTTCTTCGATTGGATCTAACGTCTCGGTTTCACCCGCTCCATCATCTGTCGTACACGCGGCTAAAGTGGTCGCGGCTAAAAATAGCACTATTAACTTTCTTTTATTCATGGAATCTCTCCTCGTGTTATACGTTTATAGTTAGTGGTTACTCATTCAGTATAAATACTCTTCAACTTGGCTTCAAAGATAACGCTCTTTATTTTATTTTCATAAAAATCAGCAAACGAGAGCGTTACATGAGAACTATTGCTTGATTGACTAAATAAGATTCGTTATGATAGGAACGATAGATATTCATGACCTTGTTAGGTGAGGCTCCGTATGGAGACAAGCTACTGCCCGGAAACGTCTAAAGACGCCAACGGGTCAGCAAAAAATTTCGGATGAAGGGGATTTTTAATGTAGCTGAGGAATTTTCTCTATGCCATATGAAGCTAAAGCTCAACGACAGAGGTGTTTTTGAAGATGACTTGACGTTCATGTTCTTGACACGCTCAAATAGGCGTGTTTTTTTATCTGTAAAATTATAGAACTTTATATTGAATTCAGCATAAATAGTTGTACGTTCGGTTAAGGTCCTTCTAGTAAAAAATCAATGGAGGTGAGGCGGATGGATCCTGTTCCTTTGCACATCAGGATGAGAAATTTAAAAATAATAACATTTCAAGATGATCTGACGCTAAACCAAACGAGAAGGGTGAAAAACTATGAAATTAGTGAAAAGCAATAAACAAAAAACATATGAGCATATTTTCAAGGCAGCGAAAGACAATGACAAGCAGACTTTTAGAGAACTTTTTTTAAGATTACATGATCGCGACCAGCATGAGGTTTTCCATTTACTTTATCCTGATAAAAAACGTAAAATCTCTGAATTTTTAACACCTGAAGAATTTGCAGAAATCTTTGAATGGATGGAAACAGAGGATCAGGAAGCTGCGGTGCAGTATCTGCCTGATGAATATATGGCTGAAGTCTTCAATTTTATGGCTGCCGATGATGTTGCGCATTTTCTATCTGAAAGTGACATAACGGACAATCAGGCATTGTTAGCGATGATGGATGACGAAGAAAGACAACGCGTGCAAGAATTGCTGTCATATGAACCGGAAACAGCAGGTTCGATAATGACGAAAGAATTCATTACTGTACACCACACTCAAACGACTGCAGAGGTCGTCAGTAAACTGAGAACAATTGGTCGCGAAGCTGAAACGATTTATTATCTGTACGTAGTTAATGAAAAAGATCGTTTGGTAGGCGTGTTATCTTTGAGAGATTTACTGCTTTCTCCGGAAGATGAAACAGTCGCAAATATCATGTTCACACAAGTCGTTTCTGTCAATGTCAATGAAGACCAGGAATATGTCGCTCGTGTTATTCAGGATTACGATTTGCTTGCCATTCCAGTTTTGGGTCATGATGGGACGATTCAAGGTATTATAACCGTTGATGATGTCATGGATATCTTGGAAGAAGAGGTTACGGAAGACTTTAATGAATTTTCTGCTATCAAACGAAGTGATGACGATCGTAAAGTTACCGCCTTTGGAACAGCTAAATCACGTATTCCGTGGATTGTTATTCTGTTGTTTTTGGGAACAATTACAGGAAGTCTGATCGGTATTTTTGAAGAAACCTTGGAATCGGTAGTATTACTTGCCGCATTTATACCAATGATAATGGATACAGCGGGTAATGTGGGGACGCAATCGCTGGCTGTAGCTGTACGTAATTTAACGATCGATGATGAAAGAGACAGAGATGGATTTTTTCAGACCGTTAAAAATGAACTGGGTGCCGGAATGATCATGGGATTAGTTGCCGGAGTGGTTATTATTGGTTTGATCAGCATAGTATATGGCAATCCAGTGCTGGCATTCATTATAAGCATATCCATGTTTATCACAATAAGTATATCAACCGTCATAGGGGCAACAATACCAGTGATTATTACAAAATTTAAAATAGATCCGGCGGTTGCTTCGGGTCCATTCATCACCACGATCAACGATTCCTTAGGTCTGCTTATTTACTTCACTATCGCAACGATGTTAATAGAATTTTTATAAAATATTAACGAAAATGAATTTTTTTAAATTATAAATGAGCGTACCATTTTACAGCTGTTAGTGGTATAATAACAGGTGTGAAAGTAGAGGTGACAGCGTATGATAGAAATGATTACAACAGATACGCATCAAGATAAAGTTATTTGTCCAAAGTTTGAACAGTCCTTTGCCATCTTAGGTAAAAAATGGACAGGCTTGATTATTGATGTATTGTTGGATGGACCTCGTCGATTCAAAGACTTGTCACAGTCAATATCTGGCGTCAGCGATCGTGTATTAGTCGAACGTCTCAAAGAACTCGAAAAAGAAGGTATTGTAACCAAAGACTTGGATGATTCCTGTGATATGAAATCAGGTTATTGTTTAACTGAAAAAGGTAAAGCTTTAAAAAATGTTATGATCGAAGTACAAGAATGGGCAGACCAATGGGTTTGTAAAATAGACTAAAACAAAAGATGAAAAAGAGTACTCTGACGAAACACTACTAGAGAACGATGTCCTGGCTGAAAACATCGATTGAATCGTTTGAGGAAGTTCACTTTCATTGCTTTTTCACCCAGTCTGAACTGGATGGAGAATTATGTAGATTAACTTTTAATCTCGGTATGCGCCGTTATGCAGAAGTGCAAAAGGTAACTTTTGAACAAGGGTGGTACCGCGTGTTGACCTCGTCCCTCTATTGGGATGGGGTTTTTTATTTTGTTTTAAAAATCATCAGACAAAATGTCATATTTTAAATAAAGGAGCATGACGATGGAAATGGAAGAAAAATTAACGACGCTGCTGGAAGAAGTAAAAGAACATGTAAGCAGTGCAGCTGAATTGAAAGAAATCGAAGCGCTACGTGTCAAGTACTTAGGTAAGAAAGGTGAAGTCACAGCTGTGCTAAAAGGCATGAAAGACCTTTCGGCTGAACAGCGTCCCGTATTCGGTAAAAAAGCGAATGAGGTACGTGATGAAATCACCGCTGTATTATCTGAAAAGAAAACAAGTCTTGAAGTAGAAGCGCTGGAAAAGCAACTCATTGAAGAAGCCATCGACGTCACGCTGCCAGGCAGACAAGTCAAGACCGGTCAGACGCATGTCTTGACTCAAATCATGGAAAACATCGAGGATCTGTTCTTAGGCATGGGCTACCAGGTCATTGAAGGCACCGAAGTGGAAACCGATTATTACAACTTTGAGCGTGTCAACTTACCGCAGAATCATCCCGCACGTGATATGCAGGATACCTTTTATATCACGTCAGACGTCTTGCTGCGTACCCACACGTCACCGATCCAGGCACGAACCTTAGAGAGTCATGATTTTTCGAAAGGGCCGCTCAAAATGATCAGTCCGGGTAAAGTCTATCGCCGTGATACCGATGATGCAACGCACTCCCATCAGTTCCATCAAATCGAAGGGATGGTTATTGACGAAAACATTACCATGGCAGATTTAAAAGGAACACTGGAACTGTTAGCCAAGAAAATGTTCGGCGAAGAAAGAGAAATCCGTCTGCGTCCAAGTTATTTCCCATTTACAGAACCTAGTGTCGAAGTCGATGTGTCCTGCTTTAAATGTGAAGGTAAAGGATGTAACGTCTGCAAACAAACCGGCTGGATCGAAATTTTAGGTGCCGGCATGACGCATCCCCATGTACTGGAAATGTCCGGTGTGGATTCTTCGAAATATGGTGGATTCGCTTTCGGCTTAGGCCCTGATCGTATCGCGATGCTGAAATATGGTGTGGATGATATTCGTCATTTCTATTTAAATGATCAGCGATTCTTGGAACAATTTAAAAGGAAGGGATAGGAGAGCATGAGAGTATCAGTCAAGTGGTTAAGTGAATATTTAGATTTAAGCGGTATTTCTCCAATAGAATTGGCGGACCAGATTACATTAACAGGAATAGAAGTGGATGAAGTGAGTATCCCTTCAATCGGCTTAGAGAATTTCATCGTCGGAGAAGTTCTGGCAGCTCAACAAATGGCAGATTCAGACCATCTGAACGTAACAACGGTCGATGTCGATCTAGCAGAACACGCTCAAATCGTTTGTGGAGCGCCCAACGTTAAAGCGGGGCAAAAGGTCATTGTCGCTTTACCGGGTGCGACCCTACCTAATGGCTTGAAAATTAAAAAAAGCAAACTAAGAGGTGTCGTATCAAATGGCATGATCTGCAGCTTACAGGAATTAGGCTTTTCTGATTCAGTCGTACCGAAGAAAGCTGAAGATGGTATCTATGTCCTGCCGGAAGATGCAGTAATTGGTGCCTACGCATTACCGTACATTGGTCTGGATGACGCCTTCATTGAACTGGATATAACCCCAAACCGTGCCGACGCATTGAGTATGCGCGGTGTCGGTTATGAAGTCGGTGCTATCCTTTCACAACAACCCGATTTCAAAGAAGTCATTGTTTCGGAAGACGATTCTGAAGATATCAGCGATTATATCGATGTGTCAGTCGATGATGCAAAGGATGCACCCGTGTACAAAATACGTGTGATCAAAGAGGTCACAGTGAAAGAAAGTCCTTTGTGGCTGCAGCGTAAGTTGATGCATGCAGGCATCCGTCCCATCGATGCCGTCGTTGACGTAACGAATTACATCATGCTGGAGTACGGACAACCTTTGCATGCCTTCGATTACGAGGCTTTAGGTTCTAAAAAAATCAGTGTCAGAAGAGCAGTACAAGGCGAAACGCTGGTGACGTTAGACGGGCAGGAGCGACAGTTGAGTCCGGACAATCTGGTCATTACAAATGGTGAAAAGCCGGTCGCTTTAGCCGGTGTCATGGGTGGTCAAAACACCCACGTCACAAGTGAAACAAGAACGATCGCCCTTGAATCAGCTTTATTTGAATCAAGCATCATCAGAAAAACGGCGCAAGCGCTTAATTTAAGAAGTGAAGCGAGTTCACGTTTTGAAAAAGGACTCAATACAGCAACCATTGAAAAAGCACTGGATCATGCAGCCCAACTGATTGCAGAACTTGGCAGTGGTCAAGTCGTCAGTGGTGTGGCACGTGTCGAAGCCATTCAGCCGGAAGATAAAAAAGTAACCATCACACTCGCTAAGATCAATCAGGCACTTGGAACAGCTTTATCACTTGAAGAAGTGGTGAGCTTGATGGATCGTTTAGGTTTTGACAGTCAAACGGCGATTCAAACACTGACGATCACGGTTCCACCAAGACGCTGGGATATTGAGATCGAAGCAGATATTATTGAAGAAGTGATTCGCTTGCACGGGTATAGTAAATTACCGGCAACACTCCCACAAAATGAGTCTGTCCCGGGAGAACTGACGCACAAACAGCAGCGTGTTCGCGAAACGCGTCACTTCATGGAAGGCGCAGGATTGTCTCAAGCAATCAGTTACGCCTTAACGACAAACAAAAAAGCTCAGGCATTCGCACGTGTCAAAGGCGAACCGGTAAAATTGGATTGGCCAATGAGTGAAGAACACCAGGCCTTACGTAAAAGTTTACTGAGTGGTTTATTGGATAATATCCAGTATAATGTTGCGCGACAAAACAAACACATTGGTTTTTATGAAATTGGTCGGGTGTTCTATCCTGATCCAGCTTCGAAATTACCACAAGAAGTGACACACGTCTCAGGTGCTTTGACAGGGTCGCGTATAGAAGCAAACTGGCAAGAAGACGAGCAGACGGTAGACTTTTTTACGGCTAAAGGTATTGTGGAAGAGTGGTTCGAGGTGATCGGTGTATCTGAAGAAATCAGCTACGAACCAACACAGGCTTATTCAAAACTCCATCCAGGACGCACAGCTGAGATCAAATGGAGAGATAAAGTCGTCGGTGTCATCGGACAGTTACACCCACATATCGCAGAAGAACGCGATCTGAAAGACACCTATCTGTTTGAAATCAATATGGATGAGCTGCTGGATAACCACCAGGAAGACCTGATCCATTCATCGATCCCAAGATATCCGGGAACATCAAGAGATGTCGCGTTTATCGTGGAGGAGACCGTTTTACATGACACGATTCTTTCTGTGATGAAAGAAAACGGTGGGAAATGGTTGAAATCCATACGACTCTTTGATCTGTATCAGGGGGACAACATTGAACAAGGTAAAAAATCAATGGCGTATAGCTTGGCTTACCTGAATCCGGAAGCGACGTTAAAAGAAGAAGAGGTAACCAAAGACTTCGAACAAGTGAAAGAAGCTTTAGTGAAGCACTTTGCTGCAGAAATTAGATAACAGCTGAAATGTGTCAAGTTAAACTTGAAAAGAAAGAAGATTTTCAGAGTGGGCATCTGTCTACTCTGTTTTTTTCATATAGAATACCTTGATTATTCACAGAAATCAGTATAAAAAAAGCCGGAAGTAATGCACGCCGAACAAATTCGTGTTATTATAATAAAGAATTTGAGAAGCGAGGGGGCTGTGTCATGTCCGAAGGGAAGCGAAGATATAAAGCAACTATAGATGGAGAAATATACACTATTGTTGGTTCAAAGCCTGAAAAACATATGCGCGTCGTCGCAGAGACAGTGGATGAACAATTAAGTCAACTAAAAGAATTAACAAAAGGTCTGGATAAAGAAAAAAGGGCCATCTTACTGGCGATCAATGCCGTATCGGATCAATTGACCATGCGACATGAATTGGAACAACTGAAAGAAAAATATGAACAGTTAGAACAGGATTTAGAAAACTAACTGAGCCAATAAGGAGAAAAGTATGCTGTTAACAGGGATTATTATCTTTTTATTACTATTATCACTATATAGTGGAGCACGAAGAGGCTTGGTCTTACAGCTCGTATTAACGATCGGGTATGTTGTCTCATTCTGGTTCGCTTTGAACTATTATCAAATGCTCAATGAGTACGCGCAGATGTTTATTCCGTATCCTACACCGGTAACTACGTCAGACAATCCTTTCGTGCTTTACAGCATCGATTTCTTATTTGATTTAGACGGAGCTTTTTATAAAGGCGTCTCATTTGTGATTTTACTATTTGTCGGTTGGCTAGTCACTCGAATCCTGGGCGGCTTGTTCCAGTCGTTAGCTGATTTACCAGTGGTACGGACAGTCAACGCAATTGGTGGAGCGGCGTTGAGCTTTGTTGTGCATTACATCGGGATATTCTTTGTCCTCTTTGTTCTTTCAATGCTGCCTGTAGCACTCATACAAAACCAGTTTGCGTCAAGCGCACTGGCGAGAGAAATCGTCACGGACACACCAGCATTGTCAGAGCAAGTATATGACTGGTGGATCGAACAAGGACCACAAGAATAAATACAGATAAACGCAAGGTGTGTTGGTTGAAGGAGAAACATCACTATGATGCCTTTCAATCAACCTTTTTTGTTGAGTCGTAAGCGTGAACCATATAAGGGGAGAAAGTATGACGGAAACATTTCAATCTTCATTCAAGACGTTGGAATATGAAAAAGTAATCATTAAATTAAGTGAACACACAGTATCGAAGCTGGGTAAGGAAAAAGTCAGAACCATCAAACCATCTGATCATAAAGACAGCATCTTGGAACAATTGGAAGAAACAGAAGATGCGGTGTTGCTGATGCGCTTAAGAGGTGGCATTCCGTTGGCTGCTTTTGAAGATATCCGTCCTCACCTGAAACGCGTCCGGGTTCAAGGCAGTTTGAACGGTACAGAAATTGCTCAAATTGGTCGTTTACTAAGAACACTGAGAGAAATCAAGACGTTTTTTAGAAAAGCGGAAGAAGAGGACATTCCTCTGCACCGGTTATATGACAAAATAAATAAATTGGAAACATTTAATGCTTTGGAGAAAAAAATATTTATGGTCGTAGACGAGAGCGGTTACGTTTTGGATGACGCCAGCTCGAAACTGAAAGGGTTAAGAGATGGTATCAGACAGACAGAAAGTCGTGCACGTCAAAAACTTGAAAGTATTGTTAGAGGTCCCCAATCACGGTTTCTTACAGATGCACTGATAACGATGCGAAATGACCGCTACGTGATTCCTGTGAAGGCAGAGAATCGATCTGTTTTTGGCGGTGTTATCCATGACCAGAGTTCGACGGGACAAACGCTGTTTGTTGAGCCCCAAAGTGTCGTCGATTTAAATAATCGACTGCGCCAGTATCAAGTGGAAGAGAAGTATGAAGTGGAACGCATTTTAGCTGAATTGACCGCGGAAATCGAACCTTACCGGGAAGCTTTGGAAGAACATCTGAGATTACTGGTTGAACTCGATGTGATTCAAGCCAAAGGACGCTTTGCAAAAGCGATCAGAGCCGTCAAACCAAGAATAAGTACGGATAATCATGTTGAGTTATATCAGGCGCGACATCCTTTGCTCACTGATGATGAAGTGGTACCTAACGATATCGTCATTGGAAAAGAATATAAAACCATGATCGTGACCGGACCCAATACGGGCGGGAAGACAGTAGCCTTAAAAACGCTCGGGTTGCTCCAGTTGATGGGGCAGTCAGGGTTGTTTATCCCGGCAGAAGAAAACAGTGCCATGGGCATCTTCTCGAGCGTCTACGCGGATATCGGTGACGAACAATCCATCGAACAAAGTCTATCTACGTTCTCATCGCATTTAACAAAGATCGTCAATATTTTAAAACAAATGAATGACAAGAGTCTTATTCTGTTGGATGAATTGGGTGCCGGAACGGATCCTCAAGAAGGAGCAGCATTGGCAATCGCTATACTCGATGCGATTGCTCAAAGCGGCTGTTATGTCATGATCACCTCACATTATCCGGAACTGAAAGCCTATGGGTATAATCGACCGGAAACCATTAATGCCAGTATGGAATTTGATATCGATACGCTTAGTCCAACGTTTCGCTTACTCATCGGTATCCCAGGAAGAAGTAATGCGTTTGAGATCGCTAGACGTTTGGGACTGGATTCGATGATCATTGAATCTGCCAAACAATTGATGAGTGGCGATAGCCAGAGTGTAGACCAGATGATCGAAGATCTGGAAGGTAAACGCAAGCAAGCGGAAAGTGAAGCGGGCAAAGCGACCAAAGAACGTAGAGATGCAGAGAGCTTGCATCGAAAACTTGAAGCAGAGTACAAAACTTATCAGAATGAAAAAGACCATTTACGTAAAAAAGCAGAAACAGAAGCTAATATTTATTTGGAAAAGAAAAAGCAGGAAGCAGAAGCCATCATCAAAGACTTACGGCAAAAACAGCTTGAAGGGCATATGAGTGAACCACTTAAAGAACACGAATTTATCGATGTCCAATCACGGTTATCACACCTTAAGACCGAAGAAATGAGCCTGAATAAAAATAAAGTCCTGCAGAAACAGAAACAGAAAAAAGGTTTAAGGGTCGGCAATAGTGTCGAAGTACAGTCGTTCGGTCAAAGAGGGATTATAGTTGAACAGGCAGATAACAGTCACTGGGTGGTTCAAATGGGTATGCTTAAAATGAAACTGCCTGAAGCAGATCTGGTGCAGATAGAGCAGGAAAAAGAACCCAAACAACGCGTCTCGATCACACGCTCTTCAAGCATGGGCGTTTCGACTGAAATAGATGTCAGAGGAGAACGAGTGGAAGAAGCGCTCAACAAAGTGGATAAATATTTAGATCAGGCCCTACTTGCCAATTATCCAAAAGTAACGATCATTCATGGCATGGGGACGGGTGCGGTAAGAAAAGGCGTCCAACAATTCTTGAAAAAACACTCGCAAGTCAAGGAGTTTGGTGATGCACCAGCGAACCAGGGCGGGAACGGCGCAACGATTGTCACGTTTAAATAGAATAATAGTCTATGGTAGACAAGAATATAAGAATTTGCTATACTAATCAATAGGATGAATAACTTACTTTTAATAAGTAAGTTAATAAATAGGAGGAATTTAGAATGGTAAGAGAATTAACTGATCAGAATTTTGACCAAGAAACAGGTTCAGGTCTAGCATTAACAGATTTTTGGGCAACATGGTGTGGACCTTGTCGCATGCAGTCTCCTGTTATTGACGAATTAAATGAAGAATCTGACGGCAATGTAAACTACTTCAAAATGGACGTAGATGCAAACCAGTCAACACCAAGTAAATTTGGAATCATGAGTATTCCAACGTTGCTCGTAACTAAAGATGGAGAAGTAATAGACAAATTAATTGGCTACCACAGTAAAGAACAAATCTTAGCTAAATTATCACAACATCAGTAATATTGATTTATTAGGGCAAAGCTTAGAGGCTTTGCCTTTTTTTTGTTTAGATAATTCTAATATGATATTAACATTACAAAAACATCTTCGGTAATGTGACTAATCTATGACACTTGTCTTTTTTTTAATACAAAACCCTTTAAGTAGCTATACTTTTTTTTGTTTCTGGTATAAGATGGTTTTATAAATAACGTGTATTATATAATGAAAAAGTTAAATATATTATAGTTTTCAGATTTTTTTATTGAATTGCGTTAAATTTATACTTAATTGGAGAGTGTTAAAATGTCTCATAGTAAGAAAAGTCAGTCTGTGCTGACATCAACGATTCAGTACAGGTATATAATCGAATGCAAAGATAAAACGGTCGAATTAGAGGTAGCAAATCAGGATGTGATAAACAATGCTGATGATGAAATCGACTGTCCTCTAGATGTTGTTTTAAGAAAAAACAATTATGATTTAAGTGATTTGACGTCTTGGAATGCGAGAGAAATACGTTTTGTCAAAGTTAATGATGATGAGGAATATGTTCTGAAAAAGGTCCTTCTAAATATGAATTTATAAAAAATGTGTGATTTTCTTTTAATTAAGATAAATCACACTATTTTTTTGTCTTCAAAGGCGAGTATGAACAGTAATAAAAGCAGGTGTGCAAAAATATAATGACCATTAAGTGCCAACTCGGTAACTTTCAGAAATGAGTGATCAGTATGGTGTTGGTTATGTGTCCGCCGAAAGTGTGACATCATGCGAGTGGGTATTATTGCCCCTCGTTAGTGACCAGTCAACAAAGTGAAAATCTTCAGTAGTAGGTATAGCCCCCTTATATTACCCACTCGCCAATTAGATGCTTTTGAGCGGTTTGTATAGATGGCAACAAGTGTTCACCCATCGTTCACTTACTTCTGAGTAGTCACTATAGGTCGAGTAAAGGTCCAACTCTGACCCATCGATTTGTTGAGTGGTCACTTAATATTTCTCAAGTGACCACTCAGCTTCCAAAACCTTTTCAGCCGGTACTAATTTCGCTGGGAATCATTAAAATATTGGAAAACCTTCGAAATGTTCGGGTCGAAGGTTTTTTTCCAATGAAAGAATTTCTGTTATTATGATAGAGACTATAGAAACGATGGAGGATCATGTATGAAGATTGGTATTATAGGTTTGGGTGTGGCTGGAATAAGCATACTGAGAGAAATAGAAAAACAAACGCAGAAGGATATGCGTGGAGACCTTCATATCACTGTCTATGCAGAAAAAGAAAGTTTTGGGACGGGGTTTCCTTACCAACCGGACGATGAAGCCCTACTGATTAATCAGTATACAGAAACGATGAGTATAGATCCTGATGATTCCAATGATTTTTTGGAATGGGTTCGAGAAAATAAAAATCTGAAACAACTTTACAATACGCATTTACCCAGAAACCTGTTTGGAGAGTATCTGCTCGATAAAAGTCGTGAGTTGATTGAAAAGTTGAATGTCACTGTAATATGCGTAAAGGTCCTATCGGTTAAGCGTCAAGAAAACAACCAATATGAAATCAAGACGAAAAACAGCACGGAAACGACAGATTGCATTCATTTATCAGTAGGTCATTTAGCTTATCAGGACCCCTATAATTTGAAGGGTGAAGAAAAGTACATTTATAATCCGTATCCGGCTAACAAAAAATTGAGTCTTCAAAAGGGGCCAATAGCTGTTGGAATTGTTGGAACGGGTCTTACAGCCCTAGACACGTTTTTATATATCAGAAAGTACTACCCGGAAGCAAAATTGTCATTTTTATCTTTAGACGGACGCTTCTCGTCTGTAAGGGGACACGAGCCAAAAAAAGGTACACACGCTGTCTGTCAAGAACGTGTTCGTCAGCTGGTAGAAGAAAATCAGCAGCTGACACTCGATCAAATAAAGGAATGGGTTGAAAAAGAAACAGCAGACCGCGACATTGATTTGACTTGGATTTGGAAAACACTGGGTGAGGGAACACTCACGGGTTTGCAGCGAGACTTGAATCATTTAGAAGAATTAGGTAAGTTTCAGATGCTTATTCATCAAATGCGAGACTTTTATTCGCTACTGTGGAATGCCATGCCGGATAATGAAAAAGACCGGTTTTTAAATGACTTTGGTTTGAAATGGTCGAATTTTAAAGCGCCCATACCGCAACGAACGGCCGCTCTGTTATTAAAATCTATTTCTGACGGAGAAGTAGAACTGCTTAGTGGGATAAAATCTATTAAGAAGGAAAACGGGGATTTCAAGGTCCAAATCAACGGTCAAAAGACCAGAGCATACGATTTTATTATCAATGCGACGGGGCAGCAGATGGATCTAACAAAACAGCTTTATTTGCAGCAACCCTTGATAAAAGAGTTGATCGAATCAGGTGTATTGACGCCGTATCGATACGGAGGTGTCCTGATCGACTATCCTTCAATGACTGCCATCAGTCAAAAGGGCGAGAGGGTCAACGGTTTATACGTATATGGACAGCTCTCATCAGGTATACAGTATGGCAATAATAATGTGGAATTGATTTCCAAAAGTGCGCAGTATAGCGTGCAAGATATGCTGAAAATTTGAAGAATAACACAAAACCCATGATAGACTGCCGAATTGAATTGCGGTCAGGCGTTATCATGGGTTTGTTTTAGTTTTCATTTAAAGAAACGTGATGATCTGATTGTAATAAAATAGTGACACGGGATTTTTTGAAATCAAGCTCATAAGTTGCTTCAGTATAGGTCCCAGTTATTTGCTGATATCCTTCCGCTAAAAAACCGGCTTCCAGCGAAAAAGAAGGAGCAGTTTTAGTTGTTAAACGGTGACTGACTAATGGACCAGACCAATCATAAACCATGGTGTTTTTCGTTGACTTCACTTGTATAAGCTCACCTAAAAAGATTGTAGTCATTTGTTCGGTAAGTTCTTCCAAAGAATCAAAAGTGTTGGACCGTGCGAGTTCTTTCCCAGCCCAGTATAAGATCTCTTTTTCATCTTCTTTAAGTAAATTGGGAAGCAAGTAATCTCTTAAGAGACTGATACTCTTTAACGGGTCAGTGGATTGATTATCGGATTGCATTCTTTCACCTCTCGCTTTTTTGTCTCTAATGTAAATTCGTTTTGTCTTTCACTTTTAGTGAACATTCTTTATAATAGAATAGGAGACAAAAGTCATACTTACTTATTTTACCTTTTTTTACATAAGGTTTCTATAGTAATATGTCGATTTATGCCGAGTTATGATATTAAATTAGCACTACATGTAAGTATCTTAGAAAAGGTTGTTTTAATATGATGAATAAACCGATTGGATTACTGGACTCTGGCGTTGGTGGATTGACGGTATTAAAAGCAGTGACAGACCGTTTGCCAAATGAGTCGATCGTATATATAGGAGATACAAAACGCTGCCCATACGGGAATCGTTCAAAAGAAGAAATTATAGAGTATACGCTTGAATTGGTCCAGTTTCTAATGGATCAGCACGTAAAAATGATAGTTGTTGCCTGCAACACAGCTACTGCTCATACTTTGGAAATAGTGAAAAAAAAAGTCGACATTCCCGTCATTGGCGTCATCGAACCAGGAAGTGAAGCAGCGGTACGTCTTACAACATCAAAAGAAGTAGGTGTTTTAGCAACTGTGAGCACCGTTGACTCTGGATTTTATGAAAAATCGATTCTGGGAAAAGATGAATCGATCCATGTAAAGAGTTTAGCATGCCCTAAATTTGTGGATATTGTTGAAAAGAATGTCTACGAAACAGTAGAAGTTAAAAAGATAGTAGAAAAAAGTTTAGAGTCTTTTAAAACTGAAAATATGGATACCGTTATTTTAGGGTGCACTCATTTTCCATTACTTACTCCCTTCATACAAGAAAGATTAGGAATAGAAGTTGCGTTGATCGATTCTGGCGCTTTGACGTCACATGAAGTGGAGAAGGTTCTAAAAGCATTTAAAATTGAAGCTAGAGCAGTTAATGCGAGTGTGATTGATATCTACACGACAGGACCAGAGGAGACATTTCGCACGATTGCACAAAACTGGTTGCAGACGAGCCAATTGAACGTACGATCCATTTCATTAGAAAGGTTGGAATTACCCCATGACTGAAAATAAAACCATTCTCATTGCTACGAGAAATAAAGGTAAAGCAAAAGAATTTGAAGCACTGTTTAATAGCAAAGGTTATACCATTACAACCCTTCTTGATCATCCAGATATTGAAGATGTTGAAGAGATCGGTAGGACCTTTCAAGCGAATGCCCTGCTGAAAGCAGAAACGATTGCTAAAGAGTTGAATATGCTGGTGCTTGCTGACGACTCAGGTTTGATTGTGGATGTCTTACATGGCCAACCAGGGGTCTATTCAGCCAGGTATGCTGGAGAAGAAAAAAACGACGCAAAAAATAATGCTAAATTGTTAGTTGAATTAGCTGATTACAATGATAATGAAAGACAAGCACATTTTCACTGTTCACTGGCACTGGCACATCCTGATAAAGAGTCATTAGTGATCGATGGCAGACTGGATGGAGAAATAACTGGTGTACCTCGCGGAGAATACGGTTTTGGGTATGATCCGTTATTTTATGTGCCCAATAAAGGAAAAACATTAGCGGAATGCAGTCAAATCGAAAAAAATGAAATCAGTCACCGAGCAGATGCTTTGAAAAAATTACAGCATCATTTAGATGAATGGTTAATCGATCAATAGAAAGGAAGACAGACTATGAAATTAGTAGTGGTTAGTGACAATCATTGTAATACGTATTACATGGAAGAAATTTATTCTATGCATCAACATGATACTGACGAATGGATCCACTGTGGGGACTCGGAGTTAATGGAAGATCATCCCTTGTGGCAGACTTATAAAACAGTGATCGGTAACATGGATATCACGGATAAATATAAAGTAAGCCGTGTTGAACAGATTAAAGATTTTCGCTATCTTCTTGTGCATGGTCACAAACATGGTGTTAAAAGAAGCTATGATAAGTTAGCAGAGTTAGCAAAATCGCATGACGTCAAAGTTGTCTTTTACGGACATACGCATATTCCTAAAGCTGAAAAAAAAGAGGGCATAGTGTTCATCAATCCGGGAAGTATTGCTCAACCGAGAGACAGAGATAAAGGAACGTATCTAGTGATGGAAATAGATGAAGAGTTATCAAAGGCTTCGCTTACTTATTACGACCAGGATCATAATGTGTTACATGATTTGAGCAAAAGTGTTTCATGGATTGATTAACACCTTGTTGACCCTCATTGGATTCTCATTTTTATCACGTCTTAATCGCTATTACCGGGGCTAATGATAAAGATGTATGATTAACATCTAAGAATATTCACTAAAACAACTTCTTTGTTTTGGCTTTCAAGTGAAATAAAGGTACAATGTAGTTATAGAGAACGGTTACAGGGAGTGAAAAAATTGATAGGTGAAAAGGTTAAAAAATTATTGATTGAAAGTGAATCGGAATTAGTCAAACCAGCTGAGAAAGTTGCCGTTGTTGGAGTGAAGAATGGATTAGACCATGCCTTGCTGTTATTGACCACGGATAAATATGCTGTGGTACCTGTTTTAGATGCACGCTCAAAAATGAGAGGGCTTATATCGATGCCGATCATCATGCAGACCATCATGGATATAGAAGATGTTCATTTTGAAAAATTGAGCGAAATCAAAGTGGGCGAAGTTATGGATACGGATTATCCTGCAGTAACAGAAGACTTTGAGTTAGAAGATGTTCTGCGTATGCTAGTGAATCATGCGTTTATTACAGTCGTTGATAATGAGGGTTACTTTAAAGGTATCATCACACGGAGTGAAATACTTAAAGGAACGAATCGGTTAGCGCATCAATTCGAAAAAATGTACAGTGTGACAGAAAAAGAAATAGTCGCCCACTAAAAATAAAACCACTCTAGTCTGCTTCTCGAAAATCGAGCCGACTAGAGTGGTTTTATTATGGACTAAGGGCATGCAAAACAAACTGTTTTATTTGATTATGCATTGGGTAATTCAAGGGTAACATTTGGCAAATCAATGCCGGACTCTCTCAAAGCATTAACATATTTTTCATAGAAGGTGTTACGCATACCATACTGAGTACCAGCTTTTGTGTACATAATGACTTGCGCTGCGAGTTGACCAGGTCCGACTGGAACGAACGAAATTTCTGACGGTTCGATCGTGATTTCCTCGAAATTCAGGATGGCTTCTCTATTGACGTTTTCAAGTGCTTTCCTCACATTCTCAAGATTCGTTGAGGGATAGAGACGTATTTGAATGAGGACACGCATGTCTGAGCGTGATTGATTGCTGACAATCGTAATCGCACGATTTGGGATGAAATGAGTCGTTCCATCAAAGTCTTTTACTTTGGTTGTTTTCAAATTAACATCTTCCACAGTACCGGTAATGACGCCGATTTTAACCACATCACCCACATCCATTTGCTTCTCAAGCAAAATCATAAAGCCATTAACGATATCAGATACAAAACCCTGTGCACCGAGTGATAAAGCTAGACCGAGCACACCGGCACTGGCTATTAAAGGTGCTACTTTAAAACCGAGTAATTCAAGAATAGTGTAAACCAGAAAAAAATAAATGACAGCATTAAAAATATTCTTACTTAATTTATATAATGTATTTAATCGATTAGGGACAGTATTTCTCTTGTTCATATACCGGGTAAATATCTTTTCGATGACATAACGTCCAACTCGTTTTATGATAAAGAAAATAATCAACGCGAATACAATTTGTAAAAGTGTAATAATCACTGACCAGGCAATTTGTTGCCAATCAATGGTATCCAATACTTCGGTCAGTAAACTCCTTTGTTCTTCAATTTTTTCGAGAGCTTCATTTGTTTGATCCATATAGTCTCCTTTAAGAATATTTAGTAATAAGCATAGTCATTAACTATTTTAACATGTTTTGTTAAAGATACAATTCTTCTATTTAATTTGTGTTTCAAACCATCTTAGTTGCATTTAAAAGACATTAAATGGTAATGTTAACCCATACAGAAAAGAAGGAAGAGGGATAATTATGACAGGTGGAGAAATAGCAGCATTAATTGCAGCAATAGCATTTGCAGTACTCGTGTTAGGTTTAGTTTACGTGTTATTCAAGGTAGCAAAAATGATATCTGAATTGAACACGACAGTGGAAGAAGCGAATAAGAGTTTAAGCACCATAACGAAAGATGCAGATTTACTACTTATCGAGGTAGAAGGTTTGCTCAACAAGACCAATGTCACTTTGGATGATGTAAATGGCAAGTTAGGATTAACAAATCCATTATTCAAAGCCGTTGGAGATTTAGGCGAATCTGTTTCAAGATTAAATAATTCGACAAGTAATTTAACGTCTCATTTAGCAAGTGCTGGGAAAAAAGGTGCTTCAATAGGTATTGCTAAAAAAGTTGGATCGAAAATGAGCTAAGATTAACATCAATGTTAACAAATAAACTAAATAATAGAAAAGCGAGGAAATTATATGTATAGAGATAATAATATAGAATATTTCGTATTGGGAACTTTTGTTGGTGCGGCTGTGGCTGGGTTAACAGCCTTGTTATTGGCTCCAAAATCAGGTAAAGAAGTCCGTGAAGATATCAAAGACCATACGGTTAAAACAAAAGACCAGGCAAAAGATTATGTGAATAAAGCAAAAGATAAAGGATTAGAATTAAAAGATTCTGTGCACCAAGCAAGTTCAGACTATTTGGATAGCGCATCAGCAACATACGAACAGTTAACAAGTCGACTAGGAACAGAATTAGATGAAGCGGGAGAAAATTTAGATAAAATCAAAGAAGAAGCTAAAGAAACTGCCGAAAATGTCAAAGAGAAAATGAATAAAGAAGACAAAGATTCATCTGAAAAAGATCCGACCACACCTTCAGCGACGTCAAAATAACTGAATTACGATAAAAATCAATCAATAGGTGATATTGTCAGTTACTTTGATCCTGAAAAAATAAAGATTATTGAATAAGTAGGGTGAAGGATGCGGCTAACGTCGCGTCCTTTTTCACTATATCTATATAAGGGTGATCTGACGGTGGAGCTGGAGACGAAGGGATCCGCTTTGAAAAAAGAACGTATGCCTAAATCGGAAGTTAATAAGGCGATTCGTGAACAAGTAGGTACGGTCGTTTTGGAAACAAATGGGATGATAGCCGGATGACTTAAATAACAAGTAATGATAAATTACTGGATGCACCCAAAGCTTTGGATTGAAAAGTGAAATTTAGAAAGAAGGAGACGTATGACAATAAGTTATACAGATGTTTTCAAACTCATCGCGATCAGTATAGTTAGTTTCATTGCTATTGTTTTTATCTTGCGCGCTTCAGGGAAAAGAACCTTGTCGAAGATGAATGCCTTTGATTTTATTGTCACCGTTGCTTTAGGTTCGATCTTAGCCACGACGATCGTCAACTATAAAGAGTCTTTTTGGAGCGGTATTTTGACATTCGCCATGTTGGTAGGACTTCAGTATGTTTTCACCTGGCTGTCTGTTCATTTTAAACAGATACGATCGATACTGAATTCAGAGCCTTCGTTATTGTTTTATGAGGGTCAATTTAAGGACGAAAATTTAAAAAAAGAGCGAGTCAATAAGAGAGAATTAAAGCAGGCGATCAGAAAAGCGGGTTATGTTTCCTTTGATGAAATATCCGCAATCATTTTAGAATCAGACGGTACGTTAACGGTGATGGATAAATCTGATAAAAAACAAATTCAAAAAGAAGAATTTATATTTATAGATTAGATGAAGGTATGAAAAAAACGAGAACCAGATTGAAGTGCAACCTCTGGTTCTCGTTTTTCTAATTTAATCTTTTATCGGTAATTCAATGATTTCTTTAGTCGTATGAGTAAAAGGTCGAGCTTTTGATCCACTCACATAAACGCAGTCTTCAATGCGTACTCCAAAGAAATCTTCAATATAAATACCTGGCTCTATCGAAAAACACATATTTTCTTTTAGCTTGACACCAACATTAGGCGCTATATTAGGATATTCATGAACGGATTTCCCTATGCCATGGCCCAGTCTATGAGTGAAATAACTGCCATAACCGGATTCTTCAATATGTGTTCGGGCTATAGTATCGATATCGCCGGCTAGAATGCCTGGTTTAACAAAAGCTTGGGCCTTTTCTTGTGCTTCCTTGACAATTGTGTAAATGGCCTTTGTTTTTTCATCAGCCTTACCGTAAACGATCGTTCGGGTCATGTCACTTGTGTAACCGTTATAAACCACACCTAAATCAAACAACACCCACTCATTTGGCTTGAGCTGACGCTTCCCTGGATTGCCGTGAGGACTTGCGGCGTGGTCGCCAAACAATACCATTGTCGGGAAGCTCATTTTTTCTACGCTGTATTTTTTGATTTCATATTCAATGCGCGCAACCACTTCGGCTTCAGTGATTCCTGTTTTCAAGTAATGCATTCCGATTTCCAGCGCTTTATCTGCTAAAAGTCCAGCTTCTTTCATAATATCTAATTCATTGTGCTGTTTTATTACGCGTAATTCTTGAATCAACGAGGTACTGTTTATAAGAGTGGCTTTTGGGAATATTTCTTTTAAAGCGTGATAACGTGAAACGAGCAATGAATGTTCGTCTATGCCGATCGTTTTGATACTATCTAGGTCACTGCGTAATGCTGCAGCTAATACAGACCAGGGTGAGACTTCATCTTTATACGATAATACGTGGTCGCATTCACTAGCTGTTGCTGATTTTTTTTCAAGTTCAGGAACAATCAACCAAACCTTATCAAGGAAAACGAGGGCGCCAACAACGCGTTCGTGTGGCTCGCTTTCGAAACCAGTTAAGTAAGCAACCGTTAAGGGGTCATCGTAATAAAGTAAAGATATTTCTTTTTCTTTCATACTGTTTTGTAGTTGAGTTAGGACGGACATCAATAAACCTTCTTTCAAGAATTTACATTCAGTCTATCAGAAAAAAAGGGGGGAGTATAGTTCAAGAAAGCCTTTTCTGAAAACAAATAAGAAAATTTCATGAAAACATAAGATAACAATTGAAATTGTAAGCGTAATCTGTTATTCTATATAAGGTAGAATACGCTCACAAATAAAAATATTCTCTCTAGAAGGAGTCAAATAATGGATAAACAAACAATTACAATTTATGATGTGGCACGCGAAGCAGGCGTTTCAATGGCAACTGTTTCACGTGTCGTAAACGGAAACCCGAATGTTAAACCAACCACAAGAAAGAAAGTATTAGATGTTATTGAACGTTTAGATTATCGTCCGAATGCTGTCGCTCGTGGACTGGCAAGCAAAAAAACAACGACGGTCGGAGTTATTATTCCAGACGTTACGAACCTTTATTTTTCATCATTAGCACGCGGGATCGATGATATTGCCACCATGTACAAATACAACATCATCCTGGCAAACTCTGATAAAAATGAAGAAAAAGAAGTACAAGTACTGAATACATTATTAGCTAAACAAGTAGATGGTGTCATTTTCATGGGGAACAAAATTACAGAAGAATTGCGCGCTGAATTTTCTCGCTCACGCACACCTGTTGTCTTAGCAGGTACAGTCGATCCGGATGCACAAGTCGGAAGTGTCAATATCGATTATGAAAAAGCGACAGAAGATGCAGTCACTATGCTGATTGAAAACGGTCATAAAAAAATTGGCTTTATTTCCGAAAGCCATGAGGAACCCATTAATGGAATTTACCGATTGAATGGGTATAAAAATGCTTTAGAAAAAGCATCATTACCTTATGAAGAAGACTTAGTTTTACAATCAGAGTACACGTATAAAGTTGGGGAAGCTGTCTACGAACAACTTGTCAAAGCTGGAGCAACAGCTACAGTTGTTGCGGACGACGAATTGGCTTTAGGGGTGTTGAATGCTGCGTTGGACCGTGGTGTGTCAGTACCAGAAGTGTTTGAAATTATCACCTCAAACAACTCTAAATTAACATCAATGTCACGTCCACGACTAACAACTATAGAGCAGCCTTTGTATGATATTGGTGCGGTAGCAATGCGTCTATTGACCAAATTAATGAACAAAGAAGAGATTGATGAAAAAACAATTACTTTACCATACACAATCAAATCAAAAGGAACGACTAAATAAAAAAAACGAATAAAAAAACGGTCCTTATCACATTGTGATATGCTCCCCCTAAAGTAAACTACTTCAGGGGGAGTTTTTTATGCGTTCAAATAGTAAGCATACGGTTAAAGAACTTGAAAATTATATTCTAATGTTTCTAGATGATGGATTGAGTATAAAAGAATTAAGTGATACTTT